>CALAIW010000048.1 GCA_937922705.1 uncultured bacterium | reverse complement strand
CCATTCTGCTCCTTATCTTACTGGTCCTTGTGGTAGCCAAACCCAGCCTCCAGTGGCAAAGCAGAAAGAAACGTCGTACCCGCGATGCGATACTTTGGCGACCAAAGAGAGTTTGTGTCCAAAGTGGCCTAGGTCGTTTCGCAGTATGGGTATGACACGAACCATTCGGCGCCGAAGGGAGGTGAGATGGGATTGTAACTTCGATGTTTAGGGTGCTCACTTTCTTCGAATCCAAGAGAATAGCAAAGGGAGGAATACCATGAGTAAGAGGATCGAGGTCGAGGTAGCTGAGGCTTTTGGAAGAACCTTTGTGAAGGGAAACATTCCGGAAATCAACCCAGTGCGTTGTTTGGCTTGCAGGCATTGTGTGAACCTCTGTCAGAAACTGGGACCCAATGTGCTTGACATCGTGGATGGGGTTGCCAAGGTGGTGCGCCCAGAGAATTGCATAGGGGATGGTGCTTGCATGATGGCGTGCCCGACTAAAGCTATCTTTTTGATGAGTCGATACGACCCCGCATCGCCACCAGCAGCAATATAATGGTATCTGTGCCAAAGCGGGCAAGATCACGATATGTTTTCTCACAAAGGAAATGGCAGAGCCGAATGAGTGCGTTGCAAGGGATGATGGGAAGAGCCTTGCTCGAGGCTCTTCCCACCGTCTTTCTTGGTCCAGCACGGGGAAAGACCTTTTTGGGTTTTTGGGAGAAAGAGGTTATGTTCCCCGTGGTCTTTTGCGTATCTGAGACATGAGTAAAGCGAAATCGGTCGTCGGTTCGTGACAGGTGAAGTGCTGGCAGGGGTAAAAGGTGGGTTGACCAGAAATACTTCGAAAACGAAGACCTTCAGGAAGAAGGTTCCAGGGGGCTTCAAAGCGTTCCCCTTCGGGGAGAAAGAGCAAAGAGGGCGATTCCTGTTTGAGCGTTTCCACAATGGAGGGAAGCTCGGGGTGATTGGATGGGGCAACGAGAACTATGTGCACACCCGGTCGAAGGAGCGAAAAAATGGTCCCAGCGAGGTATACATACCCCAGAGGATCCCTCTCAAGAAAGGGGCCTATACGATCAAGCATTCGGTGTGCCTGTTGTTCTAGGTCTGGGCGAAAAAGAAGCCTTCCCAGGCGTAAGCAATTTTCGATGGCTACCGAATTTCCAGAAGGGATAGCCCCATCGTGAAAGATTTGGGGTCGGAAAAGAGGGGTAGGGGCATCGCAAGGAGTAAAAAAGAATCCCCCCTGGGGGTCAGAAAAGAGCTCAAGCATCGTTTCGGTAAGGCGTAGCGCGCTTTGGAGGTACTCTGCCTCCAGAGTTGCCCGGTACAGCTCAAGGAGCCCAAAAGTGAAGAAGGCGTAATCATCCAGGTACCCCGGAATAGCTGGCTCCTCCATAAAGAGATGGAAGATACGGCCGGAAGTATCAACCATAGTCTTAAGGAAAAAATCCGCCGCGTTCTTGGCCCGAAGGAGCAAGACTTCATCCTGGAAGTAGAGGGCAGCTCGAGCCAAGGCCCCAATCATAAGGCCGTTCCAGTCAGTGAGGATTTTCTCGTCTTTGGATGGGCGAGGTCTTAGGGCACGGTAACGGAAAAGCCTCTTTCGGCCTTCCTCCACCATGTCCCGGAGAACACTTTCTGGAAACCCTAGCCTTTCTGCCCAGTACGAGAAATCGTGGCTGCGATAGAGGATGTTTTTGCCTTGTGCATGGGGGAAATTCCCCTCCTCACGCACTGAAAACACTTTTTCGAAAATGGGGCTGAGCTTTTCCCCCAGAGTGTCACGGATTTCCTTAAGGGTAAAGAGGTAAAAAGCCCCTTCTCCCTCGGGACTGTCGGCATCCTCGGCCGCGTAGAAAGCCCCCCAGGGAGAAGCCAAAGCGTCACAAACATAAGTGCAAATTTCCCGTGTTACTTCCCCGTACTCTCGTTTTCTTGTGAGGGAAAAGGCTTCTGTGTAGGCAAGAGAAAGAAGCGCTTGGTCGTAGAGCATCTTTTCAAAGTGGGGAACAAGCCACTGAGAGTCAGTGGCATAACGGTGGAAGCCAAAACCGACTTGGTCGAAGATACCTCCATTCCGTAAAGCTTTTAGAGTCCCTTCAGCAAGGGTTATGGCCTCCTCGTCCTGCCATTCCTCAAAGACTCGCAGAAGGAAGAGGATGTTCTGGGGAAGGGGGAATTTTGGTTGTCCTTTAAGACCGCCCCGCTCTCGGTCGCTTGCCAGTCGAAGAGCATCAAAAACCTTCCGTAAAAGCGCCTCTTCGGAAATTTTTTCTCCGTAACTTTGAGAAGGAGAAGAAGTAAGAAGGGCGGAAATGTCTTGGGCGACACTTTCGATGTGCTGGCGTTCGTTTTGCCATACCTTTTGCACCCAGGCAATGAGTTCCTTCATGCCTAAAAGCCCAAAGCGGGAGTATGGGGGAAGATAGGTGGCGGCAAAGAAGGGCTTCCCCTCTGGAGTCATAACGACCGAAAGGGGCCAACCAAGTGATTCGGTGAAAAGCTGTGCAGCGGTCATGTAAATGTGGTCAATATCGGGACGTTCCTCGCGGTCCACTTTTATAGAGACGAATGTGTCGTTCATAAGCTTTGCAATTTCTTCGTTTTCGAAAGTCTCCGAAGCCATCACGTGGCACCAGTGACAGGTTGAGTAGCCAATGGAGAGGAATATGGGGCGATTGAGCTCTCTAGCGCGAGCGAAAGCTTCCTCACCCCATGGATACCAGTCAACCGGCTGAAAGGCGTGTTGCCTCAGGTAAGGGCTTTTTTCAGAAACTAAACGGTTCGGTTTCCGTTTCCTCATGGTTTTTACCTTCTTGCCGTTTACAACCATGCTATGTCAGTGGTATTCCCTGTCCTTGTACCTCTTTGTCTGCCGAGCCGTTGTAGGTGCGAAAAGTCTGATAGGATTGTCTTTGGGTCCCCAACTGGAAAAGGTACGCGATGGAGCCTTCTTTGACTGGATTCCCAATTTACGTTGATAGGCGCCGGCTGAGGAATACAAAGGCTATCAGCGCTCCGCCAATGGCAATAAGAAGAAAAGCTGGTACAAGGAGCCAGCCGTTGAGGTTTCCCACAAGCTGGGCAAGAAGGAAAGCAATGCCTATTGCAGCGGTGACGAGGCTTCCCCGAAGGGTGTCTTCGGGCCGTGATGGCTTGCTAACCCCTTTTTCTGGAGGTATGAGCCCTTTGGCGATCATGGCCATTTTTTCGCGGTGCTCACAAAGGATAGCAACAATGCCAACCGCAATGCCAGCAAGGGGGATAAGAATCCAAATCCATTCCATAGTAGTCCCCTCCCGTGAAAGGTTAAGGGTAGTATAGACGAAAATAGGATATTTTCCAACCCTAGAGTATGGGTAACTCTTGCTCTGAAGCCAGTTTATGCCAACATTGACCCTAGCAGAGTAGGTATTAGGGTTATGCAGCCAATCCGTATTCTGCAGGGATAAACTTAGACAAATCCAGTGTATTCTTCATGTGGTACCAGAACTCTTCCTCGTTGTCTGGAATGTCCTCAAGTTGAGCGCTCATTATGTCTAGCCATTTCCTCTCTTTAGGTAGAATATGTACTTCCCCCTTTTCGTAAGCGTTGCGTAATACCTCAATGGCAATTTGTGCCGCCCTCTTTGTCCTTATAAAGTTACTCTCTATTTCAAGCAATTCTCTGCTAATAGCGTATACAACATCCGGTCGCAAAACATATGCTTGAGGATCGAGTTTGCTGTCAGACTCTACCAGCCAATCTCTGAGCTTTAGTGCGCCGTCTCTGTGTTTCCCTGCTGTATTCAGGAGCCTACAGTCATAAATGAGTTGTTCTGTGTACACCGTCGGGGCCATATCGCTGAGGAGCTTTATGTTTTGCACCGTCTCATTGCTCCATAAATCCGCCATGGCTAAGGCGATGTTGCCGACGGGGCTGAGATGCGCACAGGCACTGGTCTTGCCCTCCATGGATATGGGATACCCTGTAATTGTTTTTATGTAGGGCCCTTCATACGCACAGTCTTTGCTGGGACCTATGGCTCCCATTTCAAAAGCCACTAAGGACCTTGGAACCGAAGCAACTCTGACCACTGCGGCGAATACTTTGGGAATCAATCCTCTGTCTGCCAAAACCATAGCGGTGTTGGCGAATCCACAGGCGCTATCGCTTGAAGGGTAGGTCTTTGTGGCTTTCGCTATGTCTACTATATTGTTCCAAAGGTATTCCATGTCCCGTACCCCTAAAATCCCCAAAGCGAATATGACACTTTTTATGTCTCCATGCAAAAGGGCTTCGTCATTGATTTCCTTACCGCCTGTTGACTCTATGGCAAGGAATTCCGCTCCTGATTTGGCACAACCCTCAAACGTTGCAAACATTTTAGCGATATAGTAGCCAGTGCGCATTATTGGTGGTCTAACCATATCCCTGATGTCATTGGGTGTTACGCGCATTGCGCTCTTGAGCCCGTATTTGCTCTCATACTCGTGCATTACCTCTCGCACTACCTTGCATACCTCGATTCCCCACTGAGGGTTTGCGGTCATATCTGGAAGTAGTTCAACCTCCACTATGATACCTGGAGCGTATAGCTCTACTGCCCTTTTGCAGACCCCGTGGATCATCTGTTGGTACTGATCGAGTACTTCGGGCATGGTTTCTTGGGTGATGGTCATGGGTGGGAGCGTAAAGTTTATTTCAGGGTAAACAGTGCCACCACCAATAGTTATGCCGTTTTCGAGCTTGATAGGATTGTTAGCCACTCCGAACGTCAATTCTTCACTTGAGCTGTAGCTTGGTTTTGTGAATTGTTTCCTCATTCTGCTTCCTCCTTAAAACAAGGTTTCTATTAGTTTATCATTTTATATAAGAAAGTCAAGCCTACGAACTGGTGAAGCTATGCCCCAAGAGGTTAATAGGCTAAAAGAGGGTCTTTTCAGAACAAAAAAGACGGTACAAGAGGGTTTGTCGCAGGAACATAAAATAAAACGTCTAAAGTAATGATGGTTTGGGGACACTCAGAAACCCTGAAAGCCGTGTGCCTTAGGAGTGTAGAGGTGAGGTTCCAAGGAGACGAAACAAAGAACGAGTGTACTGCGAGTGGATTTGCCTAGCCTTGTGGTGTAGAATGGGGTGCAAAAGAGGACAAAATTGGGTAAGGAGGGTAGAAAGTGTGCTAGCCCATTCTGTGGGAGGTGCAGTGCGGATACGGAGTTTCCTTTTGGCGCTTATCCTTTTGTGTTTTGTGGGAATTTTTGAAGCTTCAGGGAGTATGCTCCCTTTCCCTGAGAGTCGTTTCGTTGAAGTTGGGGGTGCCACGTTTCACCTGCGTCTTTTTGTTCCTTCCGGTGCTCCTCGTGGCAAAGTGCTTTTCGTGCACGGCCTTGGAGGCTCAACCTTCTCCTGGCGCTATGCTCCAGAGTACCTCCTCTCTCAGGGATGGTCCCTTGTGCTTGTTGATCTTCCGGGTTTTGGGTACAGTTCCCGAAAGGGTGTAGGGTCAATGGAAGAGCAAGCCGAGCGCCTTTGGGAACTCTTGAGGGTTCTTGAGGAAGAAGGGCATGTTCCTCAGAAGGTGCCTTGGTTTTTTGTGGGGCACTCCATGGGGGGAGGGGTTGTTTTCCTCATGAGTATGGAACATCCAGAGAGAGTTGCCGGAACAGTTCTTATTGCTCCAGCCTTTGGAAGGGGAGGTCTTCGGGCTCTGCAACCCCTTTTTGTCTCTTCTTTGGTACGAGGATTCTTTAGTACGCTCCTTCGGCGGACGTTCCTTACACCGTCGCGGGTACGACAGTTCTTGGCTTCCGCATACGGGAGAACGCCTAAAGAGGAGGAGTTCCTTGGGTACTTCAAGCCTTTGCAGGAGAAAGGCACCTCCCGTGCGCTCCTCACGTTTTTCTTAAACGCATCCCGTATCCGGCTTTCAGCGTTTGCAGGAAAACCCCATCCGCCTTTCCTTGTCCTTTTAGGAGCAGACGACTCCTGGACGAAAAAAGACACCGAGCGTTTCCTTCAAACGTTCCCTGAGGCGTCTTTTCTGGTCATCCCTGGTGCGGCTCACTGTCCGATGGAGACGCACCCAAAGGAGTGTTTCTCCGCTATCCGTGAGTTCTTCCTCAACGAATCTAGGGGGTGTGGTCGGTGAGTTACGATGTTCTTCTTCGAGTAACGAGGCGGTGGTACTTTTTGGTCTTCCTCCTTGCACTGCAATTTGTTCCCCCATACACCGAGCGGGGTAGTGTCAGGGGGGAGGATATGGGACGCTTCATTTTCCTTGTGCTCTCAAAAGCTCCAGTGATGACCCTTGAGTCCCTTTTTCTCCCCTTGAAGCTCCTCCCCATTGGTGTCTTTGCCCTTGCGCTTATCTTGAAAAGACGCGTTTTTCGGGTTCTTGCTGCGCTTTCTTTTTGTTACTTTATCTTCCTTGCCCTTTTCCAGAACATGGCCCAAACGGAGGAATACGGCCTCTCGATTATCACGAGTAATGTCCTAAGTGTTGCTCTTTTGGCTTTCTCGTGGATGCTCGAAGCCTGGGTGCACCGAACGCATCCTCGCCCGTCTTTGCGGGGAACGCACCTCATCCTCCTTGCCGTTGCGCTTTTTGCTCTATGGTATCCCGTAGACCTTCCCTCTTTTCGTCCTGATTTTCGTGCTGGATTCTTCAGCAATCCTGCAGGGCTTTTCGTCTGCATGGTCATACCCCTGTACCTTACGATGCTCCTTTGGGCTGTACCAGAGGTGAATTTCGTTACTTTGCGGGTCACCGGATACGTTGGTGCAATTCTTGGGTTCTGGAATGCCCTCAACAATTTCCTGATATTCCCCCAGCTCCTCTGGTGGAACGGCGTTCTCCATCTCCCGCTTTTGGGAATTTCCCTATACGCCGTTTTTGTTTCCCTTAGGGCAGAGCCCAGGGTAGTTACAGAAAGCGGTTACCCTTCAGGCGGTCGATGAGCCAGGTTACGGTACTCTTGGTGAGTACCCCTTCCTGCGCAAGCCACAGGAAAGCCTGATTGGCCAGGCCCTCTGGATTGTGAGCCCGGAAGAGGTTGGCGAGGAACTGAATTTGTCGTTCTGTGGCAGGTGGTTCAGAGGTGGTTCCTTCTGAGGAGAGGTACTTTTCGATCCGCAGAAAGAGCATTGCGGTGGCGATAGTATCCCGGGCGTTGTATCGGGCTATGTCGAAGTAGTACCCTTCGAGGAAGGCGTTCCGGACTTTGGACCCATCAAGTGTCCCCTTTTGGAAGGGTATGCCAAAACTTCGGCACACAAATTCCAAGGAGTAACGGTGCTCAGGGTTAGCGCCCGAGAGAAAATCGGCAAGGTCGAGGTGATTATCAAAGAATCGGAAAAGTCGTGGTAGAGCAAAAGACGAAGGCAAATCAAGGCCATGCACCATGCTCCGAATGCGCAGGACCGGGAGGTCGAAATTCTGGCCATTGTAGGTGACGATTCGCTCCGCCTCTTTCAGTTCCTCCCAGAGATTCGCAAGGAGAAGGCGCTCTCCTTGCGGGGGGACTTTGGGGAGCGAAGGACAAACAATGGGGAAATACTGAATGGTAAAGCTGTCTCCTTTTTCTTCTGAGGCTTCGTCGCCTTCCTGGGAGAGGTAGTAAACGGTTACCCGTTCAATGGCGTTCTCCTGTACATGGGCTAAAGCAGCAGAGATGACCGAAAGGGTATACGGATTCAGAGCAAGGCGTTTCTCTAATTCTTCGTCAGAGAGTTCCTCTTTCCCCCTCGTTTTGAGGTACCGGTAATCAAGGTATTCGAGGTCGTTAAGGTTTGCAAAAGTCTCGATGTCGAGAACGGTGGTTCGCAAAAGCTGCACCCCCTTTTCAGGCGATTCTCGTGTATCCCGGGGGTCTTCGGTCGGTGAGCTTTTCGTGGGCAATGAGGAGTTTTTTCATGATGGGAAGACCATAGGGGCACCTTGACTCGCACTCCCCACATCGAGTACAGGAGGAAGCCTGTACCGGAAGTTCCTCATACGCTTTTTGGGCATAGTCCTGGTTTCCAAACCAGAAGCGTAACCTGTCTCGGAGGGCGTATTCTTCCGGGTCCCGAATGACGTCGTCTTTCATTTGTCGGTCATACTGACCTTCAAGGAGGAAAATCCTGGGGATATCAATGTCCTCGGGGCAAGGAAGGCATTTTCTACACTGACGACAGACATAGTGACCGAGTTCGGGAGCCTCAAAAAACCAACGTTCTTTCTCTTCGTCGCCCATAGGGACGAGGTTGGTAAGCAGCTCTGTATCCTTGTAAAGGTACGCTTCGGTGTTTATCCCAAGAACGAGAGCAGTCACCGGCAGAGAAAGAGTGTATCGGAACGCTTTTTCGGTGTTTTTCCAGAGGAACCCATCGGCAAGAACCTTCATGGCCAGTACTCCTACACCCTTTGATTGCGCAAGGGGGATGACTTCCTCTTCCCACCCGGGGAAGTTGAAGCGGTCAAAGTAGTTGAGGGGGATCATAAGGGCGTCAAAAGGATAGGTATTGAGCGCTTTTGCGGCGACTTCAGGGGTTGCATGGTTAGAGAAGGCAACGTACCGGATCTTTCCCGCCCTCTTTGCCTCTTCAACCCCCTCTAGGGCACCGGATGGGGTGGTGATCGCCTCAAGGGTCTCAAAGCGGTTGAGTTCATGGATGAAAAAGAGGTCCACGTGGTCGGTGTTGAGCCGCTTTAGGCTACCCTCTATGGAGCGAAGGATTTCCTCCTTGGTTCTCTTCTGGGATTTCGTGGCGACGAAGCACTCCTTGCGGCGGGTTTTGAGAACCTCACCAATTTTCTCTTCCGAGTCTCCGTGGCCATAGCTTTCGGCGGTTTCGAGGTAATTTCCCCCAAGGTCGAGGTAAAGATGCACCAGGCGTACCGCTTCGTCTCTGAGAAGTTCCACAAGGTGGAAACCTCCAAGACCAAGAACCGAAAGCGTGAGCTCTGTCTTTCCTAATTTCCTTCGCTCCATATCTTTCCCTCCTTTTGGGAGATTATACCGCTTTTTACCAAACTTTTGTGGTTTTCATAGAACTTTCATATTCCCTTTACCTTGGGTCAGTATCCTTCTTCTCGAAAACTCAAGAAAGGAGGTTTTGGCATGAGACGCGTTTGGGTTGTAGGAGGCATGGTGCTTCTTTGTGCGGTGCTCCTTTTTGGGGCTGTTCTTGCTCAAGAGGGAGCTTTTGTACGAGGCGTGGTCTTTGAGGATACCAACCAGAATGGCATTCTTGACCCTGGGGAGAAGGGTATTCCTGGGGTGTGTGTTTCCAACGGTCGAGAAGTGGTGCAAACCGATGCTACAGGAAAGTACGAACTCCCTGCGTACGAAACCATGATTGTTTTCGTTACCAAACCCTCTGGGTACAATTTCCCCTTGAGCCGCTACAATACTCCGCTTTTCTTTTACGTGCATCGTCCCAATGGTTCTCCCGAGGCTCTCAGAGAGTACCCAGGCATTGCTCCTACGGGGCCACTTCCTGAATCTGTAAACTTTCCCCTCTACAAGGTAGAAGAAAGTGAGAATTTCAAGGTTGTGGTTCTTGGAGATACCCAGGTTTCCGACCACCGGGAGATTGTGTACCTCCGGGATGCCATCGTTGCCGAGATTGCCAAAAACCACCAGGATGCCCTTTTGGCGATTGCCATAGGGGACAATCTCAACGACCCCTTGAACCTCTACCCTCGCTACCTTAGCGTTATGGCCGGCATGGGACTTCCTGTGTATTACCTTTTTGGGAATCACGACATGAACTTTGATGCGCCGGACAACACCTGGAAGCACGAGACTTTTTCCTCTTTCCTTGGTCCGATTTACTACTCTTTTAACGTGGGTAAGGTTCATTTTGTGGTCCTTGACTCCGTGGTGTGGGATGGAAAAGAGTACCACGGAGAGATACAAGAAGACCAGCTCCAGTGGCTGGCCAACGACCTTGCCTTTGTCCCCAAGGACCATCTTGTGGTTGTAGCCATGCATATCCCTCTCGTCTCGTACATTGACCGCGCTGCAGAAAAGCACCAGGTGCAGAACCGGGATAAGCTCTTTGCCCTTCTTGAGGGCCGAAACGTGCTTTTCCTTGGCGGTCATACCCACACGATTGAGAAGTTCTTCCCCGGCGACACTTTTGGCGATTGGAGCCCAAACCTTCCCTTCCCCCAGATTATTGTCGGTGCAGCCTGCGGTTCCTGGTGGAGTGGCCCGAAAGACGACCGGGGTATTCCTTATTCCTACCAACGCGATGCTGCGCCCAAAGGGTACTTTGTCTTTGAGTTTTTGGGGAATACCTGGAAAGATACCTTCTACCCTGCCGGGCTTTCCCGTCGGATGAACGTTTCCTTCTTCTCTCCACGAATTCCAGCCTGGACCAATGCTCGCCTTGGCCTTCTTGAGGGCATTTTTGCCAAGGAAGAGCTCGGGGGAATCTTTGTTGTTGCCAATGTCTTCAATGCTGACAGCCGCTCTGCAATACTCTGTGCTATTGACGATAACCCACCTGTGGCTATGCAGTATAAGTCCCTGGCGGATCCTTTTGTTGTTCCTCTTCTCTCCGGTCTTCCTGACTGGATGCAGACCAAAGGCTCAACCCACACCTTCATCGCTCCTTTGCCTTCTGATCTTGACCGCGGCCTGCACAAGGTTACAGTGACCTTCAAGGACGCCTATGGCAACGTCTTTGAAGAGATCAAGCTTTTTGAAGTTCTATAAGTCATGAGTCAAAAGCCCTGCTCGTCTAAAGAGCAGGGCTTTATATTTTGGCCTTTTAAGGATAGGACAAAGAAGTAGTGGCCAATCACTGAAGCTACCGCTGTGGTTCATTGGCAAATCCAAGAGATACCCTCTTTGGTGTATTTCCTCCTGTTCTGAGCAGGTCTTCCCGAGTATCGAGAGGACTCGAACAAGCTCCTTTGGGGATGATCTCAAGACCCCACCGGCATCGAACGTCCTCCTTTGGTTTTACTCTTGCGAAAACTTGAGAAGGCTTGACTCCTTGTACTCGTTGAGTAGTATATTTTGCGGGTGATGGGGTTCACCTCTTAACCGCCTTCAAAGGGCTGATGACCCCTACAGAAACTGCTCTTCCAGAGGAAGTTTTTATTCTTGAAAGACTAAGGAGGCAGGTCTTATGGCTGAAATGTACCTCACCGCCACCCTGTGGTTTGCGTTGGCAGTTTTGGCAACCGTTCTGGCAAGCCACCTCAAAATTTCCATAGCCCTAGTGGAGATTTGTGTTGGAGCAATGGCAAGTTATGTCCTCACACACCTCTTTGGTCCAGGAATACTCCGAACGGATGCCGAATGGCTAAGGTTTCTGGCCGGAACTGGTTCAATACTTTTGACCTTTTTAGCCGGTACTGAACTTGATTCCGCCTCTTGGAAAACCAAGGCTAAGGAGTCGCTGCTTGTGGGGCTCATTGGTTTTTTTGCCCCTTTTGTAGGATGCAGTCTCGTTGCAAGATTTGTCCTTTCCTGGGACCCACAAGCGAGTCTTTTAGCTGGCATAGCCCTTTCGACCACTTCTATGGCTGTTGTGTACTCAGTGATGCTAGAGTATGGCTTCAATCGGACCGAGTTTGGCAAAGGAATCCTGGGTTCATGTTTTGTTAACGACCTCGGAACGGTGATTGCTCTGGGCGTGATATTTGCTCCTTTTAGTTACCGGATGGTTCTTTTCGTTGTCGTCTCTTTAGCTGCCTTTCTTGCCTTACCTTACATTACTACCTTTTTGACCAGTGCTTATGGCTTCAAGACGGCGGCTATAAGGACAAAGTGGATTCTCTTCCTCCTTTTTGGGCTTGGTGCTCTTGCCCTCTGGGCTGAGAGTGAAGCAGTCCTTCCCGCCTACATTGCTGGTATGATTTTGGCCAATACCATAGGTCAGGATAGTTTCTTCATACGAAGGGTGCGAACCTTGACCGTTGGTTTTTTAACCCCTCTGTACTTCTTGAGGGCCGGAGCTTTAGTTTCGATTCCCGCTCTTTTTGCCGCTCCAATGATTTTCCTGGTTCTCCTTGCTGGGAAGGTGAGCTCAAAAATTCTGGGCCTTTTTCCGATTATCAAACAATTCCGAAGGGGAAACTCAAAGGAAAGCTGGTACTATACCCTTCTCATGTCCACTGGGCTTACCTTTGGAACAATATCGGCGCTTTATGGACTGACCCACGGCATCATCACCAAGGAGCAATACTCCTACCTTGTGGCTGTAGTCATAGGAAGTGCGGTTATCCCCACCATGGTGGCGAATGCAGTCTTCGTGCCCAAGCATCTCCTCAATGCTCCTGAGGAAGGAACAGTCTCCCAGGAGAAAATCCTGCAAGAGGCAAACCCTTAAGAACAAGGCTCAAGGTCCTTTGGCGATCCAAAGGCCAACGCAAGGGAGACAAAAGATGAACGGGATTGAGAACCCCCTTGTCCTGCACAATTCAAGTCAAACCGATGAACATTCCGGCGTTTTATTTTGTTCAGCGTCTTAAAAAAATGGGTACAATTACAATATAATAATGTAAGGAAGGGGGTGACAGAAAGGAAAAGCGGCTTTTTCGTCTCTCAATACCTTGAAAGGAGGTTAAGCCATGAAGCGGTTTCTCATTCTTGCGGTTCTTGGTGTGCTTCTTGGGGGTCTTCTGGTGGGAGGACAAGCTTTTGCGGCAGGGAAATATCGTTTCATCTTCATTTCCCACGCTGGTG
>CALAIW010000047.1 GCA_937922705.1 uncultured bacterium | reverse complement strand
CAGCAGATAGGCACTCCTGAAGAAGTCTACAACCAGCCAGCAAATGTTTTCGTTGCCCGTTTTGTAGGAAATCCAGAGATTAACCTCCTTGAGGGTTTTCTTGAAGAAGGAAAGCTTTTCCTTAAGGGCTTTTCGTTGGCTATTGGGCTTCAGGATGCCTGGAAGGGGAGTAGTCTCCCCTCCCGAGTCCTTGTGGGTATACGACCAGAGAATATTCTCCTCGGGCAAGGTGAGACTCTTGGGGAAGTCTACCTTGTGGAGGATTTTGGGGTAGACAAAATTGTCCGCTTGCGGGTAGGGGAGGTTATTCTTCGGGTACGAGTTCCCAAAGAACAGGAGTTTTCTATTGGAGAGAAAATTCCTTGCTCGTCTGTGTACGAAAAACTTCTCTTCTTTGATCCATTTACTGAAAGGCGTATTGGGTGAGTTTCCATGAAGGAAAGGTTGTATAGGGTGACCATGAAAGATGTAGCCAGAGAGGCTGGGGTTGCGCTTTCAACTGTGTCGCATTTTCTAAACGGTACAGCCCCTGTTTCTCCCAAAACCCGGCAAAGAATTATCGCGGCCATTGAACGATTGCATTATCGCCCTGATTTTACTGCACGAAACCTCAAAAAGCGTAGGACCAATGCGCTGGGCCTTTTCGTTCCGGACATTACCAATCCCTTTTATGCAGAACTTGCTCGTGGTGTTTCTGATGTGTCCAGAGAAGCAGGGTATAGTGTTATCCTCTATGCCACTTCCTACGAACGTGATCTCGAAGAGGATTTCATGGAGCTTGTGGAGCAACACCAAGTTGACGGCGCGATTATCTCGTATAGCTTTATCAATGAACGTCTCTGGAAGCGTCTTGAGGGTAGTGGTGTCCCGGCGGTTCTTGTCGATGTGTACCCGGTGAACGATCTTTGGCCTTCGGTTGTGGTGGACAACGAGCGTGGCATTGAAAAAGCTCTTTCGTATCTTGTCGCCTTGGGGCATACAGAGATTGGGTATCTCAGTGAGCCTCCTTATGTTTTATCCCTTGTGAAACGGCAGCGAGCTTTTCTGAATTTTATGCGACGAAAAGGCTTGTCCCTTCGGGATGAATGGGTTCTCGTGGAAAAAACACAAAGAAACCGAGTAGAGATTGGTTTTACTTTAGGGAAGGAGCTTCTTAAAGCATCAAAATTACCCACAGCGATTGTGGCAAGCTCTGACCTTGTAGCCTTGGGGGCGCTTAAGGCCTTTTTGAGTTCGGGGATTCATGTTCCCGAGGACATCTCGATTGTCGGTTTTGACGATATTCTTCTTGCTTCATACGTGCATCCATCGCTCACTACGGTACGTCAGCCAAAGTACGAGATGGGTAGAACTGGAGTGGAATATTTGTTACAATTATTACAGGGGAAAAAGGAGTACCCAACTCTGACACTTATTGAGCCTGTCCTCGTGGAGCGCGATTCCTGTCGAGGGAGGGGGTGAGAATGGGAAGTTCGTGCTCATAGTACTCTCTTGAGACCTCTCTTTTAATACCACCTTTTGAAAGGAGGTTACATGCATGAGGAGAGTTGCCTTAGGATTGTTGGTGGTGTTTCTTTCAGGGCTCGTTTTTGGAGGGATAGCTTTTGCAGAAGAAGTGACTCTCACCGTTACCTGGGCAGCTTGGGCCCCAATGGATGCGCTTATTGCTCTTGCTGAAGACTTCACCGCGAAGACTGGAATCAAAGTAAAAGGAGACCCAATTCCCTGGCCGCAGTACCACGACAAAGTTTTCACCGAGTTTGCTTCAGGAAAGACGAGTTTTGACATTGTGCTTCCTGATTCGCAGTGGCTTGGTGAGGCAGTAGTTGGCGGACACCTCCTTGACATAACTGACTGGTTCAATGAAAAAGTTAACAAAGAAGAATTCTCCGATATGCTCATTCGTTCCTATTGTGAATATCCCGACGGTAGCGGAAGGTACTACGGCGTTCCTGCTTTAGCCGACTTCTTTGGACTAGCGTACCGTACCGACCTCTTTAACGATCCTGAGGAAAAGAAGGCTTTTAAAGAGAAGTATGGTTACGATCTTAAAGTCCCCGAAACTTGGAGTGAGCTTAAGGACGTTGCTGAGTTCTTTACCCGTCCGGAGAAGAATTTGTATGGAATTGCTCTCTGGCAAGCTCCTATGGCTACAGCAGGTTTAGTGGACCATTTCCTAGCTTGTTTCTGGTCTTTCGGAGCAGAACTCTGGGATCCCAATACTAAAAAGGTGAAGGGTTACCTCAACAGCGAAGAGGGTAAAGCTGCTGCTCGGTACTGGGTGGACCTCTACCGCTTCCATCCTCCTGGTGCAGCAAACTACAGCATGGACGAAACCAACACAGCTATGCAGCAAGGATTGGTTGCTATTACGGGAACTTACTTGGCCTTCTATCCTGGTCTTGTAGATCCTCAGCTCTCCCTTTACTGGGACAAAGTCGATTTTGCCCCTACTCCAAAGGAAAAAGAGTGGTGGGTTCAGCTTGGCGGCCAGGGGATGTCTATTTCAGCGTACACTCCCTACAAGAAGGAAGCCTTAATGTTCCTTGAGTGGTGGCTCTCTCCCGAGACCCAGTGGAAATGGGCGCAGCTTGGCATGTTTAGTTGCTTCAACTCGGTAATAAACGATGACCGATACCTTGAATTTGCTCCAGTGAATAAGGTGCATCGCGTCGTTGCTCCAATTTTGAAGGACTTCTGGGAGATTCCTGAGTACAACGAGATGGGTACAGTTATGGCAGAGATTCTCAACGCTGCCATCCTTGGTAAGTACACTCCGGAAGAAGCTATGGACCTTATTGCTGAAAAACACGAGGAAATTTTGGAGCGCGCTGGCTACTACAAGTGAGGCATTTCTGCCCCCCTTACGGGGGGCAGTTTTTCTTTTGGGGGAGGGATACATTCGTGGATGTGAGAAGCACGTGGGCAAACCGTGTATCAGATCGGGGGATGCTTTACCTCTTTCTCCTTCCTACTTTTGGCTTTTTGCTTTTCCTTGTTATCTTTCCATTGATTTGGTCACTGTATTTGAGTTTCTGCGATTACTCGGCAAACGCAGCAAGACCGCCAGTGTTCATTGGGATTGAGAACTACAGTTCGATTTTCCGAGAAAAAGAGGTATGGGATCGCTTTGTAACTACTGGGAAATTTGTTCTTCTTGCTGTAGCTATTGAGTTTTTCCTTGGATTTGGTATAGCGATGCTCTTGAATAGAGAATTCTATGGAAAAGGATTCTTAACCACTCTCTTTATCCTTCCGATGATGTTTTCTCCTGCAGTTATCGGAAAGTTTTTCCGCTTCATGATGGACACAAACTGGGGTATCATTAACTATATCTTGGGGAGGCTTTTTGGTATCCCCAAGATTGCCTGGACAACAAGTTACGAGTACGCCCTCTATTCCCTTGTCATCACTGATGTCTGGATTTGGACACCCTTTATCATACTTCTGAGCCTAGCCGGACTTTCCAGCGTTCCTTCCTATCTTTACGAAGCAGCAGATGTTGATCGGGCTTCAGGATGGTTTAAATTTCGGTACATCACCTTGCCTTATGTTGCTCCTATTCTCATTCTTGCCGTACTCTTCCGGACCATGGATGCTTTTCGCTTCTTTGACGTGGTGTATGTCCTCACCGAAGGAGGTCCTGGCTATGCTACACAGATTATTCCTTTCTACATCTATAAACTCGCTTTCTCCTTCTGGAGGACAGGAAGGTCTTGCGCTTTAGCCTATGTACTCCTCATCATCATCATTGCTCTAAGCAATATCTACATAACGTATCTGAACCGTCTGCGAAGAGCATAAGGGGTGAAAGCGATGAATGAGTTTCAAAGGAGAGCACTTAAGAATCGAGTTATTGTGGTCATTCTTGTTGTTCTTCTCTGCGTGTATCTTTTCCCACTGTATTGGATGTTCTCTACGGCTACAAAGAGTAAAGTAGATGCCTTTTCTCTTCCGCCGAAATGGGTTTGGCGCCCTCAAGGTGATAACTTCCGAGGTATCTTTTACGTCGGTGCTGGAGGAGCCCTTGGGACTGTGCGAGGCATTGAACTAAAGCTAAAACCCTCTGCTTTCTTGCGCCAGCTTGGAAACAGTATTGTGGTTTCCTTTGTCAGTACGCTTCTTGCAACATTCCTGGGAGCCCTTTCTGGGTACGTCTTCTCAAGAATGCGCGTCCGGGGAAAGGACGATTTGCTTTTTGTTATTTTGAGTAGCCGCATGCTTCCACCAGTGGTCATCGCTATTCCCCTCGTTATGATGTATCGATCCTTAGGGCTTTTTGACACCCGTTTTGGGCTCATCATCATGTACACGGTGTTTAATCTAGCTTTTGCCGTCTGGATGATGCGGAGCTTTGTTGACGATATTCCCCGGGAGTATGAAGAAGCGGCACTTGTTGATGGATATTCTCGCTTCCAAGCGTTCTTTAAGTTTGTTTTCCCCGAGATGCGGGTAGGCATGGTGGCAACAGCAATTTTCAGTCTTATTATGACCTGGAATGAGTTTACCTTCTCACTCCTTCTTACTGGAGAGCGAGCTCGTACTGCTGTCCCTTCCATTGCCCACTCCCTGGGAACAGCAGGGGTTAACTGGGGACATATTGCTGCAGGTTCGTTCCTTATGGTGTTACCGGTTGTGGTGTTCACTTTCCTTCTTGGAGGAAATCTCATTCGGGGCTTCACCTTTGGGGCTATAAAGGAGTAGATGGGTATGAAATTCTTGGCGCGCATTAAAAGGTTTATGGAACCTTTTTCCATTGTGCTTATTGTTTTTGGTATTTTCAGCCTTTGTCAACCCTTCTCATTCTTTCTGTACCATTACGGCTTTGCTTTCCTCGGGATAGGAACGGGACTCTATATCCTCTTTTCCCACATTCCTTCTCTTGAGGATCTTCTTGGAGAGAGGGAGGCGTAGCAATGTCTTCAGTTCGTGTCGAGGAGCTCTACAAACGCTTTGGACGTGTGGAAGCGGTTAAGGGAATTTCTTTCGAAGTGAAAGAAGGAGAGTTTGTGGTTCTTCTTGGTCCTTCAGGATGTGGGAAGACGACAACGCTTCGGTGTATCGCTGGCCTTGAACAACCCGACAAAGGCAAGATTTATTTTGACGACGAAGATGTAACACCTTTAAGTCCTGCAGCTCGAAACATTGCTTTTGTTTTTCAACTGTACGCTTTGTACCCTCATCTCAATGCTTACGATAATATTGCTTTTCCTCTTCGAGCTGAGGGTCTGCCAAAGTCAGAAATTCAGCAAAGGGTCAGTGAAGTCGCACGTCTCTTGCAAATTGAGGATATTCTCCATTTGAAGCCTCGTAAGCTCACCAGTGGCCAGAAGCAGCGGGTGGCTTTGGCTCGAGCAATCGTCCGCCGTCCTCGGGTTTTCTTGCTTGATGAACCACTCTCAAGCATTGATGCAAAACTCAGAGAGGTAACTCGAGCGGAACTCAAAAAACTCCAGCGGTCTCTAAAGGCTACAACAATTTATGTGACTCACGATCAGGTTGAGGCCATGACCATGGCTGATAAAATCGTGGTAATGAACTTTGGGGATATTCAGCAGATTGGCTCGCCTCACGAAGTGTACCATTATCCCGCCAATCTCTTTGTGGCTCGTTTTATTGGAAGCCCGGGGATGAATTTTATTCCTGGTAGCGTAGAGGAGAGGAGTGGGCAACTTGGTGTTGCTATAAATAGTGCGTACTTTCTTCCTCTCTCCGAGGAGCAGCGACTTGCTCTTGCGCGCTTCTCTCCCTCGGTACACCAAGTCATCCTTGGGGTTCGCCCTGAAAACATTCTTGTAGTGGGGGACGAAGAAAAGGTTCTGGACGGGGAAGTGTACGTTTTTGAACCCCTCGGAGCCCAAAATGTGGTGACTTTCCGTGTCCTTGGGCACCTCTTGAAGGCTCTTCTTCCGGGAGATGTTGTCCTTAGGGTTGGGGAGAGGGTAGGTTTGAATTTCCGAGAGGTTCGCATATTTCATGCCGAGACTGAAAAACTCATTGCGTAGGTGAAACCTATGGCGCGCCTTGTAATTGAGAATTTGACGAAGAGATTTGGAAGGGTCGTTGCTGTTTCTGGGCTTTCCCTTGAGGCGCAAAGTGGAACCATCACTGTGCTTCTTGGGCCGACGGGAGCAGGAAAGACAACGACACTTCGCTGTGTGGCAGGTCTTGAACACCCCGACAGTGGTACTATTCGTATTGGAGAACGAGTGGTTAATGACCTTCCCCCGAAAGATCGGGATGTGGCCTTCGTGTTCCAAAACTTCTCCTTGTATCCACGGTACACAGTTTTTGAAAACATTGCCTCACCTCTTCGTATCCGGAATATCTCAAGGGATGAAATTGAGCGGCGAGTGAGGGAGGTTGCCCATTTTTTACACATTGACCACCTCCTTGAGCGAAGGCCAATTCATATAAGTGGTGGAGAAATGCAGCGAGTAGCTATTGCTCGTGCCCTTGTACGGAACCCACAGCTTTTTCTCCTGGATGAGCCTTTGACGAATCTCGATGCTAAGATTCGCGAGGAAATGCGGACTGAGCTCAAGCGCCTTCAGGGGGAGACTGGGGCTACATTTCTCTACGCCACCCCAGATCAGGCTGAAGCTCTTTCCATGGGGGATCGAATTGTTGTTATTCGCCAGGGACATGTTGTACAGGTAGGAACACCACACGAAATTTACCACTATCCAAGGAACGTCTTTGTTGCCGATTTTGTGGGGAGTCCAGGGATGAATTTTGTTCCAGCTCTTTTTGAAGGCGAAGGAAAGCTCAATGTTGGTCCGGGATACTTCACTTTTGAGCTCCCTGAAGAAGCTGCTTCAGTATGCCGCAGAACCCTCAAGCGTCCTGAGGTTCTTTTTGGTATCCGCCCTGAGGATATACTTCTTTCTATTCAAGGGGGAGAAGGATGGTATCCTGCTCAAGTAGATGTGATTGAGCCGCTTGGAGTTATCCAAATTGTGCGCTTGCGCCTCAATGGACACGTCCTTCGGGTTCGGGGTGAGGAGGGAGCTTCCTTTGAGGCTGGAGAGCGAGTTTTCTTTAGGTTCAAGAAGGAAAAAGTACGAATTTTTGACCGCTTGACCGAAGAGCGAATCTTTTGAAGGAGGGATAGTATGTTTGGAGTAAACCTCTTCCTCTGGACCGCTGCGTATACGGACGATGAAGCCTATCTTATTCCTATGGTTAAAAGGCTCGGGTTTGATTGTGTAGAGATTCCCTTAGATCTTCTTGATGCGATTTCTGTGGAGAAAACAAAGGCGCTTCTTGAGGAGAACGGTCTTGCAGTGACAGGTTGTGCAGTAGTGGGCGAGCGAAGGGATCTCATAAGTGACAGTGCCGAGATTCGCAAGGAAGCACTTTTGTATTTTACCCGTTGCCTGAAAATGCTTTCCGCCTGGGGTGGGACAGTCCTCTGCGGTCCTTGCTATTCTGCGGTGGGTAAACTTACTGGGGAAGCGAGGACGGCAGAAGAGTGGAAGCGAGCGGTTGCGGGTTTGAAGGAACTCGCAAAGGTTGCCGAGGACTGTGGGGTAAAAATTGCTATTGAGCCCCTTAACCGCTTTGAAACCTATTTTTTGAACACCGCAGAAGATGCGGTACAGCTTGTAGGAGAAATTGATAGCCCCTATGTGGGTGTGCATCTTGATACCTTTCATATGAATATCGAGGAAAAAAGCCTCTATCAGGCTATTAAGCGAGCAGGAAAATACCTTTTTCATGTTCACACTTGCGAGAACGATCGAGGAACGCCTGGGGAAGGTCACGTGGAGTGGGATGAGGTTTTCCGGGCACTTAGAGAAGTAAATTACCAAGGGGCCTTGGTTATAGAGTCTTTCGTACCTGGGGTTAAAGAGATCGCTCGGGCGGCCTCTATTTGGCGTCCCCTTGCTCCCAACAGTGAGTATATTGCTCGAAAAGGTCTTGAATTTTTGAGGAAGCACTGGAGTGCATGATTCGTTCCTCTAAGCAAAAGAGGAGTGTTTTGCGCTATGCAGAATTTTGAGTATTGGAACCCAACACGAATCCTTTTTGGAAGAGGAACGACTGATCGAGTAGGCTGGGAATGCCGGAAATACGGGGAACGAGTACTTCTTGTATATGGTGGAGGAAGTATTAAGGTAACCGGCTTATATGAGAGAGTTATTGTACGTCTCCAGGAGGCAGGGTGTTCGATTTTTGAGCTCTCTGGTGTCCAGCCCAATCCCCGCATCAGTAAGGTTCGAGAAGGGGTGGATATCTGCCGTCGGGAAGATATTGAGGTCGTCCTTGCAGTAGGTGGGGGAAGTGTTATCGATACAGCTAAGATTGTTGCTGCTGGAGCACGCTACGACGGTGATGCGTGGGATTTTTTTACGGGGAAAGGTGTTCCGAAAGAGAAACTTCCTTTGGGCGTTGTTCTTACTCTTGCGGCTACAGGTTCTGAAATGAATCGAAACGCAGTGATTACGAATGACGAAACAGGAGAGAAACTGGTAGTGAAAAATCCTGTTCTTTTCCCTGATTTCTCTATCCTTGATCCTGAGAACACTTTCACTGTCCCGCGGGAACATACCGTTTATGGCATTGTAGACATGATGGCCCACGTGTTCGAGCAGTACTTCCACAAAACCCCAGAAACCCCGCTTCAGGATAGACTCTCTGAGGGTATCATGAAGACCATCATTGAGTATACTCCAAAGGTCTTAGCCAATCCCACTGACTACGATGCCCGGGCAACCATTATGTGGTGTGGAACTCTTGCTCTGAATCACCTCATCGAGGCTGGGGTAGTAGGAGACTGGGCCACGCATCGGATGGAGCTTGAGCTGAGTGGTGTCTATGATATCCCCCATGGAGCAGGGTTGGCGATTCTTTTCCCTCAATGGATGGAATATGTGCTTCCCCTTATTCCTCAAAGGTTTGCTCAATTCGCAGAGCGAGTGTGGGAAATTCCTAGAAACGGCCGAAATGACCTGGAACTTGGGAAAATGGGTATTGCAAGAACGCGGGAATGGTTTCGCGAGATTGGTGCCCCTTTGACTTTACGGGAAGTAGGTATTGGTGAAGATCGGCTTGAAGAGATGGCAGAGCGGGTAGCGCAGAGAGGACCTATCGGTGTGGTGAAAGTCCTCACCAAAGAAGATATCCTTACCATTTATCGACGCTCTCTGTAAAACCCAGCCTCCAGAAAGGCTGGGTTTTACTCTCTTATATATCCTCGTTTTTGGCACTCTTCTTTAAAGCGCTGGTACCTCTCTTCGTAATGTACTGCAAGGTCTTTTTGGGGTTCTTCCACCGCTACAATGCGTACCATGGCCTGGGTAGCCTTTGACATGCTTCCAAAGAGAGGACAAGCAGCCATGATACAAGCGCCCATAGCAGCATCAGGAAACCGGGGAAGATACAGGGGAAGACCGGTAATGTTTGCACGGATTTTTCGCCAGATGGCGCTTTTTGAGCCACTTCCTGAAACGAACACTCGTTGTATTCGTGTTGCTCCCAAAGCTTCAAGGAGTTCAAAACCGTAGCGCTCTACGTATCCTACACCCTCAAGGCAAGCGGCGTAGAATTCAAGCTCGCTTTTCCTTTTTCCTACCATAAAAAATTCTGCGTGTGGATGGGCAAAAGGGAATCGTTCACCTTTGCGGGTCAAGGGATACACAATAAGCGGCGATGGAAGAGGAAGATGGGCTACTTTTTCATCCCAGTTTGCCAAGTTCTCATTGGGAAAAAAGTGATTCAGACATTCTCCCCCAGTGTTTGAGGCTCCTCCAGGAAGCCAAAATCCCTCGGGATGGAGATGACAGTATACCCTCCCTAAGGGATCTTTAATGTGGCGCTCGGAAATACTCCGCACGACAAGCGTTGTACCGAGTGTTGAGGAAACATCACCAGGTCTTTCCGCCCCAGAGGCATAGAAAGCCGCTGTGCCGTCGGTTGCTCCAGCAACCACAGAGATATTGCTAGGGATCCGCCACTCTGCTGCAATGCTTGGGAGGAGGTGACCAATAACGGTTCCACTCTTCACTACTTGGGGGAGTTTCTCAAGAGGGATGCCAATTTTCTCAGGAATAAAATGGGGCCATCGGTTCTCTATAAGGTCATAGCCCATCTTCAGGACATTGGAGATATCCGAAATCCCCCAGTTTCCCGTGAGATGGCCTATAAGGTAGTCTGTAGGGTGGAGAAAGTACCTCGTTTTCTCGAAAACCTTGGGAAGGTTACGTTTAATCCACAGAACTTTGCATAGAGCGAAAGAGGGGTCAAAGGTGTACCCAAGGCGAGCTGTAAAGTCTTTTGCTTCTTCGTTTACTAAACGAGCTTCGTCTTTAGCTCGGGAGTCGTTATACATGATGGCTCGAAGGAGTGGTGTTCCCCAATCATCTACCGGAACTACTGTTCCAGAAGTAGAAGTGCAAGAGATGGCAAGGAGAGCTTCTCCGGAATATCCCAAGGACAGAAAGGATTGGAGAGCCTTTCCTACACACCGCCGCGTTTTTTCCCACCATTCCTTTGGATCTTGTTCAAAGCGCTCTTCGGTGCGAAAAGAAGAGACGATTTCCTCTTTCTCCTCTACCACAACGTCACCCCAGAGGTTGGCTATAACGACACGTACTCCCTGTGTTCCAAGGTCAATACCCAAGACAAAGGTTTTTTCCACCGGATTACCCCTTCCTTCAGTGCATGCCCAACCTTTCTCGTAACTCTTTAAGTTGTTTTCGTAACTCTTCGGGAAAGCGGTCCCCAAATTGGGCAAAGTGCCTCTCTATATCTTTCACTTCCGTCCTCCATGCTGACTCATCAACACGAAGCAATTCGCGCAGATCCTGAGAAGGAATGTCAAGACCCCTGAGATCAAGGTCCTCTAGGCTTGTCATAAGGCCTATTGGTGTTGCGATGGCTTCTACTTTGTTTTCTACTCTTTCGCACATCCACTTAAGTATACGGCTATTCTCTCCATAACCAGGCCAGAGCCAGCGACCATCAGGAGACTTGCGAAACCAATTCACATAGAAAATGCGCGGTGCCTTGTTACCTAGCCTTGTGCCCATATTGAGCCAGTGGGCAAAGTAATCTCCCATATGGTATCCACAGAAGGGCAACATGGCAAAGGGATCGCGACGTAAATTGCCGACCTGTCCAAGTGTTGCTGTTGTTTCAGAAGATTGTGTTACCCCAAGAAAGACACCGTGTTCAAAACTATAAGCCTCGAACACCAAAGGGATGGTTGTTGTGCGGCGTCCACCCAGAATAATGATATCAATGGGAACTCCCTCTGGGTTATCCCAATCTGGAGAAAGTGCGGGGCACTGGGTGATAGAAACAGTGAAACGGGCGTTAGGGTGGGCCGCCTTTCGCGAGGAGGCTGGCGTCCAGTCCTGACCTTGCCAGTCTATAAGGTGCTCAGGTAATTCAGGGGTCATCTCCTCCCACCATACATCTCCGTCATCAGTTAAGGCGCAATTTGTAAAGATGGTATTCCCCCAAAGGGTTTGCATCATGACTGGATTGGTTTTCCATGAGGTTCCCGGAGCAACTCCAAAAAATCCTGTTTCTGGATTCAAGGCGTACAGCCGACCGTCTGGACCAATATGCATCCAGGCGATGTCGTCTCCTAAGCACTCTGCTTTCCACCCAGGAATGGTAGGTTGGATCATTGCTAGATTCGTCTTCCCACAGGCGGAAGGGAAGGCGGCGGCAAGGTGGTAGCAACGTCCTTCAGGGCTTATGAGGCGGAGAAGGAGCATGTGCTCTGCCATCCACCCTTCTTTACGAGCCATGAATGAAGCGATACGCAGAGCAAAGCATTTTTTACCCAGAAGAGCATTGCCGCCGTAACCGGAACCGTAGGACCAGATGAGGTTTTCTTCGGGGAAGTGGCTAATATACTTTTGTTCCACCGGTCTACAAGGCCAGGCGGTATCTTTTTGTCCTGGGGAAAGGGGTACACCCACAGAATGGAGGCAGCGAACAAAATTTTCGCTTGAACCCAAGGCATTCAAAACCTTATTACCTACACGGGTCATGATGTGCACGTTGCATACCACGTAGGGGCTATCGGTTATTTCCACACCAAACCTTGCAAAAGGAGAGTTGAGAGGACCCATAGAAAAGGGTAGAACGTACATTGTTCGACCCCGCATACATCCTCGGTAGAGGTTAACCATTGTCGATTTCAGCTCATTAGGTGCAATCCAGTTGTTCGTTGGACCGGCATCATCTCGCGAGACAGTACTCATAAAGGTACGGTCTTCTACTCTTGCCACGTCACTGGGGTGGGAGCGGAAAAGGAAACTATTTGGGCGTTTCTTAAGAGGAATGGCTGTGCCTTTTTCTACCATTTGACGCATGAGGGCGTGGTATTCTTCCTTAGAGCCATTGCACCAGTAAATGTTCTCGGGTTGACGGAGTTCTGCTACTTCCTGAACCCACTGGAGAAGATAACGGTTATGGACCACAAAAGGTGACTCCCCTTTCACTCATGGTAGAGTATGCCATATGCTCCACTCTTGGTACGCTTTAGGGGAATCGCACGGATTCAGTTGACTTCTTAGGAATTTTGAGGAATGATACAGTTTCTTTGCGAGAAAAGCAATACTCTTTCTCAACTTCAAGCATAAGACGAGAAAGCGGGTCTTTAGGAGTGCCGTTTTCCCTGGCTTTGTCATGTATTCCACAAGGTATAGTGGCGCGGTGAATTAGGGGCTTAAAGTCTCTTTGATTATTGGATTTTCTAATTCTCGGCCCCGAGGCAGTGTTTCTGGGAATAAGGCATTTGCGATGATTTTTTGGGTGACCATGAAAACCCCATTTGACTCCTTATCAGGGGCAAGCTATAATTGTTGAAAATAAAAACTTCTTCAGGGCAGGGTGAGGGGAATACCCAATTCCCGACCGGCGGTGAAAGCCCGCGAGCCTTCTCTTTGAGGGGGTTGATCCGGTGGAACTCCGGAGCCGACGGTATAGTCCGGATGGGAGAAGAAGCTATATCGGTGCCCTCAAGCCCTGAAGGCGCGTGCTTTCAGGGTTTTCTTTTGCCCTGGGAAGAAAAAAGGGAGGTTGCTTCGATGCGGAAGTATTTCATCTATGCTGGCGCCTTTGCCGCACTGTCCCTTGTACTTGATCTTTTTGTACATTTTCCTTTGATTCCCTCGGCTTCGTATCTTCTGTATCGGCCGGGAGATATCCCACTTCTTGTGTTGAGCTTTAAATTTGGACCAGGGACAGCTCTTGGAGCTGCAGCTATTGTGGCTGTGCTTTTTGCGTTGATCACTGGACAGGGTGGTCCCTGGGGAATGCTCATGTATTTTCTTGCTTGTGGAACCTTTATCGGCGTCGCTGGATGGATATACCAGAAAAATCGGACTCGGCAAGGAGCCTTTTTGGGATTAGTTACAGGGCTTTTCGTAATGACTGGAGTTATGGTTCTTGCTAACCTTGTCGTGACTCCCCTTTACCTTGGAGTTTCTCGAAACGTCGTTTTTGGCATGATTCTTCCCGTCATCATGCCTTTCAACCTTCTTAAGGGAGCACTGAATGCGGCGGTGACGCTTCTTCTCTACAAAAAGGTAAGTATTTTCTTAGAGGGGACTGTTCCTGTGGAAGCTGTTCCTCGAAAGCTCGAGTGAGAGAAGAAAGATTTTGTATCGAAGCCCGTAACCTGAGAATCCCCCAAGATTTAGTTTCCCTGTAACTCGGTGACAGGGAATAAACAAAGGAAACGGATTTCTCCCAATCGCTCTTCCTACAGCGCGAGTTGCGCGGGGAAGAGCGATTTTTCTGGCAATGTCTCCGTAAGTGAGGGTTTTCCCATACGGAATTTGAGCTACAGCCTCAAGGACTTTGCGAGTGAAAGGGGGAAAGCGTTCCAGAGCAAGGGGATATGAAAAGGATGGGCATTCTCCCTCGAAGTAAGCTTGGATGTTCTCTATAATCCCAGGGAAAGGAGGATGTTTTTCTCGAATGTCTCTTTTTTTCACTTCCCATCGGTCAAGATGTACAAAGATGTCTTCTTGGGTTTTCTGGGGAAGGATAAAGAGTTCAATGCTTTTGCGCCACCCAAGAAGACCAAAACCAAGTTTTGTAGGAACAAAACATACAAAAAGTTCCATGTTTACTTCTCTCTCTTTCTGCGTATAATAAGAAATAGCTCTAAAAAGATCAATAGAAGACCTGATGACGGGAGCAAGTAGTTCCTGAATCTCTCTCAGAGAGAGCCGGGAGGAAGGTGGGAGCCCGGTAGGGAGACAGGGATGAATGGGTCCTTGAGGGGCAGGCCGAATGAAAGTAGGCTGTGCCGTTTTTCCCCGATAGAGGAAAAGAGTGGGGCAGTAAGCCCAAGAAGGGTGGCACCGCGAGCAACCCCTCGTCCCTGCGACGAGGGGTTTCTTTGTAAATAGAAATAAAAAATGAGAGAAGGAGGGTTCACCGTGAGGAAGACGGGTCTTGTGCTTTTTGTGGTTGCGCTTTTTGGGCTTGCTTTTGGGGTAGGAGCGCAAGAAAAGGTTCGTATTGGGATTATGCAAATCATCGACCATCCAGCTCTTAATGCTGTTTGTCAAGGATTTGTCGACGCAATGAAGGAAGTATATGGGTTTGTAGAAGGGGAGAACATTGAGTATGATATCCAGTCTGCTCAAGGAGATATCGCAACGGCAAATACTATTGCTCGGAAATTCGTGGCTGAGAAAGTAAACCTTATTCTTTCCATAGCTACTCCTACATCTCAGGCTGCGGTTAACGCTACTCGGGACATTCCTATTGTGTTTTCTGCGGTTACCGATCCAGTGAGTGCGGGTCTTGTGAAGAGCTTGGAACACCCTGGAGGTAACGTCACCGGGATTTCTGATATGACGCCGGTTGCCCGTCAGATTGCGCTTATTAAGTTTCTTTTCCCTGAGGCAAAGCGTATCGGAACTCTGTACAACGCTGGAGAAGTAAACTCTGTGGTTACAAATGAACTTGCCAAAAAAGCCTGTGCAGAACTTGGTCTTGAACTTGTTGAGGCAACAGTAACGAGCACAGCTGATGTAGCCATGGCTGCGCAATCTCTTGTTGGCAAGGTTGATGCCATCTATGTCTCAACGGACAATACGGTTGTCAGCGCTTTAGATGCTGTAGGTAGTGTGTGTCTTGCCAACAGAATCCCTCTCATTCTTGCTGACCCGACAACGGTTGGCAAAGGGGCGCTTTGTGCTCTTGGGTTTGATTACTACCTCCATGGCAGGCAGACTGCTGACATTGTGGTCCGGATCCTTAAAGGCGAGAAGCCTGGAGATATTCCTGTTGAATTTGCTAAAAAACTCTTCCTTCTTGTGAATCCCAAAACAGTTGAGGCTCTTGGACTTTCTGTACCGGACCTTGGTGCAAAATTCAAGGAATTTGTAGAAACAATGAAAAAGGAAGGCGTTGAGGTTACTCTAAGCAGTATAGAATAGAGGCTTTAAGGCGCAGGAGCTTATAGCTGCTCCTGCGCTGGGAAAGGAGGTACTTCGATTCGGGAATTTTTCCTTTACAGTATTCAGGAAGGACTACTTTTTGGAATTTTAGCGCTTGGAGTCTTTGTCACTTTCCGCTGTTTGAATTTTCCTGATCTCACTGTCGATGGGAGTTATCCTTTAGGAGCAGCGGTTTTCGCTTTTATGATGTATCGGGGATATGGACCGTGGGTTGGAATCTGTCTCGCCCTATGTGCTGGGGCAGTTGCAGGACTTCTTACCGGTTTTCTTCACACCTTTTCCCGAATTCCGGCACTCCTTTCTGGTATTCTCACCATGATTTGTCTTTATTCTATAAACCTTCGAATTATGGGGCGACCCAATCTTTCCCTTTCTGAACATCTTGGGCATCGTACTCTTTTTACCATCCTTCGTGATTCTTTTTCTTTTCTTCCTGAGGTATACGTCCGCTTTGCTTTTCTCTGTATTCTTATTCTCTCTCTGAAATTTCTTCTTGATGCCTTTTTGCAGACTGAGATTGGTCTTTCTATCCGAGCCACTGGAGATAATGAAATCCTTGTAGCTACTCAGGGTATTGATCCGAATGAGATGAAACTTGTAGGTATCAGCCTTTCTAATGCCCTGGTTGCCTTTGCTGGAGCTATGTTTGCCCAGTACCAGGGTTTCGTGGATATTAACATGGGTATTGGGATGGTTGTTTCTGGACTTGCTTCGGTTATCGTGGGTGAGGTGCTATTGCGAGGTAAAACGATCTTTGCCATGACGCTCCAAGTAATTTTAGGATCAGTGGTATATCGTTTAGCAACAGCTATCGCGCTTAACTGGGGATACAGCATTGGGTTTAAACCTTACGATCTTAAGCTTTTCACAGGGCTTCTGGTGATTGTGATTCTTTCCTTTCCTGTTCTCAAAGAGAAACTAAAAAAGGTGTGATTATGCTACGGCTTGAGCGGGTAAACAAGTACTTTTTTCGAAATACTCAGGATGAACGTTGGGCTATTCGAAATTTGAGTCTCGAAGTAGCAGAAGGTGAGTTTGTGACTGTTGTGGGTAGTAACGGTGCGGGAAAAACGACGCTTCTCAACCTCATTGGTGGTACATATTTTCCGGACAGTGGCTGCATTTTCATTGATGGTAATGATGTAACTACTGTTCCCGCTTACGAGCGCGCTAAATACCTTGGGAGAGTTTTTCAAAACACCTTTCAAGGAACAGCTCCCAATCTCACTATCGAAGAAAACCTCGCTATAGCCTATCTGAAAGGGAAGAGGAAAGGCATTCGTATAGCCATCAATGAGAAAATGCGCGAGTACTTTAGGGAACGCCTTTCTGAGATTGGCCTTGGCCTTGAGAGACGTCTGAAAGACCGGGTTGGCTTACTCTCAGGAGGCCAAAGGCAGGCTTTAGCCCTTCTTATGGCCACTTTTGGCAATCCAAAGATACTTCTCCTCGACGAGCATACAGCAAATCTTGACCCTAAGACGGGAGAAAAGATAATGGAGTTGACTACCCGTCTCATCGAGGAAAATAAGCTCACCGCTATCATGGTGACGCACAATCTCCAAGATGCCCTTCACTATGGCAATCGAACACTTATGATGGATGAGGGGGAGATTATTCTCGACATCTCTGGAGAGGAACGAAAGCGAATGACCTTGCAGGAGCTTCTTGAACGCTTCAGCGAGAGGCGACACAAAAGATTTGCGGACGATAGAGCTTTGCTCTCGTCATAAAAGAAAGGAGGAAAAAGTATGGATGAAAATCGCATTCTTTTGAGTGAGCGAGAGATGCCAACTGTATGGTACAACATCCTTCCAGATCTTCCTCGTCCCCTCGATCCTCCTCTGCATCCCCTCACGAGAGAGCCGGTAAAACCAGAGGACCTTGCACCTATCTTTCCCCCAAGTCTTATTGAACAGGAGGTAAGCACCAAACGCTTCATCGATATTCCTGGTGAGGTCCTTGATGTATACCGTCTGTGGCGACCAACTCCCCTTGTTCGAGCCCGACGTCTTGAGAAGGCCTTAGGAACACCTGCGCGCATCTACTATAAATACGAGGGGGTAAGCCCTGCAGGAAGTCACAAGCCAAATACCGCTGTTGCCCAGGCATACTACAATAAGAAGGACGGAACAAAGCGCTTGACAACAGAAACGGGTGCGGGACAATGGGGTTCAGCTTTGGCCATGGCATGTCGGTTTTTTGGTCTTGATTGCACAGTGTATATGGTGCGGGTAAGCTATGAGCAAAAGCCATACCGGCGAGTCCTTATGGAAACCTGGGGTGCGGAGGTCTACCCAAGCCCAAGTACCCGTACAAAGGCTGGTCGGGAAGTTCTTGCGAAGGACCCAAATTCTCTTGGAAGCCTTGGTATTGCGATCAGTGAAGCCATAGAGGATGCGGTGACGACTCCGGGTTCCAAATACAGCTTGGGAAGCGTTTTAAATCACGTACTTTTGCACCAAACTGTCATTGGAGAGGAGGCAAAGCTTCAACTTGAGAAAATTGGGGAGTACCCAGATATTGTTATAGGATGCGTTGGCGGGGGAAGCAATTTTGGAGGAATTCTCCTTCCTTTTATGCGGGACAAACTGGAAGGAAGAAAGGACTTTCGGGGAATTGCAGTAGAGCCTGTAGCCTGTTCTTCTCTTCTTCGGGGAAGATATGAGTATGATTATGGTGATATAGCAAAGAATACCCCGCTTCTTAAGATGCATACTTTGGGGCATGACTTTATTCCCCCAGCGATTCATGCGGGGGGCTTGCGGTACCATGGTATGGCGCCGGTTATTAGCCTTCTGTACGATGCTGGTCTCCTTGAAGCCCAAGCGTATCACCAAAACGAAGTTTTTGAGGCAGCAGTTCTTTTTGCCCGCACCGAAGGTTTCGTAGTTGCTCCGGAAACAGCCCATGCGGTAAAAGCAGTTATTGAAGAAGCAAAGAGATGTGCGGCAACAGGTGAGGAGAAGGTTATCCTCTTCAATTGCAGTGGTCATGGTTTCCTAGACCTTGGTGCCTACGATCAGTACCTCTCGGGAAAGCTTCTCGACGTGAACCACGGAAAGTAAAAAACTGGGCCAGGGGATCCCCTGGCCCAGTTTTTTACTTCTGGGGAAAAGAGTTTCTATACCATATGGTGGGTTTCTCAGGTAATTTCCGGGTTTGTTGCTTTGCTAGGGCCTTCCAAAGAGCTTTTTGGGTCGGAATAGAAGGAAATGAGGCTCCTTGGGCCTTAATTCTGTGTTGTTGAATGCAGGCAGGAGATCAAGATTGTATTGTGAGCAGGTGAGGAGTTAGGAAGGGATTCAAAGTTTTTGATTTCCCTGGTTTTTCGTTTATTCCCATTTTTGGAAAAGGTTTATAGGTTCGTCCTTTAGTGTCGACTATTTTTCCCCTTGTGGGTGCTTTTCTTTGTGTTACAATATGCCAGAGACTCATGTAGGTGGGGGTGAATGTGTATGTATCTTCTTGGAACTGATATCGGAACTAATGGCACCAAAACGGTTATGGTGGATGAAAAAGGAAACTTCATTGCCGATGCCTTCGTGGAGTATGACGTCATCACGCCAAAACCTTCTTGGGCGGAACAATGGCCTGATGTTTGGCTCGATGCAGTGGTGAAAACTGTTGCTCGCTGCGTAGAGAAGGCAAAAGTTAATCCTAAGGATATTGCTGGTCTTGCTATAAGTGGCCTTTACGGAGGTTCGGGTATTCCCGTTGATAGGGATATAAAGCCTCTTCGCCCCTGCCTTATTTGGATGGATCGGAGAGCGAGGAAAGAGACACAGTGGGTGAAGGATAATGTTCCTCTTGAGAAAATTTTCGGAATTACGGGAAACTACGTTGACTCGTACTATGGTTTCACAAAAATGATGTGGATTCGAAACAACGAACCGGAGGTTTGGGAAAAAATTTACCAGTTTGTTACTCCCAAAGATTACGTGGTGTACTGCCTTACTGGAGAACTTGCCACGGATTACTCTTCAGCGGGTAACATCGGTGGGGTTTTTGATATTCGCAGGAGAACCTGGTCCGAAGAAATGTGTGAGATTCTTGGTATTCCAAGGAGAATGCTTCCGGAGAGAATTTACAAATCTTCTGACATTGTAGGGAAACTGAAAAAGGAATTTGCTGAGAAGATGAACCTCTTGAGTGGAATGCCCATTGTGGCTGGAGGGATTGATGCACCGGTAGCACAGCTTGCTGCAGGAGTTCTTGGTCCCGGAGAGCATGTAGCTATGGCTGGGACTTCCATGTGCTGGGGAACAGTGCACGATGGAACATACCTTACGCCATTTCTTGTGAGTTTCCCATATGTGGTGTATGACGATACGCTCATTTACACCTTTGGTGGAAGTGCAACCTCCGGAGCCTTAGCTCGCTGGTTTAGAGACCAGTTTGGGCGTCTCGAGAAAGAAGCAGAAAAGGATTTTGGCATCTCTGCATATACTCTTCTTGAACTTCAGGCTCGGGATATCCCTCCAGGAAGCGAGGGTATTATCGTTCTCCCGTACTTCATGGGTGAACGTTCCCCTATCTGGGATCCTGATGCTCGGGGGACCATTCTTGGTCTTTCTCTCTACCATACCAGGGCTCATGTGTACAAAGCCATGCTCGAAGCCGCAGCATACGCTTTAAGGCACAATATGGAAGAAGCGCTGAAAACCGGGATGAAGCTTAATCCCGAATGTTGGATTGTAGGTGGCGTTGCTCGTTCTTCTTTCTGGGTTCAGATTTTTGCTGATGTTACTGGGTTTGATATGAAGCGTCTTTCCAAAGACGTCGAAGCACCTTTTGGGGATGCCTTTCTTGCTGGTCTTGGTACAGGGGTCATTGACAAGCCTGAGCGGATTAAGGAATGGGTAAGTTTTCGCCCGGTTATCAAGGTTGACCCCGAGAGGAAAGCCATCTATGACCGTTACTATGAGCTTTTCCGGGAACTCTATGAAAGTACAAAGGGTGTTATGAAAAGGCTTGCAGATATAGTATAGGAGGATTGTCAGTGAACCTTGACGCCCTTTTTGCGCTTAATTGTGGGATGTATGTTATCTCTGCTCACTATGAGGGAGAAATAAACGGATGTATTATCAATGCTTTGATTCAGGTAACGGCTTTTCCCCCCCAGGTTATAGCAAGTCTCAACAAAGAAAGCTATACTCTTTCCCTTATTAAGCAAGGAAAATACTTTGGTGTTTCTGTTCTTGACCGGGATACACCGCTTCAGGTTATTGGTCTTTTTGGCTTTCGAAGCGGTAGGCATACAAAGAAATTTGATCAAGTGGAGTACTTTCTTGGAAAGACGGGTGTTCCTATCCTTTCAGAACACATTGTGGCCTATGTAGAAGCGAAGCTTGTTCGGAGCATGGATGCAGGGACACATGAGATTCTCCTTGGAGAAGTGGTAGAGACAGATTTCGTGAATGCAGAGGCTGTTCCTATGACTTATGACTATTATCGAAGCGTGAAAGGTGGGAAGGTTCCTCGAACAGCGGCTACTTTTAAAGCGGAAAAAGTAGAGCTCGAGGAGGTGGAACGATACCGCTGTAGGGTCTGTGGATACGTTTATGACTCACGGTTTGGAGATCCGGACTCAGGAGTGCCTGCGGGTACTCGTTTTTCCGATCTTCCTGACACTTGGGTTTGTCCAATTTGTGGGGTTGGAAAGGACCAGTTTGAGAAAGTATGAGGAAATTCTCTTTCCCCCCTTGCAAACTGGAATGAAACCGAGTAAAATACCACTTGCCCTGTTGGGCATGTACCTTGAAAAGTGAATACCGTCTGGGGAAGCATCCTGCTGAAAAGTTTTGTAAGGTTTGCGGTCAAGTTACAAAGGGCACACGG
>CALAIW010000046.1 GCA_937922705.1 uncultured bacterium | reverse complement strand
AAAAGGAACGAGCCTTCCTCGAATTTCTCAAAGACGCACTCCTTTCGCTCAATCTTTCCGTAGAGTGGGAAACCTTTCCGGCTCTTTCCACCTACACTTGGCCCTATCTCCTCCTCTGGGGCGGATTCGTCCAGGCTGGTCTTTTGCTTCGGTGGGTACCTCTTTGGTCTTTAGTCACAGGCCTTATCGTGCTTTTTGTAGAGTACTGGGAGCTTTCTGCTTTTCCCTTTTTCAGCTCGCTTTTCCGGCGATGTTCCTCCCACAACCTCATAGGCAAAAATGGAAATGAACCAGAGATTATACTCCTTGCCCATGTTGATTCTGCCACTCCCTCTATCTTTTTCCACCCCCGCTTTGTCGTCCACCCCCGGCTGTCTTTGGTATGTGTCGTTGGGGCCTCACTCCTTGTTGTGATTCTGTCAGGGCTTTGGATTCTCATTCCCAGTAACGTGTGGTGGTGGATAGCACTCGTGCCCTCTTCGTACCTCCTCTTCATCGCTTTAGGGCACGTGCACAGGGAATTCCTTATGAAGCCTTCTCCGGGAGGCAATGACAATGGGAGTGGAGTGGCAGTGGCTTTAGAACTTGCTCGAGTTTTGCAGGAAAAGAACTTCCCCTTTTGGGTAGTCTTCACCGGGGCAGAGGAGTCAGGAACGTGGGGAGCCCTGCACCTTGCTCGAAAACACGAAAGGGTATTGCGCAAAACACCCATCATTAACCTCGACAACCTGGGTATAGGGAAGCTTACTTTGGCAACTCGGGAGGGGATGTGGAGGATATACAATGCGGATGCCGCTCTTCTTGAGAAGCTCGGGCGCATTGGCCGTAGCCTATCCTTTTCCCTTCGACCATATCTTGGTCTCTCCACCGATGCCACTCCTCTCTTAGCCCGGGGCTTCAGGGCGGTAACAATTATTGCCCTGGGCGAGAAAGGCATTCCTGTCAACTGGCACTGGTATACCGACACGGTCGATACAATCGATTGGGAAAACCTGGAAAAGGTTGTGAAGCTTGTGCAACGTTTCGTGGAGGAGGATCGTGATGCACATCCTGCGAAGCCTTGATGTGCTCCTTGCTCTTCAGAGCGTTTCTTCCCCTCTTCTCGACGTAGTAATGCGGGGTCTTTCCTTTTTGGGGAGCGAGTTCTTCTACTTTGCCATTCTCGTTTTCCTCTACTGGGGAGTGCATCGAAAGTTATCCATCCAACTGGCTACGGTTACCCTGCTTTCCCTCTACGTCAATTTTCTCTTGAAGGACTTTTTTGCCCTTCCCCGACCTGAAGGACCAGGTTTGCGCATCCTTGAAAAACCTTCTGATTTCTCTTTCCCCAGTGGTCACGCCCAATCGGTCACCTCCTTTTTCTTTTTTCTGGCCCTGTCCTTGAAGCGGCCTTCGCTTTTTGTTCTTGCTGGAGTTTTGGCTTTTCTTGTGTCGCTCTCAAGGCTCTACCTTGGGGTCCACTACGTACAAGATGTTTTGGGAGGAGTGGCCTTGGGTTTTGCCTTTGCTCTGGGATTCTGGGCGTTCTTTCAAAACCGTTCCTTAAAAATTGTCCCTCCCTTTCTCGGTCTTTTGGCGCTTATTCCTGCAGGTTGGGCACTCTTTCTCTTTGCCCCGTCGCATCTTGGTCTTGTTGTGGCTGGGTCTTTGACTGGAGCTTTAGCCGGATACTTTTTGAGTTTGTGGATTGGTCTCGAAGAGAAAATATTTCAAGCTACGACGTACCTCTTGGGGGTTGCTGGGCTTGTCATTCTCTACCTTGTTGGGAAAAAGATAACCTCTCCCTCCGATTTTTGGCTCTTCTTTCGGTATCTCTTCTTGAACCTCTTTGCTACCTTTGGTTTCCCCCTCCTGGCCTCTTTTGGAGAGAGGCAGAGATTGCAGAAGACAAGAAATGGGCGATATAGGAAACGTAAAGAGAACTTCGACCCTGAATGAAACTAATCCGGTATGGTATCCCCTTCATACCCTTATTTCCTCAACAGCATCAAAGGGACAAAACTCAGCGCACAATCCGCAGGCATTGCACCGTTCGGGGATTATGGTTACCGTTTTTTCGTTTTTCTTTAACGCTGGACATCCAGCACTCAAACACATATTGCATCCCCGGCAGATTTCTTCCCGTACTCTGAAGAATACCTCTTTTCTCTTCGGTCTTTTCAGCTGGCACAACCCTTGAACGACGAAAACGACTGGGCCTGGGAAGGAAAAGGCCTTTTGCAAAGATTCCCGAATCCTTTTGGGGTTGTAGGCATCAAGCGCCTCTACCCAAGGAACTCCCAAAGCCCGGGCAAGATTCACAAAATCAAGGCGAACCGTTTCTTCCCCCATGAGAGTCCTGCCAGTACCCGGATGGTCCTGACCGCCAGTCATGGCTGTTGTGCCGTTATCAAGGATAATGACCACAATAGGAGTTCGGTTATACACTGCGTCGATCAAAGGAGGGATGCCAGCATGCACAAAAGTGGAATCGCCCAAGACAGCCACCACCGGCATTTCCGGATGGGCAAGCTTTATTCCCTCAGCGATGGAAATCGAAGCCCCCATGCAGAGGCAGGTGTCCATGGCTGAGAGGGGAGGAAGAGTCGAGAGGGTGTAGCACCCAATATCACCACAGACCACGGCTTTCATATCTCGCAGGACCTTGAACACGCCTCGATGAGGACATCCGGCACAAAGGGTTGGTGGGCGGGGAATAAGGAAGTGGCTCAGGTCAACAAACTCTCTTTTCCTTTCAGGGAAGAGGCACTCCAAAATGACATCAGGGGTAATTTCCCCAATGCCTGGGAAAACCTCTCGTCCTTTGACCTTTACCCCCATAGCCTTTATTTCCCGCTCCCAGATAGGGTCAAGCTCTTCGAGAACAAAGAGTTCCTCTACCTGAGAGGCAAACTCAAGGATTTTCCTTTTGGGGAGAGGAAAACTTACCCCGAGCTTCAAAACTGAGACCTCGGGAGCAATTTCTCGCAGGTACTCGTAGAGTACCCCTCCGGTGATAATTCCCATTTTCCGGTCCCGGAGTTCCACGCGGTTGAGAGGGGTTTCCTCAACCCAGGCCTCAAGAGCCTTCAGGCGTTCTTCAAGGACCTTGCGCCTTTCTCTCGCAAAAGCAGGAATCATGACAAATTTCTCAGCACGCTTTGTGTAGGCTCGAAGAGGAACGCTCTCCCGCTTTCCAAGGGGCACAAGGCCTCGGCTGTGAGAGACTCTGGTTGTGGAGCGCACAAGAACCGGGGTATCGAATTGTTCTGAAAGGGAAAATGCTAGGGGCACAAATTCCTTGGCTTCTTTGGGGTTTGACGGTTCAAGGCAGGGGACTTTGGCAAAGAAAGCATAGTTTCGCGTGTCCTGCTCGTTTTGGGATGAATGCATTCCTGGATCGTCGGCTACAATCGCTACGAATCCGGCGTTGACTCCTGTGTAGCTTAAGGTCATAAGAGCGTCACTAGCCACATTGAGTCCCACGTGCTTCATAGTAGCTAAGGCTCTCTTTCCCCCAATAGCGGCTCCAGCAGCAACTTCAAAAGCCACCTTCTCATTAGGACACCAACGGGAGTGAACTTCCCGGTACTTACTCAAAAACTCAAGGATTTCAGTGCTTGGGGTGCCAGGGTACCCAGCGGCAACCTCAACGCCACCTTCGTAGGCCCCCCGAGCAAAAGCTTCGTTACCAAGCATGACTCGTTTCTCCAGAGGCGGTCACTCCTTCGCGGGATGTTTTACAGGATTGTACGGGGATTGAGGAAAGAAGTCAAACGGTGCTTCCTTCTACTCGCATCACAGTCCTATGGTTCTCGGCAGCACGACTTTGCTTTACTCTTCACGAAGGCCAAAAGAGGTCCCTGTTAGGTTGTCTCCTCTTTAGTCATTACAATGGCCGCTGCATCCTTACGCTCTGTCTTCACCCCTGCCCCTGAATGTTTTAAGCAGGGGCCTTCTCTCCTCCGTCATTCCTGAATGCTTCTATCAGGAATCCTCTCTCCTTCGTCATTCCTGAACGCATCTATCAGGAATCTCGGTATTTCCCATGACTCAGATTCCTGCTTAATACACGCAGGAATGACGAAAAGGGGGAAACCTGCGGGAATGACGCTCTCTTACCGTCACCCCGGCAATCTTTAAGCCGGGGTCTAGGTGTTTTTCAAAATCAAGATGCCCGATTACTGATTTCGGGCATGACGAAGAAGGGAAGATTCCTGCTTAATACGTGCAGGAATGACGCCCTCTTACTGTCACCCCGGCATGTTTTTTAGCCGGGGTCTAGGTGTTTTGCAAAACCAAGATGCCCGATTAATACCTTCGGGCATGACGAAGAGGGGAAGATTCCTGCTTGAAACATGCAGGAATGACGAGAAGAAGAAACCCGCAGGAATGACGCTTTTTTCAGCCAGCCCCTGAATGTCTTAAGCAGGGGCCAGCCCCTGGATGCTTTTACCAGGGGCCTGCCCTCGAATGTATTTATCGAGGAGCCTGCCCCTGGATGTAGTTACCAGGGGTCACCCCGGCATGTAGTTCAGCCGGGGTCTTCCTCTTCCCCAAAATGCAGTACCCAGTTAAAACTCTCAGGCATGACTGAGGAAGAAAATGTCTGAATAAATTCCACCAAGATACGAAAGATGCGAA
>CALAIW010000045.1 GCA_937922705.1 uncultured bacterium | reverse complement strand
CTGTGGTGGTTTTCCCACAGCCACTCTCTCCAGCGAGGGTGAAGATTTCACCTTCTTTGATGGTGAAAGAAACGTGGTCCACCGCGGTAATCCGAACCCGAGAAAAGAGACTTCCCAAGGTAAAGACTTTGGTGAGGTTTTGTACCTCAAGAAGCAGCGACACAGCTTTCCCTCCTCAGGAAGCAAGCAACCTTCTGCTCCCCACAAACCTCAAGCTCTGGGACCTCTTCCCGACATCGGGCAAAAGCATAAGGACAACGGGGGTGGAAGGCACATCCTTGAGGGAGATGCACAAGAGAAGGAGGACTCCCTGGAGCGGATTCCTTGAGACTTTTGTCCCCAATACGGGGAAGCGAACGGATGAGGTACTGGGTATAGGGGTGGAGGGGATGAGCAAAAATCTCCTGGGTCGGACCTTCCTCAACAATCTTCCCAGCATACATTATGGCCATTCGGGTCGTAACTGCTGCATGTACTCCCATGTCGTGAGTGACCAGGACGATGGTGTTTTTGAGATCTCTCTGGACACTTCCAAGAAGCTGCAGGACAGCCCTTTGAGCAACAACATCCAAAGCAGTGGTGGGCTCATCGGCAAGAATGACCCGCGGCTTCAGAAGCGTTGCCAAAGCAATAGCCACCCGCTGACGCATGCCTCCAGAGAGCTGATGGGGATAGGCATCGAGAATCTTTGGGGAAAGCCCTAAGCTTTCAAGGTGTTTCTCCGCTTCCTGGAAGAGTTCCTTACGAACCCTTCCAGGAACATGGCTCTCAAGGAAGTCCGCAAATGTGGTGCGTATCTTTACCACCGGGTTGAAGACACTCATTGACCCTTGAGGGATGTAAGAGATAAACGTCCAGCGAAGCTTCTGTTTTTCCTGTGGAGAAAGGGCAAGAGCATCAAGGTATTGCCCATTAACCCGGTAGAGTACCCGCCCACCAAAATAACGAAGCGGGGGTTCAATGTTTGCAAGGAGAGCCTTAAGGAGCGTTGTTTTACCACATCCGCTTTCTCCAGCAATTCCATACACTGCGTTTTCAGGAATGCCAAGGCTCACCCCATTGACCGCTCTGATAACCTTTTTCCCCGCCACCGTTTCAAGGACGTAAAAAGCCTGGAGATCGTCGACCTCAATGATGTTCACCGTCATTGCGCTCCAATCCTCTGTATTCGTGTTCTCGGATCAAGATACTCACTGACACTCACCGAAAGCCAATACAAAGCAACAAGGAGAAGAATTGTCAGGGTGATAGGAGTCATAATCCACCACCAGTGCCCAAGAAGCATTGCTTGATAAGTGATAGCCCACTGGAGGGTTGTGCCCAGAGTGGGAATTTCAAGGCGCACAAGACCAAGAATAGCAAGCACAATCTCCATCCCTATTGCCCAGGCTATGTTGTTAATAAGGGTTGAGAAAATCAAGGGGGTTGTAAAGGGAAGGTATTCCTTAGTCACTAGAGCCATAGTGCTATTACCGGAAAGAACCGAAGTTTTCGTAAATTCCCGTTCGCGAAGGCTGAGAATCTGGGAACGGATGGTTCGAGCATCCCAAGCCCAGCCAAAAAAAGCAAGAAGTAACCCTGTATTCACTAGAGTTAGGCTTCCCCGAAGGAGCATAGCCACCATAACAAGGATAAGGAAAAGAGGGATAACCAGAAGTCCGTCGGCAATTCCCATGAGAATACGATCCAGAGTCCCTCCCCGATATCCGGAAAGAAACCCCACAAGGATGGCAACAACCCTTGACAAAAGCCCAGCAATGAGAGCAACAATAAGGGAGTTCCGAATGGCAAAAGTTGCCTCCCAGAAAACATCCTGCCCTTTAGAATTCGTTCCGAGAATATGCGCTCGGGAGGGGGGTTTATCCCGGGGAACCTGGAGTTGCCGAATAGGGTCATAAGGAGAAAAGAAGGAGAGAAAGGCCAAAAAGGCAAGGAGCAAAAAAACGACAAATCCCACAGCAAAGCGGTAGTCTTGGAAAAGTTCTCGAAGCGTCTCCATACCTTCACCTACCTGTGCCGAATACGAGGATCAAGGAGAGGATAAAGAAGGTCAAGAAGCAGTACCGACGTGGCAATGGTAAAAATAGAAAGGACCGTGATTCCCATAACGAGATTGTAATCGCCTCTTGTGACTCCCCGATAGAGTAAAAGTCCTATCCCTGGATAGGAGAAAACCATCTCCACGATGAGCACACCGCTAAAGACCTGGCCTAAAGCAAGGGTCAGTTGAGTAATCTGCGGGAGCATGGCGTTTTTGAGAACATATCGGAAAATGATGCGTCGTTCCTTCACTCCCCCAACCCGAGCGTACTCCACAAAGTCTTCCCGCTTCACGTTCTGGACGAGGAGCTTCATCTGCTGGAACCAGATAACGCCGCCAAGAATTACAAGACTCAGAGCAGGAAGAAAAGAGCTTCGCAAGATAGAAAGAATGAGACTCCAGTTAAGGACAACCTTCCGTCCCAGGGTAAGCCCTCCCGCAGGAAAGAGCGGCCAGATGTAGGCGAAAAGAATGAGAAGCACCACTCCCAGGATATAGTGGGGAATAGGGCGGATGACCATAATGACGGCATCAAGAATCTTGGACCAGGCTCTCCCTGAAAAGTACCCTGCAATCCCCCCTACAATATTCCCAAGAATCCAGGCAAGAAGCGTTGAGGTCACAAAAAGCCCCACCGTCCAGGGAAGGTAAATGCGAAGAAGCTGTGAGACGGGGGTGGGAAACTGGAAAAAAGAAGGGCCAAAGTCAAGGGTAAAAACGCGCCGCCACATGGTGAGGTACTGCTCGAAGATACTCCCCTTAAGACCATAGAGCTCCCGCAAGGTCTCCATGAGACTTCGCACTGCCTGAGGGTCAAGGGAAGCACCTTGAGTCTGAATTTGAGCAATCATCTCAAGAACTGGATCTTGACCGGCAAAGCGTGGGATAAAGAATACTGCTGTAATTCCACAAAAGACAACAAGCACATACTGCACAAGCCTTGGGGCAAGATA
>CALAIW010000044.1 GCA_937922705.1 uncultured bacterium | reverse complement strand
GAAGCAGGGGTCCGGGTAAGGACACTGGCAATTTGGAACTCATTCCAAGAGGTCAGAAACACGAAAATCCCACTTGCCGCAAGACCTGGCAAAGCAAGAGGGATGTCAATTTTTAAGAAAGCCTGCCATCGAGAGCAACCGTCAATCTGTGCCGCCTCGTCAAGGGTTTCAGGGATATCTTTGAAAAATCCCTGCATCAGCCAGGTCGCAAAGGGAACATTCATAGCGGTATAGACGATGATAAGTCCAGCCCTTTTGTCCACAAGGCCCAAACGAGCAAAAATGAGAAAAAGGGGCAAGCTTATTGCTATCCCAGGAATTGAACGGGCAAGCATCATGCCAAGAAAAACGGCGTTACTCATCCGAAAGCGGGAAAAGCTGTAACCTGCAAGCGTTCCAAACACAAGCGTCAATGCAGTACTCATTGCAGAGACAAGGAGAGAATTCCTGAAATAGTCGTAAAAAGGAACTGATTTCTCGGCATGCCGCCCTCCAAAGAGCTTGGCAAAAGAGTCGAAAGTGATACGCTGAGGAATCCATACCGGAGGACGAGCATTCACTTCAATTTCTGGCCGCATAGAGGTGAGGATAATCCATATGACCGGAAGAAAGAAGACCAGGACAAACACAAAAACTGAAACGTTAAGAATTTCCCTCTTGAGCTTTTTTTTCAAGCGAGGCTGAAGCACCGCTCAGTAAACCTCCCGTCTGCTCCGTAAAAGCTGGGTGAAGAGGTACACCACAAAAAAGAAGGATATTGCCACACTCACAAAGGAAGCTGCTGTCCCAAGCCCAAATTTGTTGTTCTCTATGGCAAGCCTATAAGTGTAGGTCCAAATCATCTGCGAGCGATTCGCTGGTCCGCCTCCGGTCATAATCCGCACAAGATCATATGCACGCCCTAAATCTAGCGAGCGAATTACCATGGCAATGTAAATGAAGGGACCAAGGAGAGGAAGAGTGATGTGACGGAACCTCTGCCATCCCGAAGCACCGTCAACCAAAGCAGCTTCAAAAGGTTCAACGGGAAGGCTGACAAGTCCTGCCAAAAAGACAATCACCATAAATGGGGTACTCATCCAAATTTCCGCGATGAGAATGCACAAGAGGTTCGTAGGATACTCGATGAGCCAAGGTATAATGTGGTACCTACCGGTGAGAAAGTACAAGAGGTTATTCACCAGACCCACTTGATCGTTGAAAAACCACTTAAATTGAAAGCCCACAAGTACTGGAGCAAACATCATAGGAGCCATGATAGCCGTCCGTACCACTTCTTTTCCTCTTGTGGTCGCAAAAATAAGGTGAGCAAGACCAAGTCCCAACAAAAACTCAATATTTACCGCCAAAGACACAAAAATAACCGTGTTCAGCAGAGCACGCCAGAACACAGGGTCCTTAGGTAATTTCGTGTAATTCTCAAAACCGACAAACCTCACTTGGTTGGCCTTAAGGAGGTGGAGATTAGTAAGACTGATATAGAAGGAGTACACCAGGGGAACAAAGACCACAAGAATCACAAGAATGACTGCAGGGAGAACCAAGAACCAGGCAAAGCGCCTTTCGGCAGCAATTTTTGCCATTCCCTAAGCTGCACCCTCTTAATGAAGAACAGGGGGCAAATGCCCCCTGTTCTTCATTCGTAGTACCCTGCCTCTCTCATTATCTCTTCGACTTCTTTAGCTGCTTCGTTCAGCCCCTCCTCCACACTGATGTCCCCCAGCATAATGGCTTGAAGCCTGGGGTAGAGAGCGTTGGAGATAGGAACCCATTCGGGAATCAATGGAGGAGGTGTAAAGTCTTCGTTGAGCTGCAGCTGGAGTAACTCTAACCTCTTCTTAGCCAAGGGGTCAGGTGAACTTTCTGCTTCTTTTTTGAGAACCTCAAAGGCGCTGTTTCGTGTAGGAAGGAATCCACCCTCCCGACCCTCAAAGACCTGGGCCTCATGGGAAGTGAGGAGTTTAAGGAGGGCCACAGCAGCTTCTTTGTTTTTGCTGAATTTCGTTATCGCGAAGGTATGTGCTCCTGCCCAACCGCTGTGAATTCCTGCATCTCCCATGGGCAAGCGAGCAAGGTCAAACTTCCCAGCAACTTTAGAAGCCGAAGGATCCTGGAGATAAGAGTACCAGCCCGGCCACTCCGCGTACATTGCCACAAGGCCATTGGCGAAGTTTGTCGCTACATCATCCCAAAGGAAATTCAACATTCCTGGAGGAACCGCTCCTGCCTGATAGAGGTCCCGCAACATAGTCGCGGCTTTGATCCCTGCCGGACCGTGAAATGCTGGTCGGAAATTTTCATCAAGAATTTTCCCACCATGAGCCACAAGAATCTCCATAAAGCGACCGGTAAGGGCCTCTTCCTTACCAGGGAATTGGGTACCATAGAGCTCAGGAGGATTGTTGAGGAAAAGGGCGATTTCTTTAAATTCATCCCAGGTTTTGGGTGGCTCAAGATCGCGTCCAAACTGTTCCTTAAAGCGTTTCTGAATTTCGGGATTGTTAAAGACGTCTGTCCGGTAGTAGAGGGAACTGATGTCTGCATGGCGCGGTATAGTCCACAAATGTCCGTCACGCCGACATATCTCGAGAATCTTAGGGATGAAATCGGAAAGTTCTTCTTCCGTAAAGTAGTTCTCCAAAGGTTCTGTGCCATTAAGGTACTGAGTATAGAAACTCGTATGGTTGGTGAAAAGGTCGTAATCGGCCGTACCAGCGGCAAAATCGATTTTCAACTTCTTATCAAGCTCAAAGTGCTGGGCCTTAAAAACAATCTCTACCTTTGCCCCGGTCAGGCGCTCAAACTCTGGGAAAAACTTTTCGTAGAGTTTCTCGTAGGCTCCTCCTCCAATGAGGCAAACTTTAAGCACAACCCCATCAAATCGCCCAAGTTTCAGCTCCTCAGCGCCGGCAACTACCGAGAGAAGGAAAAGCAAGACCACTAAAGCAGTTACCGTAAGCCTCCTCACAAGCACCCCTCCTTTTTACAATGACAGAAGAGGTCAAGGAAAAAATGGAGACATGGAGTCTCCAAGTAGTATACTCCCAAAAAGGAGGCGATTGTTGTGACGAAAGAAGAGCGGGTCCTGCGTACGATTTACAGAAAAGAACTGGATTACCTCCCCAGCCAAATCTACTTTGCCTCCCAGACGACTAAAGAAAAGCTCAGAGAGGCCCTCGGTCTTCCGTCCATGGAAGCCCTTGACGAGTACCTCGATAACCACCTCTACCTCACTTCAACCATGGACGATGTCTTCCGCTACCGGGAAGACCATGAACTCCTGAGGAGAGCAGAAGAGATGGG
>CALAIW010000043.1 GCA_937922705.1 uncultured bacterium | reverse complement strand
GAACTCCAGGAATTGCCTGTGCCTTTCGTGCTCTTTGAGCAGGGAAGTGAATTCCTCTTTGGAGACTACGGTGACCTCAATCCCCATGCTCCAATTCGGGAACTCCTTCGTAAAGTGTATGCTCTTCCGATACCGATTATCACTGTTTCCCATCTCCTCAAACGCATCCTTGAAGTACGCTTCGGACGCAAAGCGCTTGTCGTTCCCAATGGTGTCGACACAAACCTCTACCACCCTGGGCCAAAGGAGGAGAAAAACACCATCCTTCTTGTCGGAAATCCAGCACTCCCTTTCAAGGGATTCGATATTGCTCTTCTTGTCCTTCAAAAACTGTGGAACCTCTTTCCTCGCTTCCAGGTCATCTGGTCGTGCCAAGAAAAACCCGAGGTAAGAGGTATCTCTTTTCCTCTCCACATTGTGGTGCGTCCCTCGCAAGAGGAACTCGCAAAGCTCTACCGCCAGGCGACTGTTTTCCTCTTTACCTCCTGGTACGAAGGGTTTGGCCTCCCTCCCCTTGAAGCCATGGCTTCGGGAACAGCTGTTGTTGCCACAGACTGTGGAGGCATAAGAATGTACGCTGCAGAGGGACAGAACATCCTCCTTGCCGAACCTGGAGATATCGACTCCCTCGTATACGCGCTCCTTTTTCTCCTTCAGAACCCCGACGCCCGAAACGTTCTCGAAGAACAAGGCAGAGCAACAGCTCTCAACTTCAGCTTAGAAAAAGCGGCCACACAGTTTGAGCAAGCTCTGTACCAGGTTATGCACTGTTGCAATGCGCAAAAGGAGTCTCTAAGGCTCTAAGCTAGAGGTGTCTCTCGCAGGGAAAATACGCAAGTAGTATGCCCAACAAGGAGTTTCCAAGGGTGCAGCTTAGTCCGAAGGTGCTTTACAGCTTGCACCCTTTCCCTCCGGTAGCAAACAAGGGCCAATAACCTCTACCATTTCCATTACTCCCCATTATGCGGTACAATAAAAGGGAAAATGCAAGGAGGAAAAGGGGATATGGAAGCGGAAAGCTTTCGTCGGTTTGTGCGTTGGTTGTATCCGGGGATGCGGGTCAAGCGGTGGCTTATCCTGGCAGTCTGCGGAGTACTCCTCATTTCCCTGGGCATGAGCCTCATTCTCTCTGTACCGACATTTCGAGGATTCTACAACCTCTGGCGACGTTTTGTATTTTCCTTCTTCAGTCATCACTTCCTTGCCGTTGTCTTTGGACTCGCCTGGATTACTGGTGGAGCTTCCCTCATTGTCTGGGGCTTACAGAAAATGAATCGCTCCATCATCAGCGTTCTTGTACCAGAGCGGGAATGTGACGTTGCCGAGCTCATTTTCCGGAGTCGACAACTCTCTCGCGGTCCCCATATTGTGGCGATTGGCGGAGGACATGGCCTGTACACTTTGCTCCACGGCCTCAAGGAGTATACGGCAAACATCACTGCTATTGTCACTGTCTTTGATGATGGAGGAAGTTCAGGGAAACTCCGAAGGGATATGGGTGTCCTACCCCCAGGGGATATCCGCAACTGCCTCATTGCCCTGGCAGATACTGAACCCCTCATGCGGGATCTATTCCAGTACCGTTTCAGCGAAGACAATGAACTCAAGGGACATAACTTTGGGAACCTTTTCATCGCTGCTCTAACCCAGGTTACCGGTGACTTTCAGCGAGCGATTCTTGAATCAAGTAAAGTCCTTGCGGTCCGTGGTCGGGTGCTGCCCACAACCTTAGAAAACGTGACGCTCAAGGCCGAATGCGTCGATGGATCGATTATTGTGGGAGAGTCAAACGTTGGGTCCTGCGGAAAAAGAATTCGACGCATTTTCCTCGACCCACCACATGTTCCTACAACGCCTGAGGTCGTGAAGGCTTTGGAAGAGGCAGACCTCATTGTTCTTGGACCAGGAAGCCTCTATACGAGTGTGCTCTGTAACCTTGCTGTGGAAGAAGTGCGTCAGGCAATCTTGCGGTCTTCCGCCCCTCTTGTTTTTGTGTGCAATGTGACCACTCAACCTGGTGAAACCGACGGGTACACTTTCTCCGACCACCTTGAGGCAGTGTTCCAACTTTTGCCCAAGGAGAGAGTGAACTACGTCTTGGTCAACGGTGAAAAACCGGACCCCCAAGTTCTTGAAGAGCTCAAGCGTTCCGGCATAGTTCCGGTTCTTGCTGAGGGCAATAACTGGGACTTTCCGGGGAAAATCCTCGAGGCACCGCTTCTTTCCGAAAAATACCCTACGCGCCACGACCCAGAACGCCTTGCCCAGGCACTTTGCGAGATTCTCCTTGAGGAGAAGCCATCATTCGGGTTTTACTTTGCCCTGCACACCAAAAACGGGTTTAAGAAACTTAAGATTGTGCGTCTGGTGAGCCACATGAAGCGGGCACTGAGCCGAAACCCCTAAAAGCAGCTGAAACTACCGCAATGGCAGTATCGGTCATGTTCTCAAGCTCTTGAAGGGGAAGAGAAATCCCAAGGGAAGTCTGAAGTTCAAGGAGTTCTTTTTTCACTTTAAAGAGAACAGTCAGCGCCTTTATAAGTCCTCCCCGTTCCCGCTTAACCCCAGCGTACTTCCACATGGTCTCCTGAAGAGTTTGCCGAAGTTGAGCAATACAAGCGGTATCCCCTTCTCCAGGACGTTTGGGAAAAGGACAAATCGATGGGAGATTAAGGGGTGGTTCGTGAAAAGCTATCGCCCGCGCCGCTCGAAAGGCAAAGGTGAGTCCTTCAAGAAGACTCGTCGAAGCAAGACGATTCGCCCCGTGTACACCGCTACAGGCAACTTCCCCTATGGCGTAAAGACGGCAAAGAGGCGTCCTTCCCCAGGTGTCAACGAGGACCCCTCCACAGGCAAAATGTGCTCCAGGAACAACAGGGATGGGTTCTCGAAGGGGGTCAAAACCTCGCTGGGTAAGCTCTCCAAGGATTTCGGGAAAATCAGAGTACAGTCTCTCCCCCAGGGGACGAAGGTCAAGAAAAAGGTGTGCAAGGCCTTTTTCTTGCATCACTTCAAACATAGCCTGGGCAACCACATTTCTTGGGGCAAGGTTTCCAAGAGGATGCAAGCGCTCGAGAAAGGGAGTACCTTGCTCATCACAGAGTATGGCTCCTTCCCCCCGAAGGGCCTCAGAAAGGAGAAAGGAGTAAGACTCCTGAGGTTCGTAAAGCAGGGTGGGATGAAACTGAATATGCTCCATATCACTTAAAGGTACCCATGCTCGAAGGGCTAAGGCAAATCCATCCCCTGTAGCCCACGGCCCTCCAGAAGAGTGGCGAAAAAGCGCGTTTAATCCCCCGGTAGCAAGGACAGTGGCACGGGCAAAGATGGGGAAGATAGTGCCGTCCTTCAAGACATAGGCACCAAAGCACTCAGGCTTTCCATAGCGGATTTTCGCTTCCCGAGCGTACTGAAAGGAAGTGATGAGTTCCAAAGCAAAAGTCCCCGTATGCAGAGTGATGTTATCCTCTTTCTGCACTGCTTCGTTAAGATACCTCTGAATGACTCTTCCTGTATAATCCTTTACATGGAGGATGCGTCGCTTCGAGTGAGCTCCCTCCTGAAAAAGATCCCAAGTACCATCGGCTTTTCGTTCAAAAGGAATACGGAGTTCCTCAATAAGGAATCGCTTGACCAGCACTGGACCAAGACGGGCAAGAATTCGGGCACTCCTTGGCGAAGCAGTCCACCCTGAAGCTTCAAGAATGTCTCTGGCAAGGAGTTCTGTGCTATCCCCTTCCCCCCGAAAAACAATACCCCCCTGAGCTCTTGCCGTGTTGGTTTCCTCTAAAGAGACACCCTTGGTGATAAGGCAAACTTTCTTTCCTTTTCGGGCAAGAAAAAGAGCAAGAGAACTTCCTGCAATACCGTTTCCAATGATAAGGGCATCGTACATCATTGGCCAACGACTTCTAGGCTCAGGTCAATTCCCGTGGCATGATGGGTTATGTACCCCGTAGAGATAATATCCACCCCTTGTTCGGCCACAAGGCGTACATTATGTGGACCAATACCTCCTGAAGCCTCGACAAGCGCTCGTTTTTTCACAATCTTCACAGCATTCCGGATATCCTCAAGGGACATATTGTCAAGAAGCACCACATCGGCTTTCGCCTCACAAGCTTCACGAACAGCCTCAAGGTTCGTACACTCCACAACAATTTTTGCTGTGAAGGGGACGGAGTTTCGAACCCGTGCAACAGCCTCTTGTATTGAGCCACAGAGAGCAAGATGGTTATCCTTAATCAGTACGCAATCGTACAACCCCATACGGTGGTTTACCCCTCCACCACACTGTACGGCGTATTTTTCAAAGTAACGCAAACCTGGAGTGGTTTTCCTCGTGTCGGCGATGCGGACAGGAAGGTCAGCCACGAGGTCGACAAGCTCTCGTGTTTTGGTAGCAACCCCACAGAGCCGGGAAAGAAGATTCAAAGCCACTCGTTCGCCCTGAAGAATAGCCTCTGCTCTACCAAGAAGGCTTAAAAGGACTGTTCCCGGAGAGAAACGAGCCCCTTCAGGGACATAAGTGCTCCCCTGAGTAGTAGGGTCAAGGAGGGTAAAAATCCTAAGGACAAAGGGACCTCCCGCCATTACCCCTGGCTCTTTGGCTATAATGTGAGCACGAACCATTCTCTCTTTCAATGCTCCAAGGCTTTGGGTGGTAAGGTCAAAAGGACCGATGTCTTCAAGAAGGAATCGACGAAGGTACGTATCAAGATCCCAGGGAATAAGACCAGACATATACTTACCCCTTTCTCACCAAGTGTAACCGGTGGGCAAGTTCCAGATCTTCTACAACCCCAAAGAGGAGAAAAGAGGCCATCCGCTCCATGGCTCCTCTTCTTCCAAACTGCGCTCCCATTGCCTGATTATACTCAAAAAGAGAAACCGGATGAAAGAAAAGTTCCACTGTTTCGGCGACTTTTCCCACCTGCACCGGTACAACTGTCTTTCCAAGCCCTATAGCCTGGATAAGGGTTTTTCGGTCAGCACTCACCACGTACGTCGCCTCAGAGAGAGCTTCAAAAGAAAAGTGGGTAAGATTCACATAGGCTCGTTTTTGTACCAGATACCCCTCAATAACCTCGCCCTCAAAGCTTTCAAGAAAGACCCAACCCTTTTCTGAGGCGATGCTCCTCAAGGCATCAAGAGAAACGCCCCTTGGAATACTGCAAAGGAAGTATAAGGAAGCATCACGTTCAAAAATTCGCTCTACAAGCTCAAGAAAGAACAGAAGGTCTTCTCGCAAGTGCTCTCTCCGTGGAAAGAGAGCACAGATAGGCTTCTTCCCATGAAGGAAGGTTGTTTCTGTCGTTTGCACCAGATCTGCCAAAATGTTCCCTACAAAATACGCTGGAATGTTTCGCAACCGAAGCAATTGCACGAACGAGGCGTCATCGGCAAGAACAACTCTTGCAAGACGTCGCAAGAGAAATATCCGAAAGAAGGAGAGGTCAAAAGGATGCAGTCCACAGGAAAGAACAACCGTCACCTTTCGTCCCCCAAGGAGAACCACCAGGAAAAGGAGCAAGAGATTCCCGCCAATAAAAACCCTTCGTTCCCGAAATCTTCGCCGTCTCCAGAGGTCCCTCAAAAGAACAAACCACCGCCCGCAAGCTTTCTGAGGGCGTTCCTTGGAGACTTCAGCAAAGCCCTGAGCGGCAAACACCCCCGGATGCTGGAGGGAAAGAAAGTAAACCTTGCTCTTGCCATAGAGCTCCTTCACTTTGTGCCGAAGTAGAAGGGCAATATGTTCTTCCTCTTCTCCATCTGCTATAAAGAGGTAGCACCGCATAGGCATTCTCTTCCATTATACCTTACAGAAATCCAGCATCCTAAAGCGACAAGGCAGTTTGCCACTCAAAAAACGCAGAGCAAGTTGAGGCAAGAACGAAAGAGCATAAGATACAAAAAATGGAGCGGGAAACGGGACTCGAACCCGCGACACCCAGCTTGGAAGGCTGGCGCTCTACCACCTGAGCTATTCCCGCTCGCACCAGTGATTATAGCACAGTCTCCCAAAGGGTCAAGAACCCCGGGGTTCTGACTCCCCCCGAACGTAAAGAAAAAGCCGAAGATCCTGGTCTACTTCTTTTGGTACCCAACCTTTAAATGTCCACACATAAGAGACAATTCGAGCCCCCTCTTTTAGTTCTCGAAGAAGCTTCTCTTTTAAAGCCTCGTTAACGTGCTCAAAAAGGAAAAGTGTTACCACATCTGCATTCGAGAGATTGACTTTGAAAATGTCTCCGAAAATAACCCGTACCCGTGGCCGAAGACCAAGGAAAAGCACCCGAAGCCAGGCTATGCCAAAAAGCCAGGGGTTAAGCTCCACACCGTAAGCTCGTGCGCCAAACTCCAAAGCCGCACAGATGAGAATACGCCCGTCTCCACATCCAAGGTCGTACACAATCTCCCCAGGGCGAAGTTTGCTCATTTCAAGCATTCTTCTAACCCTCCGCATGTCGGTTGGCTGCCAAGGGATACCTCGGAAAAAGAGGGGGAAGAGCCAGAAAAAGAAAAGAACGAGGAAAACGACAAGAACAAAAAGGGCAAAGGTCATGCCTTAACAAACTCCTCAGCTCGGTACGAACTCCGTACAAAGGGGCCGCTGGCAACCCCAGAAAACCCAAGGCGTAAGGCATACTCCCGGTAGTACTCAAACTCCTCAGGGAGAATATACGAAGCAACCGGAAGGTGGTGCACTGAAGGCCTGAGGTATTGCCCTATAGTGACGATATCGCATTTTGCCTTTCGCAGGTCGCGCAAAACTTCTTCCACCTCTGCTTTTGTCTCTCCAAGACCAACCATAAGGCCAGATTTGGTGAGGATACCGGGAGCTTTCTCTTTTGCTTTCTCAAGAAGCCACAAGGACCGGGCATAATCCGCTTGAGGACGCACCAAAGGGTACAGCCTTGGAACTGTTTCCACATTGTGGTTGAGAACGTCAGGGTATGCTGCAAGAACGGTCTCAAGGGCTTTCTCACTGCCCTGAAAATCCGGGATAAGTACCTCAACCGTTGCCTGGGGGAGCGCTTTACGGATAGCCGAAATGGTTGCGGCAAAGTGCTCTGCTCCCCCGTCAGGAAGGTCATCACGGGTAACAGAAGTAACCACAACATGCCTTAAGTGCAGCCTCTTTGCCGCCTCAGCTACCCGCTCTGGTTCTCCAGGGTCAGGAGGTAGGGGCATCCCTTTTCCAACGGCACAAAAGCGGCAACTCCTGGTACAGGTATTTCCAAGAATGAGAAAGGTTGCCGTTCCCCGACGGAAACATTCTCCAAGATTGGGACAGCGGGCGCTTTCACAGACCGTGTGGAGTGTAAGAGTTCGCAAAAGCTTTTGTACCCTTTCCCATTCCTCCTGCGGTGGGAATCGACGCTTAATCCAGGGAGGTAACGTACTCACCTTCGTCCTCCTTCATACAAAACCCAAAGACTTCCCCAAACCTTTCGGCAAGAAGGCACTGCATTGCCACACGTTCTTCCCTTGGAAAATCCCGCCCCAGGACCTCCGCAAGACTTGTCACCCCAAAGTCTGGTATACCACAGGGAATAATGTACCTGAAAGGAGTTAGATCAGGAGCAATATTAAGAGCAAATCCGTGATACGTCACCCATTGTTTCACAGCAACACCAATCGCAGCGATTTTCCGCAACCCCTTGTGGTTCACCCAAACCCCAGTATACGGCGGAAAGCGAAAAGCCTCAACCCCAAAAGAGCCAAGAAAACGAATAAGAACTTCCTCCAGAGCCCGCAAGAAAGCATGAACGTCTTTGTGCCAGAATCGAAGATTCACAATAGGGTATCCTACAATTTGCCCCGGGCCATGATAGGTCACATCCCCTCCCCGCTCTACTTCGTAAACCTCGATTCCTCTTTTTTGGAATTCTTCTTTGGGTAAAAGGAGGTGCTCCCTTTTTGCCCCCCGCCCCAGAGTCACCACCGGGTAGTGTTCAAGGAGAAGCAAGACTCCTGGGAGCTCTCGACGAAGAACTTCCTCTACAAGTCTCCGCTGCAGCTTGAGCCCCCTTGCATAAGGGATTGTGCCAAGGATACAATACAAAAAAGAAACCATGGTTTTTCAGGAATATTCCCCAACCTGAATGGTTCTCTTAAGTGGAAAGGAGGGAAACTTCATGCGAACCAAAGAGGAGATTGCCCGTATCCTTCAAAATGGTTCCTATTTCAAAGAACCCATTATGACGTTTTTTGTTACCTGCGATCTCTGCGGCCGGGATGCCGACTGGCATATATCCCTGGGGCTTGACCATGAATTCAACCTCTGCTATCTCTGCATGCGCGCCATAGAAGAGCATATCCAATCTCTCGCTCAGTACCAAAGCGTGTGATTACCCCTTTTTCAGCAATCTCTGACGGTACCTTTCCGCCTCCAGAGAAAGAAGCGCTTCTTGTTCCTGCCTTGAGAGAATTCGCGGACTCCCAAAAAGCCGGGCAATAGCCAAAATTTTTGCTCCTTCTTCAAGAACCTGTGCCCGGTAAAAGGCTTCTTTAAGGGTTGTTCCCACCGTGATCGCTCCATGATTCAAAAGAATTACCGCTTCAGCATTCCGCACGGCCTCTTTCACCGCCTGGGCGAGATTCTCAGTACAGGGAAGGATATAGGGAAGCGTAACCACACGGGGAATAAGGGCGACAAAATCAGGAAACATTGGTTCGATTGTTCCCCCACCACTGGTTACTCCAATGACAAAGGGGGGATGGACGTGAACCACTGCGTGGACATCACCTCTTGCGCGGTAAATCTCGCGGTGCATAGCTACCTCAGAAGAAGGCCGTCCCTCTCCCTCCACCACTCCTGTTTCAATATCTACCGCAACGTACCCCTCAGGGGGGACTTCATCAAAGGCAAAACCACTAGGAGAAATGAGCATTGTTTTTCCATATCGGACACTAATATTCCCTCCCGGACCAACAGCAAGACCAGCTTCAAGGATACGTCGACCAAAGAGCGCTAAATCCTCACGGAGTCTGCGTTCATCCATGGCTATCCCTTCTCCCTCGTGTTCCCTTTATTATATCAGAGTTTCTGTGCTCCGTTTCCTGCAAGGTTCCCCTGCACAAGGCACAGGAATTCCCGGGCAAGAAAAGGGTCAAAAATGGAACCGCTTTCTCCCTTAATATACTCGAGGGCTTCAGAGGGAGACCGCTCAAGAAAAGCAACACAAAGTGCAACAATCCGGGAAAGAAGTGGAATCTCCTCGCCTCTAAGCCCCCTTGGGAGCCCTTTTCCATCCCACCGCTCCTCATGGGAGAGGATGGCTTCAGAAATCGGGACAAGAAGGGGAATGTTGCTGGCAATAAAGTATCCTGACTCGGTGTGTCGGCGAAGGAAAACCTCCTTTGGGAGTCCTGGCCACTCACCTTGCTGCACAAGAGGTATCACACCAACATCGTGGAAGCGAGCAAGGAGGGAGAGTTTCTCTTGCTCCCCCAAAGGGAGAGCAATACGTTCCGCAAAGCGAAGAGCAAGGTACTTAACCTCTTCAAGAAAACGCTTTCCCTTAATACGCAAGAGGGCGTCTTCCAAAGCAGTAAGAATGTCCCGATAGAAACTTTCACGCTCGGAGAGTTTCGCCCGATACATGCGTTCCTCTGCCTCTTTGACCACATCTTCAAGACTCTGGAAAAGATTCTCCCGAGTCGCCCACCCCAGGGCTATTCCCACAGGAAGAGGCAGTGGTTCCTTTTGAAGTTTCTCCCGAACCCGCGAACAAATTTCCCAAGCTACGTCCTTGCCTGTCTTGGGAAGAATCACTGCAAATTCATCACCACCCCAGCGAGCAACGACATCCTCCTGCCTGCAACTTGCCCGAAACGCTTCAGCAACCACTTGAAGGAGGCGATCCCCTTCAGCGTGACCAAAGGCATCGTTCACAATCTTGAGACCATTGACATCCCCTATGATAATGCTCAAAGGCAAAAGGCGACTGCTATTCAACCGTTGCAATTCCTCCTCAAAATACAGTCGATTGTAAAGACCGGTGAGAGCATCTCGAAAACCCAAAAAGCGTAACTCCTCTTCAACCCTTCTCTTTTCGGTGACATCCCGGATGGTCACAACAATACCCTGAATGAGGGGGTGCGAAAGGAGTATCCGACCAACAGCCTCTATGGTTCGCCACTCCCCATTTCGGTGCCTCAGGCGAAACTCCACCTGCTTCACCATGCCCTCAGCGCCTTCAAGAAACACTCGCTTCACCCATCTTGCATCTTCAGGATGGATAAGCGATACAGCCGATGCCCCTTGAAGCTCTTCAGGACTGTATCCAGTGACATTCTTCACCGAAGAGGTGGCAAACTCTATTTTTCCCTCCCTGTTCAGGACTACGACTCCATCGGAGCTATACTCAAGAATAACCCGATGGTACATTTCACTTCTCCAGGCTCCCTCCCGGGCAAGGACCTCTTCAGTAACGTCTTCAAGAGTTCCTTCATACACCTCTTCTCCAATCATTCGGGCACTCTCTCGCAGAAAACGTAGCGAGCCATCCCGAACCTTCCAAGTGCTGATAACATTCCGAACCTCTCCGTGCTCTTTGAGGAATCGCTCAAAAGCCTCAAGAGAAAGGGGGACATCCTGGCGGAAGAAAGACAAACCGAGTTCCTCAAGCTCCGAGAAATTGGAACACCCCAGAATGGCAAGCATCCTGGAATTGGCCTGAAGCACCGTCCCCCCAAAGGAGGCTTGATACACTCCAACCGGAACTTCTTCAAAAAGCCTGCGGAAACGAGCTTCACTCTCTGCTAGTTCTCCAGTGCGACGTTCTATCTCCTCAAGGAGAGCACAAACCGCACTCCCCACAAGCGCTACCTCGTCATTCCCCTGCACTTCCACCCGCTCAGCAAAATCTCCCGTTTCTCGCACACGTTGCAGGAAACTCGCAAGGCGCAATACTCTCTGCACCACAACGCGCTCGATAGAGAAAAAGAGAAGGAGCAGTATCCCCAAGCTTCCGACAAGATGCCCAAGAAGCAAAAATCGCGCTACCTCCAAACCCTGGGCAAAGAAACGCCGCTCATATGGAAAAGTGAGCGCAAAACCCCCCCTCCCTGAAGCGTAAGGAAAGGGAACGGTAATTGACACCTTAAAGGGCGAAAGTTCACTCACGGTAAAGCTTTTCTCATAGAGTGATGCCAAAGAAACCTCGTCAAGTGCAACAAGGTTAATTTCATGTCCAAAAAGGTCGGAGAGGTGGTTCAAGAACGATTGGTCAACCCTTCGTGCCATGACAAGAAAACCCTTCGGCGGTCCTGAAAGGTCACTTTTGAGAATCCAGGATAGAGCAAAAAACCACACTTCCCCTTGAACCGAGAGAAAGCCACTTCTTCCGTCAAGAAGGTATGCTGGAGAAAGCGACTGACCCACCACCCGTATAAGACGCACCAAATCCTGAGGGAGAGGGAGAGATTCTCGGGTATTGGGGTCCACACTCTTTCCATAAACCAGCGTTCCATCAGGCCGCAAAAATCCCAAAAAGTCAATACCGAGGTTTGGGAAAATATCGTCGGTACAATTCACTTCCACATACTCTGGATACTCCCCGCCCATAAACCGATACGTGTCGTCCCAGAAAGCCCAGTCATAAACGATACGTTCAAGATTCCTCTTTTCCCTCTCAACAAGGAGGGAAAGTTGTTTTGCTTTCTCCGCGATCTCTGTATTCTCAAGGTGCATAAATCTCTGGAGCAAAATTCGATTCAAGGCGAAGAAAACAAAAAGAAACGAGCAGAGAGAGACAATACCAACAGCAGCTGCTACTTTCAGACGAAGCGACACTTTCTCCCCTCCTAAAAACTGTAAAACCACTGCCATTGTAGACAAGGACAGCAATGCTGTCAATGAATTATGCCACACGTTCTATTTCCAAAAATTCTGGTACAATAGCAGTAAGAGAAGAACTATGGAAGGGTTTGACTGGTACGGTACTGTATTCCTTCCGTTCATTGTCTTTGCCTCCCGGGTGGGGGATGTGAGCCTTGGAACAATGCGGATTATCCTCACCGCCCGGGGGAAGAGAAACCTTGCGCCTCTTCTTGGATTCCTCGAAGTCCTTATCTGGATTGTGGTGGTGAGCCGGCTCATCGCCCACACAAGGACTCCCTTTGCCTTTCTTGGGTACGCAGCAGGATTTGCCCTGGGGAACTTCATCGGCATATACATCGAAGAATGGTTCGCCATAGGGTATGTGATTGTCCGGGTTATCCTTCCTAAAAGGGGCGAGGAGCTTTTTGCTACGCTCCGTAAGGAAGGGTTTGGTGTTACGATTTTTGACGGGTGGGGGTCCCAGGGACCGGTAAAACTCATTTTTACCGTGGTGCGTCGCAAAGACCTCAGACGAGTCATAAGCATTATCCAGAGTATAAGTCCTACTTCTTTTTTCTCTGTGGAGGATGTTCGGATAGCGCACGCTGGAGTTTTCCCAAGGGGTACAGCGGAAAAGAAATAGAGGGGGAACGTTTTAGTTCCCCCAGGAGGCATTCGAGGGGATAACCAGGACGTAAACGGAGCGTTTTTGCGGCCCGTTAAACTCATAGAAGTAAATCCGCTGGTCCTCTCCAAGAAGAAGCTTTCCTCCCTGGGCGATGAGGACCTCTGTGGGCGCTACGAAAGCTGCACCTGTTTCAGGTTTTTCAAATTCTTCCTTTTCGAGGACTTTTTTCAAAAGATCGTTAAGCGGCGGTTCTTTTGTTGGGCTCTTCCCTGCCTGAATGTTCACCGCCGCATCTCCATGGGGGACATAAACGAAAACCCCTGCTTCTTCAAACTTTGCCTCTTGCACAACTTGAGCAACGAGGTCGGTAATGTCAATGACGTCTTCTTTTGCCCTGGTCTCAATCCAAAGCGTCTTGAGCATTGCTATCCCCCCTTTCTTTTCTTTCTCCCCTAATTCTACCATGCCCCTAAAGCAGAAGATGCCATGATACAATATTTTGAAAAGGAGGTCGAGACCATGCAGAACTTTGAATTCCATAACCCCACACGGATACTCTTTGGAAAAGGAACCACCGAGCGAGTTGGAGAGGTATGTGCTGCTCTGGGGAAAAGGGTACTCTTTGTGTATGGTGGAGGAAGCATCAAAAAAAACGGCCTCTACGACCGCGTTTTGCAAAGCCTTAAAAAAGAAAACCTTGAAGTCATCGAACTTTCGGGAATCAAACCGAATCCCACCCTCGACAAGGTTAGAGAGGGCGTAGCTCTTTGCCAGCAACACCAAATCGAGGTTGTCCTGGCCGTTGGGGGTGGGAGTGTTCTTGACAGTGCGAAAATCATTGCTGCTGGAGCACGCTATGACGGTGACCCCTGGGACTTCTTTAGTGGTAAGGCGGAAGTCCCCGGTCGAATCCATCTTGTGACCGTCCTCACCCTTGCTGCTACCGGCTCTGAGATGAACCACAATGCGGTGATCACCAATGAGGAAACCAAAGAGAAACTCGGCCTTTCTCATCCCCATCTCTTCCCCGATGTTTCCATCCTTGATCCAGAAAACACGTTTACTGTTCCAAGAGAGCATACCGTTTATGGCATTGTAGACATGATGGCCCACGTGTTCGAGCAGTACTTCCACAAAACTCCAGAAACTCCTCTTCAGGATAGACTCTCTGAGGGTATCATGAAGACCATCATTGAGTATACTCCAAAGGTCCTAGCCAATCCCACTGACTACGATGCCCGGGCAACCATTATGTGGTGTGGAACTCTTGCCCTCAACCACCTCATTGAAGCTGGAGTAGAAGGAGATTGGTCAAGCCACGATATAGAGCATGAACTGAGTGCTTTTTACGATATTCCCCATGGAGCAGGATTAGCCATTGTCTTCCCTCAGTGGATGACTTACGTCCTTGATGAGATTCCAGGAAAATTCGCCCAGTTTGCGGAGCGAGTATGGGAAATTCCTCGCAATGGCCGAAGCGACAGGGAACTTGGTAAAGCTGGGATTGAAAGAACCCGAGAATGGTTCCGGGAAATCGGTGCTCCTGTGACCCTTCGGGAGGTGGGGATTGACGAGCGATACTTTGAGCTTATGGCCGATAAGGCTACAAAACGGGGGTCTCTGGGTTCTGTGAAAAAGCTCACCAAGGAAGACGTCCTCGCAATCCTCAAAATGTGCCTTTGAAAAGAGGGGTAGGTTGCACCCCTGCCCCCGCCAACGCTCCGGAAACCGCTTGAGAATTTCCTTGAAAGTCACTGCACCTCTTGACGATTTCTCCCTTTCTCCCTATACTTCTCTTAACCGGTTTAGTAAACCGGTTCAGACTATGATGACTATTGCCGAGATTGCCCGTTTAGCTGGAGTCTCAAAAGCGACGGTTTCAAACGTTCTGAACGGCCGAACTAATCAGGTAAGTCCTGAAACTCGGGCTCGGATCGAACGTATCATCAAAGAGTATGGCTACGTTCCAAAGCGGGCTGCCCGAAGTCTCAAGTCAAACCGAACGCGGACCATTGCCCTTCTTTTTCCCCATCTTCCTGCAAACCTTATCGCCAATACCTTCTTCTTCCCGGGATTCCTCAGTGGTGTTGCCCGAGCCTGTGAGGAATCAAGCTACCAGCTCCTCATCACCACAAGCGCAAAGTCCTGTGACACCGAGTTCCACTATGAGTCGCTTGTGCAAAGTCGTAGTGTCGATGGTTTCATTGTGAGCGAAATTTTCTTTGACGACCCGAGATTTCCGGTCTTACGAAAGTTTGGTGTTCCCTTTGTGAGTATTGGAAAGCCCGAGGGCGAGGACGTTTCCTGGATTAGCTGGGTTGACCACAACCAAGAGGAACTCGCCTATCGAGCAACCCAAAAGCTTATAGACCTTGGGCACCAAGACATCCTCTTTCTTGGGCTCTCTCGAAGACGCGTCTATACCATGCAGCGTCTTTGGGGGTACGAAAAAGCTTTGCGCGAAGTGGGGATTCCTGTCCGGGAGGAACTCCTTGTTACTGAGGAAATGAAAAAAGAAGAAGTTGCCGAGAAACTTGAGAGTCTTTGGGGAAAAGGGGTACGTTTCTCAGCCATTTTTGTCGTTGCTGAATCCCTTGCTTTGAGTGCCCTCAAAGCCTTACAAGATATGGGCCTTCGGATACCAGAGGATGTAGCAATTCTTGGCAATATTGAAACTGACAACTTTCGCTTCTATACGCCTCAACTTTCGGGTATCCGGGTGCGTACTGAAGACCTTGGATACGAAACGGCAAGGCTTCTTGTAGACCTCATTGAGGGCAAGGTCAAAACTCAAGTAGGGCAGTACCTTGAGGCTGATTTCATCGAAGGGAGTTCTCTTGGACCGCGCAGAGAGGGGGTGAAAAAAGGGGAAATTGGGGAGTTACCTTGAGTTCTCGAATATCCTTAAAACTGAGGAAGGGAGGATGACCCCATGCGACGTTTGGTAGTTTCTCTCCTTGTGTGCGGAGCGTTGCTTCTTGGTGGTTTGACGGGTCTCCATGCTCAGAAGATTACAGTTACCATTCAGGATTACTTTGAGCCGGCAAGTGGAATGGCCAAGTTTGTTGACCGCTGGGCTGAAGAGTACATGAAAGCTAACCCTGATGTGGAGATTAAACACGTGTTCATTCCCTTTGCACAACTCCTTCCTACCATTCTCCAACAGGCCCTTACTGGAACCCTTCCCGAAGTTGTCATGGCTGACAACCCTTGGGTACCAAACCTCATTAAGGCAGGAGTGTACCTTGATATCACCGACAAGGTTAAAGAATGGGGTTGGGAGAATTGGGAAGACTTCTTCAAAGGCCATCGAGACCTCACGAGTGCTGATGGAAAAATCTACGCGCTCCAGGTGACAACGAACAACCTCGCTCTCTTCTACCGGAAGAGTATCCTGGAGAAAGCTGGCATTGCTGAGCCTCCAAAGACCTGGGCAGAGCTCAAAGAAGCAAGCGCCAAAATCAAGGAAGCCCTCGGAGTGTACGGTTTTGGCTTTTGCGCTACGGCCTCTGAAGAGGGTACCTGGCAGTTTGAACCATTCCTCTGGAGCAATGGAGGAAGCCTCTTTGAGCTTGACGCTAAAGAAGCCATTGAAGCTCTGAGCTTTCTCGTTGCAATGGTAGAAAAAGGGTACACCCCAAGGGATGTGGTGAATGTCTCCGGACAAGGCGACGTTACCCAATGGTTCATCAACGGCGAAGTGGCTATGATGGAAAATGGTAACTGGGAATTTGGGTGGCACCTGACCCCCGATGTCCTTGAGCAATTGGGAGACGTCGGCGTCGCGCTACTTCCAGTACCCCAAGAAGGCATGCGGCCTATTGTCCCCTTTGGTGGAGAATGCTATGGTATTGGAGCAAACACAAAAGATCCAAAGAAGCTTGCCATTGCCTGGGACTTTTTAAGCTATATCGCTTCAACTGAGGGTATGCTTGCAGCCAATCTTGAACACGGTGGCCTTCCAACCAGAGCCTCTGCTGCTGAGAAAATCGCAGCCCAGAAACCTATTCTTGCTCCATTCCTTGAACAGGCGCGATATGCCCTTCCACGACCCCTTGTGGGTGGCGTAGAGAAGTACCCCGA
>CALAIW010000042.1 GCA_937922705.1 uncultured bacterium | reverse complement strand
ACCAGTAGTCGCCACAGACCTTGATGCCAAGCTCCTCTCCATTGACCCTGGAGCTCCAGTGCTCCTTCTTGAGAACATCACCTATGATGTGAACGATCGACCCATTGACCTTTTCATCTCTCGTTTCCGGGGAGATAAGGGGAGAGTACGGGTGAGGGTTTTGAGGAGCTGAGGATATGGGAGCGCTTCGTTACGCTGTACATGCTTATGCCTGGACTTCAAAATGGACTAAGAATGCTCTGCGTCTTTTTGGGAAAGCGCGAGAGCTTGGATTTGACGCTTTTGAGGTTCCCCTTATGGATCTTGAGGAAGTGCATCCTCAGGATATTCGAAAGGAAGCCCAAAAAGCTGGTCTTCTTGTTGTAACCTCTACTGTCCTTTCCGAGGCAACCGATGTGTCTTCGCCCGATAGGGATACCCGCCAAAGGGGAATAGAGTACCTTATGCGATGTGTGGAAGTCTCCGCGGAGATGGGAGCCCTGAGTTTCTCTGGGGTCCTTTACAGCGCTTTGGGGAAGCGTATCTCTACCTTTCCGGGTCAAGAGTACTTTGAACGTGCTGCAGAAGCGTTGCAAAAAGTTGCTCGAAGAGCAAGAGAATTTGGGCTCACCGTGGGTATTGAACCTGTGAACCGATATGAGTCTTTCCTCATTAACACGTGTGATCAGGCTCTTGAGCTTCTTGCCATGGTGGGGGAACCAAATCTCAAGATTCACCTTGATTCATATCATATGAATATTGAAGAGAACGATTTTTACACCCCTACGAAAAAAGCCATTCCGTATCTGTGTCACTACCACCTAAGCGAAAGTCACCGGGGTATTCCTGGAACTGGGACTGTGGACTGGGATGGTATTTTCCAGGCCCTTGCTGAAGGGGGATACAGAGGTATTGTGGGCATGGAGTCTTTTGCCGAAGTTTCGGATTCCATGCGGGCAGGAACGTGTATCTGGCGGAAAATGGCTCCATCAAGTGATGTGTTACTTCGGGAAGGTCTTGCTTTTCTCCGGGAACTCGAGAAGCGGCATTTTGCCCCTTAGCGGGGCAGAAAATAAAAACACAAAGGGGGTTTTGCTATGCGGCGCAGTTTCGGTGTACTTTTGGTGCTCCTTCTTGTGTTTGGATTAGCACTAAGTGTGTGGGGAAAGGATATTCCCAAAATCACCATTGGATGGACTCCGCCAGATATCACGGGGGTTTTCAAGACGGCAACAGATTTCTTTGAAAAAGCTGCGGCTGATGCTCGGAATCACGGTATCAATGTGGAAATTATAACCCGTGCTCCGGCAGCCCACACTGCCTTTGCCGACCAGATAGCTATTATTGAAGACTTCATTCAGCGAAGGGTTAACGTCATTGCTATTTCTCCAATCGAGGTTGAAGTAGTGAAGCCAGCACTTCAAGAAGCAAAGAAAGCGGGTATTCCAGTTATCGTGGTTAACCTCCTTGAGCCTATTGAAGGTGTGGATGTAGACTGCTACATTGGTTTTGATAACACCGTGGCGGGAACAATCTCTGCATACGCTGTGGTTGATTACTTTGGTGGACCGGGAGTCCTTGGTGAAGGAGAAAAAGTGGATGTGCCAACTGAGACATTCCTTGATCTTGAGTTCTGGCAGAAGCTCTACACTCCTGAGGTTATTGCAAACCTTAAGGACAAGGTTAAAGCTACTGGGGCGATTATTGAAGGCATTGCTGGTGGATTCTTCTCTACAGCCCGACTCCGTGGCTTCCATGCAGTCATAGATCAGTTCCCAGGCATCAAGATTGTTACCACTCTTCCTGCTGACTGGAACAGAGAAAAGGCCATCAAGGTGACCGAGGACATTCTCTCTGCCAATCCACCGGGAACGCTTGACTTTATCTGGGCAGCCTCAAACGAGATGGGTCTTGGAGCCATGCTTACCTGTGAGCGTCTTGGAAGAACTGAAGTAAAGGTCTTCACCAACGATGGGACACCTGAGTCAGTCGAGCGGATTCGAGAAGGTCGGCTTATCGCAGAAACTTGGCATGGCTTCCCTGAGTGGGGTTGGTACGGGACCAAGTATGCTGTCATGCTTGCTTTGGGTCTCAAAGACCAGGTTCCGCAGTTTGTAGACATTCGTCCACGGACTGAATGGCAAGGTAACGCTGACATGTTCTATCCCAATCCGTACCTTGAGCCCATTGACTGGGAGGCTATCAAGAAGGCATACCTTGAGAAATGAGCTCTGGGCCCCTGCGGGGGCCCTTTTTTGAAAGGAGTGAAAGCGCTTGGATCTCGGATTCGCTGGAAAGACTGTTATTGTTACCGGTGGAGGGGCTGGAATTGGCGAAGCCACGGTGCGCCTTTTTGCTGCAGAGGGTGCAAAGGTTGTCATTGCTGATGCCAATCCGGAGAGGGGAAAGGCTCTTGAGAGCGAACTCGTAGCAAAGGGGTATACTGTGGCGTTCTGTGAAGTTGATGTTTCCTGTGGAGAAAGTGTAGCTCGAATGACAAAAGAAGTCATTGAGCGTTTCGAAACGATTGACGTTCTTGTGAACAACGCTGGAGTCTATGCAAAGGGTGATGCGCTGGCTTTTAAGGAAGAAGATTTTACAAGACTTGTAGATGTTAACGTTAAAGGCGTCATTCTCTGTACCCAAAGTGTGGGAAAACATATGGTGGAAAAGAGAGACGGGGTTATTGTTAACGTTGCCTCTGAGGCTGGGCTTGTTGCCATTGCCAATCAAATGATTTATAACCTTACAAAAGCCGCGGTTATCTCTATCACGAAAAGCTGTGCAGTAGATTTTGCTCCCTTTGGGGTTCGGGTGAATTGTGTGTGTCCTGGGACAACGTACACACCTCTTGTTGAGGAAGCGCTAAAAAAGGAAAAAGATCCTGAAGGTACACGACGAAAACTTGAGGAGTCTCGACCACTGCGGAGGCTTGGGCGACCTGAGGAGATTGCCGCTGCAATTCTTTTCCTTGCTTCCCCCCGGATAGGATATGCCACTGGAGCGGTGTTGAGTGTTGATGGAGGCTACACTGTATGGTAGTGTCCGCAAGTCCTATTCTTTCGATTCGCAATGTTAGCAAGTCGTTCCCTGGGGTGAAAGCCCTTGACAGGGTGAGTATGGATGTTCTCCCTGGGGAGGTTCATGCCCTTCTTGGGGAGAATGGAGCAGGAAAAAGCACCCTCATGAAAATCATAAGCGGCATCATTCCTAAGGACAGTGGGGAGATTCTCCTCGATGGGAAGCCAGTACATTTCTCCTCCCCCCGAGATGCTTTGAAGGCCGGAATTGCCCTTGTGCAGCAGGAACTCTCTCTTGTGCCGTATCTGAGCATTGCGGAAAACGTCTTTCTTGGAAGGTGGCCAAAGAAGGGTATTCAGGTTGACTGGGAGACAATTGTCTCCGAAACCCGGCGTCTCCTTGAACGTTTCGGGATTCAGGAGGATCCAAGAACTCCGGTAGGTTCTTTAAGTGTCGCCGAACAGCAAATGGTGGAGATTCTTAAGGCGGTGAGTCGACCAAATGTTCGCATTCTCCTCCTTGATGAGCCCACTTCGGCTCTCAGCGAGGAGGAGGTCAATCGCCTTTTTGAGTTGATTTCCGAAATTAAAAAGACCGGCATTGGCATCATTTTTATCTCTCATAAGTTGAACGAGGCATTGCGTATTGCTGATCGGGTTACGGTGCTTCGGGATGGCCAGAAGGTGGTCACCGAAGAAGCATCTCGTCTTGATGAGCGGATGCTTTTTGAGTATCTCACGGGAAAGCCTGTGGCTTTCTCTGAAACAACCTATGAGGGAGATCATACTGGGGCAAACGTTGTGCTTTCCCTAGAGAATTTCTCAGCCGGTGGATTTGTGCGCGATGTCACGCTGAGGATACACGAGGGCGAAGTGTTTGTGCTTTTTGGCCTTGTAGGATCAGGACGCTCGACACTGGCGCGAGGCCTCTTTGGGCTTGAGCGGATAGAGGGGAAAGTAATCCTGGGAGGTCAGGTTATAAAGCCTCGCAATCCTAAGGAAGCTATTACTCTGGGGATTGGGTATCTTCCTGAAGATCGTCGGAACGCCTTGGTATATGAGCTTCCAGTTTTTGCTAACATTACTCTTGCTATTCTCTCTCTTGTGTCGCGACGAGGGATTCTTCGTATTCGAGAAGAGATGCATCTTGCAAATGACTTTGTTCGTTCACTGCGTATTAAAACTCCGCATGTTTTTCGAGAAGTTCTATATCTGAGCGGAGGAAACCAGCAGAAGGTTCTTCTTGCCAGGTGGTTAGCAAGGAAGCCGAGGATCCTTATTATGGATGAGCCAACTCGTGGAATCGATGTGGGGGCAAAGTTTGAGATTCGAGAGATGGTTCGGGATCTTGCTCGCCAAGGATTAACGATTCTTTATATTACTTCTGAGCCTATAGAAGCCCTTGAAGTGGCGGATCGGATTGCTGTTATGCGGAATGGTAGAATTGCCCGTATTTTTGAATACCCAAAGGATGTAGACAAGACGATGCTTCTTGCTATAGCTAGTGGGGTTTCCTGAGGGAGGTGCCTGTGATGTCTCAGAATAGAGTACTTGTGTGGCGTGGAGGGGATTTGGTGAGCCTCCTCTTGAAGGGTGGCTCTCTTGTGGGGCTTATCGCGCTGAGTGCGGTCTTTGCTGTTCTCTCCCCGTATTTTTTTACTCTGAGCAACTGGTTAAACATTTTTCGTCAGGTTGCGGTGGTCCTTATTGCAGCCTCTGCCCAGACAATGGTGATTATCACAGCTGGTATTGATCTTTCTGTAGGCTCGGTATTGGCTTTAGGGGGATGCCTTGCGGCGGTGGCCATGAGTTACTGGGGTTGGCCTTTTGCCAGCGGAGCACTCCTTGGGCTCTTTTTTGCTACTCTTGCTGGCCTTGCCAATGGAGCCATCATTGCTAAAGGAAAAATCCCGGATTTCATCGCTACCCTGGGCATGCTTGGGGCAGTTCGTGGTATTGCCCTTCTCATTACAGGAGGCCTCCCAGTCCCTTCCCATTTCACAGCGACAAAGCTTGCAGGGTATCTTCCAGAAAGTATTGTGTGGCTTGGAAGTGGCCACCTTGGGGGTATTCCTGTACCTATGATTTTTGCCCTCCTTGTCGTGGGAGTAACCTGGTTCATCCTCAATCGTACGACTTTTGGACGTTCACTTTATGCCGTGGGTGGGAACCGAGAAGCAGCGCGGGCTGCAGGAATCGATGTTGACCGTGTGAAAATTTTTGTGTACGGTGTCTCTGGACTGTATTGCGGGTTCGCTGGCCTTGTGCTTGTAGGGCGGATGAACTCGGCAAACGCCCTTATGGCAGAAGGTCTTGAGTTGCAGACTATTGCTGCTGTGGTTATTGGTGGAACGAATCTCTTTGGGGGCAAAGGTTCGGTTTTTGGGACTCTGATAGGAGCAATCCTTATGGGGGTACTTTCAAACGGCCTGAACCTCCTTAATGTTGAACCTTTTTGGCAGCGTGTAGTGAATGGACTTTTGATTGTTGCTGTGGTTGTTTTCGACCAGTGGCGAAGAAGAATCGTACGAGATTAGAGGTGGGGGAAGTATGGAGAAAGTATCTTTTGTCCTTGTTGGAGCAGGACGTGCAGGAATGGTGCACGGAAGAAATCTTGTGCGTTACATTCCGGAGGGAGAGCTTAAAGCAGTGGTGGATGTGGATGCAGCAAAAGCAAAAGAGGCGGCACAAGAACTTGGGGTTCGCTACTACACCTCTTTTGAAGAAGCCCTTGAGAGGGAAACCTTTGACGCTGTGTGCATTGCTTCCTTAACATTTACTCACCGCGACATTGTTGAGAGGGCAGCACGTGCCAAAAAACACATTTTCTGTGAGAAACCCCTTGCTCAGAATCTAGAGGAAGCCTTGGCGATGAGAAGGGTGGTGGAAGAAGCAGGGGTAAAGTTCCAGATTGGCTTTATGCGCCGATATGATCCTGAAATCAGGAAGGCTTTTGAGATGGTGCGGGGTGGGGTTATCGGAGACCTCGTCCTTGTAAAGTCTACAGGGAGGGGCCCTGGTCTTCCCCCCTCTTGGATCTGGGACCGGGCAAAGAGTGGGGGCATGCTTGCGGAAGTTTCGTCTCACGATATTGATGCCGTTTTGTGGTTTGCTCAGAAAAGACCTCTTCGGGTTTTTATGGAAGCAAAGAACTTCAAATCCCCTGAGGCGCGAGAATCCTTTCCTGATTTCTATGACCACTATCTTCTCACTATTGCTTTTGCCGATGGTCCTTTTGGCATTGTCGATGGAGGATGCCCTGTGGGATACGCCTATGATGCCCGAATGGAGGTTTTAGGAACGGAAGGCATGATTCGGGTTGGAGAGACTGAAGGAAGGGGTCCTGTGCTCTATACCCATGAGAAAAAGGCAATCCGAGATACTCAGGCTGGATGGGCACTACGTTTTAAGGAAGGATACCTTGAAGAGCTTAAGGCCTTTATTCATTCCATTCTTTTTGACACCATGCCTACCCCATCCCTTGAGGATGGACTTCGGGTGGTACGAATTGTTGAGGCAGGGCATGAGTCCCTTGCCCTTGGGAAACCGGTGGATGTGAAGGAGTGGTGAGGGTGGCCTTCCTTATTGGGTGTGACCTTGGAACGACGGCCACGAAAACTGGAATTTTCGATACTGAAGGCAATGTCTTAGCCCTTGCTCGAGAGAGTTCAAATATTATTTATGGCCAGGATGGAAGCGTTATCCAGGACCCTCAGGAGATGCTTTCTTCTGTAGTACGTACGGTAAAAGAAGTTGTGGAGAAAAGCGGAATTAATCCAAAAGAAGTTCTCGCTTTAGCTCTTGATGGCCAGATGGCAGGTATCATGGGGGTAGATGCTGCAGGGGAGGCGGCGACACCGTATGATTCTTGGCTTGATGTGCGTTCTGCTCCGTATGCGGAGGAGATGAAGCAAAAAGCTGAAGACCTCATCATTACGAAGTCTGGAATGGGACCAAGTATCAACCATGGACCAAAGATTCTTTGGTGGAAAAGGGAACATCCGGAAGTGTACCGACGCATTGTTAAGTTTACCGTCCCAGCCTGCTGGGTGGCCCAAAAATTCGCAGGACTCAAAGGGGACGAAACGTACATTGATTACACCTATATCCATTTTTCTTGCTTTGCTGACCTTGAAAAGAAGCAGTGGGATGAGGAGATTCTTGAGCTCTTTGGCGTGGAAAAGGAGAAGATGCCCCGTATCGTTGCCCCCTGGGAAATTATAGGATACCTTAAGGAAGAATGGGCAAAGGCTATGGGCCTTCCCTCAGGTATTCCTATCGTTGCCGGATGTGGGGATCAGGCGGCAAATACCCTGGGGGCTGGGGTGGTGAGGCCGGGGATTGCTTTTGATATCGCTGGAACGGCTTCGTGTTTTGCCCTTTTTGTGGATCGATTTGTACCTGACACACGCTACAAAACGCTTCTTTTTCCCAGGTCTGTCCTTGAGGGATACTATTACCCCATGGCATATATCAACGGAGGCGGCATGGATGTAGAGTGGGCGAAAAATGAGCTCTTCCGAGATTTTGCTTTGTTTCCCGATGCTTTTGCTCGTATCAATGAGGAAATTGAGAAAAAGGTGAGTCCACCTTCGGGGCTTATTTTCCTGCCCCATCTTCGAGGGAGGAACTGCCCCACGCAGCCATACCTTCGGGGAGTCTTTGCTGGGTTCAGTTGGGACCATACCCGAGAGCACCTTTTCCTCGCTATCCTTGAGGGCATTGCCTTTGAGTACGCCTTTTACCTTAAGGTTTTGCAGGAGCTTATGCCTGAAGTAAGCTTTTCGGAGGTTCGAGTTATTGGCGGTGGAGCAAAATCGGCATTTTGGAACCGCCTTAAGGCGAGTATCCTTGGTATACCCTATGTGACTCTGAATCGGGAGGAGTTTTCTGTTTGGGGTACGGCAATGGTGGCAGGATGTGCCGTAGGGGTCTTCTCTGACCTTCAGGAGAAGGCTTTTGCTTCTGTTTCGAAGGTTTCGGTTTTTGAGCCAGACGAGAAACTTCACAAAGAGTACCAGGAATTCCTCCCTTTCTATCTGGAAACGATGGAGAAGATGAACGAAGTTATGACGCGTTTTAAGGCACTTATTCGGTGAAGAAAGGGGAGAACAATGCGAGCAGCGGTCTTTTCATATCCTCCGAGTATACGTGTTGTTGATGTTCCTGTCCCTCGAATTGGACGGGGTGAGGTTCTTATTCGGGTACGTGCGGCAAGTCTCTGCGGGACAGATCTTCGAATCGCCCGGAGAGGCCACGGGTCTATTCCACAGGGGACACAGCGCATTCTGGGACATGAAGTCGTGGGGGAAATTGTGGAAGTCGGTGAAGGAGTAACAGACCTTAAAGAGGGAATGCTTGTTCTTGTTGCTCCAAACTACGGTTGTGGGAAATGCCGCTTCTGTGTAACTGGGGCGCAGCACCACTGCCCTTCTGGGAAAGCTTTGGGAATTACTGAAGACGGTGGCTTTGCTGAATACATGCGAATTCCGGAAGAGGCGGTACGTCAGGGAAACATCTTCCCTCTTCCATCCGGAGTGAACCCTGTGGAGTTCTCCTTTGTGGAGGCTCTGGCTTGTGTGGTTCACGGGTTTTTGCCCCTTTCGGTTACTTTTCGTGACACAGTCCTTATTTACGGTGCAGGGCCAATAGGCCTAATGTTTCTTGAACTTGCACGCCTTTCTGGGGTTCGGGATGTTTGGGTAGCCGATATCAGCCCCTCTCGCCTTGAGAGAGCCGCTCCAAGAGGGGCTAAGACCATTCTTGTGGGAGAGAAGAAAGTTGCGGATGTTCTTCGGGATGTGGATGTGGTCATTGTGGCTGCCCCCGCTCCTGACGCACAGAAAGAGGCTCTGGAAGTAGCGGGGGTTTTCGGGCGAGTAAACTTCTTTGGAGGGCTTCCACCAAATGTCCCTGAGGTGCCTCTTGCCACAAACCTTATCCATTACAAGGAGCTCCTGGTGACTGGGACGACTCGTTCGAACAATTTCCATGTGCGCCTTGCCCTTGATTTACTCTTGCGAAAGCAACTCGATCTTTCTTACCTTGTCAGTCATACTCTCCCCCTCGAGGCCGTTGAGGAAGGATTGCAGCTTATGGAGGGGAAGGATGCTCTGAAAGTTGTCCTTATCCCTTGAGAAGAAAGGAGATGCATCCATGAAACCTTTCAATGTCTTTGTGGACTTTGCTACTGGAGAACTGAGGCCGGGGAAACGAGTTGTGCGCCGTCTGAGTGACGTGAAGTACATCTTCCAGGACCAGGAAGCCGCAGAAAGGATGCTTCGGGAAGGAGATCCTCTCGTGTATGAGGTCATATATGCTGAAATTCCCGAGGAGCCTGGACATCTTGCTCACTGTACCACCATCATTTACCCCGGAAGGGTTGGGCAGGAGTTTTTCCTCACTAAGGGGCATCTCCATGAGAAGCTGGATACTGCCGAAATTTACTTTTGCCTTCGGGGTGAAGGTCGACTCATCATGGCTTCACCTCAAGGAGAATGTGAGATTCTTCCTATGTACCCTGGAACAGCTTCATATATTCCTCCTTTCTGGTCTCACCGCTCAGTTAATGTGGGGAAAGAGCCTTTGATTTTCTACTGTATCTTTCCTGCAGACGCGGGGCATGATTACGCTACCATTGAAGAGACTGGCTTTCCTAAGGTTATTCTCGAAGAAGATGGGAAGGTTGTTGTGCGAGATAACCCAAAGTGGAAACCGCGAGAGTGAGGAGGATGGAACATGGGTTTTCGGCTTCCTGAGAGAGCAACGCAACCAACTATGTACTTTATCGGTGTCACTACATCACAATCCTCGATTATGAAGCTCTTCCCGCTTTGGGCGAAGGAGCTGGGTCTTAAGGATGCAGTCCTTAAGGGTATTGACATTGAGATTCACGCACCCCGCGAGGTTTACCGAGAAGTCGTCTCGTTTATTAAAGAGGATCCTCTTTCTCTTGGGGCTTTGGTTACGACTCACAAAATCGACCTTTATGAGGCAGCCAAAGACCTCTTTGATTACCTTGATCCCTACGCCCAACTTTTCGGAGAACTTTCTTCGATCTCTAAGAATAATGGGCGTCTTGAGGGACACGCAAAGGACCCAATCTCAAGCGGCCTTGCCATGGAGGCATTCATTCCTCCTAATTTTTGGAGAGATCACGGAGGAGAAGTCTTTATCATGGGAGCTGGAGGGAGTGCCCGAGCGATTGCGGCATATCTTTTTGACCCGAAGAAGAAAGATAACATGCCTACAAAGCTCTACGTCACCAACCGTAGCACCCCCCGTCTTGAAGCCATGAAGGAACTCATGCCCAAAATCAACCCCAATATCAACGCTGAGTACATCCATGCGCCAGCTCCTGAGGTGAACGACGCGGTCTTAGCACGAGTAAAGCCTTATTCCCTTATTGTGAATGCTACAGGGCTTGGGAAGGACCGCCCAGGCTCCCCCCTTACCGATGCATGCGTTTTCCCAATGTATAGCCTTGTATGGGAGATTAACTATAGAGGAGACCTTAAGTTTATGCATCAGGCACTTGCTCAAGCAAAAGAGCGGCACCTCCGCGTGGAGGATGGATGGATCTATTTCATCCATGGATGGACGCAGGTTATCGCTCAAGTTTTCCACATTGAAATTGACGCGGAACGATTTGCCCGTATTGAGCGCATTTCCAACGAGTTTCGAAAGAGCGGTTAAAATTTCGGCAAAAGCTCTCGAAGGGCAGTGTATCCTTGTTCGAATTTCTGGTAGAGTTCTTGGTACACCTCTACCCACTTTGGCTCAGGTAGCGTAGGGTGGGTATAGGTAACAATTCTTCGAGTGGCCTCATCAAGACTCTTAAAATGTTCGCTTCCCACCATGGCAAGGATACACGCCCCGGTAGCGGCTTCTTCTTTAACCTGGGTAGTGAAAAGGGGCATATCGAGGATAGAGGCAACAATCCGTCGCCAGAGGTTGCTTCGTGCCCCACCCCCGGAGAACACCGTTCGTTGGAATTCCACTCCCAGTTCCCGGAAGACCGAGACAGCGCTTTTTAACCCGAAACCTACACCCTCCATGATGGCCCGAATAAAATGTCCCCGTTGGTGCGTGAGGTGGAGATTCACAAAGGCTCCTCGGGCGTACGGGTCCATGTGGGGAGTTCGTTCCCCTATGAGGTATGGGAAGAAGAGAAGACCATTGCATCCTGCTTCGACTCTTTGAGCTTCTTGGTCAAGGTTTCCAAAATCAAAAACGTGAGAGGCTGCATCAAGGACTGATTTCTTAAACCAGCTCAAAGAAAGCCCTGCACAGAGCGTTGCACCAAGAAGGTGCCAAAACCCTGGGACAGCGTGGCAAAAAGTATGGATACGAAGTTTTGCATCAACAAGGGGATGCGTAAGAGGAGTAAAGACCTGTCCCCCTGTGCCAATGGTGATAAGAAGCTCCCCTTCTTCCGTGATGCCGTTACCCAAGGCTGCACAATGCTGGTCGCCTGCTCCTGCTACAACAAGACACCGACCTTTCATGCCGAGCTCTTCCTGAACGCTCCGCTCTACCTCTCCTATGACCTGTGTGGATTCGTGAACTGGAGGGAAAATCAACCGATCAAGACCAAGGAGCATAAGCATCTCTTCTGACCAGCTTCTGAGGCGAATGTTGAAGAGGAGAGTAGCTGAGGCATCGGCAACATCTGTTGAGGGAGGAAGCCCCATTTTCACCTTAAGGTAATCCTTCGGGAGGAGAACAAAACGGATTCTTCGGTACACCTCAGGAAGATTATCCCGAACCCAAAGAAGTGTTGCTGCCATGAAACCAGTGGCTATGTCACTTCCAGCAATCGTTTTAAGGTACTCCCTGGCCTTTTCCCGTATGAATTTCGCTTCTTTGTGGCTTCGCTGGTCTGCCCAGATGATGGCAGGACGAAGCGGCGTGAGATTCTCATCAAGCATAACCGTTCCATGCATTTGCCCTGAAAAACTTAGAGCGCGGATGTTTGGTTCAGGAAGAGAGGCAAGAACCTCTCGAATAGCTTCTTTAGTCCTTTCCCACCAGGTTTCAGGGTCCTGCTCAGCATGTCCTGGAGCGGGAGTGAGGATTGGGTACTCACGGCTTGAAGAAGCAACAAAATTCCCTTCTTCGTCATAGCACACGACTTTAACACTCTGGGTTCCAAGGTCAATCCCCAGGAAGTATTCCATGGTTTCCTCCACTTTGCTTTTTATTGAGCTTATCAAAAGATATGGGAAAGGGCAAGGTGTCTTACAAGTAGTGGTATTGGGCTGGATTCTCTAACCAGAATCTTTTGTTTCGAATAGTATGGTGTAGGGGATTTGTAAAAAATTATCATGATTCGCAAATATTTTCTAGAAGATATTGGAAAGCGAGAGGAAAAGAGGCTTGAGAACCTTTCTCCTATGACATTGAGTCTTAACGTAAGTTAGAAAAGGTAACTCGTGGTATCTCTGTACCATACAAGGCGAACTAGTTTTTGTAAAAAAGTGCACTTTATGCAATTGTGTGATATAATTTCTATGAAGTTTCTCAAGAGGAGGGGTGAACATGCGGCGTGTAGCGTTAGTGGTGGGTATAGTGGTATTGCTTGGATTGCTCCTTGTACCTCTTGCTCTGGGCCAAGAGAAAAAGCTCGTCTTTGGGTACTCTGCGCCAGGGCTTGGGGATGAGGGCCAGTGGAACATTCAAAAGGGTTTTGTGGACAAATGTAAAGAACTCGGTATTGAGGTTATTGTCACCGATGCTCAGCAAAGTCCAGAAAAACAGAATAACGACATCGAAACGCTTATTGCTCGTGGGGTAGATGCCATATGCGCTGTACCCCAGGACAGCGCCGCAATTAGTGTCGCGGTGCAAAAGTGCAACGAGGCAGGAATTCCCTTCTTCACTATTGACCGGGGTGTGACAGCTGGAACGGTTGTACTTACGGTGAAAGCAGATAACGTCAAGGCAGGAGCTATCGCTGGAGAGGTTATGCTGCGGCTCTTGCAAGGGAAGTACAATGGTATTGCTAAGGGGAAAGTCCTTGAAATTCGAGGTCAACCTGGACAAGACGTGGCGGAACAGCGAGCACAGGGGTTCCATCAGGTGCTTGAGAAGTATCCAGATATTCAGATAATTTCCCTTCCTGGATACTGGAATACTGAGGAAGGTTTCAAGATCACTGTCGACACACTCACAGCACATCCTGATCTTGATGGGATTTACTACCACGCAGATCTCTATATTCCTGGTATTGTGGAGGGTATCAAGGCTGTAAAAGGGGAATTTGCCAAAGTAGGCGATCCTGGACACATTTTCATTCTTGGTATTGATGGAAACCCTGCAGGACTTGATCAGGTTGAAGCAAAACTTGCTGATGGTGTTGTCGTACAGCCATTACGGGATTACGGAGCCCTTATCGTCCCAATCATTGTAGACTACCTTGAGAAGGGACCAGAGGCCTTGCCGAAACCAGGAACGGTTCTTGTAGAGGAAGGCGCTTCCTGGTCGCCGGCGATGGTGGTGGAGACTGCAGCAGGACTTGAAATCTGGACTAACGTCTTTTATGTGGATTATCTTGGTGCCGGAGACCCCAATCTCTGGGGGAATAAACCGCGGGAGTAGCTGTGAAGGCCAGGGGTTGACCCCTGGCCTTCCGAAGACTAATGAAACGGCGCGAATTTCTTAAAACAGTCCTTGATAATTCCGTATGGGTTATACTTTCTATTTTTCTTATCTTTAACGCTTTTTACACTCCCCGTTTCTTTACGGTTCTCAATCTTCGGAACATTTTGATCCATTCCTCTATTCTTGGTATTGTTGTAATTGGAGAATCTCTCTGTCTCCTCTCAGGACATTTTGATCTTTCAGTAGAGTCTACCCTTGCACTTGCGGCAGTTGTTGGATCTCTTCTGGTGAAGAATGGTATGGGGATTTTTACCTCCATTCTTGCCATGCTCTTGAGTGGGGGCATGGTTGGTCTTGTCAACGGCATGTTAATCCGCAAAGTTGGGCTAAATGCTTTCGTAGCTACGCTTATCACCTATATCGGTGTGAGGGGAACCGCCCTAGGTATCGTAGAGGGAAAAACTATCTGGAATCTTCCGCCTTCTTTTTGTTTTCTGGGAGCTGGGACGATCTGGCTTTTTCCGGTACAAATTTTACTCCTTATAGGCTTGTATGGAGTTTTCCACCTTCTTCTGATTACCACACGTTTTGGAAGGCATGTGTATCTTGTGGGTGACAACCAGCTGGCAGCTCGTATCAGCGGTATTAATGTCGATCGTGTTGTTGTTTCTGTTTTTGTTCTCAGTGGTTTCCTTTCTGCTTTTGCAGGGCTTGTTATGGCTGGTCGCCTCAATTCAGCGTCGCCCCTCTTTGGTACGGGAATGGTTTTTGAGGCCATGTCAGCAGCTATTATTGGCGGTATCAGTTTGCGAGGTGGCGTGGGAAGCCTTCCTATGGCTTTGGGTGGGGTCCTTCTTTTAAGTTCTATTAGTAACGTCTTGAACCTCCATGCCGTCTCTCCCTACTGGATTCAGACTATTCGTGCTATTATGATTCTTTTTGCGGTCGTATTAGATTCCTTGAAAAGGAGGTTGGTGCGCTACGAAGAGTGACGCAGTGTTGCTTCAACTTGAAAACGTCTCAAAATCTTTTGGAGAGGTGCGAGCTCTTGAGAATGTTAGTTTTGTCCTCAACTATCATGAAATCGTTGGCCTTGTAGGCGGGAATGGGGCGGGAAAGTCGACGCTCATTAAGATTTTGGCAGGGGTATTCCCTCCGGATAAAGGGAGGATTTACCTCGAGGGGCAGGAGGTTGTTTTTAGAAACCCAAAGGAAGCCCACAACCACGGGATATATACTGTCCACCAGAAGATGGAAGAAATTTTAGCTCCTCACCATGATGTGACTGCAAATATCTTCATGGGTGAAGAAGTCACTAGACCGCTTTTCAGGAGTTTCATTCCTTTCATTAAAGTTTTGGCTAAAAGAGAAATGGAGAAAGAGGCGGAAGAGATTCTCTCGCGAGTTGGAATTAGAATCGATTCTGTTCGAAGGCCTATTGTCAGCTATTCCGGGGGACAGAGGCAGGCTGTTGCCTTAGCACGCGCCATTCGTAAGAAGCCGAAAATTCTTCTCCTTGACGAGCCTACTGCTGCTCTTGGCGTGAAGGAAAAGTTTCAAGTTCTTCGTCTTATCCGGCGCTTGGGGAAAGAAGAGGGTATTTCCATCGTTATCGTGAGTCACAACCTCGAAGAAGTCTTTGAAGTTGTTGATCGAATCGTGGTTTTAAGAAATGGTCAAGTTGTTGGAGAGTGCTCACCTTCGCAAGCTACGAAAGAACGCGTAGTGCAAATGATTGTGGGAGGAGAATAGAGTCTCTCCCCTATACGTAGGGGTACCTTACCTCTTTTCAGCTTTTGGAGTTTCGGGTTGGGTATCCTTTGCGAAAGGGCGTATGGTTCTGAATGCTTTTTCCCTAATATCTTCAACACCTTTTGGTTTTTCTTTTCAGGTAGGAGCCTCAGAGAAGAAACAACTTAGAGGCTCGACTCATGTACCAAGCAATTTCACCACGCTACATGGTTGGAGGAGGAGATCAAGAGTCGTTGCTTTTTGAGTAAAATGTTCCCATTTTCTCGGGTTTGTTTCAATTGACCCGATGAGTTTCTCGAAACATTCCTCGTCAAAGGTAAAACCCTGCTCAATTCGGAAGGTTAATCCCTCAACACTTACTCTTTGGAGATGAGGAGAGTAATTCCAAACGTAGAGGGTATATCCTGGCTCTTCAAAAAGACAGAGTGCATCGATAACAAGAGGGTTTGTGCTTTTTGTCGGCACGATTTTAGTTCCCTCCTTGCTTTTCAGTTCCTTAAGTATGTGAATAATGGGGGGAACTTGAAACATCTTGTAACCGTGTTTCTGCCAGTGCTCTTGGGTTTCAGGAGAGGGAATGACACCACGTGGCCCAAGCGCTTCATAGTAAGTCAGAGCCTCTGCCAAGGAAGCATACTTTACGCTTCCTAGGGTCCAGAGCATTCCAAAAAGACTCCACTGCCGGGGATCAGGGACAGGAGGGGTATACCGTTTCTCCCATTCGGTGGCATTGGGGTTGAAGTGTACGGAAAGGGTAACGGGGCTTAACACAACTGGAAGCCCACTGATCTGCTGGGCGTACCTGCAAAGCGTCTCCTGGGTAGGCAGATTTTCGACAAGAGTTTCGTTGTCAAAGGCGTGAACTTGGGGAGAAACGCTGAAGAAAACGAAGTCGATTCCTTCTAAGAATGGGGGCTGGCGGTTGAATTCAGCAAACCACCCCTTCGTTCCGCCTCCAAGAGGGCGGAGCAAGGCCTTCTTTTTCATGAGTCTCCTAGTTTCTTCGACAAGGTCTCTTGGGGTATCCCAGGGAGGTCGGTTTCGGGAAATAAGAACACGTTGGGTCACTTCCCAAGGGAGCATGTTAAACAGCATTTCCAGCTCTTGTGGACTTGTGACGACAAGGGCAAACCATAGGGGTATATTTGTAGCTTGGGAGATAGCAGTAGCCTTATAAACTTTTTCTTCTTCGGCCTTAAAGGGAAGGGAGGTGTCTACGTCTACACGGAGGTGGGATGGCTTCAAGACACAAAGTATTTGTTTGGCCTTCTCATCGAAGCCATTCATCCCCTCGTTAAGGTTGAGCCCGAGATTTGGGAGTTGGTTTGTGGCTACAGAACTGACTAAGATACGGTGCGAGTTCATTTGCAGAGTCCCAAGGGGATTGGAAGAGATTCTTTTGGTTTCAAAGGTAATAGTAACACGCTGCGTTATTCTCTCCCCTTGACGCACAAGGACCGGGAAAGGGTAACGCAAAGGGGTAGAGTAGATTTTGAAGGATGCGTCACTCCAGTTGCGTTGGTCTTCCATCTCAAAAACGTCTCCTTCAAAGGTCAGAAGGAGTTTGCTGAGAGGAGCAATTTCTATCTCCAGTTGGGAAAAGTCAAGAAGTGGTTGATAAGGAGCAATGTTGTCAGGAAGTCGTTTTTTTTCTATGTAGCCCCCAAAACGAGGGTGTTTGTGGCATGCCACCTCTTTTCCAGCAAAAGAAGCCGGAAGAAGTACACATATACCAATTCGGTTTTTATAAAAATCGCTGTAGGCCTCTCCCTCCATACTGAAAATAAGTTGACCTCTGTGAGAGGTTTTGCTCTCTCCGACGATGGTTCCCTGCCATCGGAAGTCAATTTCGTTCTTTTGGCTAACAGCAGAAAACGAGACAGAAAAACCTTGGTCATTCTTGGAAAGGTGAGTGATGCTTATGTAATTTGGAACAGTATCCCAATTTTGGTCTCGAACAGCAACATATATACGACGAATGAGCTCTTCTCCCTGGTATCGAAAGTAGAGAAGTTCTCCCTCACGGATAGCCACTTGGAAATCTCCAAAGCTTAAGGTCTGCAGAGGTTGAAAAAGGTTACTCTTTCCAAAATAGAGAAGATTCTTCTCCATACTTCATATTCCTTCTTTAAAAAGTCTTTGCCACTCATGAATTGATTCTCGAAGAGCTATTTGCGCCTTTTCTGTGTCTCTCTCTAAGAGTGCGTTAAGAATGTTTCGATGGAGACGCAGGGCGTTCGTCCCTGATTTTTCTCGGTGGTAGGTTTTTTCAATAGTAGGAGCAAAAAAGTCAAGGATAAAGCGATAAATCTTCTCTAAGAGCACGTTATGAGTGAGCTGGCCTAGGGTGAGGTGAAACTCAATGTCGAGTTGAGTGAGTTCTTGGAACGTGCTTTTACGTGTAGCTACTGCTTTTTCCATTTTCTGGTGAACGGCCACTAGTCGTTGTAGGTCTTCAGAGTCGGCGTTAGCTATCACCAAGCGTAGAACACCGCTTTCTATTATTTCGCGGAGTTCCATAAATTCTCGAACACTCGCATCGGTAAGGAGGAGTTCGAAAAAAAGCGGATCGAAATATGATTTTGTAGAGGGATGGGTAATATAGGTACCATCACCTTGCCTTATTTCAACAACTCCGACCGCTTTAAGGATTTTCATTGCCTCTCGTATGGAACCTCGACTTACTCCCATTGCTTCCGAGAGTTCATATTCACTCGGTAACCGATCTCCAGGTTTGAGCTTCTTTTCCATAAGGAGCGTCTTAATGTGTTTGATAACCAAATCGGTGGCACTGTCTCGGTCTGGTAAGGCAAAGAGGTGTTTTTCTTTAGGAGTACGCATGACGTATCCTCGCTCCTTTCAGGTAATTATTTTACCGCACCAAGAGTAAGTCCGCGCACTAAGAACCTCTGCATGAAGAGGGTCAAGGCGAAGATGGGAAGCATAGAAAGGGTAGATAGCGCCCCTATTTCACCCCAAAAGACCATTTGCTGCCCAAAGTAGCGAGGGAGTTGCACTGATAGAGGAACAACCTCAGTACGTGAAAGAACTAGACCGAAAAGGAGTTCGCACCAGCTAAAGATAAAACAGAACACTGCAGTGGCCACAAGTCCAGGAGCTGAAAGCGGGAGAGCAATTTTTGTAAATATTTGCCAGTACGAGCATCCGTCGATTTGGGCACTTTCCTCGATTTCTATCGGCACATCTTTGAAGAAGCTTCGCATCATCCAAATCACGTAAGGGAGAGTAAAAGTAAGGTGCGTCAGGATTAATGCTTGGTACGTATCAATCCATCCTAAGCTTCGGAAAAGTAAGAAAACTGGAAAGGCCACAGTAATAGGGGGGAGCATGCGATGGGAAAGAAACCAAAAAGCTAAATTCTTTCCACCGACTCGAAAACGGGCTAAGCTGTATGCGCAGGGTGTCCCAAGAATTATAGATATAAGAGTGGTGAGTGAAGAAACAATGAGGGTATTCTTCAAGGCTTTGTACCCTCCTAGTTGGGTAACGGCAAAGTAATGGGTGAGATTGGGTTGTCGTGGAATCCATTTTGGAGGATGAGACAGGAATTCTCCTGGATTTTTAAAAGATGTGAGGATAATCCAAACAATGGGAAAGAGGAAAAAGATTAAGGCAGCACCGAGAATAACGTATCTCGTCCATCCCTTCATAATAAGTCTATCCCCCTCTAGTCCTATTATTCCTCTAGGCGCCCAAAAAGCAGCAGAACAACAATTGAGACAATCGCCAGAGCAATGTAAGAAAGCGAAGCAGTGTATCCCATGCGGAAGTACTCGAAACCGTTGCGGTAGATGTAGTAGCTTAGTGTTTCTGTAGAAGTACCAGGACCCCCTTGGGTCATGGCAAAGATGATATCAAAGAGCTTTAGCGTGTCGAGGCTTCGAAGCAGAACAGCTACCGTAGCTACTCGCCGGAGCATGGGGATAATAATAAGGCGCACCTTTTGCCATCCAGAGGCACCATCCATTTCTGCTGCTTCAAGTACATCACGCGGTAAGGATACAAGACCAGCTAAAAGTACCAGGATCATAAAGGGCGTCCATTGCCATACATCGGTAACAATAATACTGAGGTATGCTGTGGAGGTTTGAGCAAGCCAAGTGTACTGGATGTCTCTCTGCAGGAGAATGCTTAAGACATGATTCAGTGGTCCGTACTGGGCGTCAAAAATGAGTTTCCACATGAATCCTGCAACTGTGGGGATTACGGTGACCGGAAGAATAAACAAGGCAGTGACAACCTTATGTAGGTAAAACTCTTCAAGTAATGCCAGGGCAATGATGAAACCTATGAGGAACTCAAGACCAACAATCGAAAACAGAAGGACACCAGTATGAACGAAGGAAAGGAGGAAGCGTTTGTCTTGAAAGGCCTGAATAAAGTTTCTGAAGCCTACAAATTGCCGCCCGGGGAAAAGCGCATCCCAATGCATGAAGCTTAAGGATAAGGAGTAGAGAAGGGGGAATATAACGACAGCTAGAATGACAAGGAAAGAAGGGGCGATGAATGTTACCGCAAGTAACCGATATCGCCGGGATTGCATGAACGCCTCCTCTCAGCTTTTTTCAATCATTTCTCGAGCAATGGCCTGTAAGTTTTCCTTTTCTAGAACCTTTCGCCAATTTGGCTGGAAGAGTAATTCGTATCCACGCTTGAGTGCAATCTTGCAAGCGTCCGAAAACTCAATGTTTGCACCACCAAAGATGACGGCTAAGTCGATTCGAAGGTGTCCAAGCATAAAAGCAAGAGCAGCCTCGTGTGGTACGCCTCTTTTCACCACTTCCTCCAAAGCTTCCTTTACGAGGAACAAGGCGGGTACAGCGATAACTTCAGCTATTCCTGGTTCAAGCAGCGCCATGTGTTCTAGGGTAATTTGGTGGGTTCTACTTACCGGAGCAAACATCTCTTCACAGACTTTTTGCGCTAACTTAAGATTTTCCTCTGTGCCACTTATAAGAGCAATGACTATGTCTTGTTTTGCGATTCCTCCGAAGAAGTCTTTTCGTGCTTCTTCGGTCTCTTCTTCTGCAAAGAGCGGAGGATGGCAGGGGTGAACGGCAACGAAGGTGCAATCCTCGCGGGTTGCGATTTTCCCAAAATAGGGTACAGTAGCATCGAGATAAACCATAATGCTATCTTGCTTCATAAGAGGAACAACCTCTTGGGAGACTTTTTCTAGAGCTCGATCCGGAATCGCCATGATTACTACATCGCTTTTCGGGATGGCTTCCTCTTGGGAAAAGGGTGTTAAGCCTTGTTCACGAAGAGCAACAATACCCTGTTCGCCTTTCTCACAGCAGAAGAGCGTGTAATCCTTAGGTCGAAGCTTCTCTACAATCCTTCTCCCCATCTTGCCAGCTGCACCGAGGATAGCAACGCTTTTGACGTTCTTCATGGAAGACGCCTCCTTCAGGATATTCCTCTATCTCTTAAGAAATCTCTCAAGAATCTTACGCTTTCTTCTGCCCACTCTGCTTCCTTTGCTATGGTGTTTTCTACCGAACCTTGCCAGGGAGTCAGAAGCTCGATGACGTAGCTTACTCCTTGCTGTGTACAAAGCATATCGAATACCCACTCTATGCCAAGAGCACCCTTTCCCAGGGGTCGTCCCTCAATAACAAAACCAAGTTGGTGTGGAGGCCTGAGAGAAACCACGTCCTTGAGGTGGACATTGATAACGTAAGAGGCCATGGCTTGCAGGACATCCCTTGGGTTTTCAAAGGCTCCCAGAGAATTAGCGGTGTCAAAGCAGAATTTAAAGTAGGGATTTTTGATTTTCTCGAAAAGCAGGAGAAATTCCCCTTTCTTTCGTCGTTCGTAGTTTTCCAGTACAAGGTAGATATTTTTACTCGTGAAGTGCGGAAGAACAGACCGTATTGCTCTCTCTGCCTCTTCAAGTGATGGGGAGTCGTTCGGACCGTCGAGAAGCGTTCGCACCAGACGGGCGCCAAGCTTCTCAGCAATTCTCAAATAAGCAAAGAGATGTGACTCTCGGATGCCCAGGGTGCCGATTTCGATGATAAGGTTATATTTCTGAGCCAAGTTCTTAATTTCTTTAAGCTTCTCTTCGTCAAAGGTATGCAACGGAACGTTGTGACTTATTTGCACCACTTGAGCACCAAAAGTATGGGCACGCTCAAAGAGTTCCTCGAGGGTCAAAGGATGTGGCGGAGGATATCCATTAATACCTACAGCCCAGGGGTAAGTAAAGGTACTAAGCCCCCACATTGCAACGTTCCCCCTTTTGAGGGCGGCAAGTAAAACTTGCCGCCCTCAAAATTCACTGTCCTTCCCAGATACTCTTTTGCAGTTCTAAATAAGCTTGGTAAGCTCTTTTTTGGTTCTCCCTGCCGATGCGAGTTGTAATGTTCTCCCATTCTTGAGCAGCCTTATTTAGGGCTTTTTGTGGATCCTCGCCAGCAAAACAGGCAGTAATAGCTTGCTCCAAGGCAGCAAAGTATTCTCGTGCTCCAGGGATATTGAGCTCAAGAACGCCTCCTTTCGCTGCTTCATATAAGGTATCGAGATATTCTCCGGCGTTGTCCCAGGCATTACGGTACATTGGCGAGCGGTAGTGGCTGAGTCGGAAGGGATCGACAAGGGTAAAGGGAAGCATGGTGACCTGAAGACTCACTTCAGGGCTTGTGAGCCATTGGGCAAAGAAGTAGGCAAGGTCTTTCTTTTTGCTTTGTGAAGCTACACCCACAGAGAAACCAGCAGCCAAGGTGGAACGATTGTTTGGCATAGGCGCATATCCCACTTTTCCTACCACTTTACTCGGCGGTACCCAAGCTAGCTGTTTTGTCCTTGTACCGTAACCTTCCGACCAGCGCCCAACGGGAGGCCAGGTGATGATCATCGCCACCTTTCCATCTAGCCATGCAGCTAAAACTTCCATGAAACCCCACTTAACGATACCCGGGGGCATGACTTCATTTTGTTTGAGCATATCTTGTAGGACTTTGATGCCTACCTCTTCATTAATGAGTGGCTTCATCGTTTCCAGATCGAAGAACTGGCCACCATAAGCGATAAATTGACCCGTGAACCAGCTATATGATTGCATGCCTCTTTGAATGGCTGCACCATATATTTCTGGAGCATACTTTTCAGTGAAGAACTTGGCTATATCGTAAAACTCTTGCCAAGTTTTTGGTGGGGACAACTCATATCCGTATTTTGCCTGGAATTCAAGTTTGTTGTTCTCATCCTCAAAGAGGTCTTTACGATAGTAGAGGATGAGAACATCACCATCTGCAGTTAAAGCGTACATTCTATCACCGTAGTACTGAAAGGCCCGCTTAAACGCAGGATGTATGTCTTCGAGAGCTTCTGGAGGCATATACTTAGCAACCCATTCGTCGATTGGTTCTATGACCCCTGCACTTACGAAATCGCCCATAAAAGCATAGGAAATTGCAAGGGCATCGTAAGCACCAGTTCCCGCAAGGTGTTCCATGATCACCTTATCGTGAAGATCCCAAAAGGATAGTTCTACCAGGTTGATTTTAACGCCAGTCTTTTCTTCCCATTCTGGTAGGATGGCTCGAATCCCCTGTGCTTGCAATCCTGATTCCCAGGTAATGGTTAAAGTTTGCCCAGCGTATTTCTTAGCCTCTTCGATGGCTATCTCTGCTGCCGAGCGAGCTTCTGCAAGGTTGGCAAGAAGGACAACCAAAAGGAAAACCAGGATGAGGGTAACAAATCTCTTGAACATAATCTCCCCCCTTAAGATTAAATGTTAAACATCCTACGTTTAATATATGTGAAATAGCTGCGCTTGTCAAGATTAGGAAAATAAATCCCATCTTTCGCTGTTTCGTTTTAAGGCCCTACTTTCGTGCTGGGTAAGGTAACCTAGGAGGTATAGTTCACACTAAATTGAGAAATACTCAAAGCACGGGTAGCTGCCGGCACTGCTTTTGATGTTTTCTTTAACTGGACTCTAGAAGGAGCTTCTTTGAGGTATCTTTCTCATTCCATACACAAAAGTATCTGATGGCCAACTTCTTGTGTTTTCTTCTTTTTCAGCCTTTAAGAGCTCCAAGAGTGATTCCTTGCTCGAACTTGCTCTGAAAGAGGAGATAGACGACAATCACTGGAAGACTCGAGAGGATGACGGCAGCAGCAATGAGGTTGTACTGGACGGTGAACTGTGTCTGGAAGAACATGAGTCCCAGGGGGACAGGTCTTTTGTCTACAGAAGTAATGAAGAGGAGAGGAATGAGGAAGCTATTCCAGGACCACATAAACTGGAAAACGGTGAGTGAGAGAGCTGCAGGGGAGACAAGAGGAAGCATGATCTTCCAGAAAACCTGGAACTCGGAGCATCCATCCACCCGTGCTGCGTCTACAAGTTCCTGTGGTAACCCCAAGAAAAATGAACGCATCATGAAGACGCCAAAGGGAACACCTGCAGAGGCAAAAATCACGCTCCAGTATGTGTCAAGAAGACCGAGCCGGAGCATTAAAAAGTAGAGACTGATCATGATAGCCTGGAAGGGAAGAATGAGTCCTGTGAGGAACAGAAGGAAGATAACATCCCTTCCGGGAAAGGATATCCTTGCCAGGCTGTACCCTGCAGGTATTGAGAGGGCCAGGGTTATAATAACGGAGGGGACGGTCATAATGATACTGTTTGCGAAGTAACGTCCAAGTCTTCCCGTGGTCCAGGCATTCCTTGCATTGCGTCCAAAATTCTCAAAAAAAGCTGCTGGTCGTGAAAAAGGCCCCTGAAACACTTCCTTGTTTGTTTTCCCTGCCGTAAGGATGATGGTGACCAGCGGGAATGCAGTGTAGATGAGAAAAAGAGTGAGAAGAGCAAATACAAGTACGAGGTACAGGTTCTTTCTCGCTTTGTACGGGAGCATCATCTTCATGCCTCTCCTCTTTCCCTGATTTTTATGTATCCCGCGGAAAGTACCACGAGGAAGGCGGTAAGGATAACGGCAATGCTTGCTCCGTATCCCACCTGGGCTTCTGAGAAGGCTTTTTGGTAAATGTAAGTCGATACGATCTGCGTTGCATTTCCAGGGCCTCCCTTGGTGAGGAGATAGACAAGGTCGAACACTTTGAAGGAGTCGATGATAGTGTATAGGACCACCATGGTGATGATTGGCCTGAGCTGAGGAACGGTGACGAAGAAAAATATCTGCCAGTTGTTTGCGCCGTCAATTTTAGCGGCGTCAAAAAGGGTCAGATCAACATTTGCTAAACCAGCAAGAAAAATAACCATGCAGAAACCAAAATATGTCCAGGAACCAGCAATCATAAGGGCAGGGAGGGCAAGTTGCGGGTCACCCAACCATCCCCGAGTGAAGAGTGGTACCCCCAGATTCTTCCCTATGAACTGAAGAGGGCCAAAGAAGGGATTGAATATCCAGCCCCAAACCATCGCAACAACAACTTGAGTAAGGATACGGGGTACAAAGAAAGTGGTTTTATAGACATTTCTTCCACGGAACCCTCTTGTGAGGGTTACTGCCAAAAGAAGTCCTATAAAAACACCTCCAAGGAGGATGCCCAGAGTATACATTGTATTGTTCCAGAAGGCAACGCTAACAATCCCATCCCGCAGAGCATAGAGGTAGTTTCTAAACCCTACAAAGGTTTTGGGACCGGCACCGTCCCAGCGGTAGAAGCTCAGAGCGATTCCCCCAATGATGGGGTAAAGGGAGAATACAGCATAGAAAGCAAGGGCGGGAAGAACCATTGCCCAGCCACTAAGGATTCTTTGAATCTGAGTCTTCACTAGCATTGAGCTCACCTTCTTGAAAAATTTGAGCTGGGTGCACGTGCACCCAGCTCTCTGTTACAGTAGGAGGAATGTGTCAATCTCCTATTTTGAAAGCATCCTTTGTCAAACCTTCCTTCCGGGCCTCAATCCACAGTTCTTCCCATTTCTCAACAAAGTCTGCAGGGGAGACTTTACCTAACATCACTTCCTGAAGGCCCTTGGATAGCCAGTCAAGAGGAGTTGGTGGAGTGTATCCATCAATCTGGTACCCGAAGATTACATCCTCTCGGCCAAGAACTTCTGAAGCTTCCTTCAATAGATAGTACATTTCGAGCTCCGGGAAAGCCTTCCTGAGGGGTGGTATTCTGACTGTATCGGTGTACCATATCTTTGCTGCTTCTTCGTTAGCCATGAGGAAGTCTACATAGTCGATGCAAATTTCGGAATACTTTGTGTTGGCGTTAATGACGTAACCCGAACCACAAAGGGAGGGAACAACAGGGTCGAGATCAGAGCTGGGCCTCGGGAAAAGGAACATACCGACTTCGAAATCCGTTATCTGTTCTCTGTATGCATCAAGAACCCAGGTTCCCGTCGGATGCATTGCTGCCATCCCTGTGGTGAAGAGCATAATCCCCTCTTGCCAACTTAGAGCAAGAAGATCTGGTGGAAAGTATCCCTTCTTTACCCATTCAACGAAAGCCTTATCAACTGCCTCCACAATCCCAGGGATCTTCCAGGTGCCACCCTCAAAAATAGCCTTAGTTACCGGTTCCTTGCCACAGTAGCTCTGTACAATCTGGCTGAACATGTGCCAGGCGTTCCATACGTCTCTATCGACAAAAGACATGGGGATATATCCTGCAGCTTTAGCCTTGTCGCAGATGGCTTCGAGTTCGGGTATGCTTGTTGGTTCGTCGACCCCAAGCTCAGCAAAAATAGATTTGTTGTAGAAGACGGGCACAAACTCGAGTTCATGTCCGACTCCGAAAACTCTTCCGGCATAGGTAACAACATCCCGAGACATACTTGCGAGTTTTTCATTCCAACCTCGAGTTTCCCACACATCGGTCAGGTCCATGAGGTACCCGGCTTTAATGAGTGGTCCAATGAACGCAGGAGCAATGTCAGTGTACACAACATCTGGAGCAGTTCCTCCCACAAACGCAGGCTTTAGCACATCAAGCATCTGTTCGGGGGAAGCAATAGGACTTCGTTCGATCACCACTTCGGGATGCATTTTCTGGAATAAGGCGTGCATCTTGTTGATAGCTTCTTCCTGAGCCGGAGTGGTCCATTGGTCCCAAACGGTGATTTTGATCTTTTCTTGGGTGATACCCCATCCTCCTAAGGTAACACACAGCACCACTACAAACACAAATAATGGAATTCTCCTCACTGCTTCAGCCTCCTTTCGGAAGGAGTAGAAATTTCAGAAACAATAGAAACTGAACCTCAGACCCTCCAGTTATCGCTGTCGAACCACCCCCCTTTCAGGCTGGAAAAGCCTTTCGAGAAGATGTAGTCTTTCTTGAAGTCTTGCACCCTCCTTTTCTATTACCTGTACGAGGCGCTCTGCGGTAAAGCGAAAATTGGCGTCCGGACTCCCTTCAACTTCCTCGAAAAACTCCCGGTTTGCTTCCTCGCATTGCTTGACCCAATCTTCACGAATGGCTGAAACGCCCTGAAGTGCCCCAGCAAGATGACCCACGACGTTGGCAATAGTATCACAGTCCCTACCGAAACTTGCACCTTCGATAATACACGAGTTCACCTCTCCCTTACAGAGGTGAAGGATAGCTGCCGCTACAGGGACGATTTCAAGACTACTACCGCTGAAGTAGTGGTCTTTGCTCCACCCTTTGTCTGGTGGGGAGGGCCATGTCCAGTCGAGCATTTTCTGATAGAACTTTTCGGCAAATTCATCGACGTTTCGACTTGCATAGGCTAAGTCCATGGTTAGGAGTAACGCCCTTTTGACCACAAAGGAGGAGTAACGGAACATGGTTTCCAGCACATCTTCGACGGTGGCTTCGGGCAAGAGAGCGTAGGCTACCGCTGCTGCAACGGTCGCAGCAGCGTCCCGATTCACCCCGTCCTGGTTCAGGGAAGCGATATTGAAAGCATCCTGGTATGCCTGTTCGGGATCACCGATGTTCACAATACCTATAGGTGCGATGGCCATGGTAGCACATCCTGCAGGAATGGTCCCTCTACCACTGTCCCAAGGATTCATTCCTGCCTGGAGTTTCTGCAGAACAATTCGCTCGTTCGTCCAGAATCTCTTTGGATTAAGCTTTTTGAGCCACATTCTGGCAAAATCATCTGGAGTGACTCGCCCACCTTTTTCAATAATGGCGAGACACAAGTAGTGCCGCAGAGTAGTGTCATCGGTAATACATCCCGGGGCTCCGGTGGAGTAGCCGTTATCAAAAGGCATGAAATGCTCCACTTTTCCATATTTGGACCTAATTTCGTGAAAGTACCATCCCTCAACAGGTGCTCCTAATGCATCCCCAATTGCCCCTCCTATAAGGCATCCGTACACTGCTTCGAAAAGAGTCTTGCTCATAAGACTCCTCCTTTATTTCAAACTCTGAAAAAAATTTTAAAAATTGGGAAAGAGGTTGTCAAGTTCTTGAAGTACATGGTTCTTTCCTCCACCATTAACCGTTCTAAGAGCCCTTTCACCATACTTCTTGATTTCCTCTCTCCTTTTTCTACAATTTCCTTGTAGTTTTTCCTTGCATGGTAGTCTTCCTCCTTTCTCGACCTTTTTTCAGAAAGGCTACCATATTTCTTTCTTCGCCCTGATTCCGTAACCGGAATTACTTTGTGTTTACATTTACAAAGAGACAAGAAATGAAGCATAAGCAGCTGGTCAAAAACAGAAGTAGGAACTCATATTTTCACCCGAGTTGTCTTGTAATAAAATTTCAAATATATTAAAAATTCTCAAAATTCTCTTGAACTCACATGGGCTCTGTGGTATACTTTGAGACACGCTGGTTGGTTTGTGATGGAGGAAAACTTATTTGAAGGGAGGAATAAGGGATGAAGAGAGTTTTGTTCCTTGGCGTTCTAGTTGTCGTTGGATTGTGGCTTTTGGGAGTAAGCTACGCAGCGGTGGAGCTTCGGGTCATGACGGTGTGGGGTGGTCAACAAAAGGAATACTTAGACCAAATGTTTGCAGAATATACTACTTTAAATCCGGAGGTCAAGGTTTCACATGAGTCTGTTGCAGGTACTGGTGCCGCGATGTACATAGAAGTGCTCAAAACAGGAGCAGCTGCTGGTACTGCTCCCGACGTTTTCTTCAACTGGGGAGGCGAGCTATC
>CALAIW010000041.1 GCA_937922705.1 uncultured bacterium | reverse complement strand
CTATTTGAGCTTCGTCGGAAATCACCGGAGTAGTGACTCCACTACAACCCGATAGGTAAACAGCCAGCACTAGCAACGAAAACACCAAGTACCACCTTTGCCTCATATCTCTTCCCCCTTTCTGGACACATTGTAACTTCCCTCAGTGCAACTACCTGTCACTCTCAAAGTACCGGAGCGCATACTCTGGAATTTTTTCCTTTGCTGGTCACACTCAGGAAACGTGTCCTTCAAGGAGTATCGAGGCCTTCGAGTTTCAATCCCTCATAGGTAGACTTAGAACTCGTAAGAGTAACCGATTTTGGTAACCGGGGTAATATACACTCCCTCTAAACAAGGGGGTAGGCAAGTTTACCCTCTTTCACGGACACCTTCCCGTTAGCCAGCCTGATTCTGGTTATCTCGACCCCACTGGTTTCCGTTTCCGTTTTGAGGACCACTCTCGTAACCTTGGCTTGAAGCATTCCCATTACCGTTGCCTCTGTCCCGGAGGGTGACCCTATTGCGGTTCTGGTGCTGGTTACCCGGCTTAGGGGAAGGCGTTCCACTCCAAACAGGCTTTCCGTTGGCATCACGTAAGGTCAGAGTCACAGCATTGCCATCCTCGTTTTTTGTCACACTGTAGGCAACAAAAGTGTCTTCACTGACTCGTTCCCCTACGATGGTGACCTTATCACCCACACTTACTGAGAACGCTTCCACAAACCATGCCGGGCCAAGCTCAACCGTGAGAATGACACTAATTTGTGGTAAGGATGCAGAAGTAATGTTTGGGATTTTACCCCGACCCACGTTGGCCTACTATCTCCAGACAAACCTCACAACAAAGGAATGCACAGCACCGTTTTTCGGTTATAGAAAAAAACAAGCTTCCGAAGGAGGCTTTAGCAATGTTCACCGTAACAAGAGGACTTTGGTTCTCAACAGTTCTTCTGTTTTTTGTGGCTTTGCCGCTTTGGGCTGTCAACGTAGGGAATACCGTACCACCGTTCTTAGTCCTTTCCCAGGATGAAGAACCACTTACCGAAAAAGACCTTCTGGGGAAAATCACTGTCCTTTTCTACGACACCCGTCGTACTGCTGCGATGAATAACGATTGCAAATACGAAATCAACGATTTTCGAACAGCTCACCTCCCACTCCTTGAAAACCTCCAGGTAGTACAGGTGATTGATGCCTCAAGTGCCAATTTTCTCACCCGCACCATCTGGAAACGGAAATTACGTGAAAATGCCCAAAAATACGGTGTAAACCTCTATGCCGATTGGACTGGAGCCATGCGCAGATCCTTTGGTTTCAGCACTCAAGCGAGCAACGTCCTTGTTATCGATCCCTGGGGAACAGTACGTTTTACCTTCCTTGGGAAGGTAGCTGAAAGCGAGAAAGATAAACTCCTATCTTGCATCCTCACCATAGGCGAGGAGAACGAAACACAGAGAAGAACCCAACTTAAAGAAGCACCAATGCCTTAAAAGCCCCTTTTAGAGAGTTTTGGGTGGTACTTTTGTTGAAAATTCCCCTTTTTGCAGCCGATGACCAAACAGAAAAACCGAGGTTTTTGCTCGTTTTAGAAATCGGACAGATGAGACAACTTGAAATACCAGCAGTGACAGCTCAAAAACGACGGGTAAAAACGCGTTCGTACAGAACCACAACTGCGGTCGTTACCAAAACAAGTACTACCGCCAAAGCATTTGCTTCCTGAAGGTTCACCGAAATTTCAGACATCTGGGTATAAATCAGAAGGGGCATAATGTTTACACCTGTTCCCACCAAAGCAAAGGCAGTGCCGAAGGCACCCATGGAAACAGCAAAAAGCAGACTCGAGCCTGCCAAAAGAGAGGGTCGAATCAGAGGAAAAATGACTCGGAAAAAGGCCCTAAAACGTTCCATCCCTAGAATTTCTGCCGCCTCAAGAAGACTCCAGTCAACTTCCGACCAGGCCGCAATCATGACCAAAATCATGCGCGGAATAAGAAAATACAGATAGGCCACAACCAGCCCTCGCCAGGTAAAAAGGAAAGACGAAAACTCAAGCGTATCGATACCAAAAAGCTGTGAAAGTAAGATAGTAAGAAAACCGGAATTTCCTAAGAGAATGATGAAAGCGTAAGCAATGACCAAGCCGGAGAAGGTGAGCGGCAAGGCCAAAAGGGTCAAAAAGAGCTCTTTCTTTCTAGGGTCGGTTTTGTAAAGGGCGTAAGAGAGTGGCAAGCCAATGAGCGTTCCCAGGAATGTCGTTGAAATAGAGAGAAGAAAACTGTTTTTAAGCGATTCCCTATACAGCTTCCGGGTAAAAACTCGGGCATAGGCGCTCAAATCAAAACCCATCTCCCCTTGGACACTTTCCCAAACTACAAAGGCCAAGGGAACGATGAGAAAGAAGAAAAACCAAAATCCGATAGGGAGCAAAAGCAACCCAATCCTTCTCCGGCCTTGCATATTACTCTTCGCCGAGAACCTTACTTCCCCAAAGCTTTGCCGCTTCGGGTTGAATCTTTTGCGCCTTCACCCAATCGATGTCGATTGCCCTTGCATATTCTTCAGCTGGCAAGAACTTGCTCTGGACTTCAGCCGGCAATTCCACGTCATCAAGAATTGGACGGACAAATCCCTCAGCAAAGGTGAGCTGACCCTCACGACTCATGATAAAATTCAGCCAAAGCTTTCCAGCATTCGGATGCGGCGCACCCTTAACGAGACTGATAGCATATGGTGCGGTGATGGTTCCCTCTTTAGGAATCACGATTGCGACATCATCACCCAAACCACCAATGTACTTTGCTCGATACCCGTTAAAGTCATACGTAATCCAGACCGGGATTTCTCCCTTCACGAATTTATCGTATTCGGTGGTCTTTTCGATGAGGCGAACGTTTTCCTTCTGGAGCTCCGCTAAGTACGAAATACCTGGCATGAGATTGTCCACGCTCCCACCGAAGGCATACGCTGTTGCCAAAACAATAGCAAATCCAATTCCGGTAGTACGCGGGTCAAGGTACACCACGCTTTTTCGAAAGTCCGGTTCCAAGAGGTCTTTCCACCCTTCTGGTATTCTACGCACCAATTTGGTGTTGACGACAAAGACTACCGTTCCCTTGTGAATACTGAACCAATGCCCCTCAGGGTCACGCAGAAGTTCTGGAATCTTCTCAAAGTTGATGGGAATAAATCCCTCTGTCAAGCCCTTCTCTTTTGCTGAAGCTCCAAAGGGCATAAAGTAATAGGCGGTATCGGCATTGGGACGGTTCTTCTCCTTTTCCAAACGAACAACAGTGGCGCCACTTCCCAAATCGTTATAGACAATCTCTATATCGTAGCGTTGGGTAAATTTCTTGAATAATCCTGCCCAGTTCGCCCAAGTCGGACCAGTATCGTAGCTCACTACAATACCACCCTCGGCTTTAGCCTTTTCCCAGAGTTCTTTCTCTCCCGGGTAAAGCTCTTCCTCCAAGGCCAAAGCGACTCCAAAAAGCGTCACGAAAAACAACACACAGAAAACAGCACTCACGTATTTTCGCATGCACGTTGCCTCCCTTCCGAATGAGATACACGAAAAGCACTCATTCATTCCCAAAGAGATAGTGAATCGCTTCTGGAAGAAAAGTAACGACCACCTCCTCTCCTAAACGGAAACGATTTGCCTCCCGATTCGGCAAATCCACGAGAAACTTCACCCCTTTTACCTCAACCGCCACCCGCATCACGGACCCCAGGAATACCTGCCCAACGACTCTTCCCTGGAGCACATTGTTCCAGGAGGAAACCAAAGAAGAAAAACGTTCTTTAGGCAAGATGCTGAGATTCTCTGGCCGAAGGAGAATGAGAAGCTTCACCCTTTCTTGAGACAGAGGTGTTCCTTGTAAAACGTAGTCCATCCAACGCAACTTTCCCTCTTTTGGCGATAAAACTTCCGCCTCTAAAAGCGTAGAAATGCCGATAAATTCAGCGACAAAGCGGGTACGGGGGCGAGAGTAAATTTCTTCGGGAGTGCCTAACTGCTCTATGAGTCCTTGATGGAGTACAGCCACTAAATCCGAAATGGACAACGCTTCTTCCTGGTCATGCGTAACGTAAATAGTGGTAATACCCATTTCCTTCTGAATGCGCTTCAGCTCGTAACGTAACTCCAACCGTACTTTGGCATCCAAAGCACTCAACGGTTCATCAAGAAGGAGTAGCTTCGGTTCAACAGCCAAAGCTCTTGCCAAAGCTACCCGTTGCTTCTGCCCACCAGAAAGCTCATGCGGCATACTGTACATTTTTTCCTCCAAGTGAACCAAAGTAAGCATCTCTCTGACTTTTCGGTCAATCTCTGATTCCCTCACTTTCCGAGCCCGCAAACCAAAAGCCACATTTTCATAAACGTTGAGATTCGGGAAAAGAGCATAGTGCTGAAAAACCATACCAATATTTCGAAGACGGGGTGGAACTTCGGTAACATCCTTTTCGCCAATGTACACCCTACCCGCATCAGGTTGAAGGAAACCAGCGATAATTCGCAAAAGCGTGGTCTTCCCCGAACCGCTCGGACCAACGATGGAAACAAATTGTCCTCCTGGAATTTCGAGGTGGACACCTTCTAAAACTGGCATATGACCAAAACGTTTTGCAATGCCAAGAAGTCTCACGCTTACCGAACTCATTGCATTACGCGCAACGAAGAGAAGCGATTCAACACCCACAACGTCACCCCAGCCACCAAAACGAGTACCGTCACCGCTGCACACGCAAAACCAGTGCCCACGTAGAACGCTTGATACAGGGTAACTGGATACGTCTGGCTCTCAGAACTCGTAAGAATGAGAGCAAGCTGAAATTCCCCAAAAGAAAAAGCAAAGGTCATAATCGCTCCAGAGAGGATACCCAAGCGCAAGTTCGGGAGGAGCAACCGCCGAACGATGTACCATTGCGAGGCACCTAAGCTCTCGGCAGCTTCTTCTATGGTCTTCCAATCAAGCATTTCGAGATTAGCCATAATCGGTTTCACCATGAAGGGAATACTGTAGATCACGTGGGCGAAAAAGAGGAGCTGCCATGTCCCCACCAGGGACAAGAAAGGCCAGTTGTAAGCCTGGACGAGACCAATTCCCAAAACAATGGGAGGCAAAGCAATCGGCAAAACCACTACAGCGTCAAAGAAAGAGCGTAGAAGCCTTCTCTCCGAGGTATGCACAGCGTACACAGTTGGAATGGCCAAAAGCGCCGTGGCAATGACAGTTAATGCCCCTACAAGAACGCTCATCCGCAGAGAACGAAGGTACATTTTTTCTGAAAAAAGGGTCCAATACCACTCAAGAGTGAATCCTTGAGGCAAAAGAGTACCAAACCACTTTTCGCCAAAAGAACCAATAAAAAGGAGGACAACCGGCAGCAAAATATACATAGCCAAAAAGGAGCGAGCAAGACGTAATACAAATTGCGATAGCCCAAAGGGTTTCTCGCCCATCCAAGACATAGAATCCTGTACTTCTCCTCTCCTCCTTCCAGCTCTGTTCATAACATAGAACCAGAAAGATTTCAAATTAAAAATTTTTAAGGTATCAGCACAAACTCTTAACACTAACCCTGTATCTTTTGGCTCTCGTAAGGAGGTTTCCGATTCGCAGTACGGTGACCCTTCCTTGAAGCGCCTTAAAATGCTCCTGACGCTTACCTAGCGCCCTGGAACACCTAAGACGGGGAAAGAGGTATCGAAAGGGCAAAACCATTAATTTACGAGTAACTATCGTGAGTGTACAATATAGAGTAGGGAAACAGTAATTTTTGCCAAAATTTAGAGGAACAAAATGGTTTGCAGGCGATGTGAGGTTACACCTTGGGAAAAGCCTCTAGGAGTCAAAGAGATTATCTTATACGCAAGCCATGAATACATGTTACAGAAGATTTACGAGAATTTCAGAAACGATTTTACCATCGAACACCAAGGTGAATATCTGAGAATAACCGAGGATTTCAGCAATTTCATACGTGTCATGTCGGCATCGCATCCGAGGGTCCTCACAACGACGGAGCTGCAGAACATATACATCATGATATGCCAAAATCCAGACCTTTTGAAACCCCAGGATTTTAAGAGTATTAGAACCCTTGAGCAATGGATCTATATTTACCAAGCGGACGACCTGCAATGGATTCTGGAACATAACGCCATCGTGACATACTTCCAAGCCATAGTGGATGTGCATAGCAGAGCGGTTATCGGATACGAGTGTCTTTCGCGAGGAAAAAAGCAGGATGGGAGTCTCATGGCGCCTAAAGAAATGTTTCGCTTAGCCGAAAAAGCTGATTTGCTCTTTTACCTTGACCGATTGTGTAGAATACAGTCTCTCCGAAGCGCTAAAGAGAATGCCATTACGACAACGGTTTTTATTAACTTCGTTCCCAATGCCATCTATAATCCTGAATTTTGCCTTAGAACAACGATTCATGTAGCTAAAGAGCTCCATTACGATTTATCCAAAGTGGTGTTCGAAGTTACCGAAAGTTACAGGATTGAAAACTACGAGCATTTACAAATGATAATTGACTACTACAGAAATTCTGGATTTAAAGTTGCGTTGGACGACGTTGGCTCTGGTTTCGCGAACTTTGAAATGCTTATGTACCTTAAGCCCGACATAGTGAAGATTGACATGAACTTCGTAAGAAATGTGCATCGCGAGCCACTAAAGAAAGTGGTCATCATGGCAATCACCAGGTTAGCACAAGAGCTAGGCATCAAGACTATCGCTGAGGGAGTGGAAACCGAAGAAGAGTTTTCAACCATTAAAGACTTAGGGGTTGATTACGCCCAAGGGTACCTCTTTGGAAAACCCACGTCAAGGCTGTAGCCTTTGTGTTTCCGCCTTGAGCGCATCCTCAGACTTTCGAGAGAGTGGATACTGCAAGAGAATGCTTAGTCCTCGGGGGAGTTTCAAAATGTACGATGCAAAAGGACCCCGCATTTGAGTCATACGCTCTTATCCTATCCACGTCTGAGAGCATTCGCTGAAAAGCCAGTCTGGGAAAGGAGAAACGTGGTGCTCTCGTTTGAAAAGACAGGATTGGCATAAAAATCCAAAACATAGATACTGGCGATGGCTTCACCGCTAGTCAGAACCCCGTCGCCTTCTAGAAGTGCTTTTTCTGTATCCAACATGTTTCACGTTACGGATGTTTTGGAGAACTTGGTCTAAGCCCTCTACAGCAAAGAAACTGGCACAAGTTACGTAGTCCTAAGCAAAGGTGTCAATGCTGAGAACATTAAGACTGTCCCCTCTCTCCTCCGCGATGAGAGTTACCGAGGATACCTCGGTATTGTATGTGAAGAACAAAGTGGACCACTCGTTGAACGTTCGCTCCAGTGGTTACGCAAGACCTTGGAAAAAGAACCTATACCATTGGCGTTGTTATCGCTGACATCACCAACAGTCTCTACAGTTCCATAGTTCGAGGCATTGAGGACGAGGCTTTTTCCCGTAGCTACAGTGTTCTTGTGGCTAATTCTGACGAACTCCTTGGGAAAGAAAAACGCTATGTACGTGTTTTTGCTGAAAAGCGAGTGGAGGGTATCATCATCGTCCTCGCTTTTGGTTCTCAGGAGTATCCCAAGGATATCGCTCCCTGTGATTTCGATGGCCCAGTAGTGAAGGCTGAAAACGAAAAGGGCCTACGCCCCTGCTCGTCATCTTCTCGAACATGGGTTTGAGAACATCGCCTTTGTGGCTTCTGATATTCGATGGCCGTCACCCTGGCACCTCTTGCTGTTTTTGGGAGGTCTTGTAGCGGTCAACCGAGTCAGTATGGAAGTGTACCCAGGGGAAGTAGTAGGTCTTTTGGGAAACAACGGAGCGGGAAAATCCACCCTCATTAAGGTCATCTTTGGAGTGTACCGTCCGGACGAGGGACAAATCTTTTTTGAGGGGAAAGAGGTTAAGATTACGAGTCCCATGGATGCCATTCGCCTGGGTATCGAGACTATTTACCAGGACCTAGCTCTTGCCGAAAACCTTAACGTGTACTCAAACATTTTCCTAGGACGGGAGAAACTCAAGAAGCTCTTCAACCTCATTCCGGTTTTAGACCATGAATACATGTTGCAGGAGTCACGGAGAGTTCTTGACCGCTTGGGAATTGAAATTCCTTCTCTGCGAAATAAGATCAAAACCCTCTCTGGAGGACAAAGACAATCCGTAGCCATTTCCCGCTCCATTTACTGGAACGCCAGACTCCTTATCATGGATGAGCCCACGGCAGCCCTAGGAGTTACCGAGCAACAGAAGGTTTTGAATCTGGTCAAGACTTTAAGTTCCCAGGGAGTGGCCGTTATCATCATCAGCCACCAGCTTTACGACGTCTTCCAAGTAGCGCATCGCCTGGTGGTTCTGCGGCGGGGAGACAAGGTCGGAGAGCGCCTAACCCATGAAACTCATCCTGATGCAATCATAGGTCTTATCGTAGGCGCAGAACTTATAGAAGGAAGCCGAAGAAGCTAGAGATTAAGCCGGGGAAGCTACTCCCCGGCCTCGAAGCTACTCTTTCTCGAACTGGTCTTTGCTAGCTCCACAAACTGGGCATACCCAATCAGGAGGGAGAGCTTCAAAGGGCGTTCCTGGCTCAATACCAGAGTCAGGGTCACCTTTTGCAGGGTCATACACGTATCCACAAATGCGGCAAATGTACCGGTCCATATCTTTTCCCCCTTTCAGAGTTTTTCTTTGAGAACCCGAAAGGGGCGGAAAAATTCCCCAAAAAGGTATTTGGGAACTATGGTGGCAATGCGACTTCGAACACGTCTGCCCTTAAGACGTAACCCCAAGAGCTACACAGCTTTATACGATAAACATACCTTCCTCCACCCGCCTAAAACCAGTCTCATAATCGTAGATCTCTGGAACTAAGTAACGGGGGATGTACAGAGGTTTTACCGTCTCGTCGACTTTGCCTAGAAGAAGCTTGGCTGGTACAGAAATCATGTAGTGGCTAAAGTCACGCTTAATTTTGTAGTATGCTTCTTGACGGGACTTAATATCCGGTGCCCCAGATACCTTCTGCCGGTAAAACTGCCATATACTCTCGGCTTTCTCATCAACAGCGACAAAAACCTCCACCTGGTCTGGACGATCCTCTATCAACTGAAAATCCCTTACGGCGTAATCTAATTCCTCCCTATCTTTCTGGAAGCGTAAACCCCTCATGGCCTTCAATATCCCTTCGCTTTTGCTGGTATCCTTTCTCTCCCGCACAAACTGGAAAAAATCCGCTACTGCTTCAAAAAAATCAGGCTCTTCCAAGCACGACCCTTGCTCAAAGACTTTTTCTGCACCCCAAACATGAATGCGTCCATATACCCGACGTGCCAGAGTATTGCCCTCTTCATCCACGAGCCTCACTAATCGCACTAGACCCTTTTCCTTACGAAAGTGGCGATTGCACCTGCCCGCCACCTGAACAACGGCATCTATCGGTCCTATGTCTCGCCAAACCTCATCAAAATCGAGGTCCACACCTGCCTCTACCACCTGGGTAGATACGAGAACTGGCTTGGCTCCTCGTGCTAGGAGCCTTCTGAGTTCTTCCAATCTCCTCTCCCGTTCAGCAGGGATAATATTTGTAGAGAGGTAGAAAAGAGGCACACGGTCTTTTATTACTTCTCTAATGCATTGGTAAAACTCGATGGAACTCCGAATGGTGTTAAGGACGACAAGGTAGGACTTGGAAGGTTCATAGAGAGAGAGGAAAAGCTCAGCCGCTTCAGCGACGGTGCGCGGCTCCAAATCCGGGTAAAGCCTGACCCTGTTGAGGGTCCTGAAAAATCGAACCACATCTTCCGGTTCACCTGCAAGCTCTGCAGCCTCTCCCTGAGAAAACCATTCTGGCCGGGTAGCGGTCATAAGTATCAGCCGCAAATCGAGTTCTTTTGCTGCCTCTTTGAGGACTGTGGTTACCAAGGGCCAATACTCTACTGGTATGTTTTGAACCTCATCCATGATAACTATGGCATGATTGAGCTGGTTGAACTTTTTGAGCATCCGATTGCGATAACCAATAAGGGTATGGAGAAGTTGCACAAAAGTGGTGATGATGACCTCACTCTGCCAACTTTCTATAAGAAGCATAGCTTCGTCAAAACCCAGGTCTTCCTCTTCTGCAGCTCGGTAAAAGACATCGGCCAAATGGTGGTGTTTAAGCAAGTAGGGTGAGGGGGCGGAAGAAAAGCCCGTCACAGTCTCCTGGAGGATTTCCCAGAGAACGCGGTAGGTCTGGTCGATGACGCTGGTGAAGGGAAGGGCGTAAACGATCCTGGGAGTCTTGCCGTAGGCAGAACTCAGGCGCTCGCGCAAGATAAGGGCGGCGTTAAGCACAGCCAAGGTTTTGCCGCTCCCCGTGGGCGCAGTGAGGGTGAAAAAGCGCTGGTCCAAAGAAGCTTTCTTTATCCTGTCCTCGGCGTTGCGGAAAACCTCTTCGCGCAGAATGTTTATGGCACCGGGGCTGGCTCCGGCGAACCTTTTTTTCTTGTAAAGAAAGACCAAGTTGGAAGGAAGGTCAGGTCTTTTAACCTCCCGCAAGCGAGCACTGTGAAGTTTATCAGCATCGATCAGGGCTGAGAAGATAGAAACAAGGAAAAAATAATCAGAAAGCTGGGATTCTTCCCGCCTCGCAAGCTTCCGCCAGTCGCGATAAAGAGATATGTAGACCTCTTTCCAGGAAAAGAGGAACTCAGCCAGAAGCTCTTCCCAGTCCTGGGCAAGAAACTGGTCAAGCTCAAGAGTGGAAAGCCCCTGGCGAAAGAGACACCGGGAAAGGTGGCGGGCAGCCCATCGCAAGGAAGAGGCTATCTCCTTGGAGCTTCGGGCCAGATCCTCGACCTGCTTCGCGGTAATCTCTATCCGCCGGTATTTGTTAGGGTCTAAAGACAATTGGTCTTCGAATTCCTGGCGGGATACCAGGTAGTCGTCCACCAACCCCAGGTCACAGTGATGCCACAAGACCGATGTGAAAGCTACCAGTCTCTCTTTCGGCCCTAAGTTTTGGCGCTTTGCCAGAAAAGCTGCCCATAAGGCAGAAAGAAAAGCATGGCCTTTGTACTCGTTCTTCTGTCCCGTTAGCAGGTAATTCTGAAAGTAAGATGTGTACTTGGCGAAGTCGTGGGTAAGCCCCACGATGGCAGCCAGAGGCAGGAGTTCCCTACCACGAGGGAGTTCGGCCACGGAGGAACAACATTCGGCTGCTACCAGAGCCAGGTGGGAACCTAAGCGATAACAGGGATAGGGCCGGTTCTCGTACTCTTTGTGAGCGAAGAAGACCACAGTTCTCCCTCCATGAAAGCCACTATTTCCCGCCTGGAGGGCAAAAGGAAGGAATAGGCGGAAATCGTGAGTTCTGCCCTCCAGGGACGGGCGTGCATCTCATAAATGTAGCTCCGGGGCGGCATGAGTTTTCTGCCTTGGCCGAAAGACTGGGGAGCCTTTTCACGGTTTAAGGCAATGCCGTCAGTAAACACGGGACGTTGCAGGAAATCGGCTGCTAAGATCGAGTGTAGTTCCACCTCCGAGCCTGGAGGAATGATTTTCTCGGGTGGGCCGTAGTAGCAGAAACGGGCTTGGGCGATGAACTCAGTTAGCCCCAAGTAAAGTGGAAAGTAGGGTCGCCCAGCGGCGACCCTCTCTGCCAGATCCGCGGTTATGCGTTCATCGCGGTGAGCAAAGTACACACGGAAGCAGAGGGAGGGAGCTCCTTCACTAGGCAGAAGGAGCTCCAGCGGTACCTGTGTCCCTTTCATCGCTTCCAGTTTCTTCATCCGGTTGAAATCTTCTTCGTCAGTCCCGATATAATTCACCGTCTGGATAAGACGTCTCACCGGCACTTTCACGACCACCGCAAAGCGGGCCTGCTCAAGCCCTAGTTCTTCATAATAGCTGTCGCGCTCCCAGCCCAATATGGCCGCCACCGTCCCCATAAGCACTGTCCGGGGTGGAAAGGCGTAGGAAAGAGAAGAAGAATTGGTGTAGTACTTGCGAAAGTGGGCAGAGGGGCCGACCAAGTCAAAGACGGCTACGTTTACCACATTGCATTACTCCCTTCCTAGCGGTATTACTCGCTCTTTGCCGAGAAGATCAGCCAGCCAGGTACCGCAGTCCTGGCGAACACCGCCCACAGTGGTGATAAGCTCACGGTCCTGCCAGAAAAAGACCTGACCAATGCAATCCTTAACTCCAAGAATACGTTCCCTAAGCCCGCTAATTTCCAGCCTGACATCCTGGACGGAGCGAAGCCCAGAGTCACGCTCCAGGCGCAGATCCTCACGCATGTCTCCCATGAAGGTCTCCGCATCGGTGAACTCAAAACGGAGGTAGAGCCGGGGGTACTGGCCGATCTTGGAACGGGTGGCCAGGAGGGGAATGGCTTTAAGCATGGCCTGGTCTAAAAGTTCTAGATCCCGCGTGTTCAGGCTGGCAGCGGGGTTTTCGCCGGCTACCTTGTACATCACGGCCGCCCTGCGGGCGCTCACAATGCCATGAAAGGCGATCAAAGAGTAGTAGAGGCGGTAGTCCCTGCCAAAGGTGCCCTGTGCAGCTTGTTCTTTAGTGGCGAACTGGGAGGAGAGTTTGTTGGACTCTACCAACTGTACGCGGTTAAGAGAGTAGCCCCAGTTGAACTGCACCGGACCGGTTACACTGACAGGTTCTTTTGCTCCCTTAAGGGGAATAGTTGCCCCAAAAAGACGTGCATCTATTAACTTGGTTAGCAAAACCAGAAGATCCGCTTTGCTTACACTATCTTCGCTACCTTTGCCTAGAAGCTGTTTTACTCGATCCCCAGCTTGTACCACCCCTTCTGCCTTGGTCACGTAAATGGTCTGGTCGCCGCCGTTTGTCTGGAAGTAGTCGTAGAGGTAGTCGCGGATGTAGCGCTTAAGCCTGACATCGGAGACCAGGTTGCGTTCGCGCTCCAGGTCCATGCGCGGCCGGTTCTCATCGTCCGGATCGCCGTTAGGATTGCACATCTTGGCGTCATAAAGGAAAAGGATTTCCCCGTTTTTAGTGACAAGCTCAAGTTTGGACATCGGTTTCTTCACCCTCCTTCTCTTTTTTCGTCGCTACCTTGGTGCCGAAAGCATAGCCGGAAAGGATATAAAAGACGTTTTCCTCCGGGCTTAAGGGCCAGTTATTATCCCGGTAGCGATCGAGTAGCCGCTTCATCTCCGTGTAAAGGAGCTCGTTGTAGTTGTATTGGAGTCGGTCGTACTGTCTGAGTTTCTCGAAGAGTTGGTTAGCCAGTCGCAGAAGGCGGAACCAGTTCATACCTTGGTAGTTAATCTTGTCTAGCACCGGTTTGCTTTCGTGTCCCGCCTTGTATTGCCCCCTCCCCACCTCGCTTAGAAGATAGCCCATAAGGAAGAGGGCTGCCTGGGGTTCGGTATACCCCATAAAGGTAAGGTACTCCTTCATCTCCGGACCCACCGCCAAGTCCTGTCCAACTTCTGGCAAATCTTTCACCCCCCTAAGCAGATTTTCTTGACGCAAAAACTTGAGGAAAAAACCAGCCCTTAAGAGTTGCTGAGCCAGAGCTAGTTCCTCGTAACCAGGCTTGGGCTCTCTTTGATTGGTCCCCTTGAAACCGCCGGTAAGATAGAGATGAGCCAATTCCACGAACTCTCCAATGAGGAAGGCATACTCGATGGGCTCGCCCTTGAGCAGGCCCTGATAGACGTAAAGAAGCTTCTTGTGTTCGGTCTTATCCCCTTCCTTGAGGGGTAGCAGAGAGTAGATACGGGTAAGGTCAAGCCACCAATCTCTTGTCCTTCCTCCCAGAAGGTTCCTCCCTTTGTTGACCAGCTCGTTGCTCCGCCGGAAGAGGTTGTATATGCGGCTGGGCGCTACATCCCTGATATAGCCCAGGATACGGAATTCACTCCTACCAGGGGGTTTCTGGTAGAAAAGAAAGTTGAGCAGCGCCTGGTTCTCCTCTCCTTCCTCGCTCAATTCTCCCAGGAACTCTTGTAGTTCCTTTTCAAAATCCCTCTCTCCGGCGATAGCGGCAAAATCGACGAAGCCTTGGGTCTTGTGGGTGAGTTTTTTTACTAAGTAAGGAAACTCCTGTCGCCAGGCCGGGGTAGAAAGGGGGATGAGAAAAGCGGGAAGAAGGAGAAAGTCCAGTTTGCCCACCTTCAGGCTGAGCTTCTGAGGCAGGTAGTTCTCCGCTACCAGGAAGGCACGGAAGCAGTCCTCGCAGATAAGGAAGTTGCGGGTGAAGCCCGATTTACTTACTCCGGAGGCAAAGCCCACCTTGTCGGTTATGTAGGGTTTAAAAAACTGCAGGCGTTTGAAAGCAATGGCGCTGACCTTCTCCTTTTCCTCGCCGCACACTGAGCAAACACCCTGCACAACACCCTCGCCTTCAAAGCCAGCCAAGCGGTAACGGAGAATCACCTGGTCGTAGGGGTGAAATTTGATCAAGGGCTTTCCGTTATAAAGGAGAGTCCAAAGGCCTATCTTCTTCTTGGTGAGGCCGGTCCGACGCGATACTTCCTTCAGCAAAATTTCCGCCACCCACCTGGCCGCCTCCTTGCTTCTTTTCTTAACCCCCTTTCCACCGCCTTTTCCCTCTCCTTCTGCTTCAAGGCCTAAGCGGGCCAAATCTAGCACTGCTTCCCCGCTTTCGGGCTTGACAAAAGCAGTATCGCGAATGAGCCTAAGCTTTAGGGCTAACTCCGAGTTGTCCTCGCCCATCAGCTTGAGCTCTTGGAGCAAGTTGGAAATGACTGGGCCGGTGAGATAGTGTAGAGTATCAGTAGTAAGGAATATCTGGGGATTGTTGCCCGAAGCGTTGCCTACGTACCGCCAAGCAGTCAAAAATTTACGGCGCTCTTCGGGCTCCTGCGGGATTTCTTCGATATCGAAGATGAGCCTCAAATTGTCCAGACCTTCTTCCCGGAAGTCGAGCTTTACCAGATGTAGGCCCGGGGAGAACTTTACATCCCTCACCAGGTTCTCTACCAGTTTCTCTCCGCTATCAAGTGTTTTCCCGAGTAAAGCTATAGCCTCCAACAACCGAGTTTTCCTCCCTCCCTTGCTTTAGTGACAACCGTACCGTGTATCTTAATGGGCCCCGCCAAAAGTCTACTTCTGCCCAAGTACGGTTGTCCTTGTTCTGAAAAACAGTTAAGCTACCTCCCTTACAAGCATGGACACAGAGAAACAAACCACGAACCGGCAAGGCGGGGTAAAAATTATTTCGTGCCTTTCCCTGTCCACCTGAAATTTTCTTGATTGTATTCCAACAGCAGAGATGTTTCCCTTTTCCCTATGAACTCAATTATTTATCAACTACATTTTCACCCTTTCCTCCTTTCAAAATGTACCAAAGGAGACTGAAAGAGATTTTCAGTCCAGAAGTTTTCCTACAATTTTTCTTTGTAGAGAGTAGCCATTTGTTTGAGCTCTTCCTTCACGGCCTGACGTAGAGACTCCGGAGCCAGAACCTCCGCATGGCTCCCGTAGCCCATCACCCAACGCTTTACTTCATCCAGCCCTCCCGTAAAAAAGCGAAGGACAAGCCCACCATCAGAGAGCTCTTCTATTTCTTGAGTTGGGTGCCAACATCTCTCACGG
>CALAIW010000040.1 GCA_937922705.1 uncultured bacterium | reverse complement strand
CCTTGAACTTACGACAATAAGTGATGCCTTTGCCGATAGGCTCCTTGTCTCTCCCTTGGGTTCCTTTACCCTGGAGATTGAGCGCGATTCTCCTGGTCGCATTGAGCTTCTTTGTGTTCCCTATCCAAATAATTCCAGGGTGCTTTAAGGACCCAAGCATTTGAAATTACCCTAAAAATAAGAGTCAATCGGGGCAGGATAAGTCCCCCCTTGAGCTTGGCACGCTCTGCCACCAAGAAGGTTCTGATACTATTCCGCTTTATTCTGGAAAAGGCCTGAAACCATCGCTATAGGGTAAAAAGAGTAAAACCGTGTTGCGACCACCGTGTGGTACAAGAACCAAAAGTTTTCATGCGTCAAGAAGTCCAGGACTGGATGGAAAGTGAAGAATACGATTTGGAAACGGCTAAAGCGATGTTTGAGGCGTGGCGTTGCAACTGCTGTGTCCTCATGTGCCATCGGACTGTCGAAAAATACTCAAGGCTTTGGTGATGCTTTTTCTGCCGTTCTCATATTTTATCTCTTTTCCTTTGCTTCTGCACAAACCCCTCTGCCATTCCCGTGCACACCCCACTCGCTGTTTCCACATGTTCTCTTTTTTCGTTATTCCCGCACGCCCTCCATTTCTCCGTCATTCCCGCATGCCTCCCAATCCGCCATTTTCGCATGCCCCCCACTTCGTCATTCCTGCATCCCCTCTTTCCGTCATTCCGACACGTCTCCCCCTTCGTCATTCCCGCATGTTCCTCTTCTTCGTCATTCCCGCACGTTCCCTTTCGTCATTCCTGCACGTATTAAGCAGGAATCTCTTCTTTTCGTCATGCCCGAAATCAGTAATCGGGCATCTTGGTTTTGGAAGGCTTAGACCCCGGCTAAAAGATTGCCGGAATGACGAGAAGAAAGACCCCGGCTGAACTACATGCCGGGGTGACCCCTGGTAACTACATCCAGGGGCAGGCTCCTCGATAGAAACATTCGAGGGCAGTCCCTGATAAAAGCATTCAGGGACAGGCCCCTGATAAAGACATCCAGGGGCAGGCCCCTGATTACGACATTCAGGGGTGACGGATGGAGAAAAACACCACTCTCTAAGAAAAGATTCACTCAAGGAGAATGAGCCCATAGTAGTTTGCCCGGCAGGATCTATCGCGAACAACCTCAATAGGGAATCCAAATTTCCGTACCGTGGCGTAAACGTCAATGCCACAGGCTTCCATAGAGGGACGGGCAAGCTCTGGATGGCGGCAAGGATACTTGCAAGGACAAGGGTCACAGAGCTCACAAGGTCCTGAGGGCATGGCAAAGGCTTTGTAGTACCCAAGGAGGAAAAATTCTCTCTCAAGTTCTGCGCAAATCCTCCGGAGGTTCTGCCAGGTTTCGGGTTGCCAAAGAAGCAGAGCACACCGGTACGAATCAAGGATTGTTCTCGTTTGCGAGGGTTCGGGGCTATAGGGTGGACAGGTAAGACAAAGCCCAAAACTGTCACAACCGTACTGGCATTTCAGACGAACCCATTCCCCGGTAACGACTTCATGAGGGTCAATGACGGCAAAGTTCTGGATTCTACCCGAGAGGATTTCCTCAAATTTTTTCTGGTGCATCTTTTTTTCTTCGTCGCAAAAGAAAGCTTAAGAAAACCCCAAAAAGGCTTGCACATCCAGAAACGAGAAAACTCACGGTATGTCCTCCGGTTAAGTCTCGGCTCAAACCCCCAAGAAGGGGTCCAAGGATTCCTCCCACTCCCCAGGCGGTGAAAAGGATACCATAGTTCACCCCTAGGTTTTTAAGGCCGAAGAGATCGGCGCAGGCTGCAGGGAACATGGAGAGCATCCCACCGAAAGTGAAGCCTACAAGGCTTTTACCTATGAGGAGGAGTGCTGGATTGGTGAGTTGCTCGAAGACAAAGAAAACCACCGTCTGAATCAGAAAAGCAAAACTCAAAGCATTTCCTCGTCCCAAACGGTCGGAGAGGGACCCCCAACTCATCCGCCCAAGGAAGTTCGCTACAGCATACAGCGCAACGGGAACAAAACCATACTCAAAACCTGCGATTTCCTCGGCAATACGTGGTGCCTGCCCAATGACCAGAAGCCCTGCAAAGGTTCCAAGGAGAAAAAGGGTCCAAAGGAGCTTGAAGCTTCGTGTGCGCACCATTTCTCCCGGGGTAAAATCCTTCATGGCTTGAGGGGTAGTAGTGGGTTTTTTCCCATACGAAAGAACGACAGGGGTCCAAGAAGCAGGAGGATTGGTAATCAAGAAAGAAAGAGCAAAAATAATCCCTGCAAAGAGACAGCCAAAGAGGAGAAAGGCTTGAGCAAGGCCATATCGTTCAATAATGGCATGAGAGAGTGGTGCAATGTACACCGGAGCAATACCGTAACCGCTGACCACAATCCCAGAAATGAACCCCCGGTGTTGCGGATGGAACCATTTTACTGCTGCTGGGGTGGGTGCAGCGTATCCGAAACCCATGGCAAGGCCAAAGAGTACACCGAAAAAGAGCGCAAGTCCCAAAACGCTGAGTGATACAGAAGCGCCAAGAAAACCCACTCCAGCAAGGAGGGCCGAAAGCCACAGAGCTGTGCGAGGTCCCTTTTGGTCTTGGAGCCTTCCTGCAGGAATCATGGAGAGAGCGAAAATGAGCGAAGCAAGCATATAGGGAATTTGTGTCTGGGTGGCGCTCCAGCCGAATTGCTTTACAAGTACTGAGGCAACAACTCCCCAGGCATAGAGAAAGCCTAGGGTAAGGTTCACCCCAAGCCCAGCACAAACGACAGCCCAAGGATTGCTACGAAGCATCGTAGAAATTTCTCCCTCTCGAAAAAGCTTCAAGGTTCTGTTCGAGATTCTTTCCCCGAAAGGCTTTCTGGAACGCCTCTTTCCAAGACTTTTCTGACCCTATTGGAAAAACACGACTGAAAGCCCCAAGAAGGACTGTGTTCGTCACCCGAATATCTCCAAGAGAAAGGGCGATATCTGTTGCCGGAATGGATGTGACATTGTACCCTGCGTTCCGGAGGATTTCTGGAACACTTTTGGGATATCGGGAAGGGTCAACACCCGGAGGGCAGAGGACAAGGCGATTGAGAATCACTGTCCCGCCCCGCTTGAGATAGGGAAGATAGCGAAGGGCTTCAAGCTCCTCAAAAGCCAGCATAAAGTCGGCTTCGCCCCGGAAAAGGAGAGGAGAAAAAGCCTCTTCTCCATACCGGAGGTGAGTCACCACACTTCCTCCTCGCTGCGCCATACCGTGGACCTCAGATTGGCGAACGGCAAGCCCTTCTTGAACCACAAGATGAGCAATGACCTCACTTGCCTTGAGAATACCCATTCCCCCAACGCCAGAAAGAATAATGCTTCCCTTCACCCTTTCTCCTCCTCAACCGTTTGTATAGAGTATCGGTAGCAGTGGTCTTGAAAGACACAAAACCTCGCCCTTTAGACAGGAAGCTCTCCCGTTCTGTTCCAGGTGGTCTTGATCCTAGTATCGTAATTGTGCCGTTACCAAGGGCTACGATAGCAGTTTTATTGTACACTAAAGTGACAGTCGATGGAATTCCCGGGAGGGGAAAAGTCGATTCCTGGGTTCCCTCTTGCGAATCGGGAGAACACCAACGCCGCCGCTGCGATAAAAGGGGCATAATCTTCTTGGGCTTTACCAAGGAAACAATGGGGTGCTTGCGGGTCGAAGAGGTGGAAGAGCAATTTGTCGTTGCTCGCTTGGTGAGTGGTGCTACTGGCCGCAAGGGAGACATCGTTGCCTACCTCAGGGAAGAGGAAGTTCCTGTGGTGAAACGTCGTTTCTCTAGCATCCGAGTTCCGGTGAGAGAGTATTAGAGTATTTCTGATAGTGGTTTCTGGGTCGTCGACCAAGCCAAAGTTGCCAATGTCCGCTATAGGGAAATCACCTATTCGGCTCTTGACGATGTCCGACAGGCGATTTCCTTGGGGGAGAGATTCAACGCCGATATCATTATTATCGGGGAAGCTTTTGCCGAATGGGCAGTGGGAACCTCGGGATTTGTCTCCTATCGAGCTCAAGCTGAGGCACGGGCAATCGACGTCCACACCGGAAGCATCATCGCTGCCGATGGAAAGGAAGCTTCAGCAGCTGATTTAAGCGAAGAAATAGTGGGAAAGAGAGCCCTCAGAGAGGCAGGTAAGGCGTTAAGCGAAGTTTTCATTCCGAAACTCCATACCTGGATAGGCGGTGAGGAAATGCGCACAACAGAAGTAGAACTTTTCATCCGAAATATTGGTTTCCGAGACCTCACCGTCTTCGAGAACGCACTTCGCAGAGTGCAAGAAGTGCGTACTGTAAAACGTTTGAGTTATACCGATGGAGTGGCTCATCTTGCCCTTGAACTTACGACAATAAGTGATGCCTTTGCCGATAGGCTCCTTGTCTCTCCCTTGGGTTCCTTTACCCTGGAGATTGAGCGCGATTCTCCTGGTCGCATTGAGCTTCTTTGTGTTCCCTATCCAAATAATTCCAGGGT
>CALAIW010000039.1 GCA_937922705.1 uncultured bacterium | reverse complement strand
CCCCCAAGTCGCAGTAGTCATTGAAGCTGACCGAGAAGTCCTCCATGGAAAAGTGGTGAAACTCATGGACCTCTTAAAGCGGGCTGGAGTGGAACGTATGGCCATTGCCACTCAACCGGGAGAGGAGGAGTAGGGTGGTTTATAACGAAAGGCGTGTATGGTCTATTTCCCTTGCAATTTCCATTGCGGTAAATGTTGCCTTCCTTGCTGTTTTCTCTTTGTGGCTTCTCTCCATACGGGTAACGAAGGGAGAAGAGAAGCCTGTGGTTGTAGAGCTTATGGAGATTCCTGCGAAAGAAGCGCCTCGGAGTGTTCTACCTCAAGAGGTTACCCGTGCGGAACTTCAACCTCCCGAGGAACTTAAGGCGGAGGAGCCTTTGCAACCAAAGATACAGAGTGAGCTTGCTGCGAAGGTAGAACAGGAGCGGCAACAAGTTCGAATTCCTAAGCCCCCGGTGGACCTTCCAAAAACTGAGAGTGCTTTTGAGGAAGCTGCGCCCTCGGGAGAAAAAGTCTTCACCCCTGGGGAAGAGCTCCAAGTCGAAGAGCGGATGCAGTGGGAAGGACCTGAAGCAGAAGCAACTGTGCGTGGTCTTTTTGAAGAGGAGGGAAAGTCAAACCTTCTTGCCCGTCTTGCTGAGGAAGGTCTTGCAACAAGTGAAGGTATGGCAGGGGAGACGCTGGCTACGGGGGAGCTTGTTCCTCCAGAAGGATGGTTTGAGCGACGTTCTCCTTTTACTCAAAGGCCTTTCGCTTTTGCCATTGAAAATACGCCCCAGGCCAGGCCCCAGTATGGTTTGGGGCGAGCACGTGTTGTCTACGAGATGCTTACTGAAGGTGGTATCACCCGATTTTTAGCCGTGTTTGACCCTCAATCCAGGGGACGTGTTGGACCCATTCGAAGTGCTCGTCCGTACTTTGTTTTAAAAGCATCTGAGCACGATGCTATTCTTGTCCACAGTGGTGGAAGTGTAGAATCCTATGCGTATATTCGGGAACTTGCTGTAGACCACATTGATGAGCAGAAAAATTTTCGCCCCTTTGAACGAGTGAAAGATCGGCGTCCACCGCATAATCTCTATGCTCTTTTTCCGTCCCTTCTTGAGGAGGCACAGCGTCTTGGTCTTCTCCGTCCGATACGTTCGGCAACGTTTTCTGTCCTTCCTCCGGGAGAGACGTTGGAGGGGAGAAGTGCTCCTCAAGTTGAGATTAGATACACGCGAGATTATCGTGTTCAGTTTGTCTATAACCCTGAACGCCGAGTATATCTCCGATTTATTAATGGGGAACCACATCGGGATGGGGAAACACGGGCACAGCTTGCTTGTAGCACGGTTATCATCCAAGTAACCGAGCACAAAATAAAGGATGCAGAAGGGAGAGTTGAAATTCGCTTTATTGGTAGAGGTTCAGGATTTGTATTCCTTGAAGGGAAGGTCATTCCTGTTACTTGGGAAAAAAAGAGCATGCGAGATAAAACGCGCTTTTATCTCCCTGACGGGAAAGAGGTGAAGGTTGCTCCTGGTCCAGTCTGGATTGGGGTTATAGACTCTCAAGAAAAGGTGGTGTTTTAATGTACCGTATTCTCTTTTCTATTGGTGGCTTTCCAGTGTACTCCTATGGAGTTCTACTTGGGATTGCCTTTCTTATAGGTATCCTCTTTGCTATTCGGAGGGCTCTGCAGTTAGGTGTTTCCCCAGAAAGTGTTGTGGAGGCAGCGTCACTTTGTATTATTGGGGCTGTTTTGGGATCGCGGTTTGCCTATGTTCTTCTTCACCTTGAGTATTACCGACGTTATCCCTTGCATATTCTCTCTTTTCGGGAGGGTGGCTTGACCTTTTACGGTGGAGTTTTAGGGGCTATTTTGCTTACTGTTCCGTACCTTCACTTGAAACGGTATAAACTTGCGGTTTTTTTTGACCTTTTTGCTCCACCTCTTGCTTTGGGGTATGCTGTTGCTCGTATTGGATGTTTTCTCAACGGGTGCTGCTATGGTCGGATTTCCCCTTTCTCCGTTTTTCCCCTTGGTGTGAAGTTTCCTCATCTTGAAGGGTTTCGTTACCCCACACAGATATATGCCATCGGGTATTCGCTCATTATCCTCTTCGTACTCCTTCGAATTGAGAAGTCACGGTGGTTTAAGGGAGAGCTTTTCCTTGACTATCTTGTGCTCTATGGAGTTGCCCGATTCCTTATCGAATACTTGCGGGACGAACCATTCGCCGTTTTGGGTGTTTTCACCTTGGGTCAGGCCGCGTGCCTTGGGATTATTCTTTTCGCCCTTGTCCTGAAAGGAGTGCTTAGGAAGCGTGTCCAATCCTCGGCCTGAAGAGTACCTTGAAGCTTTTCTTAACTTTCTCTTCTGGGAGCGACGTGTGGCGGAGAATACGATTCTTGCATATCGCCAAGATGTAGCAAGTTTCCTTCGCTTCCTTAAAGAATGTAGGGTAGAGGATTTTAGCTTGGTAACTTTGGACACTCTTGAAGCTTTCGTGGAGCACGAGTCCTCTGCTGGACTTGAGGCAACAACCCTTGCGCGCCGTATCTCAGCGCTTCGTACCTTTTTTCGTTTCCTTGTTCGGGAAAAGGTAGCTCGAGAGAACCTGGCAAAACTTCTTGATACTCCACGCATCAAGAGACATCTTCCTGAAGTTTTGACGGTTGAAGAAGTAGAAGCTCTCATTGCTTCCTGTGATGTGACGAAACCTTCTGGTGTTCGTGACCGAGCGATTCTTGAACTTATGTACTCGAGTGGTCTTAGGGTAAGTGAGGTTGTCTTTCTTGAGTTTCAGCACCTTGACCTTGAAGAGCAAATGCTTAGGCTTTGGGGGAAAGGATTTAAAGAGCGTATTGTTCCTTTTGGGGAGAGAGCAAAGGAAGCCCTCCTCGAGTACCTTAATAGAGCGAGAAACCTTCTTCTCAGGGGCAAAAAAAGTAGGTATATTTTTGTCAGTGGTCCCAGTGGGAAACCTTTAAGCCGTCAGAGTGTATGGAATATGGTAAAACGATATGCCCTTCAGGCAGGTATACGCAAGCACATTACCCCCCATACACTCCGGCATACTTTTGCAACACATCTTCTTGAAGGAGGTGCAGAACTGCGGGTAGTTCAAGAATTCCTAGGACATAGCGACATTGCGACAACGCAAGTATATACCCATGTCAATCGAAGGCTTTTACGTGAATCCTATGAACGAGCGTTTCCGAGAAAATGATTGGAGGTGATAGGGGTGGAGCTTCGCAAGTGTATCGAGGAGAGTGTTCGTTTTATTCAAGAAAGAGTTCGCTTTACTCCCCGCATTGGCATCATCCTGGGAACAGGACTTGGAAAGCTTGTGGACGATGTGGAAATTGACCGGGTGATTCCCTACGAGGAGATCCCTCATTTTCCGATTTCTACTGTTGAAACGCATCGGGGTAACCTTGTCCTAGGCTTCCTTTCCGGGAAGCCTGTGGTGGTTATGCAAGGGCGATTCCACTATTACGAGGGGTACACGTTGCAGCAAGTAACTTTTCCAGTTCGCGTCATGAAAGGCCTTGGAGCAGGAGTACTTATTGTAAGCAACGCAGCAGGGGGTCTCAATCGAAATATGCGCCGGGGGGATCTCATGATTATTACTGATCACATTAACCTTCTTGGAGATAACCCACTCCGTGGACCTAACGATCCGGAACTTGGTCCTCGCTTCCCGGATATGTCTGAGGTGTACGATAGAGAACTCCGAGAGCTTGCGCTTCAGATAGGGCTCGAGCATGGTATTTACCTCCATCAAGGGGTGTACGTCGCTCTTCCTGGGCCAAGCCTTGAGACCCCTGCAGAGTATCGTTTTCTTAGTAAAATTGGGGCCGACGCGGTAGGAATGTCCACCGTTCCTGAAGTTATTGTAGCCAAGCATGCTGGGATGCGAATTTTTGGTATTTCCTGCATTACTGACCTTGCTATTGATGGAGTGGTTACGCCCTTAAGCTTTGAAGACGTTGTCCAGGCTGCTAACGAGGCACAGCCAAAGCTCACCCTGATTATTCGGGAACTTGTTCGGAGGATGTCTCTGTGAGTTTTGAAGGCATCCTCTGGGTTGTGCTCCTTGCAGCGCTTCCAATTAGTGAAATCCGAGGAGCACTGCCATATGGTGTTTTCGTAAAACAACTTCCTCTACCCGTAGCTTTTGGAGTTGCTTTTTGGGGAAATGTTATTCCCTTTTTCCTTGTCATGCGCTTTCTACCATTTGTTTTTTCCTTCCTGCAGCGTATGCAGTGGTTTCATCGCTTTTGGGTATGGTACACCGAGAAAGCAAAGAAGCATTTTGACCCATACAGGAAGTATGGAAGATGGGGCATTCTTCTTTTTATTGGAATTCCCCTCCCCTTTACCGGAGTTTGGACAGGGTCACTTATCGCCTTTCTTCTTGGTTTTAGATTTTGGGAGATATTTCCCTTTGCCTTGGGAGGCGTCGCTATGGCAGGAAGCATAGTAATGCTCTTTATTCTCTTCGGAAGAGGAATGTAGAAAGGGGATAGGAGATGTTTCTGCGAGCACTTGAATGGAAGGGCAGGAGTTTGCGGTTTCTTGACCAAACTCGCCTTCCCTGGGAAGAAGTTTACGTTGAAACCGAGGATTACCGAGATATCGTCGAAGCGATTAAACACTTGCGTATTCGTGGAGCTCCGCTTATTGGGGTTGCAGCGGCTTATGGCTTGTGCCTTGGAGCTTTTGAGGGGCTTAAGAGTGAGGATTTCTTTTCCTTTCTCGAGCGGGTGGACCTTGAGCTTCGATCAACACGACCCACGGCGGTAAACCTTTTCTGGGCTTTGGACCGTATGCGAGCTATATGGTCTGCACAAAATGCCCTGGGAGATTGGGAAGAAGTGGTGGATCGTCTCGTTGCCGAAGCAAAAGCGATAGACGCGGAAAACGTTGCTACTTCTGAAAGCATTGCTCGCTTTGGGGCGGCACTCTTTGAGAACGGTGATCGAGTTCTCACCCACTGTAACACTGGACCTTTAGCCTGTGGGGGATGGGGAACAGCATTGGGAGCAATTCTCTGGGCGGTCCACAGGGAAGGGAAAAAACTCACCGTGTATGCTGATGAGACCCGTCCAATTCTTCAGGGGGCTCGCCTCACTGCTTTTGAGCTTCTTAAAAGCGGCATTCCGGTTACTCTTGTCTGTGACAACATGGCTGGATCCTTGATGTCCCGGGGACACATTACAAAGGTTATCGTGGGAGCAGATCGTATTGCCATGAATGGGGATGTAGCAAACAAGATCGGGACGTACACCATAGCTGTTCTTGCTTATCACCATGGAATACCATTTTATGTCGCTGCCCCTCTTTCAACAGTGGATCCGGAGGCTAAAACTGGTGGTGATATTCCCATAGAGGAGCGGAATCCTCAGGAAGTTACGACTTTTGGGGGGGTTACTGTTGCTCCTTCTGGGGTTGCGGTATATAATCCGGCGTTTGATGTTACCCCCTCATCTTTGGTGCATGCTTTCGTAACCGAGGAGGGGGTAGTGTATCCTCCCTTTGAAGAGAAACTACAAGCCTTGAGGAGTAAAAGGAGGAAGTAGTAGGGGTGTCCTGTTACAGCGGGAGAATTGTGTGGTTTTCCTTGAATCTTTCCAGGGCTTTCTGGGTCTGGGGAGGGAAGAAATGTGAAGAAACAGGGTTACTTTATGGTACTTGACTGTGGGGCGACAAGTATCAGGGCTGTAGCTTTAGACTCTCGAGGAAACATTCTCTCCATTGTTTCTTTTCCCAATGCTCCAAAACGTGAAGAGGGATCTGAGCACTATCTTATATGGGACCTTGAGGAGATATGGGGAAAGATTTGTCAGGCTACAGGGAAAATCGTTGCTTCGATTGGCCGTGAAGTTCAAGCGGTCTCGGTAACAACCTTTGGAGCCGATGGCGCACCAGTGCGAGAGGATGGCAGCCTCACGTATCCGGTCATCTCTTGGCAATGCTCTCGGACCGAGAAGTGGTCAAAAAAGATTACCGAACTTATAAGTGCCCGAGAGATTTTTCGGATTACTGGTTACCAAGTTATCCCCTTCAATACACTCCTTAGGCTTTTGTGGCTCCGAGAAAATGTCCCCAGGGCACTAGATGAAGCAAAGTATTTTCTTATGATGCCAGGACTTTTGAACTTTCGACTCACTGGGGAAATGACCATGGATTTTACCGCTGCGTCCACAACAATGATGTTTGATATTCAAGAGCGCAAATGGTCAGAACGTCTTCTGTCGCTTGCTGGTCTCCGCTCTGATTTCTTTCCTAGGATGGTGGAAAGCGGAGAAGTTATCGGGACGGTAACTGCAAAAGCAAGCGAAGAAACTGGAATTCCGAAAGGAACCCCAGTAACCTCTGCTGGGCATGACACCCAATTTGCCATTATTGGGTCTCTTGCAGAGGATAACGAGCTTGTTCTGAGCTCAGGTACTTGGGAAATTGCCGCCCTTCGGATTCCTTTTTTCCGAGATTCGGAGGTAGCCTTTGCTACGGGTATGCTTGTAGAACTTGATGCCGAAAAGGGTTTCTGGAATCCCCAGATGCTTATGATTGCTGGTGGTGTCGTAGAGTGGGTACGTCGCAACCTCTTTGCTGATTGCAAAGATGAGCAGGATATTTACACCCGTATTATTGAAGCTGCTTCTTCGGTGGGTCCTGGAGCGGAGGGTGTCTTTTTCATCCCTTCTTTTATGCCTTCGGGTCCTCTTAAGCCCTATGGAACAAAAGGAACAATTCTTGGACTGGGGCTTACTACTGGTCGTGGGCAGATTGCAAGAGCTGTTTTTGAGGGACTTTCGTTCCAGCTTAGACAGGCTGTGGACGCTCTTTTTGAAGCCTTTGGTTTTCGTCCAGGACGAGTCGTGGTTGTGGGAGGAGGCTCAAAAAACGAGCTTTGGAATCGCATTCGGGCGGATGTCTTAAATCTTCCGATTGTAGTTACATCTTGTGAGGAGGCTACTGTTCTTGGAGCAGCACTCTTTGCTATGGTGGGCACAGGACACGCCAAAAGTCTTAAGGAAGCAAAGGAGAATATCACTCGTACCACCCGGGTTTTTGAGCCGTCTCCTCATCGGGAAATTTACGATGAGCTCTTTGCGCGATATGCGAATGTTCCGCGCCTTCTTGAGCCTCACTACCGAGAGTAGGTGGACCCCCTAAGATATCGCCGGGCAATATTCTCGACCGTTTCTACAATTTGTTGGCATTTGAGTCGGAGGTTTTCTTCTCGGTATCTCTCGAGACCCTCTTTTGTGTTGAGACGAACCCCGATGAGGTTGAGACAGTCAAGGTACCCAAGGGTTTCCTCAATTTCCTTAAGAAAAGTCTCGACTAAAAGGTAGAGCCTGTCTCTTGAGTCTTTATCCTGTGGGTTTTCTCTTCCAAAGCGTATACCCAAAGCCATGACAGCTCCGGTGATAGCCCCGCAAATGTTTCCTGTATGTCCTATACCCCCTCCAAAACCGGTAGCAATTCTGGGAATAAGAGAATTTTCTATTCCCAGGTGATCACAGAGTCCAAGCAGAACAGACTCGGCACAGTTAAATCCCTGACGATGGTACTCAACTCCTTTTGGCATCTGGTATTCCTCCCTCTTTTCTGAGGAGGTTTGCTACCTCTCTAGCTATCATAAACTCTTCCCAAGTTGGGATTACCCACACCTCGCAAGGTCCACGGCTGATTTTGCCTTCTTTACCACCTGTAGTGGTCTTGTTGAGCTCTGGATCAATAGTGATACCCAGAAACTCCAAGCCTTCACAAATTCTTTCTCTAATGTATGTATCGTTTTCGCCAATACCTCCAGTAAACACGAGACTCTCAAGGCCTCCCATAAGGGCAGCAAATCCTCCGATGTACTTTTTCACCTGGTAGACAAAGACGTCAACAGCAAGTTGTGCTTGCTCGTTGCCTTCTTGGGCGGCTTTTTCAATTTCCCACAATTCTCCGCTAACTCCGGATATACCATAAAGCCCTGATTCCTTAGCCAGGATGCTATTCAGCTCTTTTGGAGAAAGTCCAACCCTTTCCTCAAGGTAAAGAAGCACCTGAGGATCAAAGTCCCCTGGACGAGTAGACATAATGACACCACTTTGAGGAGTGAAGCTGCTTGAGATATCAAAAGATTTACCGTCTTTTATGGCGCAGACACTACAACCACTCCCAAGATGGCAAGCTACGACCCTTGAAGAGGAAGGGGTGAGTTGTCTTAAGCGCTCAGCTATATACCGGTACGAATTTCCATGGAAACCAAGCTTTTCAAGGCCGTATTCTGTACTCAATGACCAGGGGAGACCAAAAACCCGGTGAGCAGGAGGAATGGAGATATGGAAAGTTGTTTCGAAAACTCCTACAAGCGGGATATGAGGAACAATACGGCGGAAGATATCAATGGCAAGGAGTGCAGGTGGATTATGTACTGGAGTCACTGAGGATAGGTCCCGGAGCGCTTCGATGACTTCATGGTCTATGAAACGTGTTTCTCGAATTTTCTTGCCTCCGTTAATGAGTTTTATTCCTATGGCGTCGAGTTCAGAAAAATCTTTAAGGTGACCGCTTTCGGTGAGTGCCTCAAGCATAGTATGAAGTCCCTTTTCGTGATCAAGGTTTGGGATTCTCTTCTCAAGGACGCCACCCTTTTCCGACCTTTGTTCAAGAAAGGAATCCTGGCGGTAGAGTCGTTTCACGCTTCCCCTGAGAAGAGACGTTATATTATCGTGTACTGCAAAAAGTTCATACTTAATAGATGAGCCTCCACTATTCACTGCGAGAATGCGCACTGTTCTTCACCCCTTGGTTCCTAAGTTTTTCAAGAATCCGACAAAAAGCACATATATCTCTGGTTGTGGGCATACCACACCTTTCACACTCTCTAAGGAGTGGGGGAGTATATTCTCTGGCGAAATACTGTTTTCCTTTCTCAAGAAAGCCCAGAAGAAACATGTGTTTTGTTCCAGGGGATTTCTCTTCAAGGGAATTCAGGACTTCCTTATAATCAAGGCTTTTGGCCTTTATCGAGAGAGGACACCGCTCGGGAATGAAGGGAATGTTGTGGAGCGTAACGTAGTGGATGATTTCCTCCTCAGTTAGCGTATAAAAGGGCTTCACTTTCCGAGTCATTTTGGGATGGGGACTCGGAAGGTGGGGGTCCTGGTGTGCAAGGTAATCAATGTGCCAGTGGAGAACGTTTCCAAGAAGAGTTGCTGCTTCGTCATCAAGGTTGTGTCCTGTAGCATACACCGTAAAACCTTGTTCCACAGCAAATTTGTTTAGAATGTACCGCTTTATACTCCCACAGAGGGAACACGGTGCTCGCTCTTTGAGTTTTTTGGTGGCTTCGGGGAGAGAGTGCCCGATAAAATCGGCAACGTTGAGAATCTTAAGGGAAAGACCATGGGAAAGGGCAAAGCTCTCGACGATTTTTCGCGACTCCTCTGAGTACCTCCCAATCCCGAGAAAAACGTGAACTCCTGTGGTCTTATACCCAGCCTTGTGGAGGTAATACCACAAGGCCATACTGTCTTTTCCTCCTGAAACCCCAATGAGAACGTGTTCGTTTTTCGTAAACATTTGCTTTCTCCGGATGGCTCCTTCTACCTGTCGTTCAAAGAAGAGTTCAAAGCAGTCTTTGCAGAAAGCAGCGTTGTGGCGTTTTAATTTGGTGAAGGCCTCTTTACCACATCGGCTACATTTCATGGGTGTCACGCTCCAGGTCTTTTCTTCTAAGTATACTATCTTGATGGGCACCCGGTCAGGGGGTTCTTGTATTTTCGTGTGTCCTCGGTATAATAAATAAGTGGGTGGCGGTGTAGCTCAGTTGGTTAGAGCATCCGGCTCATACCCGGAGTGCCGGGGTTCGAATCCCTGCACCGCCACCAGGTTGTGAAGGGTTGAGCAGTGCATACGTTTGAGCGTAAGGTACTCAAGTTTATTGAGGAGTACTCCCTCCTTGCTCCTCGAAGTGTTGTGCTTGTTGCCTTCTCTGGAGGACCGGACTCAACCGCTCTTGCCGAGACACTCTATCGCCTTAGACCGCTTCTTGACATTGAACTTGTTCTCTTTCATCTGAATCACGGGCTTCGGGGAAAAGAGTCAGAGCGGGATGAAGCTTTCTGTCTCCAGTGGGCACAAGAACATAGTCTTCCCATTATTGTGGAGCGGAGTAATGTTATCTCGTTTCATAAGTCTTCAGGACTTTCTCTTGAAGAAGCAGCTCGTACCATTCGGTATAACCTCTTGGAGGAGTACGCTAAAAGGTATGGAGCTTCATCTGTAGCCCTGGGACATACCTTGGATGACCAGGCAGAGACGGTTCTCATGAATATCATCCGGGGAACGGGCCTTTCGGGACTTTGTGGCATGAAGGTAAAAGATGACCTTTATGTTCGGCCACTCCTTGGGGTCTGGCGCTCAGAGGTTCGCAAGTTTCTCGAAGAGGAGGGTATCTCTTTCGTTGAGGATAGCTCGAACTTTGACCCCGCATTTTTGCGAAACCGAATTCGCCATAGAATTCTCCCTCTTCTTCAAGAGGTGAACCCTCGGGTTTTAGAAGCTCTTGTTCGACTTTCTCTCAATGTTCAAGAGTTTATGCAATCCGAGGAGGATATCGAGCTTTCTCTTACGAAGGAGAACGGGACCACAGGTGTTTCTCTTGATGACCTTATACTCCTTCCTCCTGGAAAACGTTCCTGGGCGATTCGAAAATTTCTCAAGGAAGCACGAGGAACACTCTGGGATGTTACAAGAAGCCAGGTAAAGGATGTGCTTCGTCTCGTAGAGCAACGAAAGGGCGAGGTTGTGCTTCCGGGGAAGGTCCGAGTTTTTGTTCGCGAAGGATACCTTTGGGCTTTGTTGTCTCCCCTTCCCCTTGTCGATATGCCCTATTGGAGTTTTTCTCTTGATTTTCCTGGGAAATATGCTTTTTCCGACCTTGGTATTACTCTCGAGGCGCGTTTTGAGCCCCCTTCTTGTAGTCATCAGGAGTGCTGGCAGACAATGCTTGATTTTGAGAAGTGTTCTCCTCCTTTTGTTTTGCGAAATTTTCGTGAGGGGGATCGGATAGTATGGGAAGGGGGCAATCGGAAGCTCAAAGAGTTCTTCGAGAAGTGGGGAATTCCCCGAGAGTGGAGGAAGGCGCTTCCCATTCTTTGCGATGCAAATAAGATTCTCTGGGTTCCTGGGCTGGCTCTTGACGAAAGAGTACGAGTTCAGGAAAATAGCAAGCGTGTTCTTCATGTAAGTGTATGGCGGTACAAGGGGTGAAAGGGTGGAGGAGTTTATTGAGAGAATACTCATCACCGAAGAGGATATTCAAAAGAGAGTCCGGGAGCTTGGGTCAGCCATAACCAGGGATTATCAGGGTACGGAACTCCGGGTGGTAGGGGTGTTACGTGGTGCCTTTATCTTTATGGCTGATCTTGTCAGGAATATTCGTGTTCCTTTGAGTGTTGATTTTATGTCGATATCGAGTTATGGGGATGAGTGTGAAACAAGCGGTATTGTACGTATTCTCAAGGATCTTGACAAACCTATAACTGGTCGTCATGTCCTCATTGTTGAGGACATTGTAGATACAGGTTTGACCCTGCGGCATCTTAAGGAAGTCCTCTCTACAAGAGGACCGGCAAGTCTTCGGATTTGTGCACTTTTGAGCAAGCCGGAAAGGAGAGTTGTTCAGGACTTGCGCATCGACTATCTGGGGTTTGAAATCCCCAATTGCTTTGTGGTGGGATATGGTTTAGACTATGCAGAACGGTACCGGAACTATCCCTTTATCTTTGTCTTGAGACCGGAGTACTACAGTGATGCTCAAAGGGAAGGAAAGGGTCAGGGCGGATGAACAATATTCCTGGTGGCAGATTTTATCGAAATCTTGGTTTCTATCTTCTCTTTCTTATTATCGTTATCTCTCTGGTAACCTCTCTCATGCAGAGAGAGGCTCCACCTCAAGTATTGACGTACAGTCAGTTTCTTGATGCGGTGCAGCGTGGAGTCGTCCGAAAGGTAGTCATTGCTGACCGAAGTATCAGTGGGCAAATGTACGATGGAACCCGCTTCACCACGTATGCCCCGGAGGATCCTGAGCTCATTCGCATTCTTCGGAATCAAAACGTGGAAATTGAAGCTCGTCCACCGGTTGAACCATCTTGGTGGACACGAATTTTGAGTTCTCTCTTTCCCACTCTTCTTCTTATTGTGGTCTGGATTTTTCTTCTCCAGCAGATCCAAGGTGGGAGCAAAGTTGCCTCGTTTGTGAAGAGCAGAGCAAAAATGGTGGATCCGGAAAAGGTCAAAGTGACTTTCGACGATGTTGCAGGAATTGACGAAGTAAAAGAAGAGCTTAAGGAGGTTGTTGACTTTCTCAAAAACCCCCGAAAGTTTCAGAAGATTGGTGCTCGTATACCAAGGGGTGTCCTGCTTTATGGTCCTCCGGGAACGGGTAAAACCCTCCTCGCCAGGGCTATTGCAGGAGAGGCAGGTGTTCCTTTCTTTAGTATCAGTGGTTCTGATTTCGTTGAAATGTTTGTTGGGGTTGGAGCGGCGCGAGTTCGAGATCTCTTTGCCAACGCTAAAAGAAACGCTCCTTGCATTGTTTTTGTAGATGAACTTGATGCTGTTGGTCGCCACCGGGGTGCAGGGCTTGGTGGAGGACATGATGAGCGGGAACAGACATTGAATCAACTCCTTGTGGAAATGGACGGGTTTGACCCTAACCAAGGTGTTATTCTCATTGCTGCTACGAATCGCCCAGATATCCTGGATCCAGCCCTTCTTCGCCCTGGGAGATTCGACCGGCGTATTGCTGTGCCGCAGCCTGACGTTCGAGGACGGGAAGCAATTCTCCGGGTTCATGTTCGAGGCAAGCCTTTAGGAAAAGATGTGAATCTTGAGGTTCTTGCTCGTCGCACTCCAGGGTTTGTGGGAGCGGACCTTGCGAATCTGGTGAATGAGGCAGCTATTCTCGCTGCTCGTAAGGGAAAGGATGTTATCGAAATGGAGGATTTCGAGGAAGCAATTGATAAGGTTATCGCTGGTCCGGAAAGAAAGCACGTTATTATCAGTGAGCGAGAAAAACGTATCATTGCCTATCACGAGGCTGGACATGCTCTCGTAGCAAAAGTTCTCCCCAATAGTGATCCAGTGCACAAAATTTCCATCATTCCCCGTGGTGGTGTTGCTTTGGGGTATACGTTGCAGTTACCTACAGAGGATCGTTACCTCCTTACCAAGCAAGAGCTTCTTGCGCGGCTTTCCATTCTCCTTGGAGGACGCGTAGCGGAGGAAGTTGTTTTCAGAGATATCACTACTGGGGCTCACGATGATTTAAAGAAGGCTACAGAAATTGCTCGGGAAATGGTCTGCGAGTATGGCATGAGCGAGCTCCTTGGTCCCCTTACTTTGGGTAGAAAGCATAAGGAGGTTTTTCTTGGGCGGGACATTGCTGAAGATCGAAACTACAGCGAGGAGATTGCCTATGCCATTGATAAGGAGGTTCGGGCACTTATTGACCAGGCGTACGAGCGGGCAAAGGATATTATTATGAGGTATCGGGATAAACTGGACGCACTGGCAAAAGAGCTTATGGAGAAAGAAGTCCTGGGGAGAGAGGATATTGAGCGCATCCTCGATATACCTCAGGATGAGAGTTCGTCTAAGGGAGGAGAAAAAATCCATGAAGGCGAACACGCTGCGCGTTGGCCTGACGGGGGTAGCGAGCATGGTGGTGACCGATGAAAGTACTGCTGACCGTTTCGATCCTGATATGGTCCCTGCTTTTGCAACTCCAATGCTTGTGTCGCTTATGGACAATGCTGCCCACGAGGCAGTGAAACACCACCTTCCTGAGGGATATGTCAGTGTAGGCACAAGGATTAGCATCTCCCACATTGCTGCAACCCCAAGGGGTATGAAAGTAACCGCTCGAGCTACGCTTGTTGAAATTTACCGGAACCGTCTCGTTTTTGAAGCCGAGGCCTTTGACGAGGTTGAAAAGGTTGGAGAGGGACGTCTTGAACGCTTTGTGGTGAATAGGGAGTGGTTCATGAAGCGCCTTGAGTCAAAGTCAAGGGGAGTAAAGAGCGAGGCTTGATAAGGCAATGAGACAATTTGCTGTCTTTGGGTTAGGAATTTTCGGGAGCAGTATTGCCATTGCCCTGTATCAACAAGGATTTACGGTCCTTGGTGTAGACATTGATGAGGATCCTGTAAAAGAGATGGCAGGCAAGATTACCGAAGTTGTTCAAGCAGATACGACTGATGAACGAGTTCTTGAGGCCTTAGGAGTGAGAAACTTTGATGTGGCTATTGTGAGCATTGGTAATGACATTCAGTCGAGTGTTCTTACCACTCTTGCGGTAAAAGAGCTTGGAGTTCCCTTCATCGTGGCTCGAGCTATTAATGAGATGCACGGGAAGATACTTGAGAAAATCGGAGCTGATCGCGTTATCTTTCCTGAACGGGATATGGCGCTTAAAGTGGCAAAGACGCTTGCCTTTCCAAATGCTATTCGAACTGAAGAACTTTTTCCGGGGTATAACGTTGTTGAGGTAAGGCTTCCTGCTGTTCTCCACGGGGTATCCCTTGGAAAAGCTCAACTGCGGAACCGGTACGGTGTTACCGTTTTAGCCATTAAAAGGGGTGACGAATACCGTGTTTCCCCTTCTGCTGACGAGGTACTCCTTAAGGGCGATATCATCTATATTCTGGGGAATGAGCAACAGTTGCGAAAATTCTTTAGAGAGGTAGTTGAAAGCCGCAATGGAAAGGCTGTGGAGGTATGAGGGCACAGCTTGAATGTTTCACCTGTAATATCCGGCAAGCTCAGGAAGCAGCAGAAATTGCAGGAGCTGATTTTGACCTTATCTGGAAGATTTCGCAAAAAGTTTGTGCTCTCTATGCCCATGCTGATCCGCAGTGGACCCCAGCGTATATGACCACTCTTGCTCACCAGATTGCTAAGGAATCCACAGGGGTTGAAGATATCTATTACCGTTTCAAGCGCCATTACAATCGGATGGCCCTGGAACTCTATCCTCGACTTAGGGAATTTGTTGCCTCTTCGGAAGATAACCGGCTTGAACGGGCAGTTCTTGTGGCTATTGCTGGGAATATCATCGATCTTGGGGTCTACAGAGACGTGAATGTTTCCGATATCCTCGCTCAAGTAGCGGTTGCCCAGTGGGGAAAATATGATTTCCCGGCGCTTTTTGCGGACCTTATAAAGGCGCAAACCATTATTTATGTCGGGGACAACGCGGGGGAAATTGTTTTTGATCGTGTCCTGATTGAGGAAATTCGGTCCTATGGGGAAAAGGAAATTATTTTCGTTGTTAAAGGAGGACCAATTTCCAACGATGCTCTCCTTGAGGATGCAAAGGAAGCGGGTCTTGATGAGTTAGCTGTACTTATGACCACAGGACAGGCTGAGATAGGTATTGATGTTACTAGGGCCCCTCGTGAACTCCAAGAAGTATGGAAGAGAGCCGACCTTATTCTTTCCAAGGGTCAAGGAAATTTTGAAACGCTTAGTGGGCGAAGGGAGAATATTTACTTTCTCCTTAAAGCGAAGTGTGTTCCCGTGGCAAGAGAATTTGGTGTTCCCCAGGGGGCCTTGGTTCTTAAGCGAAATCTTGGGTGATTTTATGGACAAGGAGAAAGCGACTGTCGTTCGTTCAAGTGGTGGGGTCGTAATTCGAAAGAGATGTTCTTCTTTTGAAGTTCTCCTGATTCGCAAACATAACTCTTCTTTCTGGACACTTCCTAAAGGACACCTTGAGGAGGGAGAAAGAGAAGAAGAGGCAGCAATCCGAGAGGTTCGTGAAGAAACTGGATGTGTTCCGCGCCTTGGACCGAAGCTCGGAGAAATCGCTTATACTTATGAACGAAATAGCCACCTTTTTGAGGAACACGTCACTTTCTACCTTATGGGAGTAGAGAGGGAAGGTACTCGTACTGCAAAGGAGGAAGTTGCGGAGGTTCAGTGGTTTCCCCTTCATGAAGTTCCTTCTTTCCTTTTCTACGAGAACGAGCGACATATCCTCTCTCTTGCTCAGGAGTATCTTGAAAAAGAAGGTACAAATTTCTAAGATTTTCCCTCTTGACAGTGACAAAATTGCTGTTCATACGCTAAAATACTAGCAGAGGAGGGAAAGCCTAGTTTCACCCTTGTGAGAAGGGAGGAACAGGGCCCAGGAAACGAGCACCACAAACAGGCAAGGAGGTTTCCCTGTGGAACTCTTGAAAATCTCGTCTCGCACCAAGCCGGCGGCCCTGGCAGGAGCACTTACCGGTGTTATTCGCGAGCATGGACGGGCAGAAATGCAAGCAGTGGGAGCAGGAGCCGTAAACCAGGCGGTAAAAGCTATTGCTATTGCACGGGGGTATCTTGCACCAAGTGGTATTGACCTTGTATGCATTCCAGCTTTTGTGGATGTTAAAATCAACGATTCGGAAAGAACGGCAATACGTTTTATTGTTCTTCCGGCTTAAAACTTTATCCTCAAAAAAGGGAGGTTGGGGAGGATGAACAAGCAGGACTTGGTGGGTACTCTTGCAGAGGAGTTGAAGAAGGAGGGTCTGAATATCACCAAAAAGGACACGGCTCGCGTTGTGGACAAAATGCTTGAGGTTATCGAGAATGCGCTCCGGAAAGGCGAGAAAGTGCAGCTTGTGGGCTTTGGTACTTTTGGGGTTAAGAGGAGAGCGGGTCGCAGAGGTAGAAACCCCCAGACTGGAAAGGAAATCCACATTCCTGAGACCAAAGTGCCTTTCTTCCGTCCGGGTAAGCTTTTGAAGGAAGTTGTAAAGTAAGGTTGGTTCTTTTCCCTTACAGGGGGAGCTCCCCCTGTAAGGGTCTTGTCTTTGTAAAATACTCTGGATATACTATAAAACGAGAGTGCGCCCGTAGCTCAACAGGATAGAGCGTCGGCCTCCGGAGCCGAAGGTTGGAGGTTCAAGTCCTCTCGGGCGCACCATATGTTTTTGGACCCCGAAGAGGGTTGCTAATGGTACTTCTATCACCGGACTTCGAAAAGGCCTTCTCCTTTGTATTGCCTCTTTTAGTTTCCTTTTCCTGATTCTTGGTATACGTGTGGGATCGTATTTGGGTTCCTTCAGGAGAAGAGCAGACAAAAGTGGTGCCGAAGGCGGGAGTCGAACCCGCATGAGCTTTGTGCTCACTGGAGCCTGATTCCAGCGCGTCTGCCAATTCCGCCACTTCGGCACTGGCAGAAAATACAATAGAGCATTTCTCTTTCCTTGTCAAGAATTCCCTCGATTCTTGACGTAGGTGCGATAATTTTAGTATAATAGTACTAAAATTCATAGAAAGGGGGAAACAAGGTGTTCTGTTACCAGTGCGAACAAACCGCAAAAGGTACAGGGTGCACGAACTTTGGAGTATGTGGAAAAGATCCCGAAACAGCTGCCTTGCAAGATCTTCTTGTGTATGCCACGCAAGGTGTAGCAATGTTTGCAAGACGAGCTTGGGAACTTGGTGTACGAGATAGAGAAGCGAATGTTTTTATTCTTGAGGCTCTTTTCAGCACGGTAACAAACGTAGATTTTGACCCCGAGCGAATCAAAATGTACCTTGGAAAGGCATACGAAATAAAGGAACGGCTTAAAAACCTCTATTTTAAGGCATGTGCGGAAAAGAATATGATTCCTGAAGACCTTTCAGGTCCTGCTCAGTGGGTTCCTGCTGGCGATCTTAATGGACTCATTCGTCAAGGAGAAGAAGTTACTCTTGAAAAGGACATCGATCGCCTCGGAGAAACACTTGCAGGGGCAAAGCACCTCATTCTCTATGGCCTGAAAGGGATGGCAGCATATGCAGATCATGCCCAAATTCTTGGAGTGGAGGATGATGACGTCTACTACTTCTTTCACCAAACCCTTGACTTTTTGACCAGAGAGAATTTTACCCTTGAAGAACTCCTGGCTACGGCCTTAAAGGTGGGTGAGTACAATCTCAGAGTTATGGAACTTCTTGACCGTGCTCATACCACTACGTATGGCCATCCTGTGCCTACTCCGGTGAGGGTTACCCCGGTAAAGGGGAAAGCTATCGTCGTTTCTGGTCATGACTTGAAAGATCTGGAAGAGCTTCTTAAGCAAACCGAGGGAACAGGAATTAACGTGTATACCCATGGGGAGATGCTTCCTGCTCATGGGTATCCCGGTCTTAAGAGGTATCCTCATCTTGTAGGAAACTATGGCAGTGCCTGGCAGAACCAGCAGAAAGAATTTGATGTTTTCCCCGGGGCAATTCTCATGACAACAAATTGTCTCCAGAAGCCTAAGGATAGCTATAAGCACCGTATTTTTACTAGTGGCCTCGTTGCCTGGCCCGGGGTGGTACACATCAGTAATCGAGACTTCTCTCCAGTTATAGAAGCTGCTCTTAGGGAGGAAGGATTTGTGCAGGATGAACCGGAGAAAACTATCCTTGTAGGATTTGCCAGGAATGCTGTACTCAACGTTGCCGACAAAGTTCTTGACCTTGTCAAGAAGGGAAAAGTCCGACACTTTTTCCTCATCGGGGGATGCGATGGGGCAAAACCAGGAAGAGATTACTACACCCAGTTTGCCCAACTGGTACCCAGTGACTGCATTATCCTCACTCTTGCCTGTGGTAAGTACCGCTTTAACAAACTCGAATTTGGAGATATAGAGGGTATTCCTCGACTTCTTGATATTGGTCAGTGCAACGATGCATACTCGGCAATCCAGATAGCGCTTGGCCTTGCTAAGGCTCTAAACACCGACGTAAACAACCTTCCTCTTTCTCTTGTTCTCTCCTGGTATGAGCAAAAGGCGGTAGCTATTCTCCTTACACTTCTTCATCTCGGTATTAAGAATATGCGCCTTGGACCGAGTATGCCAGCATTTGTGAAAGAACCAGTTTACAAAGTCTTAAGTGATCAGTTCAATCTCCTACCTATTACGACACCTCAAGAAGACTTGAAAGCTATTCTTGGATAGCAGCTTGCCAGTCTATTGCTCCCTTGGGGGAGCAGTGGACTGGCGAGTAACAAGGTAGGGTAAGACAGTAATCGACTTTTTTCGCACCTTTTTTCCTTCGATAAGCTTGCAGAGGAGAGTGATTCCTGCCTTTGCGATTTGGTCAAAAGGTTGTGCTACTGTAGTCAAAGGGGGAGAGAAAACCTCGCAAAGAGGATTATTATCGAGTCCAACAACAGAAATATCTCTGGGTACTTGCCAGCCCCTTTCCCTTGCTACCTGAATAGCTCCAAAGGCCATCATGTCGTTCATGCAGAAAAGAGCAAAAGGAGGAGAGAGGTGATCAAGAATTCTTTCCATGCCTTTTCGCCCGCCATCAATTTTAAAGTCACCCTCGACGACAAAGATGTTTTCTACTGAAATACCTGCTTGAATCAGCGTGGTGAGGAACCCTTCAAGTCTCTCTCGGGATACGCTAATCTTTTGTGGTCCTGTAATACAGGCAAATTTTCTATGGCCAAGCTTGAGAAGATGCGTAGCGGCAAGCATTCCTGCAGCAATATTATCAAGTTTCACTGTAGGCGCTTCTTCTTTTTCAAGTGTTCGGTCGAGAATAACGTAGGGAATTTTTGAGAGGTAAGGAATTCTGACGAGTAGACTCTCGTCCGAAACCCGGGGAAAAATGATGCCTTCAACCTGTCTCTGGACAAGAACTTCGAGGTAGTCTTTTTCCCTTTTGGGATCTTCTCCAACATTACAGAGAATGAGGTTGTACCCCTTCTGGTACGCAGCCTCTTCGATGTACTTCGCAAGCCTTGCGAAGAATGGGCTATCAATATCTGGAACAAGAAGACCAAGGAGTTTTGTCTTCTGGCTTCTGAGGCTGCGGGCAAGAAGGTTCGGTCGGTACTGAAGAATCTCTATAGCTCTCCATACCTTCTCCTCTGTTTCTTTGCTTGTTTTCCCTCGCTTGTTGATAACTCGGGAGACAGTGCTTACAGAGACCCCCGCAAGTTTTGCGACATCCTTAATAGATACCATGGCCCTCTTATTGGAAACGTTTTCTTAATTCTGAGAGCATTATATCATGAAACAAGGCAGAAAATCAGCGTTGACAGGGAAAATACATGTGTGATAGACTTTAGGGCAAACGTTATCAATAGACTTTTTGTCTCTTTTGCGATATTCTTGTACAAAAAGGAAAGAAGGGATAGGCATGACCACGGCGAACAAACTCCTTGATATTGCTCTAAACCAAGGACAGGGGATTTTACGTCTTTTCCCTACTTGGGTTCCTAGATCCTTCTGTATCCCTGGGAAAAGATTGAAACTGCACCCCGATGATTACTATGCCTTCGGGGTCCATCGTGGCGGCATTGATGAACGATGGTTTGCCTCTACTGTTCAAGCTGACAACGGTCCCGAAACCCTTCCAGATGAAGGCTTGAGCTATATCTACATCGAGGATAAAGGGAAAGCCGCAAAGCTTCTCCTCCGAGACGCTATAGAGCTTGCGGGAGATAAGCTCCTTGGTAAGGCCATGATGGAAAAGTACCGGGGATGGCCAGTTTTCGCAAAGTTTTTCGACAATATGAATCCACTCTTTCACCATGTGCACCATGATGATGAGAAGGCACAAAGGGTAGGAAGACTTGGGAAGCCAGAGGGATATTACTTTCCTCCCCAACTGAATAACCACAGCGGGTATTTCCCCTATACTTTCTTTGGGCTGAATCCAGGAACAAGGAAAGAAGATGTCATCCGCTGTCTTGAAGTGTGGGATAAGGGAGATAATGGTATTCTGTATCTCTCCCGAGCGTACAAGCTTAAACCGGGGACGGGATGGATTGTGCAACCGGGTATTCTCCATGCCCCGGGGTCTCTCCTTACTTATGAGCCCCAGAAGGCTTCTGATGTCTTTGCTCCTTTCCAGAATATTGTTTGGGACCGTTTCATTCCTTGGGACCTTGTGGTCAAAGACGTTCCTCCCGAACATAAAAATGACCTGGAGTATATTGTGAGTCTTCTTGACTGGGAGGCTAATACTGATCCAGACTTTTTCGCTCACCATTATCTTGAACCTAAGCCGGTTCGGCCTCTCGAGGAAATGAGAGCTGAAGGGTATGAAGAGTACTATGTGGTCTATGGTTCGGAGGATTTCTCTGCCAAAGAGCTTACCGTATTCCCCAAGCGTAGTGTCACTATCCGAGAAGATGGACCTTATGGAGTTATCGTTGTTCAGGGACATGGAAGATTTGGAGTTCTTGAGGTTGAGACGCCGACTCTCATTCGCTTTGGGGAGATGACTAAGGATGAGCTCTTTGTAACTTATGAGGCAGCTCGAGCTGGTGTTACTATTGTGAATGAGAGTGAAACTGAAAATCTTGTCATGCTGAAACATTTTGGACCTCGGGTGGAGTAAATGGGAGACACTCCTATTCTTCATTTTGAAAAACTCACCAAGCGTTTTCCTGGAGTTCTGGCTCTTGATAATGTGACTTTTTCCGTTCGCCGGGGAGAAGTCCATGCTTTGGTAGGGGAAAATGGGGCCGGAAAATCTACCCTCATCAAGATTGTGACTGGGGTATATCAGAAGACCTCGGGTGAGATATTCTTCGACGGTAAACCAGTATATTTTGCTAATCCTCATGAAGCTCTTCGCAATGGTATTGCAGCAATCTATCAAGAGTTTAACCTTATCCCGGCTCTTACTGTTGCAGAGAACATTTTTATGGGTCATCATTTTGTAAAGCGGCGTTTCTTTGTTGATTGGAACCGGATGCGGCAAGAAGCTCAAAGGCTTATGCGATTCCTTGACGTGGACATTGATGTGGACCAGAAAGTTCGGGATTTGGGAGTCGCTAAGAAACAGGTTGTGGAGATTGCCAAGGCTCTTTCCCATAAAGCAAGGGTACTTATCATGGATGAACCAACAGCTACACTGGCTCAGAAAGAGATTGAAGGACTTTTCAGAATTATCAAGTTCTTGAAAAATGAAGGAGTTACTGTTATTTACATTTCCCACCGCCTTGAGGAAATCTATGAGCTGTGTGATCGGGTCACGGTTCTTCGAGATGGCCGTCATGTGGCAACACAAGACGTGAAAGACGTTACTATGGATGACCTCATCCGCATGATGGTCGGTCGTGGAGTAACAGAAAAATTTCCGCGAACGTCTCATACGATCGGTGAAGAAGTTTTGCGAGTTGAAGGTCTAACACGGCGTGGAGTTCTCAGGGACATTTCGTTTTCCTTGCGGAGAGGGGAGATTCTTGGCATTGCTGGAATGGTAGGCTCGGGGAGAACAGAGCTACTCCGAGCTATTTACGGTGTAGACCCAATTGATGGAGGAAAGATATATATTAGGGGAAAGGAAGTTCGTATTCGATCTCCCCTTGACGCCATAAACCACGGTATTGCTCTTCTTCCGGAAGAGCGGAAAGTGCACGGTCTTGTGCTTCTTCTTTCGGTTCTTGATAATCTTGGTCTTCCTATGCTTCCTTTTGTATCTCTCCGGGGATTTATCAATGATGGACGTCTTAAAACTATAGCTCAAGATATGGTGCATCACATGAATATTAAGACTCCCTCGCTGTACCAGAAGGTTATGTACCTTTCTGGAGGGAATCAGCAAAAAGTGGTTCTTGGTAAGTGGTTTGCCCGAAACTGTGATATTTACCTTTTTGATGAGCCAACTCGGGGAATAGATGTCGGCGCAAAGGTTGAGATTTACCATCTTATGAATCGCCTTCTCGAGCGGGGAGCCTCCATAATTATGGTTTCTTCAGAACTTCCCGAGGTTCTTGCGATGAGTGATCGCATCCTTGTTATGAGAGAAGGGAGGATTGTTGGAGAGCTCTCCCGCGAGGAAGCTACAAAAGAGGCTATTCTGCGACTTGCTCTTGGGAGGAGAGAAGAATATGCCAGTGTTGGCTGAAGAGAGGGCTACTCAGGTCTTACAGAAATTTTTCGTTTTCTGGGACAGAGTTGGCATCCTCCTTGCTTTTATCGTCGTCTTCATAATGTTTGGTGCGTTAACTCCGGTGTTCTTTCACCCTATTAATATCCTCAACGTTATCCGCCAGGTGTCTATTATCGGCGTTATTGCCGTAGGCATGACCTTTGTCATACTTCTTGGGGGAATTGACCTTTCAGTTGGTTCCATTGTAGCTTTCACTGGGATTATTGCTGCAGGGTTCCAGGTGAAGTGGGGTGGGAGCCTATTTTTGAGCATTGTTGTACCACTGCTCATCGGTGGGGGTATAGGTTTTCTCAATGGTTTCATATCAACAAAAGGAAAGCTCCATCCCTTCATTGTGACTCTTGGGATGATGAGTATCTTCAGAGGAGCCACACTTCTTGTGGCCCAAGGGAAACCTATTTCAGGAATGAGTCCTGCGTTTCGGTTCATTGGTGCAGGAATGATTGGTCCTATTCCATTTCCTGTAATTCTCTTTTTGGGATGTGTGATTGCTGCTGGAATTGTTTTGAAAAGAACGGTTTTTGGTCGGTATATCTATGCCATAGGAGGAAACGAAGAGGCAGCGCTTCTTTCGGGCATCATGGTTGAACGATACAAAATCAGTGCTTTTACACTCCTTGGTTTCCTCTCCGGAATGAGTGGCCTTATCCTTACTTCCCGCCTGAACTCAGGAGAGCTTGTAGCAGGTCAGGGATATGAACTCGACGTTATTGCTTCGGTGGTCATTGGCGGAACAAGTCTCATGGGAGGAGAAGGGGGTGTTTATGGAACACTCATTGGAGCTCTTCTTATTGGGGTCGTCTCCAATGGCCTGAACCTTCTCGGTGTTCAGCCTTATTGGCAGATGATTGTAAAGGGCATTATCGTTATTTTTGCTGTACTTCTTGATAGACTTAAGCGCCGGTTCCGAACAACATGAGAGGGGGTGAAAGGAAAAAGGAACGGGATTCTCCTTGTTTTAGTCTTCTGGTTGAGATTCATTAACCCTGGAGGGAGGTTGTCGAAATGAAGAGAATCGTCTTGGGATTTGTAGTGAGCGTATTCCTTATTCTTTCGGTATTGGGATCGTGGGTGTTTGGAAAGGATCTTACCATTGGATTGTCATTTCCAAGCCTTTCTTTTGCCTGGTTTGCCTTTCTTGAACAAGCAGTAAAGGACAAAGCAGCGCAACTTGGAGGTATTGAGGTTATTTCGCTGGAGGCGGAAAATAACGTTTCAAAGCAGATTTCTATCATTGAAGACATGATTGTCCGAGGGGTGGATGGGGTTCTTCTTGTTCCCATTGAGGTTGAAGCGGTTATTCCTGCCATTGAAGCCCTAAACAAAGCCAACGTTCCTGTTGTCACTGTGGATCGGAGGATTAAAGAAGGAGCCCCAGTTCAAGTTCTCTGCCATGTGGGAGCGGATAATGTTGAAGGTGGGCGAAAGGCGGCGAGGTTCATCGTCGAAAAGCTTACAGAAAAGTATGGTGAACCTAAAGGTGTTGTTATAGAGCTCACCGGGACTCCTGGTGCTGGTCCCGCCATTGATCGGAGTGCAGGGTTCAACGAGGTTATAAAGCAGTACCCCAATATCGTAGTGAAGTCGCAGACAGCGAACTTCCGTCGTGAAGATGGCATGAAAGTTATGGAAGACTTTATCATGAGTACTCCGCAAATTGATGCTGTGTTTGGCGCAAATGATGAGATGATTCTTGGAGCTATTCAGGCGCTTGATGCCAGCGGGAAATTCGACGTCAAAGAGGTTATAACAGTTGGATTTGATGCTTTACCAGAGGCCCTGAAGCTTATTGAGGAAGGTATTCTCGATGCGACTATTGAGCAATTCCCCGGCAAGCAGGCATCTACAGCCTTTGAAATCCTTGTGAAGTACCTCCGAGAAGGTGTGCAGCCTGAAAAGCCATTGGTCTATATCGAGCCAAAGGTTATTACTGTAGATAACCTGAACGAAGCAGAAAAGAGCTTCTAACGTTAAGGCTCCGGGTTTTGCGCCCGGAGCCTTTTATTTTTTCAGATGATTTCCCAAGGTATTCCTAGGATTTCACATACCATCGTGAGTTCATCTACGTAATCACCATACACTGCATGAATGTGGTTACAAGGGAACTTCTCAATGAAGCGGTCGATAGAAGTTTCAATGCGACAGAAGGCATGGGGCCATTCAATCTGCGTCCGTCGCATGATCTCTTCGTTGGTTTTCGCATCGAATTGTACGAATTCCCCCCTTAAGATGGCCATCCAATATGCTCCATTCTTTCGCCCAAGCCGTGCCAATGTTACCCTTCCAGGATGAGCAAGGTGGTGCACCGCAGCTCCTCCAGCAGGGAAGTAGAAGCCTTCGGGATAGAAGATGACTTTGGGAAGGTTGTCCCGGTAGTCAAAACTTCCTCCAGCGAAATACGTGGCGTGCTGTCCTGAGTTACAGAGGTCAAGCACTTCGTAATCTTCGTGCCAGTGGCGGACATCGGCAAAGAGCACAGGCGTACCGGCAAGCTTTTTGAGAATTTCCATGGTAATGGCTGCATCCATATCTGCTTCGGTTGCGCAAACTATGGGCTCCTTTGGACCATCGAAATCATAAGGGTCGTTGAGGAAAGCCTCTGCAACGTCCATGGTGCAGAAGTTGTTGGTAAGTTCAGGCTGGCCCTTGATACCGCAAAAGTCAAGGTGCATTTCCTCACAAAGGGACTTTACAGCGTAATATGAGGCGATTTGGCGCTTTAGGATTTCCGGAGTGAGTTGCTTGCCGTCGTAGAGAATCTTTCCAACATTTGCTTCACACCATTTAAAGGCGTTTTCGATTTTCTCCTTAGGAATAGTTTCGGCTCGGCGAACGATTTCCCATTGGTCAATGTGTTCAACATCAATACCGAAGACCTTTGCCCAAGTGTCTGTCCCGACAGTTGCTGTGTACATACCCATAGGACGTCCACCGAAGCATCCAAAAGTCTCCCCCCGAAGGGATTTCACACAAGACGCAGCCCGAATGAAAGTCTGGATTTTTCGAAAAACCTTTTCGTCAGCGACGTCTCCAGATACCCTGATGTAGGGTATCCCGATGTTGGCCAGGGCTCCAGAACTTGCAAGCATTCCTACAAGTCCAGGATACCCAGGATTGATGTTAGAAAGACAGAGGTATGGTCGAGGGGCAAACTGGGCAGCAAGCACTGTAAAGTGGGGCCAGGACCAGATAGCATAGTTGAAAATAGTACAATCTACATCCTCTCTCTGGAGTATTTTTCCAGCCTGTACGGCAGTTTCGTTGTTCCAGGGAGGTTCAGGTGGTACAATGACTTCATGCCCTGCTTCCCGAAGCCTCTGTACAAGTTTTTCCTGGAAAGCAAGATTCATCGGGAGAAGTTCCTTGTGCACGTGAGGGCGTCCATCCGAGAAGGTGATTACTCCAACCTTCGCCATTTGTGCACCTCCTTTTTCTCTTTCATATTTTTACTTTCCTTCATAAATTGTAAACGAAGTCATGCTTTTTTCGAAGAAGTAAACAAGGAGGATGGAAATTTCGTGAGAAGCACCGTATAATAGAAGAAAAGACACTGGAGGTGCCATGTGAATACCGTTCTTTCTCAAGCTTTAAAGGATGCTATTCGGTCTCTTGTGGAGCAAATTATCTCGACACAACCCTTTCAGGATTTTGAGAACACCCGTATCATGCTTTCAAGGGATGCGAAGGCGTTACAGCTTCTTGAGCGTCTTGAAGAGGAACAGAAATCTCTGAGTCGTATTGCTCTTCAGAGAGACCTTGTGGATGAGGATTTTGCTGGTATTGAGCAAGCCCGCCAGGAGGCTCTTTCTCACCCAGTTATTCTTGCTTATTTCCAGGCTCAGGACCGTCTTGTTTCTTTACTTCAGGAGATCAACAACGAAATGAGTAACCTTCTAGGTTTTGACTTTGCATCTTCTGCTGCTCAATCAGAGCGGGAACTTGAAGAGGGTTGGGAGTAGATTTCTTCCTCTAGGTGTAAAAGGAGTACCCTTTCTTTACCCATACAGGGAAGACCTTCAGAGAGAGTTTTTCGTTCATCGAACTGGAAGGTTCGACATTCTTCCGGCGGTGAAAAAGAGTCAGGGATGGCAAGTCCGGCGTAGAGGGTGTGCCATCCCATTTCTTTAAGTTTTCGTGCTATGGAAGGACTGCATATCTCTTCTACGTTTTGCTGCTTTTTTATGAGGGTACATCGTCCGGAAGTAGTTTCCTCTCCAAAGAATCCCCTGCTTGGCTCAAAGAAAGTGCAAAAACGGCAACAGTCGAGACGAGTTTCACAACGAGGGCACAGAACGGGTCTTTTTCGCACTCCTAGAGTTTCATTGGGGAGTATAGTGAGGACTTCGGGAATTTCGACCCTACAGAAAGGGCAAAGGAGCGAACTTGGTCGGGATACTCTCGTAATTTTCTCAGAGTGAGTAAGGAGTTGCATTTTTTCTTCAGGGGGTAGTTTGAGCCGCAGTCGGAGTTTCCAAAAGAACACGGGGAAGTGCAATGCGGCAACAAAACCATAACCAAGGCCTTTAAAGAAGGGAGCTTGCCTCTGCCAGGAAAAGCGTGCAAAACGGAGTGCGGTAAAGAGGAAGAGGCATAACCAACTTACACCTATGCTGCTGGAATAGCTTGGGGGCAAAAAAACCTTGCTTAGTGCCCACCCAACAAGGAACACAAAGTGCACAAGGAGGTTCATTTGGGCCGATTTTCAATAATTCTAAGACGAGGTTCTTCGATAACAACCTTGGTGTTTGGAGGGATAGAGTGCGTAAGCCACACGTTCCCTCCAATGATGCTTCCGCTGCCAATGACTGTTTCTCCGCCGAGAATTGTTGCCCCGGCGTAGATTGTCACGTTGTTCTCAATGGTGGGGTGACGTTTCTTCCCCCGGATGATTTTTCCACGCTCATCCTTTGGGAAAGAAAGCGCACCCAGGGTTACACCCTGGTAGATCTTTACATTGTCCCCTATTTCGCAGGTCTCACCAATAACCACTCCTGTTCCATGGTCGATAAAGAAACTGCGACCAATTTTTGCTCCCGGGTGGATGTCAATGCCAGTGATGCTGTGGGCGTATTCGGTCATCATTCTAGGAATGAGGGGGATACCTTGGACAAAAAGTTCGTGTGCCATACGGTAAATAGAAATAGCGATGACACAAGGATAGCTCAGGATGACTTCTTCGATGCTTTTTGCTGCTGGATCTCCATCAAAAGCAGCTTGAACGTCTTCATCAAGCATTTCTCGGATGTAGGGGAGTTTTTCGAAGAAACGCTCTGTCTCATAGTGTGCTCGTTCTTCAAGAGGTAGAGTGCTTTCTTCCATGGCTTTAGGATCACTACGAAGGGCTTTTGTAATCTCCTGGCTTAGTTCTACAAAGAGCTTACTAAGCTTGCACCCTACAACGTATTCCACGTTGGCTAAGCAGAGACGGGCATTCCCGAGATACCCTGGAAAGAGAAGCTCCCGGAGTTCCTCAGTTATTCGGATAACATTCTCGCGAGATGGAAACTCCCGCTCTTCACTGCAGGTAATGCGGGAAGTTTTTCGATAACTCTCAACAAGAGCCTTAGTTAAGCGTTCTATGCTCTCCATACGCTGTCCTCAAAATTGGGCTATGACACTCTCAATCCGGCTAATAAGAGCCTCTGGAATACTATCGTTCCGCCCATTGGAGCGTACCATTTCCCAGAGAAAGCGCTCGAATTCATATTTCTCACAGCACTTCCGACAAAGTTCTAAGTGTGCTTCTATAGCTTTTCGTTCCTCTTCAGTGAGAACCTCTCCATCGAGATAAAAGTAGAGCTTTTCTACAAGGTCTTTGCAGTCCATCCTTTCTCATTCTCCTTCTCAAAAGGGGTTTTCTGCATGGAGTATTCCCAAAGGAGTTTCTGAAGCATCCTTCGTCCCCGATGGAGGCGAGACATAACCGTACCTATAGGGATATCAAGAATTTCAGCTGTTTCTTTGTAGGAAAACCCTTCGATGAGGACAAGCACAACAACGGTACGAAACTCAAGGGGTAGTGACTCAATAGCTCGGAGAATATCTTCTCGAGTCAGGGTATTAAGGAGTACTTCTTCAGGAGTTATCCCCTCGAAAGACGGCTGGAAAGAAGTTTCCTCCTCCATTTCTTCTAGAGAGGGTACTTTTTGTCGATCTCGAAGGCGATAATAGTTGTTTATAAAAGTGTTAGTGAGGATCTTGAAGATCCAGGCCCGGAAATTTGTTCCCTCTTCGAATCGATCAAAAGCAGCGAAAGCCTTAGTTACGGCCTCTTGCACAAGGTCCTCGGCATCCTCACGGTTCCGGGTCATGCGGAGAGCTGTCCGAAAAAGCGCTGGAAGCTCCGGAATAAGAAGCTCTTGGAAAACTTTTTTCTGTTCCTCTTTTGTTCGCACCATGGCGGTCTCAAGTATCCTTCAGAAAGTCAGCATTCTTCAGTTTTTCGAGTTCTCTATGGAACTCGATGACCTCATCGATGGTAATCTGGCCACGAGGGGATTCCCGTTTACCTTTTCTGAGAATTTTAGCTACATCTTCGATTTTCTCGAGGTGGAAAGTTACTTCCCCAAAATCCCGGCAGTATGGGCAAATGTAACGAATATATGCTAGGCCTCGGTATGCTGGGATTTTGTAAATGCCTATCTCGGTTATGTCCTCAGGACCAATGAGAGTTTTACAATGTCTACACTTAAGGGGGAGCTCGTGCATTTCTTCCTCCTTTTTCTCTTTTTGGGATATTCTATCAGTTGACTGTGAATAAGGCAAGGCACAAGGTGGTTAGGAGAGACAAAAGAGAACATCAGAGAAAGGGGGAAAGTACGATGATACTTGAGTCTATTTTCGAGTTCGCCCTCAAGATGGAAGAGGATGGACGGAACTTCTACCTTGACGGTATCTTAAGGGTTGCAAACGCTTTAAGCAGAGAGGTGTTGAGGCACCTGGCTGATGAGGAACTGATTCACATTGAGCGGATACAGCAAGGGTATGAGCGTGTTCGTAGAGGCGAACGATTTGTGTTTGAGAGTTGGGGAGGCATTCGCAAGTCAACGCAGGAACACTTTGAGAATATCTTCACCGAAGCACAAAAACATGCCGAAGAACTCATTCCTCCTACGAGCGAAGAGCTTGACATTCTAAAGATGGCTATGGATCTTGAGTCCAAAGCACATAAATTTTATGCAGAGAAGAAGAAGGAGGTTCAGGAGAAAGACGCCCAGGATTTTTTGGATTTTTTAGCCTCTGAGGAGTACCGTCACTATAACCTTCTTTTTAATACCTATGAGTACCTTAGGAGTCCTGAGGAGTGGCATTTTGGAGAGGAAAAACCGATATTCGAGGGTGGTTGAAAAGAGTGTGATATAATGAAAGGAGATTCCACTTAAAGGAGGGAGATTTTATGGTTCGTATACTGCTTCTCATCTACAGCTGGGTTTTACTCATTATGGGTATTCTTGGGCTTATTCCAGGTCTCAATTTAGGAACAGAACCGGTATGGCATGCTCTTTTGAAGGTCATACTGGGTATTGTAGGTATTTGGGCATCAATGGTGAAAAAGAAGGAAGGATAGCAGGTGAAAAAAGCACTTGTGCCGCACGGCACAAGTGCTTTTTTTTGAATGGGGTTTCTTGAATCTGTGTTAAAGATTTGTTATAATGTAAGGTAGATTATTCAAAATGACGTTTGGGAGGTGGGACATGGAAGAAGTGAAAAAGGTATGAGCGATCTTTGACCATTACGAACAGTGTTGCGGAAAAAGGAAGGAGGTTGTTGTAATCGTGGTTGGAAGGAAGAACTCTCTGAAAGTTCTGGTTCTTCTGGCTCTTTTCTGTGTTATCTTTACCCTTGGTGCGTACCCCGCCTTGGCCCAAAAGAAGCTTCCGGTTGTGGGCATTTCCACAGGATCTTCTGGGACCTCTTGGCGAACTATTATGATCAACGGTCTTGAGGAAGTTGGGAATGAATACAAGGCGGCAGGGAAAATTGCCGATTTCAAGATCGTTAATAACGTTGTCAATGGTGATGCAACAGAGCAGGCTAATATTCTTCGCGATTTCATTGCCCAAGGCGTTGATATCATTCTGGTAAACCCCAATTCCCCCACAGCCCTTAACGCAGTTATTGAAGAAGCACAAGAGGCAGGAATTCTTGTTATAGCTTTTGATGCTACCGTGACTGCTCCCAATGTTATTAACGTGACTCTTGACCACTATACCTGGATGAAGAAAAACGTAGAGTGGATTTGTTCGACGCTTCAAAAAGGTAATGTTATCCAGATCTATGGTCTTGAGGGACATCCTGCGGATAACGATCGTCGGAGGGCAGTCTATGAGGTTTTAGAGCAATATCCAGAAATTAAACTCATTGCAGATACAAGCGGATACTGGGACCAGACTAAGGCCAAGGAGGTAGCTGCACAGATTATCGCTTCGGGTCAGCAGATTGATGGTGTCATTACTCAGGATGGAATGGCTTATGGTGTTCTTTCAGCCTTCCTCGATGCTGGAAAACTCCCGAAAGTTATGTTTGGAGATCCGGGAACGGCATTCTTTAAGGAATGGAAGAAACTTCGTGAGGCTGGCGCCGATTTTAAGGCTTGTACACAGCCGAATCCGCCAGGAATCGGAGGAACCGCATTCCGCATTGCTTTGCAGCTCTATAATGGTAAGCAGTTCAAACCCGGCATTCTTCAGGATAATACCTTCTTTTACAAGGTGAGCATGTTCATCACCGACGAGAACTTTGACGAGGCGTGGGAACTTCTCAAGGACAAACCGGACGATTACCTCCTTACCGAGATTATGTCGGAAGAAGCGGTAGCAGAGTTGTTTGAGTAACTAACCCTCTAGGGGATAGATACATTTTAGAGTGTTCTCCAGAGTGCTGGGAGCAATTCCCAGCACTCTGTTCGAAAAGGGGCGAAAGACGTTGGTTGTGCTTGAAGCAAAAGGGGTTCGAAAGTACTTTGGTGGGGTTGTGGCTCTTTCTGATGGAAACTTGAGGTGTTGCCAAGGCAGGATCACAGGGCTTCTTGGGGCCAATGGTTCAGGGAAGAGTACGATGTCCAAAATTATTGCTGGTGTGTACCGACCCGATGGGGGAGAAATATGGTACAAGGGAAGACAAGTGCATTACCGAAACCCCAAGGAAGCACGTAAGGACGGCATAGCTCTTGTGTTTCAAAATCTTAGTCTTGTGCCTGATCTCACGGTGTGGCAAAACGTTGTTTTAGGTATGGAAAAGAGCCGTGGTATCTTTCTCGATGATCGGGAAGCAAAGGAGATATCAAGGCGCATTTTGAAGCGACTTCTTCCTGGTCTTGATGTGAGCCGAAAGGTGTATGAGCTTAGTCCTGGCGAGAAGCAAATTGTCGAGATTGCCAAGGCCATTGCAGAGAATCCAAAACTTCTTATTCTTGACGAGCCTACGGCAGCTCTTGAACAAGCGCAAGTACGAAACCTCTTTGCTTATATGCGCGAACTTGCCCAAAGCGGTGTTGCTATCGTTTTTACCTCCCATCGCTTATGGGAGGTCATGGAGATCTGTGATGATGTGACGATTTTTCGAAATGGTGCTACAGTAGCGTATATAGATTTCGCGAGGGAAGCAAAGGATCCGGAAAAAATCGTAAATTACATTACTGGGGAAGCTAAAGAGAACCTGCCTCGGGAAAAAGAACGCCTCAGAGAGCGCCTCTCTTCCGAGACCCTCCTTCGGGTACGCATCCAAAGTAGAACAAAGTCGCTGCAGGATGGTCTTTCTTTTGAGCTGGGACGCGGGGAAATTCTTGGAATTGGTGGCCTTGCTGGACAGGGCCAAAGCGAGCTCCTCTATGCTTTGGCCGGGAGTCATCCCAAGATTCGATGTGAAGTTGAGATGTCTGGAAGGAAAATCCTTGTGCGTTGTCCTCAAGATGCCATTCAGAACGGTATTCTCCTTGTTCCTGGAGACCGGCAGCAAGAAGGTCTTTTCCTTGAACACTCGGTATACAGCAACATGATTTTTCCGAAGCTCGGCTTGCCGCGGCATCCTACCTTGATTCCCGAGAGGAAATATCGGGAAGAGTGCATGGATGTTGTACAACTCCTCTCTATTAAGCTTCCCGGCCTTGATGCCCCAGTCAATACCCTATCGGGGGGCAATCAACAGAAGGTAGTTGTCGGAAAGTGGCTCTCCTTTAACGTTCAAGTTTTTCTTCTCGCAGACCCTGCAAAGGGAGTTGACATTGGAGCTAAAAGAGATCTCTATGAGTATATAAAGCGCTTGGCCCGGGAACAAGGCATTGGTGTTCTTCTCTATGCGAGTGATCATGAAGAATTGGCCCATTACGCGGACCGAGTCATTATCATGTACGAGGGCCGTATTGTGGCTACACTTTTGGGGGAGGACATTACAGAAGAGGCTATTACGGCTGCGTCTGTTAGAGTACGCTAAAGCGAGGGAATGCCCATGGAAGTAATGCAGAAACGTACTGTCTTTCCTGTGGTTTTCCTGCGGAATGCTTTTCTGCAACCTGAGACTTCGGGCCTTATCATGTTTGGTATTCTTTTCGGTATTACTGCTTTTCTCCAGAAGAACTTTTTCGAGACTAAATCGATTGTTCGTACGATAAATTCCTGTGCTCCCCTTGTTCTCCTTGCTATGGGACAAGCGGTGGTCGTTATTTCGGGAGGTATTGATCTCTCTTCTGGTGCAGCACTGTCGCTTTTTACCTGTATTCTTACTACAGTGATGAAGCAGAATGACCCAATTACCGGAGTATACGCGCTTCTTGTAACCTTTCTTGTAGCTCTGGGGACAGGCATGATAAATGGCTTGGGGATTGGGTACCTGCGGATCCCTCCAGTAATTGTGACTTTTGCTACGTCATATGCCTGGCTTGGTATTGCGCTTTTTTTGCGCCCTACGCCTGGGGGAGAAAGCGTTCCTTGGTTTAGGGTATTCTATAACATGCGTGTTGTTGAAGGAATTCCAGAGACTTTAAGGGTTTTTGGAACATACATTCCCCCGGCTTTATTGCTGATTATTGGGGCATGTCTTCTTTGGTATTTAGTTAGTAAAACTCGTGTTGGTCGGTATATTTACGCTGTGGGGAGCAATATCGAAAGTGCTTATGTAAGTGGTATAAATACCGGTAAGACTCAAATGTTTGCTTGTCTCATCAACGCAATATGTATTTTCCTCGCTGCTCTCTTTTTCGTGGGGCAGAATCAAACCGGAGATGCCCGTATGGGTGGCCCATTGACGCTTAGGTCTATTGCTGCTGTGGTAGTTGGTGGTATTGCCCTTGCTGGTGGTCGGGGAAGTGTATATATGGCTATTGTGGGAGCACTCATTTTGAATTTTGTTGGTAGAATCATTTTCTTCGCTAATATCCCGAACGCTTATCAGACCCTGGTTTCGGGAATAATCGTTATTGCCGCTATTGCTGGTCCAGCATACGCAACCTTGAAACGAGAACTTCACTAGGGTGAGAGTATGGAAACCTTGCTTAAAAGAGCAATTTTTTGGCGTAAGTGGGTTGTTCCGACAAAATACCGTCAGATTCTGACAATCCTTGTACTCATTGTCCTTTTATACATTGGTGGGGGTACTGTGGTACCTGGGTTCCTAAGTTTAGAACAAGTTTTGCTCACCCTAAAGCTTGCTGCATTTATCGCTCTTTTCGGTCTCTGCCAGATGATTGTTATTGTAGCTGGAGGAAGTGGTCTTGATCTTTCGGTTGGATACATGGCGACCCTGACGGCAGTACTCACTGCAAGTGTTATGGATGGACGTAATGAATACTTGTGGCTTGCTCTTCTTATTGCTTTTGCTCTTGGGGCTCTCGTAGGATTAGCAAACGGTGTGTTGACTTCGTATCTTCGTCTTCCGCCGCTTGTTGTTACCCTTGCTATGGCTGATATTCTTCAGGGGATTGTGAATGCTTACGTAGCGGGGAAGGCTATTACAGGAAGACCGTCGCCGATACTTGTTATTCTCTCTGCCCGCTTGACCGGTGTCTTTCCAAACATCCTCTACGTCCTTATACCGGTAGCGTTTGTAGCAACCCTGGTGTTCCAGAAGACCAAGTGGGGACAAATCCTTTTTGGGGTAGGAGCTAACGAGAGAACCGCATATCTTTGCGGTATTAATGTGAGGAAAGTTCGTTGTCTCACCTTTGTAGCGAGTAGTATTCTGGCAAGCCTTATTGGGCTCCTTCTCCTTGGGAATATGGGTATTGCCTTTAAAGACATGGGCTCAAACTATGTTATGCCGAGTATCGCCGCTGTAGTTGTTGGAGGTGTACCTCTCTCGGGAGGTGGGGGAAACTATCTCGGAGTCATTCTTGGCTCGGTTTTTCTCCAAGCCTTGACGAATCTTCTTACCGCTCTTGGTTTGGGAGACGCAGGGAAATGGCTTGGGTTTGGCATTATCCTTTTTGCCATGCTCAGTATCTATGCGAGTAACCGGCAAAGGCGCTAAGGCTTGTTATGGGAATCCTGTAGAGAAGCTTTAGCGCTGTGAGGTTTCGGTCGGGCTTCTTGTGGCTTTTACCTCTACCCCGTGGGTAACCCTGTTTTGGGGATTATGAAAAGGGGGATTTTTTCTCTGCAATTGGGTAGAATTATGAAAAGGTGAAGACCATTGAAAATCCTTGGTATTCGGGGAAGTCCACGAAGAGGAGGAAATAGCGACCAACTTCTCGAGTGGTTTCTCTCTGAAGCTACGAGCGATATGGTCGATATCCTCACCCCTTCTCAGCTTCACCTTCAATTCTGTCGTGGTTGCCGGTATTGTGAAAATACTGGTTTTTGTGTTATTAGAGATGACATGGATGAGGTTATACGGAAGCTCCTTGAGGCAGATCGAATAGTAGTGAGTACTCCAGTATTCTTTTATGGACTTCCTGCTTCGTTTAAGGCTCTCGTTGATCGGGTACAACCTCTTTGGGCAAGGAGGTATATTTTTGGGGAGACGATGCCAGAAAAGATAGGTTTTCTTCTTGCAGTAGGAGCAACAAGAGGAGAACAGCTCTTTAAAGGAGTGGTTCTCACCATTCGATATTTTTTTGACGCCCTTGGATGTGTCTATAAGGGAGGGCTTTTCTTTCGGGGGTTTGATGTTTCAGGGTCAATAAAAGAATGTGTTGTGTGTCAAGAAGAGGTAAAAGCCAGTGGGAGATACTTTCTTCGGGGTGAAAAGCGGTGATTGTTCTTTGTAGGCGACTTCTCGAAAAATCGGAGAAGCAAGATCTCGCAGAGGAATTCAAGAGCAGAGGCTATCTTGTTCATTTTGTCGATTTTGACGAAGAAAAAACGGCGATAGTCAGCGAGCGTTCCTTTCCCGTTTCAGAGATTTTTCCTTCATCCCTCGTCGAAAGAATCATTGACCTTGAGACATCTTTCCAGCTTGCACACCGGGTTGTGCATCCTCAGGGAACCATTGTGCGGGTGGGCGATGTCGAAATTGGTGGAGAGACCATTGTAGTTATTGCTGGACCATGTGCTGTAGAGTCAAGGGAACAACTTTTCCGAACTGCGGAAGCTGTTCAGAGGTTTGGGGGACACATTCTCCGAGGAGGGGCCTTCAAACCTCGTACTTCTCCCTATAGCTTCCAGGGTCTGGGGATTGAGGGACTTGAAATTCTTGCTGAAGCTCGGGAGCGCTTTGGTCTCCCAGTGGTTACCGAGGCTACGAGTCCCGAGAATGCAGAACTTGTTGCTGCCTATGCCGATATGATTCAAGTTGGAGCTCGAAATATGCAGAATTTTGAACTTCTAAAAAAGGCCGGAATGTTGCGAAAGCCTGTTCTCCTGAAACGAGGCATGTCGGCCACTATTGAGGATTTCCTTCTTGCTGCTGAATACATTTTGAGTCTTGGGAACTTTCAGGTCGTTCTCTGTGAGCGTGGCATTCGAACGATTGAACGTCTCACCCGAAATACCCTTGATCTTACTGCTATTCCCCTTATTAAGGAACTTTCCCACCTTCCTATTATTGTCGACCCGAGTCACGGCACTGGTCTCCGGGAGAAAGTCATTCCTATGGCGAAAGCCGCCCTGGCTTGTGGAGCAGACGGTATTATGGTTGAGGTGCATCCAGAGCCAGAACGAGCGCTTTCTGATGGACCTCAAAGTCTTCGTATTGAGCAGTTCCGAAAACTCATGCGGGACCTTGAAGTTGTAAGCGTTCTTGTAGGCAGAGAACTGAGAAAGAAGGATATTCTTGCTGAAGAATTTCGTGGGTCGTATTCGGTTTCCTTGGGTTCGATACAAATCCGGGTTGCCTTCCTTGGAGAGCAGGGATCCTTTAGTTCTCAAGTTGCCCGGCGTTCCTTCGGGGAAAGCGTTGAATTCGTCTCGTGTCAGAATTTCCGAGAGATTTTTGAGCGAGTGTCCCGCGGCGAGGTTACGCATGGAGTCCTTCCCATTGAAAATACTATTACTGGAAGCATACATCACAATTTTGACCTTCTTCTTGAGTTTCCTGAAACGTTTATCGTGGGAGAGCGGTTTATTCGTGTTTCTCAGCATCTTGGACTCTATCCGGGGACAAAGCGAGAAGAATTGCAGGTGCTTTTTGCCCATCCTCAGGGATTTGCTCAGTGTGGAAAGTTTCTTGAGAGTTTAAAAAATGTTCGAGTCATAAACGTGGGAAACACTGAAGAAGCTGCTCGGAGAGTCGCAGAATTTGGTAGGGGGAGTGGCTGTATCTCGAGTGAAGAGGCAATTGCGAAATACGGTCTTGAAAAAGCTGAAGAAGATATTGAGGATAACCCTCGAAACTTCACCCGCTTTATCGTCGTTTCCAGATATTTTGAACCTCTTCCTGAGCACGACAAGGTTTCCTGTGTTTTCGCCCTTCGGAATTACCCCGGGGCACTTTATGAAGCCTTGGGAGTCTTTGCCCGTCGGGGAGTGAACCTTCTGAAGCTTGAGTCTCGACCGTTTGTCGGGAGACCATGGGAGTACCTCTTTTACGTGGACTGGGAAGGAAATCTTGTTGAGGAGAAGTATCAGGAGCTTATCGAGGAATTGAAAACAAAAAGCACCTTTCTTCGGGTTCTAGGAAGTTACCGGAATGCTTGGAAGCTGGAGGGTTTTGGGATTGGACCATAGGCAGATTGCAAGGGTGAATAGTTTGTAGTATATACTTATCAGTATATCTTCGACTGAACGGTCAGTTTACGAGTCACCTTGGGGGTGGGGAAATGGAACGTCTCTTTCGCTGGATTGAAAGGCATCCTTGGCCTATTCTTGGAATAACTGTTTTCTTGACTCTTCTTTTTCTTTGGAAACTCAGAGACGTCCGTTTTGATGATGATATCACCAAGTATCTTCCAGAAGATGATCCAGAAATCTCCTTTTACAATTCCCTAGAAGAAAAGTTTTCGGGCTTCCAGAAGAAGAGCGTCATCGTAGCTTTAGAATTTGATGACCTTTTCACCCCTGAAAATCTCCTTCTTCTCCAGAGAGTAGCTGAGAGTATAAAGAGTCTCCCTGCTGTTCAAGGAGTTACCGCACTCACCAACATGCCGGAGATTGTAGCCACAGAGTATGGTGTAGAAGTCCGAGAAATCGTTGAGGCCTTACCAACAAGTATTGAAGAGGCACGGGATCTTAGAGAACGCCTTAAAGCTAATGACCTTGTCTGGGGGAAGATTATCACTCCTGACGGCAAAGGTACGGTCATTTTTGTTTCTTTCTTCGACACTGCTGATCAAAGCAAGGCTATCCATGATGTGGAGCGAGTTGTACGTGAGATGGTCCCCCAGGGTGTACAGGTAACCCTTTTTGGCGCTCGTATAATCGTGGATGAAATGTCAAAAGATGCACAGAGGAATATGCGTTTTTTGACCCCTGTAGCAGGAGGAGTGCTTCTTGTCATACTCTTTTGGGGATTCAGAAACATTCGAGGGATGATTCTTCCGATAGTGATTGCCCTTCTTGCTGCTGTGTGGACCATAGGGGTAGCAATGTTTCTGGGAAAATCCTTTACAGTTATTTCCGCATCACTCCCAGTGTTGCTTTTGTCTCTCGTCAGTGCTTACGGGGTTCATTTCATCAATCGGTACCATGAAGAGTATGCCCTTGCTGGAAACACACAAGCAGTGACGCGGACTCTGAGAGGTGTCTTTTTGCCTATCCTCATGAGTGCCCTTACCACGATGGGTGGATTTCTCTCGCTTCTTTCTGCTGCAATCCGACCTGTTTCTGATTTCGGTCTTTATGCTGCTTTGGGTGTCCTTTTTGGTATGGTTCTCGCAACGTTTTCTCTTGGAGCGCTTTATGCGGCTTTTCCCGTTCGTCAGAATACTCCGAACAAAAATCCTCAGGGAAAGCAAAGAGATTACTTTCATCGTTTCCTTCTCTTCTTGAGCCATTCCTTGCTACACCGGAAACGCACTGTTTTGGTCTTTCTAGTGGTGGTTACGCTACTTCTCTGCGCAGGCATTCCAAGAATCAGGGTAGAAACTACCATCCGAATGCAAATGGGAGAGGAACATCCGATAACGAAACTTGTCGAATATTTTAAGAACCGTTTTGGGAGTACGGACTACAATTATCTCTGTGTAACGACAGAAAATCTTAAAGACCCTTTTGTGCTTCGAGAGATGGTCCGTATTACCCAGTACTTAAAGCGGTTTCACAACTTCCAGGACCCTTCTTCTCTTGCTTCATTTTTACTTGATCTTAACGAGGCTATGGAGGGATGGCGAGCAATACCTGATGAGGAGGAGAAAATCCAGAACCTTTGGTTCTTTGTGAAGGATAGTGAGTACCTTCAAGGGAGAATCTCTGAAGATGAACGAGAAACAATAATTGAATTTAGGGCTGGAGAGACAACATCAGCAGAACTGAAAAAGGAACTTGAGGAAGCAAGGGAGTTCCTTGCCAATCGCCCAAAGCGTGTAAAAAAAGTCCCTCTTGATAGTGCTCCTGCGCGAGATGCTCTAGTGAAAATGATTGTTGACGATCTTATCCTTTTTGGGGTTTCACTTCCCCCCAATACTGTCCAAGAAATCGTTAGCGAATTCCTTGGGAAACCATGGCAGGACTTTGTAACCCAGGATCCTTCTTTTCTCGCTAAAGTTACTCGTGATGCTCAGCTTGAGATAGAGGACCTCGGTCTTGATATGGAGGTTGTTCAAGAAACCCTTGCCCGGGCTCTGGCGAGAGGGATTTCTTTTGGAGAAGCCCTCGAAGAAGATTTTGGTCTTGATTCGGAAAGTGCTTCATATCTTGGAGAGGTGCTTGCAATTTCTCTTGAACGAGTTGCCAAACGGGAAAAAGTGGAGGCGTTGCGCTCGAAGCTTGAGAAACTCCAGGGAAAGGAATTAGGAAAAGAATGCGATTTTGCCCTTTATGAGATTCTTGATGAAGTGGCATACGTTGAGGACAAGGAGGGTGATATTACCGTTGCGTACCGAATTACAGGGACTCCCATCATCAGTAACCGTGTGAATGAAATGCTCTTCAGCCAACAGGCAAAAAGCATGATTTTGGCTTTTGCCATTGTTTTTGGTCTCCTTTTGCTGCAACTTGCTTCCCTACGCCGAGCAAGTATTGCCATGGTTCCCATTCTTCTTACTGTAGCTACGTCTTTTGGCATCATGGGATGGTTCGAAATTCCCCTGAATGTGGCCACTCTTATGGTGGCAAGCATTGCCATTGGCGCCGGTATTGATTACGCCATTCATTTCTCAGCTCGATGGTACAAAGAGATAGCTACTAACTCTGGCTCTCAAGCTCTGAGAGCAACTCTGCTCAATACGGGAAGAGGCATTTTGCTTAATGCCTTGGGAGTCGCTGGGGGCTCTTACGTTATGGCCCTTTCCAGAATCCACATGTTGCGGATTTTTGGTTCTCTTGTGGCCACGGTACTTCTTCTTGGAGTGTTTTACACGTTTATAGCTCTTTCACTTTTGCTCCATCTTGAAGAATACCTTGGGAACGAAAATTTAAAGAAAAGGGAGGTTTCTTCTCTATGAAGCGATTCCTTCTAGTATGTCTTCTCTTTGTGTTCCTTTTGGGAGGTAGGAATGTTTTTGCTCTCACCGCTCAAGAAATTCTCGACGAAGTGGAGGCTCGACGTACGCAGTTTACAACTCAAAAGACGGTTGGGAAAATCATCCTTATTGATGCTTCAGGAAAAGAGGAAACTCGAGAAATGGTCATGTATTTAAAAGATGAAGGCGATGACAAAACTTCTGTTATTTTCCGCTTTTTAAGTCCTGCTGATGTGAAAGGAGTCACGCTTTTGAGTCTTCGAAATGGAGAAAAAATTTACCTTTACATGCCTGCGTATAAAAAGGTTCGCCTCATCGCCGGTTCGAGCAAGAGTGAGAAGTTTATGGGAACCGACTTCAGCTACGATGACCTTTCGGCGGGATATGGGAAAGAAGATTATGAGAGCGCTCTCCAGGGAGAGGACGAAGCAAATTACTATCTTGAGCTTACCCCGAAAAAATCGGACTCAAAGTACGGGAGACTTATCATGGTTGTAGATAAGGAAAAGTTTTACTTCAAAAAGATAGAGTTTTTTGACGCCTCCGGAAATCTCTGGAAAGTCCTTGAAGTGCATGAAATTCGGGAAAAAGAGGATGGGAGCATTCAAATTCTTAAACTCTCCCTGAAAGACGTGAAAGAAAATCACGCTACTATTATGGAGGCAAGCTCTATTGAAGAGGATATCCCCCTACCAGAAGATTTCTTCAGTGTCCGTACAATACAGCGTCCGACACTGTAAGCGTAGGTGATATCGATGGTAAAGCAATCATTGGGAGTAGCAATAGTCGGTGTTTTGTTCCTTTTTGGGTTGTCTGCTGGAGCCTTGGAGATTCGGGGGGATGTAACTGCTCGGGGGAGTTATAGCTTTCCAGAGGGTGATTTCGATTATGGTATAGTAGTGAACCTCTCTTCAACGGTATCTCTCAGTGAAAAGTACTTTGGCAACGCGGAGCTCCTTCTAAAATACCAGGACGAGAATAACATTCGCCCCTTTAGGATACGGGAGATAAGTCTCCAAGGAGTTCAAGCCCCCTGGGAAGCAACGGATTTCCGGGTTGGTCTCCTTGAGATGACTTGGGGGGCTTCAGACATTATGAGCCCTGTGGATGTTCTCAATCCCCGGCCTTTTTCTCGAAGTCTCAGTAGGACTATGTTTGAGGAAAAAATCCCTGTTCCAGCTCTTGATTTTGAATGGTATTTAAGCGATACCTGGTCACTTGAATTTTTCTACCAGCCTCGTTTTGTGGCCCATTTTATTCCTGAGTTTGTCGAGAAACAATCATTGGTATTTTCGCTTCTTCCTTTTGGTGTTGTTCCTGAGAGAACCGATGTGGTTATCACAAAAGAAGAGCCTTCGGTAGGTTTTGGTTCTCCTATCTGGGCACTTAGGGCTCGGGGATCCCTTGGTTCTTTCGATATTGCCTTAAGCTACATCGAAGGGTATTTCCTCTCCGCTTACCCAAAGGAGACGGTCATTTCTGTGCTTCCGGAAGGGTCCTGGAATGTCCAGGTCCGTTCTGGGTACCCTAGAAGGTCGATTTTGGGGCTTGAGTTTCAGGGAACAATTGCAGGAGTAGAAGGTCTAACACTCCGAGGCGATGTAGCTTGGGTTGTTCCGGAGCGATGGGTAAACATGGTAATGCTTCCACAAGGCGAGACAATCTCGGTTCCGATCTTTGATGTACCCTACTGGAAGGTAAGTCTTGGGCTCGACTACTCCTGGAACAACACATACGCAAGTATTGCGTACCTTCTTGGAAATCTCTGGGAAGAGGGAGAAAAGGTCTCGCCTTACGGATATGTGCACGTTGACTGGCAAAGCAAAGATGGAAAGTGGAAACCCTTTGCCAATTGGGTAACAAGTTTGGAAGACGGAAGTGCGGTATGGGTCTTTGGGACAGAATATAAGCCAAAGGATAACTGGAATATCTCCTTTGCGTATACTGTTTCTCAAGGTGCGCCGGAGAGCAAGCTTGGAAGCATCGGGGAGGAGGTATCTCTTGAGGTAAAGTACAGCTTTTGAGGTGGTGGAATTTGGAAGAAACGAGGCAAAAGATTCTTGAAGCGGCAAAGAAGGTTTTCGCTGAGAAGAGTTTTTTTGATGCTACTCTTGAGGATGTGGCCCATCTCTCAGGGATAAAGAAGTCCACAATATACTATTACTTTGAGAGCAAGTTGGACCTCCTTATGGAGATTGTGCGCGAGGTTCTTGAAGAGCTTGCTACAATTTTAGAGGGTAATCTCGTGAGGGGAAATCCCCAAGAGACTATTTCAAAGCTCATCGATTGTTACTGTGACTTTTTCTCTCAGAAGCGTGACCTTTTTGTTGTTTTTCAGCGTGCTGCATTTGACCTCCTCTCGCACGAGGAGGCCTGCAGGTACTTTCAAGAGATTGTTCGAAAGCTTCATGACCTTCGGAAGAGAGTAGCAGAGAAAATCGGAGAGATCACCACAAGAACGGGAAGAAGGATTTCTGGAGATACTTTGCTTCGAGTTGTTACCTCTAGTATTGGGGGGTACTGTATGGAGGAAATTAGGGAAGGCCGTACTGTAACCGAGGAGGATAGAGAGTTCCTCAAAGAGGTTTTTACCGCCTTCCTGGCTTAGGGTGAGAAAGATGCAAAAGGTCATCGACCTCCGTCGAGACACTATTACCCTACCAACGGAAGAGATGAAGCGGTTTGCTTTCCAAGCCCCTTTGGGGGACTCCGTGTACGGGGAAGACCCGATGCAGAATGAGCTTGAGGCTCTGGCAGCCTCCCTTCTGGGTAAGGAAGCGAGTATTTTTCTTCCCAGTGGCACAATGGGAAACCTTATTGCGCTTCTTGTGCACACTAACCGAGGGGATGAAGTTATTCTTGAAGAAAATGCTCATATCCGGACTTCAGAAACCGGAGGAATAGGAGCTGTTGCGGGGCTTATGGTGCGGGCCATTCGGGGTGAAGACGGAGCCCCGGATCCTGAAGATATTCGTCGAGCAATACGTCCAAAAGACATTCATTACCCCCGCACTCGCCTTATTTGTCTTGAGAACACGCATTATCGCTACGGAGGAATCGTTCCTCCTCTCTCAAAGTTGCAAGCCATTAAGAAACTTGCTGAAGAGGAAGGTCTGAGAGTACACCTCGATGGGGCTCGTCTTTTCAATGCCTCAGTGTATCTTGGAATCCCTGCAAAGGATATCGCTGCCTGTGCTGATACGGTTATGATTTCCCTTTCTAAGGGCCTTGGTGCTCCGGTTGGTTCGCTTCTTGCTGGGCCAAGGGAGCTTATTGAAGAGGCAAGACGATACCGGAAGATGCTTGGAGGAGGAATGCGCCAAACTGGATGGCTTTGCGCTTGTGGTATTGTGGCCCTTTCTCCGGGAAATATTGCTCGACTCGCAGAAGATCATAGGAATGCTCGTCTCCTTGCTGAAAAACTCGTAGAAATTGAAGGCTTTGAAGTTGATCTCTCAAAGGTTCAGACTAATTTTGTCCTTCTCTATATACGACGGAGGAATCTCACGGCATATCGTTTAGCCGCGCTTCTTAAGGAAAAAGGGGTACTTGTTACTCCGGTCTCAGAAACTGTCGTTCGGTTTGTAACTTCGAAAGAAGTCACAAGGGAAGATATTCTCGCTGCAGTGGATACCGTTAAAAGGGTGTTGGAATATGAGACAAAGACTTAGGGAGTTTATTCAGTCTCTTGTAGACTCTTGTCCCCAGGAAGGATATATACCTTTTGAAGAGTACGCCTTTCAGGAGAATGTGAAGACGTACCTTCTTGATCTTTGTGACCTTCAGCCTGAGGATATAGGAGCCTTTCTTGGCACAACATCCTTTCTTGAAACTTTGAAAAAGCTCTCTGGGGAGCATCTTCTGCGCCTTTCTTCTCGCACTCTCTTGTGGCTTGTGGAAGTCGAGAGGGGACTTAAGCTGCTCCGAGAAATGCTCAAACACAGCCAGGATGTACTTTCTGCTTCTCTACAGCAATAGCCTTGTTTTCTTTTGTTCTCATGGGTATAATTCTTGTAGAACAAAAGTTCTAAAGAAAGGAGCGAGCCCCATTTTTAAGGAAGAAGAACTTTTTGGGCTTCGGGAGGAAACAAAACCTCTGGCCTTCCGTCTGCGTCCCCGTACCTTAGATGAAGTTGTGGGACAGCCTCATTTGACTGGTCCTGGAGGCCTTTTGCGGCGGATTGCTGAAGCTCGTTTCCTCCCTTCTCTCATCTTTTGGGGTCCTCCAGGAACGGGAAAAACTTCTGTAGCCTTTATTCTTGCCGAGACCTGTGGGTATCAAATAATCTCCCTTAGTGCTGTGGCTTCAGGGGTGAAGGAAATTCGTGAAGCGGTTCAAGAGGCTGAGAACGCCTTAAGGTTTAAGGGAAGAAAAACTGTCTTCTTTATCGATGAAATCCATCGGTTTCACAAGGGACAGCAGAGTCTTCTTCTTCCCTATGTGGAAGAAGGCATTGTGACGCTTATTGGTTCTACTACGGAAAACCCTTCTTTTGAAATTATTCCTCCACTCCTCTCGCGGACGCAGGTTGTTCTCTTTCGAGAAATTCCTCTTGAAGATCTCCTTGTTCTTCTGCAACGGGCTCTCAAGGAGGAACGAGGCCTTAAGGGTAAGGCGCCACCTTTTGAGGAAGAAGCCCTTCGGTGGATTGCATCTCTTGCTGATGGTGATGCTCGTCGAGCTCTCAATATCCTTGAAGCAGCGGTTTTCTTTGCTCAGCAAGAGAGGAAAGGGTTTGTGGATGTTGCCTTTCTTAAGGGTATTTTCCAGAAAGCTTCGTACCTTTACGATAAAGCAGGAGAAGAGCATTATAATCTCCTCTCAGCATATCATAAGAGTCTCCGGGGAAGCGATCCTGACGCTGCCTTGTACTGGCTCGCTCGAATGCTTGAGGCGGGAGAGGACCCCCACGCTATCCTGCGACGTCTTATTGCTTGTGCTTCGGAAGATGTGGGAAATGCCGATCCACAAGCGTTGCTTATTGCCCTTGCAGCGCGAGAGGCTTTTGATTTCCTTGGGGAGCCTGAAGGGAGGCTTGCCCTTGCACAAGCAACGGTGTACGTTGCCTGTGCTCCGAAAAGTAATGCTTCGTACCAAGCACTTAAGGAGGCCCTCGAGGATGTGCGAAAGCATGGCTCGCTTCCCGTTCCCCTGCATCTTCGAAATGCCCCTACAAGCCTGCTTCGTAAAATAGGATATGCAAAGGAGTACCAATATGTTCACGATTTCCCAGGAGGATTTGTCGAGCAGGATTACTTTCCCCAGGCTCTGGGAAAGCGGGTGTACTATCGTCCAACAGACCGAGGGTACGAAAAGGTGCTTGCAGAGCGCCTTGCTCTTCTTTGGGGCGATCGCGGGTAAGGGCTCCCAAACAGTCTTCTAAAAGCAACCGGTAATCCTGGTGAATATTCTAATGGGTTACCTGCTTCCCTATCGCTTAATGTAAATCTTTAGTTTTCCAACTTCTTGCGGTGCTGTGAACAAAGCTCTTGGTCTATTTATGCAATAGATGAGTTCTCCCCTTGTTGACAATTCAAAACCCCTGTGCTAAATTATCTCTTGCCCTGGGGAACCAGGGAAAAGAACACGCACCTTGAAAAGTGAATATTCCGCCTACTTCCTGAAGGTGATACCGTACTACCCAGGAATTCAAGTC
>CALAIW010000038.1 GCA_937922705.1 uncultured bacterium | reverse complement strand
ATAAGCGTGAGGTCTCTGGTTCAAATCCAGATAGGCCCACCATTCTGTCTTTTTATGGGGATGTAGCTCAGCTGGGAGAGCGCCTCGTTCGCAACGAGGAGGTCACGGGTTCGAGTCCCGTCATCTCCACCAGGGTTGTTTCTCCAAATTTAGAGTGAATTCTATAAGTCCCCCTTCGACTCTAGGTACTTTTTCCTTTGATCCTGAGTAATTGAGAACCCACAACCTTCTGGGGGTTCTGAGGACGTCCTTTTCCTTTCTGGAGAATACTTAGGGAGCCCACGAATTTTGAACCATGTCTTCCTTTTCTCGGATTTTTTAAGTAAATTGTCACGTTTTTGGCTTTTTCCATTCTTGAGTTACTGTCAATATTTTCCGTACATAGTAGTGCCAATTATTATTAAGACAGGATTGACAAAATTCTGGTTTTATGTACTATTAATGTGTGATGTATGAAGATAGCATAATAGTATGAAAAGGTTTATAGAAATGGCCATGAATCTGAAAGTAGAGAGTCGCTATATTGCGGTTCAAGAAGCGATTAAAAATTACATTATCAAAAATAAGCTAAAACCTGGAGATCGCCTCCCGACTGAACAAGAGCTGACAAGGCAATTAGGCGTGAGCCGGACTTCCTTACGAGAAGCTCTTAAGGCTTTGCAGGCTTTAGGCATTCTCGATATCAAGCCTGGTGAGGGTACAATAGTCCGGGCGTTTAATTTTGACGCCATTCTTAAAAGCTTGCTGTATAGCTTATGTTTTGAAAGCACAGAACTTCTGGAAATTTTGAGAGTTAGAGAAGCCCTTGAACTTTACTTTATCGATTGGGTTGTCGAAAAAATTGATGAAGAAGGACTTCAGAAGCTGCAGTACATCCTTTCTCGCATGGAAGAGAAGGCACGTCGGGGTCAGTTATTTGACGAAGAAGATGCAGCATTCCACCGGGCCCTTTTTGCTCCGGTGGGTAATTCGCTTCTTTTACGTCTTTTTGATATCTTCTGGGAAGTTCTTCATCGTTTACGCGAGCCTATCGAAGTGGAAAGAGACCCATTTGGATCATTTAAGCGGCATCAAGAAGTCTTTAGGGCTGTAAAAGAGCGGGATAGCAAGAGGGCTAAGTCTGCTTTAGCAGAGCACTTTGCAAGCATTAGGGAACGCGTTGAAAAGGCCGTAAATCAGAGAAAGTATAGAAAGGAAGAGTAAATATGGATTTTTCTGGCATTATTGTACCTCTGGTCACACCGTTTGATGAGCATGAAAAGGTGGATATCGGGCATTTGCAAGAACATCTTAGATGGGTTTTAGGGTCGGGGGTTCACGGTATTCTGGTAGGAGGTTCAATGGGAGAATATCCAAATCTCAATGAGGAGGAGAGGGAAAAAGTTTTTGAAATAGTCTGTAGGACTGTTCCAAAAGGAACAGTGGTGATGGTCAATATTAGTGATACAAGTGAAAAGAAAGTGCTCCAGAATATAGATAGAATCAGAGACCTCCCCGTGCATGCCTATGTCTTGACACCACCATATTATTTCCTATACCAGTGGTCAGAGCTAGAGGGATTTTTCTTTCGGATTGCTGAAGCAGCAAGAAAACCAGTTTTTGTCTATAATATCCCGGAATTCGTAGGAAATAAACTCTCGGCAGAGAATGTGCTTAGTCTTTCTCAACACCCACAGATTGTGGGTGTTAAGGATAGTAGTGGTGATTTTGTTCAGCTTATTTCTGTGCTCTTGGAGAAAAAGGATACTTTTTACGTCTTTCAAGGTTGCACTGAGATAAGTCTCCCCAGCCTTATCATGGGGTGTAATGGTCTTATTTCCGGTCTTTCCAACGTTGTTCCGGGTTGGTTTGTCCGGCTCTTTTCCCTAGTACAGGAAGGAAAATTCTCCGAGGCTAAGTCATTGCAGCGGGATATTAATCGAGTCAATCGGGTTTTTATAAGGTATGGCTTTCTTGCGTCGGTAAAGTATGCGCTGAGTGTCCTTCGGCTGTATCCTTCTCGGTTAACTCTTCCCTTTTCGGAAATCTCTATGGAAGGAAAGTTAGAAGTCGAGAGAGTGTTGAAAGAGTATGACATCGGTTGAGAAAGGAGGTGTTGGAATACTTTTAAACCTCTAAGTACATTGGAAGAGTTTTTGGGCGAAGTCTCCGAGGGGGTGTAACTATGAGGTACATGTTCATTTTTTGCTTAGTAGTTCTTCTTGTGGTGCTCCTTTTAGGGAATGCTACTTTGGCTCAAGAAAAGGTGACATTGCGCTTTGTTTATTGTGGTACTTCGGAACCTGAAAAAGCTTGGTCTGCAGAATACAAAAAGGACTTTGAACAAAGATACCCCCATATTATCATTGAATACATGTACATTCCTTGGGCTGAACAAGAGAAAAAAATTGCCGTGATGACTCAAGCAGGGGATTATCCCGATCTTATCCAGGTACAAGATGTCACTACTCTTTCTGCTATGGGAGTACTCGAACCACTTGATGCTTACATCGATAATCCCAATTCACGCGTGAAACGTTCCGATTTCTATCCAGCAGCCTTTGATTACTCGATTATCGATGGAGTACTCTATTCAGTACCAGCCCATATGACAGTATACGGTCTCATCGTCAATGAGGATATGTTGGCGAAAACTGGTTTCACAGTAGAAGATTTGAAGACTTGGGATGATATGCTTAAGGTGGCGGAAAAAGTCACTCACAATGAAATCTATGCCTATGGATATGCGGCGGGACTTCCCCGATTTGCTTGGAGAGACGCAATGATTGCTGGATATAGCAACGGTGTCATTATAGCTGATACGACTTCTGAGGCTCGCAGTAGATATGTAGAGGTCCTCAAATGGTATGAAACCTTGCGCCCTTACATTCCTCCCGCAGCTGTGACTTGGTCGTATCCCGATATGTTTCGTGCTTTCTGTCAGGAGCAAGTAGCCATGATTGCTGCTGGTTCGTTCTTCACGGCTAATGTTTACCCGATTAATCCGAGTATCGTTCCAAAGTCTCGTGCTATCGTATACCCAAAAGGACCGTCAGCGGAGCGTTCCAGTGCCATGGTGGCTAATGCTGGCTGGGCGATTCTTAGAGGAAGCAAAAACAAGGATGCGGCATGGTTTGTTATTGAAGACCTGTCACAGAGGGATAATCTTGCAAAGGAAGCAGCGGTGGTTGGTCTTCCTGCTCGAAGCGATATTACTCTTGACGCCTTTGCCGAGCTTGCCGGAATGTACTACCCTGATATTAAGGACGCCAACAAACGAATCATTGAAGACTGGCTTTCAATCGCTCGGGATTTTGGAAAACCTCAAGCCAAAATCCTCCGGCAGGGGGAAATGGAGGTTAAATTCCAGGAAAAGATGTATGCTCTCCTCACTGGTGCATTAGATGCAGAATCTTTCTATGAACAGATTGTTGCTGATATAGAGGCAATTCGAAAGAAATAATGGCTTTTGGGGCGGGTTCTCCCGCCCCAGGGAAAAGGGGTGTCTCTCTTGAAACGTTTATCGCATCGTGTGGCTTATCTTTTTCTCCTTCCAACATTGGCATATCTTATTGGTTTTCAGACATATCCGCTTGTCGAAAATATTAGGTTGAGTTTTACCAATCTCTCTCTAATCGGGAGAGAGAGTGTTGAATATGTTGGCTGGGAAAATTACCGTCACTTTCTGGCTGTGGACAAACAGTTCTGGTCGATTCTCTGGAACACTGTTGTCTGGGTGTTCGGATCAGTACTTTTTCAGTTTGTTCTTGGAATTCCTACGGCACTTGTTCTGAATATGAGGATTCGCGCCAGGGGTCTGTGGCGAGGATTGATTCTGATCCCTTGGGTAATGCCTGTAGTGGTCGTAAGTATTGTCTGGAAGTGGATTTTTGATGGTCAATGGGGAATTCTCAATTTTTTTCTTCGAGAATTCCATCTCATTTCTCGAAACGTTATCTGGTTGGGAAACCCCCAAACGGTGTGGCCATCTTTACTTTTGACCAGTGCCTGGAAAGGTTTTCCGTATATTACCCTTATGGTTCTTGCTGGTCTTCAGGGGATCGAGAAGGAAGTATACGAAGCAGCAAAGGTGGATGGAGCGACTGGTTTTCGACTTTTTTGGCATATTACTCTTCCTCTTCTTCAACCGACCATTTTTGTTAGTGGTCTTGTAGCGATTGTGACCACTTGGACAAAGTTTGAGCTCATCTGGGTATTGACTGAAGGAGGTCCGGGGAACACTACAAGTACTCTAGCGACCTATATTTATACCAATTCGTTCGTTTTCTATGATATGGGTAAAGGTGCCGCTTTGGCGGTTATGTCCACGTTGGTCGTTCTTATAGTCTCGCTCTTTTACGTGAAGATGCTTCGTCGAAGCAGTGTATAGGAGGTGCAAGAATGCGGCGGCTTTATTCTGTGGGAATGAGATACGTTTTTCTTGCCTTAATTATGGTTTTTACTTTATTTCCATTTTTCTGGTTAGTATTTAACAGTTTTAAACCTTCACGAGAGATTTTTACGGTTCGTCCGACTTTACGTATTCAGAATCCCACTTTAGAAAACTATAAGTGGGCAATGGGTCCAAAAGGCGCTAATTTAGGGCGATACTTGCTAAATAGTATTTTCACTGCTGGTTTTGCAGCAATTGTGACGATTATTTTTGCTACTACCGGTGGTTATGCGCTGGGAAGGTTTTTATTTCGAGGTCGAGAGAGTATCGCCATATTCTTGATTCTTTCACAAATGTTTCAAGGACCTCTTATTATGGTTCCTTGGTATAAGATGGCTTCTGCCTTAGGAATTATCAATACTCGTTTAGTGTTGATTCTCATTTATGGGACAGCAACAATCCCAACCTGTACGTGGCTCATGAGTGGCTTTTATGGCAATGTTCCCGAAGATCTCGAAGAGGCGGCGATGATCGATGGTTGTTCATACTTTGCAGCATTCTGGCGTGTGGTTCTTCCGCTTGTTATTCCGGGTATTGTAGCGATTGGTCTTTATTCCTTTATCATTGCCTGGAATGATTACCAATATGCATTAATTCTGACCAGTTCTGATTTTGCCAAAACAGTGCAAGTAGGGTTAGCAGAACTCATAGGATTCTTTGGGAAAACTAGCTGGGGAGGGATTATGGCAAGTGGTGTCTTGACATCTCTTCCAGTGGTCATGCTTTTTGTAGTCGTTCAAAGGTATCTTGTAGAAGGCCTTACGAGTGGGGCGGTAAAAGGTTAATGCTTTATGAAGCTATAGTGTCTTCGCTGAGGAAAATTGAACGCAATTTGCGTTTCTTTTCGACCAGTTTTCCTCACGTGAGTATTCATGGTCGTTATGTCCCCTTGGAGAATGTGGAGTGGACTGCTGGGTTTTGGACTGGTCTCCTGTGGTTAGCATTTTTAGCCTCTGGAAAAGAAGAATTCAAAAATACTATACAAAAGCTTCTCCCTTCTTTTGTGAACCGTTTGTACTTGGATATTTATACTGATACCCACGATTTGGGTTTTCTTTACCTCCTTTCGTGTGTGCCCGATTTCGAGTTGATGAAGAACAGGTTTTCTTTTAGCGTCGCTCTTGACGCAGCAGCGAAACTTGCAAAACGTTTCCACCCTATGGGAAACTATATCCAGGCTTTTGGAAAGGTTCCTCCAGAAGAAAGAGAAACGGTCATTATTGTTGATTCTCTAATGAATCTTCCTCTCCTTTACTGGGCAGCAAGGAGGACTGGAGAGGAAGAGTATACTCAGATTGCGTCGTTACATGCCCAGACTGTCGCCTCGCTTTTGGTTCGGGAAGATGGCTCAACATACCAAGCGTGCCGTTTCCGTTTTCCCGAAGAAGAACCGGTATGGCTGGGAACGTTTCAGGGATATTCAGACAAGTCCTGCTGGAGTCGGGGGCAGGCCTGGGCTATATATGGATTTGCCTTAAGTTACCGTTATACTGGTTTTTCGCTATTTCTTGAAAAGGCCCTTCAAGTAAGTGAGTACTTTCTTAATCACCTTCCCTATGATCGAGTGTGTTACTGGGATCTTGTTTTTTGTGAAGGGAATGAACCGCGCGACTCTTCTGCAGCAGCAATTGCTGTATGTGGACTTCTTGAACTTGCTGCAATTCTTGAGGTAACCGATAAAGAAAGGGCAGCCTTTTTACGTCGGGAGGCTACCGATATTTTGCAACATCTCATCTGTAACTATGCTTCTCTTCCTGACGATGATTGTGATGGACTTCTTATGCATGCAACATACCATCTTCCCAAGGGATGGGGTATTGATGAGAGCTGTATTTGGGGTGATTACTTCTACTTTGAGGCCCTTCTCAGATTAGGAAGTCAGTTCCATTCGCTTTGGTACTATCCATAGCTTGCACTATTGGCTTCTTTGAATTTAAAAATAACTGGTTTTTTAGGAACTTCTGGCGTTGCTAAAACTCTTTTGGTACGGTGACCGGAAGCGAGTAAAGATCAAAAATACAAAAGCAATAAGTAAAATCGATATTTTTAGGAGCAGAGTGCTCTTGAAAAGAGTAGAAAAATGCAAAAAGAACAACTGAGAAAGTTTTCTGGAAGGTTGCTAAAAACTAGTTTCTTGAAAGGGAAAATCTCTCTTTGCGGGGAATTCACATCTTTTCTTCCGAGATTTATGGCTACTGATTATTGTATCATTCTTGTTACTTTTCGAAACACAAAATTGATCTATGGGCAATTTAGCTGCTACTTTTAGGGGGTTCTTTTGGTCTTAATGAGGTAGCCATAAGTGCCTTTTTCATTGCCTCGGTTGAGAGCAATTTTTGAGGTGTAAAAGGGGTAGAAATTTTCTGCGGGACTTTAAGATGCCTTGAAATCGCTGTATTTTTAGTAATTTAGTGGATTGGGTGAGATAGCATTTTCGAGAAAAGTAGGTTTTTCGGATGAAATTTAGTGTCGTGTGTTGCAATTCTCTCGAGAGAACTGGTCGGGGCGAGCCGACTTGAACGGCCGACCCCCTGCTCCCAAGGCAGGTGCGCTTGCCAGGCTGCGCCACGCCCCGACTGAGAGGATTATAACAGAGCCTTTTCCTCCTTTTCAAGAACTCTTTTTTGAAGAAGGGTAATAATGTAATCCCGCTCAGGATGATAGACAACCTCTTCAGAGACCTTGGCGAATCTCTTTCTTTCGAGGAAGAGGTCATGGATAAGCTTTCCTGAAGGGTAAAAGTGGACGAGGAGGAGGTACCCTCCATCTCGCAAATGCCTGAAAAACTTGTCTTCAAGAGAAAGGAGAACGTTTCTTCCGCCAAGGTAGTATAGAACTTCAGAAGCAAGAATAAGGTCGAATGCACCTTCAGGTTCATCCCGAGTGATGTCCATCTTCTTAAGAGTAACCCGGTTACCATACTTTTTGAGCCGCTTCTTGGCCCTTTCAAGGGCAGTTTGAGAGATATCAATGCCAAAAACCTGCTTGCCACTTTTGAGGAGCAGCTCAGTAAAAACGCCTTCGCTTGTTCCTACTTCAAAGACGAGACGAACATCGCCAGGAATAGCCTGAAGAGTTTTCTCATACTTCTCCTGCTCGTAAGGGCTTTGAGTGTAATTCCAAGGGTCTTCTTTCTTGCGGTACAATCCCTCGAAGTGGGCTTCGTTAAAGAACCAGGGGAGAAAGGGGAGAAGGACTCTCCAGAGGAGATTGGCAAGGTATGCAATGAAACGCTTTTTCCAGTTTGCGAATACCTTGCTTTCGGTACCGTTACTCATCGTAACAATAGGGTATAATATTCCCAACTCTTCTTCAAGGGGGTGGAGGCATGCGCTACCGGAGACTTGGTTGGACAGACCTTGAACTTTCCGTTATTGGATTTGGCTCATGGGCGCTGGGAGGCGGTGGCTGGCGATATAGCTGGGGTCCTCAAGACGACAAAGAATCCATTGAGGCTATACGCAAAGCAGTAGACCTTGGGGTAAACTGGATAGATACTGCAGCAGTGTACGGCCTTGGGCATTCTGAGGAAGTCGTTGGGCAAGCTATTCGAGGACTTACGAAGCGCCCTATTATTGCCACAAAATGTGGACTTGTTTGGGATGAGAACGGAAACATTACGAATTGTCTTAAACGAGAGAGCATTCGTAAAGAGGTTGAAGCAAGCCTTCGCCGATTGGGGGTTGACGTTATTGATTTGTACCAAATCCACTGGCCAGTTCCCGACGAGGATATTGAAGAAGCTTGGGAGGAAATGAGTTGCCTCGTCAAGGAGGGGAAAGTCCGCTACATCGGGGTTTCAAACTTTAGCGTACCCCAAATGGAGCGTATTGCTCCTATACATCCCATTGCTTCTCTTCAGCCTCCCTACAGCATGCTTCGGCGAGACATTGAGAAAGAGATTCTTCCGTATTGTGCTGCGAAGAATATCGGGGTTGTTGTTTATAGTCCCATGCAGAAGGGGCTTTTGACTGGGAAGGTGACAAAAGAGTGGGTTGCAGGCCTTCCACTTGATGACCATCGCCGAAATGACCCTATGTTTCAGGAGCCTCAGCTCAGCCTTAACATAGAGCTTGCTGAAAAGTTGCGGGAAATTGGGGCAAAGCATGGGAAAACCCCGGCTCAGGTTGCAGTGGCATGGGTTTTGCGCCGCAAAGAGGTTACCTCGGCCATTGTCGGTATTCGTCGGCCTTCACAGATCGAGGAAATTGTTCCTGCGGGTGACTGGGATATCCCAGAAGAAGATATTCGGGCGATTGAGCAGTTCCTGGCTGAGAGGGAAGAAAAGCTCAGAAGCTTCTAAGAATAAGCTGAACGGGTGGATATATCCACCCGTTCAGCAATCGTTTTGTGATCCCCTATACTGAGAAAATGCGTTACCCTTGTCTAAGAAGATGACAGTGCACCCTTTGTGCTTTCCCTATTCGAGGTAGTTGCTTTCTTTCCATGTAATCGTTTTTGCCTCTAAGTGGATTCTTTTGCTCTCTTCTTTATCGGAGACGTCAACAACGAAGGGGATGAGAGTCTCTTTTTCTATGAGCATTTTGAGGGTATCTTTGCCTTCTGTTTGCATTTCAATCCAGAAGGCTTCTCGACCAAAACGAATCTCTTTGGAAGGAATGGAAATAGTAACTTCTCGGCCTTCTTCGTCCTTTTCCTTCCATAGAAATCCCTCTTCAAGATTTCCTTTGGTAACAGCAAAAAGCACAATATACATGCTCTGGCTTGTCATGATTGGCCCAAGGAAGGCTGCGAAGGCAGGTTGGGCAAAGAGTACTGAGAGAAACGCTGAAGACCAGTTTTCTTCGCTTGTGGTAAAAGTTGTAGAAAACTCTTCCCCGTCAAGGGAACACGCGAGGGAGACTTTTTGCTTTCCTGCTTCATAGGGGAGGAATGAAAGAGTCAGAGTCCCTTCAGTGGTAGATGATGCTTCTTCAACATAGAGAGAGTAAGTGACAGAAGAGACTCCGTGAAAAGAGATACACGATATCCCAAAGAGAACGCAGAGAGCGACAAGTACAAAAACGCCATACTTTTTCTTGCGCATTGTTTTTCCCCCTCATGCCAAAGCACTCTCAAGAAGGAGAATGCTCAGTATGACAAAGAGGCATGACAGAGCAATCTTTGAAATAAAGATATTTTTTCGCCCAAACTCCACAAGGGCCCTAGATTGGCTTCCGAAGAAGACGCTTAAGAAAACAGCGATAAGGGGCATGATAAAAAAGGCGTTGTAAAGGAGAAGATAACCGAGAGCTTTCAAGCGTTGTTCGGCTACTTCTTTAGCGATGTACATAATAGTAGGGAGGTACACTTGACCAGTGCAGCCAGCTTCAAGAAGGGACACCGCGAATCCGCTTACAACGGCAGCAGCAAAAAGCTTGCGCTTGGAAAAGCTCTCCTTAAGGTACTGATTAATCTTTATTCGTAATCCCTTCGGAAGGCCAAGGGTCATGCCTGTTTCTTTTCGTTCTTTTTTATAGGTAATAGCATCCCGTACGCTGAAAAAAGCAAAAACAAGGAGTAGTAAGGCCATGGCACCATATATAATCCGAGAGATAATGCGATACGCTTCAAGAGTTTGCCAAATTTGAAAAATCCCAAGTCCGATCAAAAGGTAGGTTACAAACACAGCGGCAGTATAGGTAGTGCCAATCTCCACAATTCGCTGGCGGGAATGCCCGAGAACAAAAAGGAGATTGACCATAAAGACGATGGTAGCGAAAGCGCAAGGGTTTAAGCCATCAAGAAATCCTGCACCAGCAACTACCCATGGGGTGAATCCTCGGAATCGGGAGAAAATGAGCTCTTCGACTCTTTCTGAGAGCCAAGGAGCCTGAGTAGGCTTAGGTGTTTTTAGGGTTTTTTCAATGAGTTGCTCCAGAAGGACATTGATGCGTTCTGGATCTTCAGTTGCTACGTATCCAACATCAGAGAAGATCTCCACCGAGGTCTTTTCCTCTACTTTCCAGTATTCCTCAAGGAAAACAAGTTTCTCGTAATTCTTTGAGAACGTGTAATCGAGGTATACCACCTTAATTTTGTCCGCATATTTTTCAAAAACAGGAGGGGTGACTTTTTCCTTGAGTTCCCGGCATATTGGGCATCGAGAAGAATAGAAGAAGAGGAAAACCGGCTTTTCCTCAATAGTGATCGTTTCAGCGAAATTATCTAGGAGTTTATCTCTCGCAATGAAGCGTATTCTTGTAGCAAAGGGACTAAAGCGTTCTTCAAAGAGGGAACGGTTTTTCTCTGTGCCCACAATGACAATAAGGTCAGGATTGATCTCTTTGAGTTCTTTCAGGTATTGATCGAAGGGTGGAGATGGGGACTCGGCAGTAAAGTTGAAAAGTACAACAGTATGGTAGTTCAGGGTGAACGAGAAAAAAGGCAAATAATCGCCACGGGTGTCGGAAACGACGATAGAGTACTTTTTACTCGCAAAGTTTTTAAGGTTTTTTGCGCGTTTTTCAAGATCTTCTTGTGCAGGTAGAATGACAGTCTTTTCGGGAGGGGGAAGAGATTGTTCCCAAGCGTCTGGGGAGAGTTTATGCTCTCCCAGGTCCACAAAGAGTGCAAATTCCTTCTCCGCAAAAGAAATTGCTTCTTTTCCCTTCCCCCAGAGGAATACGTCATATGCTAGGGCGAAAGAAGGAAAAAGAATTATAAAAAGCACGGTGAGAAAGGTCTTTTTCAAATCCTTGCCCCCTTTCGTGATTTCGCGAAACGTGCTCCCGCAGGGAGTAACGCCATTTTCCTTTTTTACTACGAGGGAAGAGTGGCTTTCGTTTCTCTTTTGCCCATCATCCTCCTTTAAGGTTGTAAACGACGCTCTATGAGGACTCTGGAATAACAAGCTTATCGATATCTGGGACTGTACCATCCTTTAGACGGTAAAGCATTTCTCCTGCCCGGGGAACAAGGAGAACTCCTTCATCCTCTCGACCACGGTATTCCTCAGGATCAATGGTGCGAAAATCGAGATACCCAAGATTAATCTTTTTACACGTATCCTCAGGAATTCCAGTAGCAAGGATGACCTTTATGCGAGGATATTCTTTCCCGTTCACGTATTTTCCTATACCCTTTACGTGGGTGGAGTGCGCCAGAACTCCCCAGGGATAGTGTTTGTACCTTTCCCATTGAGCAAGGAAGAAATCTCGGGTGTGGTATCCAATTTCAAGGAGGTATTTCCCATGAGTTTTTGAAATCTCTCGGATATGCGGGGCGTAGATGATGATTTTTCCTCCATCAGCAACAACTGGTTCAAGCTTATACATGCATTTTCCACCGACCCAAAGCTCGTTGTACATCTTTGGAGCCATGGAGAGGACTGTGTGGAAGGGATGGTCAACATAGACAATGTTAACTTGTGCCGATAGGTCGGCCGCCTTTGACCAGGCTTCCTCTGGGTCGCCAAAGAATATGCCGCAGGGGTCTTTTTCCTTCATAACGAGACAGAGGGCAAGAGATGGTCTTGGGATGAACCGAGCAGCCCGGTTAAGGACCTCTCGTACCGGGGTATCTTTATTGCCGATAATTTTGGGGTTAGTGATGAGGGCTGAAAGCCAGTGGAATGTATTGGTAAGTTCAGGACCGGAAATTCCCGGGAAAAAGTACTTGTACCCACCTGAGAAACCCACAACTTCATGGGGAAACACTGGACCCATAATGAGAAGCTCATCGTACTCAAGTACACGGCGGTTTATTGTGACCGGTACATCTTCAGCCATGAGACCCTGAGAAATAGCATGCATTTCTTCCCTGGATATGGTTCCCACGTGGGTAAGTTCCTCTGGGTTTTGAAAGAGATGGTTATATACGGTAACACCCTGGTCTTCCGCTTCTTTGAAAGTTACTCCAAGGTGTGCTTTAAGTTCTGCATCACTCATGGGGGGGTGTGTCCCCAGAGCAATAAGAAAATCAAGTCGTTTTGCTTTTGGTTTGATTACAAAAAGCGCAGTCTCAAAAAAAGGACGCACCGGAGCAGTGCGAGTATTGTCTGGAATAATAGCGAGAATTCTCTTGTTTTTCCAGTCGTGTCTCTCTAAGGCTTCTTGGAAATATGCCTTTGTCTCTTCTAAAGAAAAAGTTCGTTCTGTGCCCCCCTGAGCAAAGAGAATCACAACCCATTCACCCCCCATTCCGTATGGAACACACCCTCTTTGTCGATACGCCGGTACGTGTGTGCTCCAAAGTAATCTCGCTGCGCTTGGATGAGGTTAGCTGGAAGAGAGGCACTACGCCAGGAGTCAAAGTACGCAAGAGCGGAGGAAAGAGCAGGGAGTGGTACGCCGTATTCCATCCCCAGGGTACACACCTTACGGAGAGCGGGGAGTTTCTCTTCTACATCGCGCCGAAATTCTTGCGTAGCAAAAAGAGGGAACACATCATCTGTAAGAAGTGCTTTTTGAATCCGTTCAAGAAGGAGTGCTCTCAGAATGCATCCACCTTTCCATATACGGGCAATTTCTGGAAGGTTTAAGTTGTAGTTAAAGGCTTGGCTTGCTTCACAAAGGAGATGAAAACCCTCTGAGAAGGCAGCAAGTTCTGCAAGGTACAGAGCATCAGCGAGAGGAATCAAAAGGTCTGGTGACCAGGAAAGCGTCTTTGAGGGTGAAGAAAGGTACTGAGCGATTCGAGTACGTTCATTTTTGAAGGATGAAAGGCTTCGCGCTACAACCGAGTGGGTGATAGTGGGGGTAGGGATGCCAAGGTCTAAGGCCACCTGAGCAGTCCACTTTCCTGTTCCCTTCTGCTCAGCAGCATCAAGAATGAGGTCAACGAGCGGTTCACCTGCCTCCGAATCTCTGTAACGGAGCACCTTCTCAGTGATCTCCACAAGGTAGGAGTTTAAATGAGGCAAAGCGTTGAATGTGCTGAATATCTCAGCAATTGCTTCAGCTTGAAGCCCAAAAACCTTGCGCAAGAGGTCATATATTTCAGCAATAGCCTCCATAAAAGCGTACTCAATGCCATTGTGGACCATTTTTACAAAATGCCCACACGAACCAGGGCCAAGATACGTACAGCAAGGACCATCGTCAACCTGAGCCGCAGCTTTTTCTAGGATGTCCTGCACGAGTTCATAACCTTCCTTATGTCCACCAGGCATGAGCGAAGGTCCATAAAGTGCTCCGTATTCGCCACCACTTATCCCCATGCCAAGAAAGAGTAGCTTTTGGGATTCGACTTCCTTGAGCCTGCGGTCTGTGTCCCGGAAAAAGGAATTTCCTCCGTCGATGATAAGGTCACCCTTTTCAAGAAAGGGGAAGAGCGCTTTTATGAACTCGTCCACTGCCTCGCCAGCTTTTACCATAAGGAGAACTTTACGAGGTCGCTCGAGAGCACGAACAAACTCAGAGAGATCATAAGTGGGGCGTATCGGTTCTCCCTTGACCCTTGTTTGGTAAAACTCCTGCGTTCTTTTTGGGGTTCGATTGAACACCGCTACCCTGAAGCCCTTGCGGGCAATATTAAGAGCAAAGTTTTGACCCATCACGGCCATGCCGATGATACCTATTGCGCAGGATTCCACTACGATTATGCCTCCTTTCTCCATTCATTATATCGCAGGTTTATGGGGGAAAGCGGATAAGTCCAAGAGAAAGAAGAAAAGCAATAATTGCTGGTTGATGAAGAAGGTAGATGGCGAGTGAGTGCCGTCCGAGAAAAGCAAGACCTTGCAAGAGGAGATGGGGTTTCTCAGGGAAAGTAAAGCGCCTTTTCCCCAGAGGGTACAGGAGGTTCCCTAGAGAGATTCCAAGGAGCACTACTCCAAACCAGGGAAAGAGGGGGAAATAATCGAGGGTCAGAAAATTGTGAGGCTTAAAACCAAGCCAGAAAAGGGACGAAAACGAGAAGGATCGGTTGGAGAGTGCATTCCCCAGAACGATGCAACCAAGACCCAGAAAAAAGCTCAGTTGTGGTCGAGGGATAAAAGGGTATGCGAGGATGGTCGACGCTCCAAGGCAGTGCAAAACGCCAAAACGAATGTATGCCTCAGGGAACACAAGGTATGTGACAATGGTTATTGCTGCACCATAAACAAGGAGAAGAAATCCCCTTTTGAGGTACTTCAGAAAAAGGGAAGTACCGTATCCTTCTCTTTCCCTGTTGAAGCGCAAGGTCAATGAGAGTCCTGCAATACCGACGAAAAGTGAAGCCCCAGCAGTGACATATCCACGCCAGAAAAGGGAAAAAAGGTCCATTTTAAGATTGCCAAAGAAGACGAGGTCGAAAAGGGTGTGGTAGACAAGCATCATGACAATAGCACAACCCCTCAAGGCATCAACCTCGGGGAATCGTTCCTTTCTTTTCCGCATTGCTTTCACCTCTTGTATTCTACCAGAGGTGGTATAATGGGTACGTGCAGCGAACAAAGATTATTTGTACCCTTGGACCGGCTTCCCAAGATTATACTGTTCTTAAGGAAATGGTCCGTGCTGGGATGAGTGTGGCACGCCTTAACTTTTCCCATGGTGACTACATTTTTCACCAAAAAGCGGCACAGCTGGTTCGGGAAGTTTCCCAAGAGCTTGGGAAACCCGTGGCGATTCTTGCCGATCTGCAGGGGATTAAGATTCGCATTGGAGAGGTGGAAGGGGGTGGAGTGGAACTTCTTCCTGGCTCGATTATTGAGATGCTCCCTGGCGAGGGTGTTTCAACTGCAGGACGCCTCTTTGTGCGATATGCGCCTCTTCTTGAGGACCTTAAAGTAGGCGATGATATCCTTCTTGATGATGGTCTTTTAAAACTGCAGGTTGTGGAAAAATCCCAAGATGCTCTTAAGGCACGCGTTCTTGAAGGAGGTGTGCTTCGATCTCGAAAGGGGGTTCACTTTCCCAAAACCGAGACCACTGCTCGGACCTTTACCGAAAAAGACAAGAGGGACCTCGAGATAGCTATAGGCCTTGGGGTTGATTACGTAGCAGTGTCCTTTGTCCGAGACGCAAAGGATATAGAGTGTGTCCAGGAGTGGGCAAAAAAGCACAACCTAAATCTTCCCCCTCTTATTGCCAAAATTGAGCGCAAAGAGGCTTTAGAGCATGTGGCAGAAATAGCCAAAGCATCTGATGGGATTATGGTTGCCCGAGGGGATTTAGGAGTTGAGATTCCTGTAGAGATGGTCCCTGTGTATCAAAAGATGCTCGTTGAACTGGCAAAAGAGAAAGGGAAAATTGCTATTATTGCTACCCAGATGCTTGAGTCCATGCGTGAAGCCACTCGTCCCACTCGGGCTGAAGTCACTGATATTGCTAATGCAATTCTTGATGGAGCAGATGCGCTTATGCTTTCGGCAGAAACAGCCATAGGTAAATATCCGGTCCTTGCCACGCAGGTCATGGGTGCAGTTATCAGTGCAACAGAACATTTCCTTGTTTCCAAAATCCCTACATTCTATAAACCCCAGGGTATTCTTCCCGAGGCCATCGTTTTTGGGGCTTTACAAGCTGCTTGTAGCGTTGGTGCCAAGGCTTTGGTTGTCTTTACCTATTCTGGTTTTACTGCTCTCGTTCTCTCTTCCTTTCGCCCTGCAATGCCTATTCTTGCCTTGACACCAAAAGAGGAGACGTACCGAAGGCTTGCCCTTGTCTGGGGTGTGCAACCAGCACTCCTTGACTTGCCTCATGAGGCAGAAAGCGTTGCTCTTCTCAAAAGGGCTGAAGAACTCCTCCTTTCTCGGGGAATAGCTTCTCCTGGTGACCCCATAGTTTTTGTGGCAAGCTCTCCTTTCCTGGGATACCGAAACCTCGTGAGACTCCATCGTCTTGGGGAATCATAAGCCGTACTCTTTTCGGTACACGAGCCTGTTAGCCCACTGTATGAAGCGGTAGGGGTAAACCTCCTCTGGTGCACTTACTGTATCGAGAAGTTGCACATCCTCTTCCTCAAGACGCCACCCGATGCATCCAAGGTTATCCTCAAGTTGTGCAAGCGTTCGGACACCGAGTATCGGGATGACATCTTTTTTTGTGAGAAGCCAGTTAAGAGCAACTTGAGAAACCGTTTTTCCATATTTTGTGGCGAGTTTTTTAAGTACCTCAAGAGTACGAAAATTTTTCTCAGTAGCTCGTCGTTCCCATGCTTCTTCCCAATCCTTCTCAGCGTGGGCTATACGTCCTTCCTTTGGAAGGGTTTCCGGGCTGTATTTTCCGGTGAGAAAGCCCCCGCCTAAAGGTCCCCAGGCCATAATGCTTAGTCCTGCGTCATAACATGCAGGGATAACCTCCATTTCAATGTTTCTTTCTACAAGGCTATATTGCATCTGAGCTGAGACAGGACGAGGGTATCCCCACCTTTCGCAGAGGGCGACGGCTTTCATGATTTGCCAGCCAGTATAGTTTGAAACCCCTATGTAGCGAATGTACCCTTTCTCAACAAGAGAAGTGAGGGTAGTAAAGGTCTCTTCGAGGGGGGTAACTTGGTCAAAGCAGTGAATCTGGTAGAGGTCAATGTAGTCGGTCTGCAAGCGTTTCAGACTCTCTTCCACAGCTCTCATAATATGTTTTCTGTTTGCTCCACATTCATAGATACCTTCACCCATCCGGAAAAAGACCTTGGTCGCCAGAACCACACTTTCCCTTTTTCCTTTCAGGGCACGCCCGATAATACTTTCAGAGACACCCCGACTGTAGACATTTGCCGTATCAATGAAATTGCCTCCCGCCTCAAGGTACCGTTCAAGAATGCGTATTGATTCTTCTTCGGGAGTTTCTCGACCAAAAGTCATGGTTCCAAGAGACACTTCTGACACAAGGAGACCACTTCGTCCGAGAACTACATACCGCACGATCATCCCTCCTTTATAACTTCTATAATCGTTCCCTTTGAACACTCTTTCTGGAGAAGCTCTTCTACCTCTTTCTCCCGGTTTTTCGCTATGGAAAAGGCTGCTACTCCACTTGCTCTATCGAGGTATACCCCGTCTTTTGACCTGAGAAAGCCCAAAAGTCGATGTACAAAAAGATCGAAGGCGTTTGGTGCAAGCTTCACAGTAAACCTTATCTTTTGGACATATGGCATGTAACCGGAAATTTCAAGAACTTTTTCTGCTGCATATCCGTAAGACTCAATAAGCCCTCGTATGCCAAGCTTTTTCCCTCCAAAGTATCGAAGGACAACGACCATGGTGTCCGTTACCAAGTGGCGTCGTAGTGCCCCGAGAATTGGCCAACCAGCGCTCCCTTTTGGTTCCCCTCCATCAGAAGCGAATTCTTGTTCCCCTTTTGGACCAAGACGGAACGCATACGCGTAATGTGTAGCTTGGGGAAAGCGTTCCATGACCTCTTTAAGCTTTTCTCTGCTTTCTCTCGGTGAACATACATGAAAGCTCAGAGCTATGAATCGAGATCGTTCCCGCACGAATTCAAAGGTTTGTCCATTCTGGATAGTGTAAATGCTATTCCTCGGCATGCCTTAGAAGGTCTCTGATTTCTGCAAGGACTTTAGTGACCTCCCCTGTGTCCCACCTGATGGGTTCAAGGGAAGACGATACGGCCTTTTCAAGAAGGTGTTCAACCTCTAGCCCTCTTCTAAGATACTCTAAGGCTTTCTCTTTTTCTCCTCTTTTAAGAAGGTATTCTCCTGTGGCCTTAGCTGCCCTTGCAAAATTTAGGTAGATACGGATTTCAAAGGGGTTGTGTTCTATAGCACGTTCAAAAAGGCGAAAGGCTTCTTCAAATGCCCCACGCTCTACGTAGAGTACACCAAGATGCTCTAGAATAGCTGCATTCCTTGGGGCAAGACGTAAAGCCATCTCCCCCTCTTCGATGCTTCGCTTTCTCAGAAAAGCATCGCGTTTTTCAAGGAATACTTCTCGTAAGGCCACGCTTAGAGCCTTGTGAAGATCTGGGTCCCATGGCTCAAACCGCAGTGCTCTTTCATAAGCAACAATTGCCGTCTGCCAGTCTCCTCTTTGCATGGCATAATCGCCGAGTTCTCTGTGTCTTTCGGAAAGGATGTAGAGGATACTCAGGAGAAGGAAGAAGGAGCAGGCGCCGATGTAGAGGAAATGGGGGAGACGAAGGGAAGCACCTTTTTCCTGAACAGTTACCGCCCGGAGGACAAGTCCTGCAAAGAGCCATACTGTGAGCTGATACGCTCCAAGGTTAAAGTCAACGTCGACAAATCCATGGAGAAAAGCAAGAAAGAGGAGGCTAAAAAGGATAGCCGGGAGAGGAGAAGTTTCTTCTCCAAGCTTTGCGAGAAGACCTCGAAAGAGGAAATACAAAAAGCTCCCCAAAAGAAGGATACCTAGAATTCCTCCTTCTATAAGAATCTGGAGGTATAAATTGTGCGTGCTTCGTGTGAAATATGGAAAGGATCGCACTGAAAAATACAGTCCTTCCCATCCCCCTCCGCCCCAGCCGTTTAGAGGACGTTGGGCGAACAATTTCAGGCCATCGCGATAGAAGACTAGACGTTCCCATACGTTGCGGGTACGTAGGCTGATATCGAGAAGGCGTTCTGCTTGCCGACCGAGGATTTCAAATCGAACGGCGATGATAAGCAACCCACAGACAGCGACAAAGAGTAGACCGACGAAGAGAACAAATTTTCTTCTGGGCAGCGAGGCAACTTTGGTTTCAAGAGGAGTAAGGAGGTTTCGCAAAAACCAAGAGATAATTCCTCCTAAGATGAGAAAACCAAAGAAGGAAAGGGGTTTTCTTGTAGTCAGAAAGCCCTCGATAAACGGTGCGAGCACAAAAAAGGTGGGAACTACGGCTACAAGACTTGTGAGGAGACTCGCCCGTGCTTTTGGGGGAAAGAGAAGGAGGGACGCAAGGAATGCAAGGGCCACAACCAACATTCCGCCTCGAGAATAGGTAAAAAAGAGTCCTCCAAGGACAAAAAAAGCAAAAGAAAGTGCGAGGTTCTTTTTCCAAGGCTTTTCATTAGGAAGAAGCACAACACCAAGAAGGGCAAAAATCCCCATTCCAAAGTATGCTGAGGCGGTATTGGGATATTGAAACGTAGAGTGAAGCCTTCCTCCTTCAAACATCCCAAAAAGGGACATCCCAAGGAAAGTCGCATTTTGAGCAATTCCCCCAAAAGCTTGAAGAAGACCAAGGATGGTGAGAATGACGCTATTTGCCCCAAAGAGCAGGAGGAACGTGCCGAAGGGGATAGGAAACTCCGCAAGGCACCAAAATGCGAGGAAGAGGATATATATACCCCAGTTTACGAATTCCTGGTGAGCAAGGCCATGGTGAGCAGAGAGGAAAACGTTGATGCCGTAAAGGAGGACAAAAAGAGACACAAAAAGGAGAGGCAAGGTAGGCACCGTAAGAGAAGCGCGACGTACCATGCGGAGCACCCCGAAGATAACACCGACTGCACAAACCACAAGACAAAAGGGATAGCGCTCAAGGCGGAAGTATAACCCTCGATAGTAAGGGGCAAGAAGCGTCACAAAAAGAAGAACCCCAGCGAGCATCTGTTCAAATAGAGCAAGATCTTGAGAAAATTGAGAAGACTGAACGACCCTCTTTTTGGTCCTACGCGAAGCCATGATTGACTACTCCTCCTGCATAGCCATGATACTACATTCTACCAAAAGTTTTCTCAGGCTATTGACAAAAAACGCATCCTTTTGTCATAATCACAGTAGCTTATATTGAAAACGTTTTTATAAACACGTTACTCCTTTTGAAGGAGGGGATGTCCTTGGGCAGAGCAAAGATTTCCATCGGAAGCTGGGCTTATGCTATTGGTCCCTACGCAAACCACCCCGTACCTCTTGATGAAGTTATTATGCGCCTTTCGGAGCTTGGTTTCGATGGGATTGAACTTGGTGGTTTTAAGCCCCACGCTCATCCTGACCTCTATCCCACTAAGGAAGACCGCAAGAAGCTCCTTGGACTTCTTGAGAAGTACCACCTTGGAGTCAGCGCATACGTAGCAGATCTTTGGAGTTTCCCCTTCGCAAGTGGGGACCCTAAAGCTGTGAAGGCTTACGAAGATATGTTTGACCGCTCGCTTGAGTTCTGTGTGGATTGTGGTTTTGACAAAATTCGTGTGGATACTGTAACCGGCACACCTTTTCCCAAGGACTGGGATTACCAAGAGACCTGGGATCGGGTTGTAGCAATGTTTCAGAAATGTGCGGACAAAGCCAGGGATGTAGGAATCATGGTTGTGTGGGAATTTGAACCTGGATTCATTTTCAACAAGCCTAGTGAGATTGTAAAAATGCATGACGATGTAAATCGAGAAAACTTTAAAATTCTCCTTGATACAAGCCACGCCCAGATGTGTGCTGTAGTTGGGGCGAAGCAAACCGAGCCCAAGGAAACCCTTCCCGGGGGCATTCTTGAGCTTATTAGGATGCTTCAAGGACGCATTGGACATGTGCACCTTATTGACTCCGATAATACGCTTCACGATGACGAAACAAGCACCCACGCTCCTTTCGGAACTGGGTACATTGATTTTGAGAAAGTTGTTCCTGCAATTGTAGCGAGTGGGTACGCATCGGATTGGTGGTGCATTGATCTGTGCTTCTGGCCTAATGCCTGGGATATTACCGCTGATTCCATTAAATTTTTACGGGATCTCTTCACCAGGCTCGGCATGGTATAAGGAGGGAGACCATGATTCCTGAAAAGATGAAGGCTTGGATATTTTATGAACCAGAGGTCATGAAGTTTGAGGAAGTCCCGGTTCCGGAAGTCGCTGATGACGAGATTCTTATCCGGGTAAGGGCTTGTGGCATTTGTGGATCTGATGTAGCTTACTACTGGGGTTTTTCTCCTCTTGAGACGCCAACGGGTAAAGGACCGCTTATTCTTGGTCATGAGTTCTCAGGAGAAGTTGTTAAGGTTGGAAAAATTCCAGCGGAACGGAAGCTCTTTTCCGTTGGTGACCGAGTGACCGTAAACCCAGTACAGTACTGCAACGCTTGTGAAGTCTGTTACCGGGGATTTGTAAACCTTTGTGAGAATAAAAAAGTCCTTGGAGTCTCAACGAACGGTGCCTTTGCTGAGTATGTCGTTTCCCATTACACGCATGTGTACAAACTTCCCGGAAATGTTTCCTTTAAGGCTGGGGCTTTTGTAGAGCCTTTGGCAAATGCGGTATATGGTGTCAAAAATCTCCAGGTTGGCCTTGGAGATACGGTCGTCATTTTTGGGCCAGGAGCTATTGGACTTTCTATTGTTTCCCTTGTGAAACGAAGTGGTGCGGGGAAGGTTATTCTCGTGGGAACTCAGGATTTCCGGCTCCAGGTGGGGAAAGAAATGGGAGCTGATGAGCTTATAAACGTTAGAGATGCTGCGTCGCCTTACTATGTATCGAACGTAGTAGAGCGTATTTCACAGCTTACCGGTGGGCGCATGGCTGACCGGGTTATTGTAGTGACAGGCAACAAAGATGCCATGCAGCTTGCTCTTGAGATTTCTGGACGCCGTTCCAACATTGTGTACTTTGGTCTCCCTGGGGCAAAGGATGTTATCGAGGTTCCTGCCCTTTCCTCCATTTTCTGGGATAAGAACATTCGTTTTTCCTGGCTTGCACCGTTCACCTGGGTTGAGGCTATCCAAAGTATCTCTGGAGGTCTTGTAAACGCAGAGCGTCTCGTTACCCACACGGTTCCTTTAGAAAAACTTATGGAGGGTTTGCAGATTGCCCGGGAGAAAAAGGGTAATCCTTTGAAAGTTATGGTAGTGATGGA
>CALAIW010000037.1 GCA_937922705.1 uncultured bacterium | reverse complement strand
CTGTGGTGGTTTTCCCACAGCCACTCTCTCCAGCGAGGGTGAAGATTTCACCTTCTTTGATGGTGAAAGAAACGTGGTCCACCGCGGTAATCCGAACCCGAGAAAAGAGACTTCCCAAGGTAAAGACTTTGGTGAGGTTTTCAACGGAAATTAGGGTTTCTTTCATTGTTAACTCCTCCTATTAAAAAGCAGGCCACTTTGTGGTGTTCTCCACAGAGTACAAGCTGCGGGGTTTCCACTTTACATAGATCAAAGGCATAAGGACACCGTGGGTGGAACATGCATCCCTGTGGTGGGTCAATGAGGGAAGGTGGAGCGCCAGGAACGCTCTCCCGGGGTGTTTTGTCCCCGATGCGGGGGAGCGAACGAATGAGGTATTGGGTGTAAGGATGCAAAGGGGATGAGAAAATATCTTCCGTTTTTCCCTCCTCAACAATCTTCCCAGCATACATTATGGCCATGCGGTGGGTAATGGCGGCATGGATTCCCATATCATGGGTCACAAGGATAAGGGTGTTTTTGAGTTTTTCCTGTACCTCTCCAAGAAGGTCGAGAACAGCTCTTTGAGCAACGACATCAAGTGCTGTGGTAGGTTCGTCAGCAAGGATGATGCGAGGGTTGAGAAGGGTAGCTAGGGCAATGGCAATACGCTGGCGCATGCCCCCAGAAAGCTGGTGTGGATAAGCGCCTAGGACTTTCCCCGGGAGACCAAGTTTTTCAAGGTGTTCTTGGGCTGTTTTGAGGAGTTCCTGTCGAGCTTTGCCTTGAACGTGGCTTTCAAGGACATCGAGAAAGGTAACCCGCACAGTCTTCACAGGATTAAAAACACTCATAGAGCCTTGAGGAATGTAAGCGATGTACTCAAAGCGAAGTTTACGTTTCTTTTCTGGAGAAAGGCCAAAAATATCTACATCTTCCTTGTTCACACGGTAGAAAACCTTTCCGCTCACAATGCGCAAAGGAGGCTCAACCTGAGCGAAAAGTGCTCGAAGAAGAGTTGTTTTTCCACAGCCACTCTCTCCAGCAATGCCAAAAACTTCGTTTTCGTAAATTTCAAGATGTACCCGATTGACTGCCTTGACAACCTTCCGTGTCCCTGAAAAGTCAAGAACATAGAAAGCTTCGAGATTCTCAGCACGTAGGATGTGCTCCTGAGGGATCATGGAGTTTCCCTCCACACAGCTACATCGTGAGGAGGAAGCACTCTCCTTCCAAGGAGAAACGTGGCGTGGTCTGGAGCGGGAATTTCCCGCTCTTCGGAAGCGTAGTTAAAGGCAAAAACCAGGTTCCCTCTCCGCCGGATACGCACCCCCTCGGGAAGCCGCAAGGGGGAGAGCCCCTTTTGGGATGCAAGATCTTCGAAAAAGTCAAGGAGAAACTCTACACTTGGCCAGAAGGCGAGGTAGAAAAAGTTCTCACGAGCAACCACGGCTTTTCTTCCATCCTGAAAGGCTCCAAGCACAGGGAGTTCGGTTTCAATCCACTCTTTCAGGCGATGTACCGGGTATGTCTTGCCTTTCCAAAGTACGTTCTCTTGAGGGGTAAGCCCTAGGGTTTCTACCCGAATGACCCGAAGTGGCAGGATTTCCTGAAGAGATCCCGGGGGGAGATTAGGGGGAATCTGGAACACTTGAGTTTTGCTTCCGGTACGAGGGCCAAAAACGACTGGACTTTGAAGCGGCGCGAGGTGCTCAACTAGGGTCTCGCGAAAGATTGGGAGACTTGGTACCACCACAAGGTGGTATCCTGAAAGGTCGTCATCGGGTTTTCGAATGTCTACATCAAGGCCGAGCTTGCGAAGTGCGGTGTAGAAAGTAAACACAAGGTCAAGATAGTTTATGCCTACCCCGAGGGGTTCGATTTCGAAGAACCAGGCAGCCTCGTAATCAAAGACAAGGGCAACAGGAGATTTTTCCATATCCGGGAGGGGAAGCTTTTCTATTTCTCGGGCTACTTGTTGCACTTCGAAAAACCCTGTATCTTTCGAAGAATCTGGACGAAGGAGTCCGGAATGCATCTGCTCTTGGGCAAAGGGTACTTGCCGCCAACGGAAGTACGAGACAACTTCAGCCCCGTGGGCGAATGCCTCAAGAGTCCAAAGTCGAACCATGCCTGGAGCTGGGGAATAGTTTCGAGGAGCCCACTGTACTGGCCCTGCCTGCTGTTCCATGACCCAGAAGCGCCCCCGTCCCACCCCTCTATAAAGGTCGTGATTCAGGGCAGCGATATCGGGATGGCCCGAGCGAAAGAAGCACTCTTCAAGTGGACGGTACTGCATAATCCACTCAGCGTGTCCTAAGGGGTAACTATCCCAGCTTGCAAAATCAAGGTCTTCAGCCAGGGCAAAGTGGTCAAACTGGAAAAATCCTCCCATGAAATTGTGGGTAATGAATCGCCCTGGAGAGTACTTTCTGAGGATGGCAACTTGGAGACGATTGTACTCTCGAACCTGGTCAGAGGCAAAGCGAAAGTAGTCAAGAAGATGAGAGGGGTTGGGGTCAGTTACTGTGACGTTGGGAAGCTCGATTTCTTCAAAAGATCTGTATTCCTGACTCCAAAACACTGTGCCCCAGGCTGCGTTAAGGTTCTCTATGGTACTGTACCTTGCCCTGAGCCACTCCCGGAAGGCTTCTTGGCATCGTGGGCAAAAACAGCGAACTGTGTCGTGGCAACCATATTCGTTGTCCGTTTGCCAGCCAGCTAAAGCAGGGTGTTGGCCATATCTCTGGGCGATAATTGCAACGATACGCTGAGTTTCCTGACGGTACGAAGGACTTGAGAAGCAATAGTGACGTCGAGACCCAAAGCGACGTGTCCTCCCCTCCCGGTCCACGGGGAGTATATCAGGATACCGATCGACAAGCCATTTTGGGGGCGTGGCTGTGGGAGTACCAAGAATGACTTTAAGTCCTACTCGGTGTGCTTCGTCAAAGAAAGCGTCAAGCCATTTCCAGGAAAATTCTCCAGGGTTAGGTTCAATGCGGCTCCAAGCAAATTCCCCCACACGGACAAAGCGAATGCCAAGGTCTTTCATTTGGCGCAAGTCTTCTGGAACCTTTTCCATTCCCCAGTGTTCTGGGTAGTAGCAAACACCAAGCATGGTCCCACCCCTTTCTTACTCTTGAAGTCCAATTCGCTGAATTCGGGCTCGAGGATCGAGGTATTCACTCAGGCTTAGGGAAAGCCAATACAAAGCTATGAAGACAAGGAGGGCCAGGGCAATAGGTGTCACAAGCCACCACCAAAGTCCCAGGAAAAACGCCTGTCGATAGATTGCAGCTTGGAGCATGGTGCCGATGGTGGGCACCGTTGGGTCGATGCCAAGGCCAAGGTAGGCGAGAAAGATTTCCATACCAATGGCCCAGTGCATGTTATTGATGAAAGTGGTAAAAATGATGGGCAGAAGAAAAGGGAAGTACTCCTTGGTCACAAGGCCAAACGTTCGTGTTCCCGAAAGCTGCGCCACAAAGGTAAAATCCCGTTCTCGGAGGCTCAGGACTTGTGAACGAATGACTCGGGCGTCCCACGCCCAGGCAAAAAAGGCAAGAAGAAGACCAAGATTCACAAAGTTTTTAACCCAGTCCCGGAGGATAACGGAGAAGAGAACAAATACTATAAGAGATGGAAGCACAAGGGTTGTGTCGCCCAGAGACATGAGAATCCGATCCACAACACCTCCTTTATATCCAGCAATCATTCCCACAAGGGTGGCAATGAGTCGGGAGACTAAAGAAGCAACGAGAGCAATGAGAAGCGAGTTTCGTATGGCGAAAGTAAGTTGCCAAAAGACATCCTGTCCAAGCCAGGTTGTACCAAGGAGGTGTCGCAGTGACGGTGGGCGGCCTCTTTGGGTTTGGTACATCCTCTGGGGATCGTACGGAGAGAAGAAGGAAAGCACGACGAGAAAAAGGAGGACACAAAAGATGACAAAGGCAGTAGTGAAACGATAGTCTCGGAAAAGGTCGCGCAAAATCTCCATGAGTAACCTCCTATCGATACCGAACCCGGGGATCCACCAACGGGTAGAGGAGATCAAGGATAAAAACCGATGTGGTAATCGCAACAACAGAAATACAGGCAATGGCCATAATCAGATTGTAATCGCCATTCATTACGGCGTTGTATAAGACCCACCCTATGCCTGGGTACGCGAAGACCATTTCTGTGATAAGAGCTCCGGAGAAGACAAAACCGAAGCTCAGGCCAAGTTGTGTGACGGTAGGGAGCATGGCATTACGAATGACATACCGAAAAACGACACGACGCTCATCAATGCCTGCTGCTTTCGCATAAGTTACGTAATCCTCGGCTCGAACGCCTTGAACAATAAGTTTCATAGCCTGAAAGTGGGTGACTCCTCCAGCGATGATAAGGGTCAGGGCTGGTAGGGCTGCATGGCGCAAGATGCTCCAGATGGTCTGCAGATTCAGAGCGAGCTGTACTCCTACGGCCGCACCTCCTCCAAGGGGGAAAATAGGAAAGACGTAGGCAAGAAGAAGGAGCAGAAGAAGCGACAGAATGTAGTACGGAATAGGCCGAACAAGCATGGCAATACCATCAAGGATTTTTGCCCACCTACTTCGAGCGTAGTAGCCAGCTACACCACCAACAATGGTTCCAAAGACCCAACCCAAAAGCGTTGTGAGCGCAAGAAGACCTAGAGTCCAGGGGAGATGGCGAGACACGAGTTCCATAACTGGGGTGGGAAATTGAGCAAGGGATGGACCAAAATCTCCCCGAAGAAGCCTTTTCCAGAAGGCGATATATTGCTCAAAAAGTGTTCCCTCAAGACCATAAAGCTCTTTAAGGGTTCGAATCATTACATCCCGCTGTTCTGGAGGAATGTATACCCCAAATGACTGGTATTGAGCAATCCTTTGCTGGATAGGGTTTATAGGCATAAGACGGGGGAGAACAAAAGCTGCAGTGAGCCCAAGGAAAGTAACGAGAACATACTGAATCGCTCGGGGAAGGAGGTACCCTCGAATGAAACTCATACTCTCTGCTCCTTCTTGCGCCCTGGGGTGTAGTGTCCCCCAGGGCGTACACAACTACCTTTGGACAGGCTCTATTTTGTGGAGAACGTACTTAAATTCCGGCCAGGTAGTAAAGACATCGCAGCGAGCATAGTCGTTTTCAGGGCTTGGCCAGTTCGTCCAGTAGTACTCGTCGAAGACAATAGTGATTGGGCAGTTCATAAGGGGTATGGCGATCATTTCCTCAATGGTTATCTTTAAACCCTCAAGTCCCAGTGCAATGATTTTTTCCTCGTTTCCCCAAGGAGTGGCCTCAAGATCAGCAACAATACGATCAATGCGGGGATCACAGAAGCGTCCAGACCATCCAAGAGTTAGTTCGCCTACAGGTTTGACAAAATCACACCGAAGAGCGTTGAGGCATCGGTAAAGGTCTGGATGAAGCCCCCATGGTTCCCCAGCCCATCCACCATGACTCGTGGCGTATACCTGGTATTCCCCGTTTTGGGCGAGGGTTGCATGGGCTGCGGTGGGGAAGAACTCTACATCGATACCGAACTTTCTCCATTGTTCGGCAACACCCAAGGCGGTAATGTATCCCATGTCTGTGGGGTCAGGACCACTGAGAATAGTGATTTTCCAAGGGGAACCGTCAGGAAGCCGCCATTTTCCATCAGCACCGCGGGAGAAGCCGTGTTTTTTCAGAAGCTTTTCGGCTACATCGGGTGCATGTTTCCACCATCCGTACCCAAGGGCCAGGCGTACTGCATCCTCATCTGTAGGATCGATGTTGACTTCGTATCCTTGTTCTTGGGCCCAGGCAAGTAGACGGAAGGGCGCCTCAGGATCCCAAGGATGAAAGATTTCTCCATTTCCTAGGTCAAGGGCAAATGTTTCAAGCCAAGGCTTGAGCGGTTTGAAATACCATTCGTAGAACGTTGGACTGACTACCAGAGGAAGCCCAAAGGTCATGGCTGCCATACCGTTGTATGTGGAGACAAGGAGTTCCACGATGTCGATAGAGAGCGCTAACGCCCAGCGAACGTCTCTAATATTGTAGGGAAACACAAGACAGTTAAAGCCCGGTCCGCGGGTAGAAATATCTCGAGGATCAATATATGGCCAGTTTTCCCGATAACTTCGAGTAGTTTCTCCTCGCTCAAGAAGCGTGATCATCTGTTCGGCGGTTCCCTGCACTACGTCAAGCTCATGGCGAAGCATAGCCATAATCTGCTTTTCTGGAGGACCATAGTTGATAAAAAGGACGTATTCGGGTTTTGGTTCGCCAAAGAGCTTTCCTGCAACTGTCCGTTGCCAATCGTCGCGTTTTTTCCAGAGAACCCAGTACCCAGCTGGATCATGATCCACGTAAATGTATGGACCAATGCTTACTGGTGGATGAAATGGGAAAGTAGTGACGTCCTCAGCTTTTTCGAAAATATGTTTTGGCATTGGTCGAATAGCGTTCCACCGCTCAACAAAGTAGGTGTGAAAACGACTATTCGGTCTTTTAAGTTTCACAACGACAGTGAAATCGTCAGGCGTTTCCACCGAGGCGACGTCCTGGAGAAGTGGGTGGAAGTCAAGACCTGGGGTGTCACGGATAGTAAGAATGGTGAAGGCGACATCTTGAGCGGTAAATTGTACTCCATCGCTCCAGTAAATTCCCTCTCGGAGCTTGATAGTAAGCTCAGTAAAGTCCTCGTTGTATATAGGAGGTTCAGCAGCAAGGCCATTGATAATGCCTCCCTCAACCACATTGGGGTTTAAGGTCCATAGGGCTTCGGTGACAAATTGGTGGAGACCTCCGTTCTGTGCTCTCCATCCTGCCCAGAGATTCCAATTTCCAGGCACGGGACTTGGGGAGAAAAGGTAATGAATGATAAGGGTTTTTTCGCGGGGAATTTCGGGAGGGAGGACTTGTGCAAGAGCAAGACTCACAATCCCAAAACCTATTGCCGCCGCCATCCACAGGGTTATGAAAGCTTTCCACCGCTGCACGTGAATCCCTCCTTTATCAAGTAGGTAAACGTTTACATTTGCACATAAATTATGCCATAGACACACTACCCCTTTCAAGAGTTCGTGGCAAAGGGTGGGCATTATTCCACAAGCTCAAGTTTTACAACGGTGTCGTATTCGTCGTAGAGACAGCTTGGTATATCGAGAAACGCATCTTCGGGGCGGTCCTTAACGTTCCAGGGTTCATGGATAATGCGTATCTCTGCACCATCAGCAAGAAGACGTGCTTTCTTCACCTTTTTCGCCAGTCCCCGAAGCGGAAGAGGACCAATAGGTGGTTCAAAGATATGGGCGTAGAGGGTATTCCCTTTCTTGGTGAAATATCCCCAGTCGGGTTTTGGCAGGTCCGAAGGGCCACAACCATAGATGCTTTCACCGTTTTTCTGCATCCATTTACCAACTTGTGAAAGGATTGTTACCGCCTCGTTAGGAAATTCGCCCAGGGCATTAGGACCCACGTTCAAAAGGAGATTCCCATTTTTGCTCACACATTCTACTAGGGTTCGAATGACGTGTTTTGGGGATTTGTAGTTCTTATCCGCTGCGCAGTATCCCCAGTGGTCATTTAAGGTGATACAGGCTTCCCAGGGCACCAGTTGTCCTTCTTCATTTCGAATGGCCTCAGGAGGAATGGTTTGTTCGGGGGTCATAAAGTCTCCAGCGTATATTGGCGGGGAGCTTTTTCGGAGATCACCCCCAAGACGATTGTTGAGAAGGATGTCCGGTTGGAGACTGCGGATCATTTGCACCAATTCTGTGGCCCGCCACTTCTCGCCCACCATATCCCCGTAGGAGAAATCAAGCCAAAGAATATCGATCTTTCCGTAGTTTGTGAGGAGTTCGCGGACTTGAGCATGGAGGTAACGTAGGTACTGAGTAAAGTCCCTTGGCTCTGTGTACTGGTCTTTCTTCTCTCGGAGGGGATGAAATTCGTCAATCGGATAATGGGGGTGGTGCCAGTCAAGGAGCGAGTAGTAAAAACCAATGTGAAGTCCTTCCTCTCGAAAGGCACGTACAAATTCTTTCAGGAGATCACGGCGGGCTGGAGTGTACATAGCAGTATAGGTTGTCCACTGGCTCTCAAAAAGACAAAAACCATCATGGTGTTTTGCCGTAATGACTGCATATTTTTGTCCTGCTTCTTTAGCAATTCGTGCCCATTCCCGAGGGTTATACCGAGTAGGGTTAAATTCCCGAAAGTACGCGTCGTACACCTCATCATCCAGGCGTTCGATGCTCTTTACCCATTCACCCCGCGCTGGTATGGCATAGATACCCCAGTGGATAAACATTCCAAAGCGGGCGTCAGTAAACCATTGAAGTCTTTCCATAACTCTCCCTCCTCTACTTCACACCAATTCTCTGGAACCGCGTTCTCGGATCGAGGTACTCACTGAGGCTTACCGAAAGCCAGTACAACCCGCTGATGAGAAGGACTGCAAGGGCAACAGGAGTCATAACCCACCAAAAGTATCCAAGAAGTAACGCCTGGTACGACATAGCCCAATGGAGGCTTGTGCCAAGGGTAGGAATATCAAGATTTGTGAGCCCAAGAATAGCAAGGGTTACTTCAAGAGAAATGGCCCAGGCCATATTGCCGATAAAGGTTGAAAGGATGAGAGGGATTACAAAGGGCAGGTATTCCCGGAAAATAAGGCGCAACGTTCGCATTCCCGAGAGTATGGCGGTATAGGTGAATTCCCGTTCGCGAAGGCTCAGAATCTGGGAGCGGATAGTTCGAGCGTCCCATGCCCACCCGAAAAGAGCAAGAAGGAGTCCCAGGTTGACAGGGTTGAGTCTTCCTCGGAGAAGTGAGGCAAGAAGGATAAGGACGAGAAAAAGAGGAATAACAAGCATCCCGTCGCTCACTGACATAAGAACTCGGTCGATAAGACCCCCTTTGTACCCCGCGGTCATACCAATTAGGGTGGCAATGATTCTTGAAACTACTCCTGCAATGATGGCAACGACGAGGGAATTCCGTATGGCGAAGGTGGCTTCCCAAAGGACGTCTTGTCCTTTAGAGGTTGTCCCTAAAATATGTGGCCACGATGGTGGCTGATTTCGAGGAACCTGAAGCCAGCGGGTTGGATCATAAGGAGAAAAAAAGGAAAGTGCAGCAAGAGTGACCAAGAGAACAAGGATCCAGAAGCTTAGTCTAAATCTCCGGTCTGCGTAAAGGTCTCCAAACATGGGCATCACCGGTATCGTATACGAGGATCAAAAAGAGGGTAAAGAAGGTCAACACAGAGCACAACTGTGCTAATGAAAAGGATTGAAAGGGTTGTGATGGCCATGATGAGGTTGTAATCTCCCTTAATAATGGCATTGTAAAGAAGTGTGCCCATCCCTGGGTATGAGAAAACAATTTCGATAATAAGCATCCCTCCAAATACCTGTCCCACCATGAGGGCAAGCTGAGTCACCTGAGGAAGCATAGCGTTGGGGATGATATAGCGCGTGACGATTCGATACTCGCTGACACCACTTGATTTCGCATACTCTACGAATGCCTCCCTTTTGATGTTTTGTGCAAGGAGCTTCATTTGCTGGAACCACATGGCTCCCCCAAGAAGAATAGTGGTGAGAGCAGGGAGGAAGGAGTGACGAAGTACCTCGACAAAGAAGGACCAGTTAAAAGACGCCCCTTTTCCAAAAAGGAATCCTCTTCCTACAGGAAATACTTGCCACACATACCCGAGGAGAATGAGGAAAAGGAGCCCTACGAGGTAGTGGGGGAGAGGGCGGACAAGGGTTAAAGCGGTTTCGAGGATTTTTGACCAACGCTTTTCAGCGAGGTATCCAGATATACCGCCGAGGAGATTCCCAAGAATCCATTGAATAAGAGTCGTGGTGAAGAAAAGGAAGGCAGTCCAGGGAAAATAAATGCGAATGAGTTCAAGAACAGGAGTGGGAAACTGAAAGAGAGAAGGCCCAAAATCGAGGGTAAAGATCCGCCGCCACAAGAGTAAATATTGCTTGGCAAGTGTCCCCTCAAGGCCATAGAGCTCACGAAGAGCTTGTGCAGTACGCTCTAAGGCTTCCGGATTCATGGCTCTTCCCCAGGTTTGGAGTTGGTTGAGAATCTCAAGGACTGGATCTTTTGGGGCAAGACGAGTGATGAAGAAAACTGCTGTAATCCCGCAAAAGACGACAAGGATGTATTGTATGAGACGAGGAAGAAGGTATTGCTGTACAAATCGCATGCGTTTTTTCCTCCTCTGGAAGTTACTCGCCTTGTCCCGTAAGGGACAAGGCGAGTGTTTACTCTTTCCCTGCTTCTTTAAGGAAGGGAAGCATGTACTTAAAGTTTGGCCAATCAGCACTAATCTGGCAGTACGTGTTTTCCGCTCCTGGCCATCCTTGCCAGAAGGCTTCGTCCCAGACCTGGTACACGACGTTTCCAAAAGTGGGCACGGTAGGCATTTCTTCGACAAGGACTTTAAGGCCTTCAATGCCGAGAGCTTGGAGGGTTGACCGGTCGCCTGGGTCCACAAGCTGGAATCTCTTCAGGAGATCGTCAATACGGGGATCAGACCAGCGGGAGAAGTTCCAGGCCGGAATCCACTCACCAATAGGTCGTAGGTATGCAGAGTTCCAGCAATTGAAGCAGTCGTAAAGGTCTCCAGTAACACCCTCCTGTTCATGGGCAGCTACTCCTGTGGTGACCTGGAATTGACCATGTCTTTGAAGGTTAGCATAGTCCTCGGAATATACGATGGTTACATCGATACCAAATTTTTTCCATTGCTCAGAAGCAGCAAGAGCATTTCTTGGCCCGTATCCTTCAACAGCTGGAGTGGTGAGGATTTCAATCTTCCAGGGAGAGCCGTCTGGCAGGTACCACTTCCCTTTTTCGTCCCTTCGGAATCCCTCGCGCAGCAGAAGTTTTTCGGCTATGTCTGGGGCGTATTTCCACCAGCCGATACCGAAAAGCTCTTGCAAAGCAGCTTCATCGTCGGGAACTGGGTGTCCAGCTTTTCGCGCTGCCTCCGCAAGTCGACGAGGTACATCAGGGTCAAAGGGACGGAATTTTTCTTCTCCAAGATCAAGTTCAAAGGTTTCAAGCCACTCCTTAAGGGGTTCCATAAACATCGTCCGGTAGAGAGGTGTTGGGGGAACATGGAGGGCAATTGGAGTGGCCATCAGGTCGGCCGCAATAGTCATGAATTCCACAATATTAATGGCAAGTACCAGTGCCCAGCGGACATTTCGGGAGTTAAACGGTGGCTGCATGGTGTTGAAAATAATCCCTGTGGGACATGGATCTGTGGATGTAGCAACCCATGGCCACTCTTTACGCCATGGACGTGTGGTTGTTCCCTTTTCAAGGACCGCCCGGAATCCTTGAGGGGAAAAAGTTGCACTATCCAATTCATGACGTAACATGGCCAGAATTTTTGCTTCTTCTGTGTCAAAATGCTGGAAAATGACAAACTCCGGTTTTGGCTCTCCGTAGAGCATTCCCGTTGGTGTACGCGCCCAATCATCACGTTTGCGCCATATTGTCCAGTACCCAGCTGGATCGTAATCGTGCAGGACATATGGTCCAGAGCTTACCGGAGGATTGAAAGAGAAGGTAGTCACATCCTGTACCTTTTCAAAAACATGCTTTGGCATAACCCACAGTGAGCCCCAATCGTCAAGGAAGTTGAAGTGGAAGCGAGGATTTGGCCTTTTGAGGGTGATAGTAACTGTGTATGTATCAATTTTCTCCACGTGTTCAACCTCTTCTGCTATAGCTGCGTGGAAGTTAAGCCCTTCGGTGTCTTTGTGGAGCATGATGGTATATACGAGGTCGTCCGCAGTGATGGGAACACCGTCACTCCAGTAGCACCCTTCTCGGAGTTTGATGGTGAGTTTGGTGAAATCTTCGTTATAGATGGGGGGTTCGGCAGCGAGGCCAGTAATGATTTTCCCCGTTGCAGCGTCGGCTGTCCACAGGGATTCATTCATAAGCTGTTGCATGCCTCGATCGCGCCACTTCCAGCCTACCCATTCGTTGAAATTGTCTGGAGATCCAACTCGTCCAGTGACAGTGGCGGCAATAACGGTCTTTTCTCTCGGTATTCCTGGAGGGAGCTGTGCGTAAAGGGCGCTTCCAAAAACTATGGAGAGCAAAACCACCACACCAACAAAAAACCACCGCATTATCCCACACCTCCTTATTATGGATGTTTTCGGTGGTCTCTAGCCTTCATCTCGAGCTATTCTCACCCCCCTCCAGAGATTTCGTGGAGCTTCGCGCCAGAAGGGTAGGAGTGAAGAGCTCTTGGGAGGGGGGAAACGAAGCGCCTCGAATGCGCAAGAGCAAAAGTTGTGCAGCCCTTTTCCCCATTTCATAGTTCGGAATAAGCATCGT
>CALAIW010000036.1 GCA_937922705.1 uncultured bacterium | reverse complement strand
ATCTTCTTCGAAGCGGTGGTAGTGGTCGCAGGCCACATCTCCTGTGGTCCCATCGAGAATCTTCCCTGGGGTGTGGGCAAACCTATCCCAGATGCTTTCCCCTTTCCCATCCTCATTCCAAGCCCCTTCGATTTGGTACGCGGCTGTAGCCACACCAAAGAGAAAGTCTTCTGGAAAAAAACCAAGATATCCCATGATATGTATCCTCCTTCTTTTTCAACATTGTCGCCAGTTCTCTTTAAAAAGATGAAAAAACTCGACATGGGAGGTGTACCTATGCCACCGGTTGTCGTCGTTGAGCAACCCAATCGACTCCGTATCCGCGTTCAAATTGGGGAGAACCCTGACAACGGACGCCCTCTAACCCGAACTGTATCGTTTCGGGTAAAGGAAAACGCTTCATACCAGGACATCTACGATGTTGCCCTTGCTCTCTCTGGGCTTCTCGCCTATCCAGTGTTTGATATCTCCCTCACCGAGAACAAAGTCTTAACCGAGTAAGGAGGTGTAATCAATGAGTAAAATCCTAGTTATGACCTTCCGAAACGAAGAGGGCCAAGCGTTCCGAGTTCGGCTCCGCTACCCTCGAGAAGACCTGACCTCTGAAGACGTGGCAAACGTTATGGACCTCATCCTCGCCCGCAACATCTTCGCCACTTCAGGTGGAGACCTTGTTGAGAAAGTCGGTGCTCAAGTGGTCGAGACCAACGCGACTGCTCTGTAGAACGTGGAGGAGGGGCGCAGAGCCCCTCCTCTATTCGGTAACTTCATCAAATTCGAGTGCCGTTTTCTCGTTCATCTCCTGAAGAATGCGAGCGTTTTCCTCACCCTTGTCCGGAAGCGCAAGATAGTACGACTCTTCCCCTCGCACCTTGTAAAGGCGGATGTGTTCCCCAAGGTCCTTTGCCTTCTCAAAGGCTTCGCTCACCGTCCCACACACCAGGACCCGTCCTCCGGCCTTTGCGGCAAGGTCCTTAAGGTCCTTCATTTGCCACCCCTTCAATCCTTCCACCTCCTCCCCTTATTGTACCGCTTTCTTAGCGGAGTGTGGCGACCACCTCCTCAGGGAGAACCCGCTGTACGATTGCAGCAAGGTCGATGAGGCTGTTGGAAGCGCAAATAGACCGACTCACATAGCTCCAGGGCTTTCCTGAGAGCTCTCGTACCGTGCCCCCTGCTTCTTCTACGAGGCACACTCCAGCAGCAACATCGTAAAAGGATATCCCAAGCTGGAGGTATCCCTCGCACCTCCCACAGGCAACGTAGGCAAGACCTAAGGCAGCGCTTCCGAAAGAACGCAGTGCTTGACATTCCTCAAGGAGGTACTCATAAATTGGGGCCATAACCTCAAAGCGCCGCTTTGTGTGAGGAAAGCCGGTAACGAAAATTGCCTCGTGAAGCGAACGAACCCCAGAAACTCGAATACGCTCTCCATTGCGAAAGGCTCCATTTCCCCGGAGGGCCCAAAAGAGTTCCCCCAAAGCCGGGGCAAAGAGCACTCCAAGGACCGGCTTCTCCTCGAGAAAGTAGGCAATGGAAACGGTATAAAAGGGAAGACCATGAATGTAGTTACTCGTTCCGTCGATAGGGTCGATAACCCAGGTGTGGGAGAAATCTTTTAGGGGTTCTTTGCTCTCCTCCCCCCAAATGGTGTCCTCGGGGAAGGCCTTCTGAAGCGCTGTGGCAATCTTTTGCTGTGCCTCTTTGTCGACCTCAGTCACCACGTCAATTGGGCTTGACTTTGCCTCAATACGTCCAAGGTTTTGGGTACGGGAGAGGATGAACTCTCCAACCTCCTGAACTATGTGTTTGGCGACCTCTAAACGTTTCTTAAGCACTGCGTCACTTCCTTTCAGCCCCAAGGTACGTTCCCATAGAGCGGGCAATGTCTAAAAGAGGAGAATCCAAGGGAACGGTTTTCAAACAAGCAATGGCCTCCTCAATCCGGGCGGGAACAATGTCTTGGCCACGTACGGCAGGAAAATACCCAAAGTCCCCCTGGGCTACCAGGTCCACAGCCTTTGCTCCAAGGCGTGTGGCCAAAACCCGGTCAAAGGCTGTGGGCGAGCCTCCTCTCTGGAGGTGCCCAAGGATCACCACTCGGGTCTCAAGGCCAGTTTTTTCCTCAATTGCCCGTCCAACTGCGTGACTCACCCCTCCCAGACGAATCTGGTCATGGCTCTCTTTCACAATACGCTGCACCACCATATCTCCACCAAGGGGCTTTGCCCCTTCTGCGACGACAACGATGCTGAAACGCTTGCCCTTTTTGCGGCGCTCCAGAATAAAGTTGCAAACTCCTTCGGTATCGAAGGGGATTTCGGGGATGAGGATAACATCGCCTCCTCCTGCAATGCCTCCGTGGAGCGCAATCCATCCCGCGTATCGTCCCATAACTTCCACCACCATAACCCGGTGATGGGATTGGGCAGTGGTATGGAGTCGATCGATGGCTTCGGTAACTACGTGCACTGCTGAGTCAAACCCAAAGGTAATATCGGTGGCATTGAGGTCGTTGTCGATGGTCTTTGGAACACCCACAACAGGGAGGCCAAGCCGCAAAAGTTCTGAGGCAATGTGAAAGGTTCCGTCTCCTCCGATGACGATGAGAGCCGAGAGGCGGAGTTTTTCGAAATGCTCTAAAAGGTCTTTCGAGCGGTCCTCGAAGATCACCTCATCCCCCCGACGTACTGGGTACCGAAAAGGGTTTGCCCGATTTGAGGTCCCAAGGATTGTCCCCCCAAGGGGGAGGATTCCCGAGACATCGTTGTATTCCAGATTCCGGTATCGTCCTTCTACAAGCCCTTCAAACCCATCGAGTATTCCCACAACTTCGTAGTCGTAAGTAAGGATGGCTCGCTTGACCACTGCGTGGATGACTGCGTTAATTCCTGGGCAATCGCCTCCACCGCTCAGAACACCAAGGCGTCGTTTCATGGCTTCACCTCCGGACAAGGGCAACGGCTCTTGTGAAACTTGAGTCAATGCCCCGGGCTTTATACGGGAAAGCAATGAGGAAAAAGGGATTGTCTTTGACCGCTTTGAGGTTGGCAAGACCCTCAAGAAGAAGGATATCGGCACTAAGGAGAATCTCGTGGAGCGTCCGTGTTGCCTCCACATCTTTTCCCAGACGAACAGAATGGTCGATACCCAGCATCTTGATCCCCTTTTCCCGCATCCAGGAGGCTGCCTCTGGGGTGAAACAGGGAAGGAGAGCTCGGTTTTGGGTTTCTCTCACCAGGGTAAGATTGGCTTCATCAAGGTTTCGCGCAATGAGAATATCTCCTGGGGCTACTTTCCCCTCAAGCTGCAAGGCAAGCATTGCTGCGGTAATGGAACGATTTTCGGGAACCTTTTCAAGGTCAAAGAACCAGGCTCTCCCCCAAAAGGCTGAAAGGGGGAAGTCGGCAAGGTCTTTACCCTTTTCGAAAAAGTGCAGCGGTCCTTCAAGGTGTGTTCCCACGTGGGTATGGGTAGAGATAAGGTACTTTGTTGTCCCGTCATGGAGAAAGGCATGCGTAGTCACAAAGGGTCGCTCCTCTGTTCCTGGAGGGACAACATCCATGGAGAGGTCGACAAGGGAATATGCTTCAAGGGGTAACATGAGTTCACTTCCTTTCGAGTCAATCCGTTGGAAAAATCTCTCTCTGTATTTTACAATATCTTTTCAGGAAGGCATACAATCTGGGGGAGTTCATGCTTTCTGCAACTTTCTGTCACATTCCTGCGGTAGGAGAGAAGACAGAACGGCGCATGTGGGAGATAGGGGTGTGGAGCTGGGAGGATGCCCTCTTGAGCCCCTTTTTTGAGCACTCTTTTCCAAGAGCCTTTGTATTCCATGTTCGTTCTTTCCTCGAAAAGTCGCAGAGGCGCCTAGAACGAGGGGATGCCCACTTTTTCAAGGAACACCTCCCTTCCCGGGAGCTCTGGCGTCTTTTCCCTGAGTTCCGCCATACTGCGGTTTTCCTCGACATCGAGACCACAGGCCTCAATCCTCCTTATGACTATGTCACCGCTATCACCCTCTTTGACGGGTACCACATCAAGACCTTCATTCATGGGATAAACCTTGGGGAGTTCCTCCACGAAATCATGCGGTATCGAGTGATTATTACCTTCAATGGGAAGTGCTTTGATGTGCCTTTTCTTGAGCGAAGCCTTGGTATACGCCTCCCCCATGTTCATCTTGACCTCCGCTATATTTTGAAGAGCCTTGGTCTGGGCGGTGGTCTCAAAGCCTGTGAGAAAGCTTTGGGTATTCACCGGGGAAAGCTTCAGGGAGTTGATGGGTATACGGCGGTGCTTCTTTGGCGCAAGTATCAGGATGGGTGCCCTGAGGCTCTGGAAACACTCCTAGCCTACAACGTCACTGATACTGTAAACCTTGAACGCCTTATGGTCTTTGCCTACAACGAGAAAGTTAAAAGACTTGCTGCGCCATGCCCGCCGCTTCCGGAACCCCGAAAGAAAATTCTTGTTCCGTATCAGGTACACGAAGAAATCCTTGATGAGGTTTTCCATGAACGTCTCCGTATGCTTTCGGGGAAGGGGGAGGTTTTTTGAAGGACATCATTGAAGCTTTCGTTCGGGGAAACGTTGCCGATCCATCCTTTTTCCTTGGAATGCACAGGGAAGGGGATACTCTTGTTGTTCGGGTCTTTCGTCCCTTTGCCGAGAGGGTGAGGGTTGTCTCCCGCGATGGCGAGAAACGCTTCGAGGGAGAAAGGATGCATCCAGAGGGGTTTTTCATTGTGCGAATAGGGTCGGGGGACTTTTTTCCGTACCTTTTGGAAATCACTGAAGGTGGAGTGACCTTCCTCACTCCAGACCCTTACAGCCTTCCGCCGCTCCTTACCGACTTTGACCTCCATCTTTTCAACGAGGGAACTCATGCTCGAGCCTTTGAAAAACTTGGCGCCCATCTGTGCGAGGTGCAAGGTTTCCGAGGGGTACACTTTGCCGTTTGGGCACCTAATGCGTTTCGGGTGAGCGTGGTTGGAGACTTCAACCGCTGGGATGGGCGGATGCATGTCCTCCGTCCCCGGGGGAGTTCTGGGGTTTTTGAGCTTTTTGTTCCTGGAGTTGGAGAAGGGGAAAAGTACAAGTTTGAGATTAAAACCAAAGAAGGGCATCTCCTCCTCAAAGCCGATCCTTACGCTTTCTACTCCGAGTTTCGTCCCAAAACCGCTTCCATTGTTTTTGACCTTTCTGGTTTTCCCTGGCAAGATGGGGAATGGATGGAGCGCCGAAAGCACACCGACCTTCTTTCCTCCCCGGTGAACATCTATGAAGTGCACCTGGGCTCCTGGAAGCGCAAGCGTGACGGGTCCTTTTTGACCTATCGGGAGTTAGCCGAGGAACTGGTTGCTTACGTAAAGGACATGGGATACACCCACGTGGAACTCCTCCCCGTGGCTGAGCACCCTTTTGACGGTTCCTGGGGATACCACGTCACCGGGTACTTTGCTCCTACCAGCCGCTTTGGAACTCCCAAGGACTTCATGGCTTTTGTTGACCTTTTGCATCGCAACGGTATTGGGGTAATTCTTGACTGGGTGATTGCTCATTTCCCGAAAGATGCCCATGGTCTGGGACGCTTTGACGGCACAGCACTCTATGAGCACCTTGACCCCCGGAAGGGTGAGCATCCCCACTGGGGGAGCTACATCTTTAACTATGGGCGCTGTGAAGTACGCAGTTTCCTTCTTTCTAATGCCTTCTTCTGGTTTGAGAAATTTCACATCGACGCGTTACGGGTTGATGCGGTGGCTTCTATGCTCTACCTTGACTATGGCCGCAAAGAAGGGGAATGGGTTCCCAATCGCTTTGGAGGAAAAGAAAACCTTGAGGCTATAGATTTTTTACGCTTCCTTCACGAGCGGGTTTACACCGCTTTCCCAGGAATTGCCACGATTGCTGAGGAGTCTACCGCCTGGCCGGGGGTGACTCTGCCCCCATACCTTGGGGGACTTGGATTCCTCTTTAAGTGGAACATGGGCTGGATGAACGACATTCTCCTGTACATGAGCAAGGACCCTATATACCGGAAGTACCACCATACAAACCTCACCTTCCCTATCTGGTACGCCTTTTCGGAGAATTTCATTCTCCCTCTCTCCCATGACGAGGTGGTGCATGGGAAACGGAGTCTCCTTGAGAAAATGCCAGGAGACGACTGGCAGAAATTCGCCAATCTCCGCCTCCTTTTTGGGCTCATGTTTGGGTATCCGGGGAAGAAGCTCCTCTTTATGGGTGGGGAGTTTGGACAGCGCCGGGAGTGGAACCACGATACCGAACTCGACTGGTTCCTTCTTGATTTTGAACCCCATCGGAAGCTCCATCGTTACGTTCGAGACCTCAATCACCTGTACTTGCGGGAGAAGGCCTTATGGGAGTACGACTGTCGCCACGAGGGTTTTGAGTGGATTGATTGTAACGATGCAGAAAATTCGGTAATCACTTTTATTCGGAAAAGTAAAGATCCTGACGATTTCCTCGTTTTTGCCCTGAACTGTACCCCTGTACCTCGTTTTGGGTACCGGGTGGGGGTTCCCCGAGAAGGATTTTATGAAGAGGTACTCAACAGTGACTCAGAGTTCTACGGAGGGAGTAATTTGGGAAACCTTGGAGGGGTAAGAACCGAAAACATTCCCTTCCATGGTCGACCTTTTTCCCTCTCTCTCGTCCTTCCACCTCTGTCATGTTCCATTTTCAAGTGGCGGGGCGTATAGGGGGGCGTACTGAGCAGCTACTCGACACGCTTCGTACATGCTCTCATAGCGGGCAACCCCTTTTCCGGCGATGTCAAAAGCTGTTCCATGGTCTGGGGAGGTACGGATAAAGGGAAGTCCTAAGGTCACGCTCACTGTCCGGTAAAAGTCGAGGCATTTTGTGGCGATGTGCCCCTGGTCATGGTAGAGGGAAATGACTGCGTCAAATCTCCCCTGGAAAGCGAAAAAGAAAACCGAGTCCGCAGGATAGGGACCGGAGATATCGTATCCTTCCTTTTGAGCAAGTTCCACCGCTGGGCGAATCTCCTCCTCTTCCTCCTTGCCTAAAAGTCCTCCTTCTCCAGCATGGGGATTGAGGGCTGCAACCGCAACCCGGGGCTTTTGCACTCCCAGGGCTCCAAGATAGGCAAACACAAGTCGAATGAAGTGCCCAAGGGATTCCTTTTTCACTCGTTCTACCGCTTCTTTGAGGGGAACGTGCCTGGTGAAAAAGAAAACCCGCAGATTTCCCACCTGGAACATGGTGAGGGCTTCTTTGGCTTTGGTCAGGGCTTCGAGAATTTCCGTGTGACCTATGTATGGAACAGAGGCTGCATGGAGTGCCTCTTTGTTCACTGGAGCGGTGACTACACCGTCAGCAAGACCAGAAAGGACGATTTCCACTGCTTTTTCAATGTAAGCAAAGCTTGCCCTTCCACACATTGCCGAAACCTTTCCCCAGGAAAAAGAGTCCATAGGGACATTTGCAAGGTCTAAGAGAAAGGGCCCTTTCCCCTCCAGAGGAAAATGAGCTTCTTTCCAGGGAATAGTGACTCCGAGGATACGCTCCGCTTCAGAAAGAACCTTCCAGTCGCCTATGACTAGGGCTTCGGCCTCAAGGTCAAAGTTTTTGAGCGTCCCAACAACTATTTCTGGTCCAATGCCCGCAGGGTCCCCCATGGTAATGGCAAGAATTGGGCGCCTCATAGTCTTTCTCTCCTCCATAGGGCGAGTCTTTTGACCCCTTCTTCAACTTCTTCTCTTTTGCGGCAAATGGATATTCGCACAAAACCTTCTCCACTTTCCCCAAAGGTATCCCCAGGGGCTACTGCGACACCCTTTTCCCGAAGGAACGTCTTGCAAAACTCCAAGGAAGGCAGGCCAAATTCTCGTACATCAACCCAAATATAGTAACCTCCCTGAGGCTCAAAAAAGGTGAAACCCCCCTCTTTGAGGATTGCCGAAGCGATTTCCACATTTTTTCGGTAGTAGTCCACCATTTTCTGGATTTCTGCATCCGGAAGGTCCAGGGCAATCTCTGCCGCTTTTTGGGAAAGGTGGGAGGTGCAGGCAATGAGGTATTCAGCAACTTTGGCAAAGTGTGGCGCAAGATCTTTTGGCACCACCATGTACCCTATACGCCACCCTGTAAGAGCATAGGTCTTGGAGAAGGAGAAGATGGTGACGAGACGCTCCGGGTCCACAAACTGGAAAAGCCCCAGGTGTTCTCCCCGGTAGACGTACTTTTCGTAAGCTTCGTCTGACACCACAAGGAGGTTGTATTCTTCAGCAATGTGGGCGATTTCCTCAAGAACGTCTTTGGGGAATACGACGCCAAGGGGATTGGAGGGTGAGTTCACAAGGAGTATTCGCGTTCTTGGGGTAATAACTCGCCGGATCTCCGCAAAATCTGGAAGGTAGTTATTTTCTGGTCTGAGGTGGTAGTGGACAGCTTTCCCCCCGCACAGTGGGACCTGAAAGAAGTGATTGGTGAACCCTGGGTCGGGTACAAGAACCTCATCCCCTGGCTCAAGAATCGTTCGGAACACCGTAACTGTCCCAAAAAGGGATCCGGGGAGGACAATGATTTCCTCTGGAGAGACGTCCCAGTTCCTTTCTTTTTTGAGCTTTTCTGCTATTTTTGTTCGAAGGCTCAGTATGCCGACGGTAGAGGTGTAGCGGATTTCTCCCTGAAAGAAAAAGCTTGCGAGTTTTTCAAGGATTGGAGAGGGCGTGGGGAAATGGGGTTCACCCATTTCCAGGCGTATTGTCCCAGGAGTGGCCAGAGCCATGCTCATGAGCTCTCGGATACCCGAGCGGGGAAGCGTGAGGATACTCTCGGGAATACAAACCATCGGTGTTCCTCCCTTGTTTTTGCTGTATTATATCTCTTGCCTCTTGAAAAATGGAAGGCGCATCGGGTAGAAGAAAAGATATGGTGGCAACGTTGCTCTCCTTGGTGCGGGAGTTCTTGGGTAACATTGGGGGACTTCTCCTCCTTTTCCTTGGGGTTTCTTTTGTCCTGGAGTGGATACTCCTCTTTTTCCCGGAACGACGTATTGAGGCTATCCTCCTGCGAAAGTATTCCCCTCTTTTGAGCAGTTTCCTCGGCGGGGCTTTTGGTGCCCTGACGCCTTTCTGTTCCTATTCGAGTGTTCCTTTGGCTCTTGCCTTTCTCCGCTTTGGTGTGCCTTTTGAGGCTATTGTCGCCTTTCTTTTGGTTTCTCCCCTTTTGAACCCTATTCTTGCTTCCTTTCTCCTTTTCCTCTTTGGCCTGGAGAAAGCCCTGCTCTACATCGCCCTTGTCTTTTCCCAAACGGTGCTTTTTGGGTATCTTGTTTCTCGGGCACCGAAAGCGTTCTGGGTTCGAGAAGGAGTAGGGGTTGTGCCTTTTCCTGGAAATGACACCCGGGGTGTAAGGAGCACCCTCCCTCAAGAGGCAAAGCGCATCGCTTGTGGCATGTGGGACCTTGCCAAAAGCATCCTTCCCTTTCTTGTCCTGGGAAGCGCCCTTGGGGTCCTTTTAGAGTTCTTCCTCCCTCAGGATATGCTCCTTCGCATTTTCTCTCCCCAGGACCCCTCAGGGATTTTCTGGGTGTCGCTTTTTGGGATTCCCCTCTACCTCCGTGGAGAGTTTGTTTTGCCTTTGGGGAAAGCCCTCCTTGACAAGGGCATGAACCCGGGAATCATTGTGGCTTTCCTTGTGAGTGGAGCAGGAGGGGTGAGTCTTCCAGAACTTGCCCTTTTGCTCTCTGCGTTTCGGTGGCGCTTTGTCTTGGTTTTTGCCCTTCTTGTTTTTCTCCTTGCCCTGGAGATGGGATTTGTGTTCTTCATTCTGGGGAACGTTGCACCGTGGTAACTCTACTTCGAAGAACAGGGCACGAGAGGCTCTCATTAATCCCATCCTAGAAGTTCGGTTTTTCTGATTTTCCAAAAACCCCCAACCTTTCCTAAGTGTATCTGCAGGTGGTCGGTAGCAGAGTAAGTCTCTCCCTCATACGTCTGCACCCAGGTTTCGTCTATTCGGACGACAGCAGTGTTCGCATCGGGGACGTTCACGAAGGTGAGGTTAGCGAATGCGTCTTCTTCAATCGTTCCAGTCATGATTTCGTTAAGGAGAAAGGTCTCAAGCTCGGAAAGAGTAGTAAGCGTGACTGATGAGCCGGTGGTGGTATCAAGGTAGGTATAGGGAAGGGTGTAAAAGGGGAGAACGGCACCGACGTTGTTAGATTTGAGGGCTACCGAAAGACCTTGAAAGAAGCTGTTGAGCTCTCCCCGAATGGTCTCAAGAGTTTCTGGGGGAACAGCAATCGGGTTTTGTACCGAGCATCCAGCAACGGTAACTTCCCGAGCAATGGTTTCGTTACCCTTCCCCTGGACAAGGAACCTCAGGACCTCCTTTTCTCTCTGTGAGGATTTGAAGACTCCGTTCCATCTCCTCACGACTTTTTGGCACCTGAACACCTTGAAGAAGGTACGGAACTCCCTCAGTCCCGATGACCAGGTCCCCCTGCAAGGCTGTTCTGAGGTCGTTGGCGATTTTCGAGAAAGAGGAACTTTTGAGGATGTACCCTTGGACTCCAAGGGAGAGCGCTTCAAAGAAAGACTCCCGCGAAGCATCCATGGTGAGAATGACGATGCGGAGTTTTGGTACTTTTTGCCGGAGCATCTTCACGAGGTCGAAACCACTTGTTCTAGGTAGGTGTAAATCCACAAGGACAAGGTCAAAAGACCCGAAAGGAATTCCACGGAGCGCTTCCTCTTCAATGAGAACCTTAAGGCCTTCGGCAAAGAGAAGGTGATCTTCCACAATGGCGATACACAGGGGTTTTTCCTTTTTACCAGACATAGGTTGGCACCATCACCGCGATGGTGATTCCTCCTTTCTTTCCTTGGTATGCCCGGAGTCTCCCTCCCACCTTGAGGACTTCTTCTTGCAGCATCCCCGCATGCCAGGGCCCAAAGGGGAAACCTTGCGCCCCTTTCCCCTCTCCCCGGAAGAGCAGATACGCTTCACCCTTATAGACCCCTATTTGTACCTTTATCCTTTTCTCCTTGCTCCATTTGAGGGTGGCTTCTTCACCCTTTTTGGCAACCTCAAGAAAGATTCTCCTGATTCTCAGCGGGAGCAGGGGTTCCCAGGTGGCGATGCGCAATGCAGCTGAGCTTCGATTCTCAAGATGTTCTTGAAAAGCTTCCTGGAAACTGGAATACTTCCGGGCACTGTTAGGAATTCATGGAGCATTAGCCTGAACGTTGAGGACACCTTGCTTGAGGCCGGTGTCAATAGCATCAAGAAGCTTTAGGGATTCCCCATCTTTAGAGGAGGATACGAGGTGTTGCCGGAGGGCAGTGGCAAGAAGGGATACTCCTGCAATTTCTTGGGCGATACCTTGGTGGAGTTCCTAAGCCCTCGCCAGGGCTTCCTTCCGAAGACTCTGCGCATTTTCCTTTGCAACAAGAAGATAGTGCTCAAGGATATTCCCCACCAAAGTGGAGAGGGTTGCCAGGTACCGCTTGTGTTCTTTTGGGAGGGGTTTTCTGGTGAACGCTATGAATGCTCCCAGAGGGCCTTTCTAACCCACAATGGAGAAAAGGGTGGCCCAGGGGAGGGGACTCTCGAGCTTTACGGTAACAACCCTCTTTTTTCTTTTCCAAACTTCTTTGAGGAGGAAAAAAGAATCACAAGGTGGCCTTCAAAAAAGTCCCTGTACACCTTTTTCTGGGCAAAAACTAACGGGCTTTCACCAAAAGATGGGACAAAAAGAGCGCAAAGAGGTGTGTGGACCAGGGATACGAAACGGGTAAGGAGTTCTTGCTCAAATTCACCTCCCTCTACCGGCAAAGAGAGGGAAGAAAGCCAGACAATGATTTGTTCCATTACCCTGTATTTCGACACCTCTTGCACCGGAATGCTCCTCTCCACAGCTTGCGAGGATCTAGAAGTGCATTAGGGGTTCAGGAAGGATGCGAGGTGCAATTGAGCCCCGGAACTTTCTTCAGTGTACCCTGTCTTTCCCAGGATGCGAATAAGAAATCCTTCCTACTCCTATTCCCTTATCCCAATTTTTAGGACAGAGTCCCAAAGATACGTCCCCAACTTCCCTTTCGCTTTGGGACTTTGGCTCTTTCGTCCCAATTCTGCCTCCTGGAAAATGGAGGCATCACATCTTGAGGAGGTCGGGAACATGAAAGTAAAGGTTTTGGTCGTTTCGTTGGTGGTTGCACTCTTTGTGGGTCTTGGTCTGGCGTACGCGGACGACATGACCGTGGGGGTAGGAGATTCTCTCATAATCGTGGCTGGCCCCACGATAAACCAGGCTAACTGGTTCTGCGCCACGCAGGAGCAGAATGTTACGCAACTCACCTTCGGGGTCAACGAGCAGAGCGCAACAAGTACTGGTGGTAACGTTGGCGGTCTTTCTGGCGATGCACTAAGTTTTGGTCTTTCAAGTGGTGGCAATAGTGCAGGAAGTGGTGGAGCAAACGCTGGGGATTCCCTTGCGGGGAATTTGGGTCTTGTAGGGAATGGGGCGTTAGTTATTCAGACACAGGAAATCGAGGCTGAAAACAATAATGAATCGAATATGTACACTAAAACCGCTATTGGAAGCTTCAACCGGATTACAAGGGTAAAAGAGAGTAAAGAAAAGGGTAAAGGTAAATAACTCTTGTTAGGGCCTGGAGCATCCAGGCCCTTTTCCCTGAGAAAGGGGGCCGTTTTGTGAGAAAGATATTTTTTGTGAGTTTTCTTGTGGCCTGTGTTCTTTTTTTCCTCGGTGTAGCCTTTCCCCTCGGAGAAAGTAGAATCGGGAGGGTTGAGAAAGGTAAGACCCTTGACTCTTCGCTTCCCGGGAGACTCTCTCGGGGGACCCTTCTGCCTCCAGTAGGTTCTTCCGGAAACAGTGGGAATGTTTCGGGGTTGACTCTCGGCGGTTCTGGGGGTAAGGTCACTGACACAAGTACTGGTACCCAGGCACCGTCAAATACACAAACGGGAATAAATGTTCCTTCGGAAATTCCCATGAATCTTGGACTTAATCTCAACCTTTTTGGTCTCTCCATTGATGGCCAGGGGGTTCTCCAAGGGAATAGCCTGACGAGTACCCAGCTTGTGCTCCTCTCTCAGAGCGCTTCTGCAGACCTTGTGGCGCTCAATATTGCCACCGTGGTACAAAACAATTTCCAGATTGGCATTAACGTGAACTTTTCCCCGGTGATTACCATTGTTCCAGTATAGCTATTGTAGTTTTGACCTTTTTCCTCTTCACCGGGTGTTCTCAGGGTCCTGGGGGGAAGCTCCCGTTGCGATTCGGGGAGTGATTGTTGCTCCAGAAAATACGTGTTACTTTGATTTTGAGCCCAACCCAATTATTGTCGAGGGGGTACCACTTCCTCATGCGGAAGTCACTATCCTTGGGGACCAGGGAAGCCGTATCGCCGCCATAACTGACAGTAAAGGCGCTTTCTCCTTCTTGGGTCAGGCGGGAGAAGCTTACGTGCTCTATGCAGAGAAAGGTGACATCCGAGTCAAGCGGGGTATCGCAACCCTTGTTGCTTCTCAGGATGTTGGTGAGGCGAACTACTGCACCACTGCTCAGGTTATCATCTGGGAGGTAGCCAATGAGCTCTATCCCGAAGCTTTAGCCATGGAGGATATTGCTGGAATCGATCCTGGGAATGAGCTTCCAGAGGCGGTGAAGGAAGTTCTGGAAAAGTGTCAGGATGCTCAGAAAGACCCGGGGGTCAGAGCACTTGCCGAAAGCATCGTCGACGTGCTTTTTGGTGCTCCTGAAGAGGAAGGCGGTGTTCCAGAGGGAGGGGAAGAAGGAACTCCTACCCCAACCCCTACTCCAAGTCCAACTCCCACTCCAGCGGCAACTCCGTCACCTTCGCCCGGTTGTTCGAACTGCCCACCTCCACCTCCTCCCCCACCTGTGTACCCGAGATGATGGAGAGAGACGACCGCTTTTGGGGCTAATGTAGAGCTTCTCGAAAGAGAGGCTCTATGTTTGTTTTTTACCTCCTCCCTTTTGCGGATAGGAAATGTTTCCTATTTTCATTTCCTTCCCGACTTTCTATGCTGAAGGTATCAAGACCCATACGGGAGGAAGGAAGTTTATGGTGAAAAAGACAATCTCGTTTGCAGTGTGGTTTGGAGTGCCCCTTGCGTTCCTTTTCCTTTTTGTTTCGGGATGCTTTGCCCCTGCCCAGTTTGGGGCACCGGGGAGAACGGGCATCAAAGGTGTTGTAGTCATGCCAGAGAATACTTGCTATGTATATGAGTGTACCAATCCCCAGGTTTTAGAGGGAGAACCAGGAGCCCTAGCAGAGATTGAACTCCGCAAGGAAGACGGAAGTGTTGTCGCAAGGGTACAGGCCGATGCCTGCGGAAGGTACGAAATAAACAACCTTACCGATTCCTGCTACATCCTCTATGCTCAGGTTCCAGGAGGAAATGCCGTTGTCAAAAAGGTGATTTACCCCCTAACAAGTGGTATCGTGAACGATGTTGGTGAGGCAAACTACTACACCACGGCGCAGGTTATTATCTATGAGGTGGCTAAGAAGCAGTATCCCGACCAGGTGCAATGTTCTGATGTTCCTGGGTTTAACCCTCCACCGGGACTCCTAAACGCAGTCAAGAGAGCCCTTGCTGAGTGCCGGGATGCCCAAAAGGATCCTAAGGTCATGGAGATTGTCTCAGGAATTGTGGAGAACTGCTTTGGTAGCCCTCCCCTGGTGTGCCCGACGTTCCCGGTGTCGGAACCAACTCCAACCCCAACCCAAACTTCAACCCCGCAGCTTGCTAAGCCAACACTCAGTGTCTGGAAATGGTACGACCGCAACATGGATGGTGTGTGGAGCGAGGATGAGCCCCCCATCGCGGGCTGGCCGATTGTGTTGAAAGACGAATATGGCGAAGTCGTTGCTATAGTTTGCACTGACGAAAACGGCGAGGCTATCTTCGACCTTGAAGAACTCGGGGTCGAAGCCGGTACGTACATATTAGAGGAAGGTTCGGGTGGCTCAAAATGGAAGCAAACCTATCCTGCTTCGGGTGTCTACAAATTTACGCTTTACGAAGAAGGGGGAGTATGGAAGATAACACCTGAACTGAAGTTTGAATTCGGCAACGTCTGTGAGGTCATGGCTACCGGTGGCTACACGCCTGGATTCTGGAGCAACAAGAACGGTAAGAAATCCCTTGGTAGCGACTGGATGATTTACCTCAGTGGTTACAACTTGGTTGAGAAAAACGGAAATCCCTTTGATCCCACAAGCTACAGTGCATTTCGGACATGGCTTTTGAGTGCCGACGCCACCAACATGTCCTACATGCTCTCTGTTCAGATGGCTGCTACACTGCTCAATATAAAGTACAAGGGCGCTGACTACGAGAATCT
>CALAIW010000035.1 GCA_937922705.1 uncultured bacterium | reverse complement strand
CTGCCTACTATGTGAGTGACCGCATTGCGGTGATGTTTCGAGGAAACATTGTGGAGATGGGAAGAGTAGAAGAGGTCCTTGGAAACCCCAAGCACCCTTATACCAGGCTTTTGCTCCTTTCTATCCCAGAGCCAGATCCCAGAAAGAGGCTTGAGGAGAAAGTTATTCTCCTTGAGGAACGAGAAGAGTACCTGCTTTCGGGATGTCGGTTTGCTGGGCGGTGTCCTGAGGTTATGGATATCTGTCGAAAAGAACCTCCGGGAGCCGTTACGGTTTCGGGGGTTTATGTGCTGTGTCACCGATGGAAAAGCGAAGCTAAGGCAAAGGAGGAAGGACACTATGAGAGACAATATTCCCCTGGTTTGTGAACTCCTTGAACGTATGACCCTTGAGGAGAAAGTGGCGCAACTCTGTGCGGTGCACGCCAATCGATTGCTTGAGGGAGGAAAGTTTTCTGAGGAAAAGGCGAAAGCCCTTATTGGTAACGGCATTGGGCAGATTACCCGCCTTTTTGGGGACCCAAGTCTTGAACCGGAAGAGGCAGTAGTTTTGGGAAACGAAATTCAGCGTTTCCTCAAGGAGAAGACTCGCCTTGGCATTCCCGCTATGGTCCACGAGGAGTGTCTGAGTGGCCTCTTGAGCAAAAAGGCAACGGTTTTCCCCCAGGCTATAGGTCTTGCAAGTACGTTTGATCCTGAGCTTGTCCGGAAAGTTACTTCCACTATTCGGGAAAAAATGCGGTCTCTTGGAGCACATCAAGGGCTTGCTCCAGTCCTTGATATCCCTAGAGACCCTCGCTGGGGGAGAACCGAAGAGACCTTTGGAGAAGACCCATACCTTGTGTCCCGTATGGGATCGGCATACATTCAGGGGCTCCAGGGGGATGACCTGCGGCACGGTGTTGTTGCCACAGCCAAGCACTTCACCGCTTACGGGATTTCCGAGGGAGGGCGGAATCTTGCCCCGGCGAAAGTGGGAGAGCGAGAGCTTCGAGAGGTTTTTCTCTTTCCCTTTGAAGTAGCGGTGCGGGAGGCAAAAGTACGCTCCATTATGAATGCGTACCATGACATTGATGGTATTCCCTGCGCTGCATCATCGTTCCTCCTCACTAAGATTCTTCGGGAAGAATGGGGTTTTGAGGGCATTGTAGTTTCGGACTATGAAGCGGTACGGATGCTTGTAACTTTCCATCGGGTTGCCGAAAACGAAAAAATGGCAGCGGTTCTGGCCTTGCGAGCGGGTATCGATATAGAGCTTCCTGATGCAGACTGCTTCCCCCATCTTGTGGCGGCGGTCAAAGAGGGACTCCTAAGCGAAGAAGTCATCAATGAAGCAGTGCGGCGAGTCCTTACCATTAAGTATGAACTTGGGCTTTTTGAGGGAATCCCATCCGTCTCCGCAGAGAGCGTTGCTCTCCTTGACACTCCAAAAGACCGGGAGCTCGCTCGTGAGGTGGCCCGGGCTTCCTGTGTGCTTTTGAAAAACGATGGAATTCTGCCACTTCGGAAGGACCTTAAATCGATAGCCGTTTTGGGTCCTAATGCTCACAATCCAATACACCTCCATGGGGACTATAGTTACACCACACATGTTCCCAGTGTTCTTGCCTGGAAAGGAAAAGAAGCGCGTTGGGAGCCTGCGGTACCAACGGTAACGGTTCTTGAGGGTATAAAGGCAAAAGTTTCTCCGGATACTCAGGTTCTCTATGCTAAAGGGTGTGATTTGACTTCCTCTAGGGAAGAGGAAGTGCGCGAGGCACTTGAAATAGCTCGAAATGCTGAAGTTATTGTTGCCGTTTTAGGCGAGTGCAGCGGTCTTTTCCGTCAGTCCCTTTCAGGCGAGGGAAGTGACCGAACTGACCTTGCGCTTCCAGAGGCACAACGGAATTTCTTAAGAGAAGTGCATAAGCTTGGAAAGCCTATTGTCCTTGTCTTGGTGAATGGGAGGCCTCTTGAGCTCTCCTGGGAGTACGACCATATCCCGGCTATCCTCGAAGCCTGGTACCCAGGAGAGGAGGGTGGGAATGCCATTGCTGATATCCTCTTTGGAGATTACAATCCCTCAGGAAGGCTCCCTATTTCCTTCCCGAAAGCCTCAGGGCAGGTTCCGGTGTACTATAACCGTAAACCTACATCCTTTAGCGAATACGTTTCGTGTGATGCGGAACCCCTCTTTCCTTTTGGTCATGGTTTAGGTTACACAACCTTTGTCTACAGGGACCTTCGCATCAATCCAGAGAAAGTCCAGGGTCTTGAGAGGGTTACGGTACAGTGTACGGTGGAAAATGTTGGTGCGAGAGAGGGAGAAGAGGTTGTGCAACTTTACATCCGAGACCAGGTAGCTTCTTGTGTTCGTCCAAGGCAGGAGCTCAAGGGCTTTGTGAAGGTTCGTCTTGCACCTGGAGAGAAAAAGACGGTGACTTTTACGCTTTTCCCAGAACAGCTTGCTTTCTATGATGCCCACATGCGCTTCGTGGTGGAACCAGGAATCTTTGAAGTCATGGTTGGAGCTTCGTCTCGGGACATTCGGCTTTCGGGGACCTTTGAGGTCCTTACCGAGAGAGTTGTCACAAAGTATCGCCACTTTGCAAGCGAAGTCAGGGTAGACTGAGGCAAGCTTTGGAATCTGGGTGTTCTCAGGCCTTGGCCTCAAAACCCCAAAGGAGAGGCCTCTCCTTTGGGGTTTTTCGTAAACTTGCCTAATCTGAATCCATCTTGGCTTTACCAACGGAGAATCCCCTTTTTCTATGGTACAATGGAGAAAAAGCCACGGGAGGGGTTGCTATGAAACGAGTCTTGCTTTTTGCGATGCTTTTCCTTTTTGTGTTGTCCTCTTTTGGTTTTGCTGCGCCAAAGAAAATTGGGATTATTCTTGCCACGGGAGGACTTGGAGACAAATCCTTTAACGATATTTCCTATGCGGGAGCGCTTCGGGCAAAGGAGGAACTTGGAGTTGAACTCGATTACGTTGAGCCGAAGGCTATCGCTGAGTACGAGGGATACCAGAGGGACTTTGCCGCATCCGGTGAATATGAGATTATTGTCTGCGTTGGCTTTGACCAGGCAGACGCTTTGAACAAAATTGCTCAAGAGTTTCCCGAGCAGAAGTTCGCCATAGTGGACATGGTGGTCAATCAACCGAACGTAGCTTCACTTCTTTTTAAGGCTAACGAGGGTGGGTTTCTTCTTGGTATTGCTGCAGCATATATGACCAAAACCGGGAAAATCGGTATTGTAGGAGGCATGGATATCCCCCTTATCAGGGATTTCTTCTTGGGATTTGAAGAAGGAGTGAAATGGGCCAATACTGGGGCGGTAGTGCTTCCTACCGTGTACGTCGGTGGTTGGGCAGACCCAACCAAGGGGAAAGAACTTGCCCTTTCCCTTATCGACCAGGAGTGTGACGTCATCTGGGCGGCAGCGGGGAAAAGCGGTCTTGGCGCTTTAGAGGCGGCGAAAGAGCGGGGTGTCTACGCCATGGGTGTTGATGCCTGTCAGTGCTACCTTGGTGACCACATCTTCGCAAGCCTTACAAAGCGTGTAGATATCGCCGTGTATGAGACAATTAAAGGGGCTTTCTTGGGCACCTTCCAGGGAGGAATTTTTGAAAAAGGCGTTGCGGAAGGGTGGATTGGAAATTGCCGATTCCCTGATGAGGAACCCTTCTGGGAGGAGCGTTTTGGCTTTAAACACAGTGTAGAGCTTCCCAAAGAAGCTCTGGAAAAGATGCTCGAAGCTCGGGAGAAGATAGCCCAAGGCGAAATCCGTGTTCCTCGACCACCAGAATTTGGCGGATGAAGATGATCGCCCTGGCAGTACGTGGTCTCACGAAACGTTTTGGTGACATTGTGGCTAACGACCATATTGACCTTGACGTTGCCCAAGGGGAAATCCACGGGCTTTTAGGCGAGAACGGGGCGGGAAAGTCTGTTCTCTCGAGTTGCATCTACGGGCTGTACCGCCCCGACTCGGGGAGAATTTTTCTTTGGGGGAAAGAGGTCCACATTACGAGCCCTTTTGATGCTATTCGTCTCGGTATTGGCATGGTCCACCAGCACCTGATGCTGGTGCCGCATCTTTCAGTGTGGGAAAACATCGTCCTTGGGCGAGAACCTCGCCGGGGTATTCAAGTGGACCGCAAAAAAGTCCTCAGGGACATCGAAAAGCTTTTTGAGGAGACGGGTTTTCAGCTTGACCTTTCTGAGGAGATTGCAAATCTTCCGGTTGGTGTGCGGCAACAGGTGGAAATCCTCAAAGTCCTCTTTCGAGGGGCAGATATTCTCATTCTTGATGAGCCTACTGCGGTTTTGACCCCTCAGGAAGTAGACCAGCTTCTTGCGACACTTCGCCGCTTAAAGGCGCAGGGCAAAACCATCATCTTTATCTCGCACAAGCTTAAGGAAGTTTTTGCCCTCTGTGACCGGGTAACGGTGCTTCGGCGAGGAAAGAAAGTTGGAACACTGCCCATTGGAGAGGCAACTCCCGAAATACTGGCGGAGATGATGGTGGGACGAAGGGTCTTTTTCGAGTTTCCCAAAGAGAGGGTGGAAAAAGGAGGAGTTCTTCTTACCCTTCGGGAGGTATCGACGAACCCACCCGGTGTTCCCCTTAAGGGTATTTCCTTTGACGTTCGTTCTGGAGAAATTCTTGGGATTGCCGGGGTTGAGGGCAATGGGCAATCAGAGCTTGTTGAGGTTCTTGTAGGACTCAGAAGGCCAAAAGGAGGCGCTGTACTCTTTCAGGGGAAAGACATTACCCATTCTTCCCCAAAGGAGCGGATTCGCTTGGGTATAGCCCATGTACCTGAGGACCGCCACCGCCTGGGGGTAATTCTTGATTTTTCCATTTGGGAAAATCTTGTGCTCGGGTTTGAAACCGAGCCCCCCTTTCGCAAGGGGTGGATAACCCTGAACCTTCAAGCTATCCGGAGCTTTGCTCGCCAAAAGATTCGGGAATTTGAGATTACGGTACCTCACGAAAATGTTCCTTTGCGTACTTTAAGCGGTGGAAACCAGCAGAAGGTTGTGGTGGCTCGGGAGCTTGCCTTTGAACCTTCTCTCCTTGTGGCCTGCCAGCCTACCCGTGGACTTGATGTGGCGGCAACAGAGTACCTCCGAAATCTTCTTCTTGCAGCCCGTCGTAAAGGAAAAGCGGTTCTGCTCATTTCTGCCGACCTTGATGAAATCCGGGCTTTAAGTGATCGAGTTCTTGTGATGTACGAGGGGAAAATTGTTGGCGAACTTGCACCAGAGAGCGATGAGTACCAGTTTGGACTCCTTATGGGAGGAAAGGGCTTCGATGAAGCGGGGGTTGCGTCTTCCTCTTGAGGTTTTTGCTGTTGGCCTTGCGTTTCTCTTCGGAATGCTTGTTCTTTTGGTTGCCGGGTATCCCCCACTGCAGGCGCTTTTTGCTCTTTTTCGTGGAGCCTTTGGAACACGGAATGCCTTGGGACAGACGCTTACTCAAGCAACGCCAATTCTTTTTACCTCTTTAGCGTTCCTTCTTGGCTTTCGTTCCGGTATTTTCAACATCGGGGTGGAGGGGCAATTCCTTGTGGGGGCTTTTGTGGCTGCCCTTTCTGGGATTTTCATTCGAGGACTTTCCTTCCCAGTTCATGCCCTTTTGGCTCTCTTTTTGGGAGGATTAGGAGGAGCAATATACGCCCTTTTCCCCGCCCTCTTGAAGGTTTACCTTGGAGCTCACGAGGTCATCACCACCATGATGCTGAGTTACGTCGCTTTGTACCTCACAAGCTACTTTGTGAACTACCCCCTTAAAGCTCCAGGGTGGGTGGCGCAGACAGAATTAGTAGCTTCATCGGCACGGCTTCCTCGAATTCTTCCTCCAACGCAGCTTTCCCTCGCCTTTCCCATTGCCATTGGTTTTGCTTTCCTTGTCTTCTGGTTTCTTGAGAGAACTGTGCCTGGTTTTTCTATCAAAGCGGTAGGGATGAATCCGGAGGCCTCAGAAAGCCGGGGGATTCCGGTGCGAAAGTACCAGGTTCTCGCTTTTGTTCTGAGTGGTTTTATTGCTGGTATCGGTGGTGGAGGGGAAATCCTTGGGGTTCACGGGCGGTTTGTGGATGGATTTTCTCCAGGATACGGGTGGGACGGGATTGCAGTGAGTCTTGTGGGGAGGCTCCATCCCCTGGGGTGCATTTTTGCCTCGGTGCTCTTTGGGATGCTTCGGGCAGGGGGCATGGTTATGACCCGGGTGACGAAAGTGCCTTTAGACCTTTCCCTTATCATCCAGGCCTTGGTGATTCTTTTTGTGGCTGCACCATTTTTCATTCGTTACCTTGGAGGTTTGCTTCGAAGGAGGCGTATGCTGTGAGCTTAAGCCTTTTCCAGGCCATGGTTCGCATGGCAACCCCAATTCTTTTCGCCGCTTTGGGAGGGTGTCTCTGCGAGCGGGTTGGGGTTATCAACATCGGCCTTGAGGGTATTATGCTCACTGCGGCATTTTTTGGGGTTCTTGTGACCTATGTGACGGGGGTACCGCTTCTTGGATTTTTGGGAGGGCTTGCCTCAGGTGTTGCCTGGGGATATGTTATTGCCCTTTTGACCGTGCGCTTTTATGGCAACCAGATTGTGGTGGGAACAGGGGTGAATGTTTTTGGTCTTGGGCTTAGTGCTTTTCTGTCTCAGAAAATTTGGGGGTCTCGTGGGGCTTCGGAAGCGGTACAGGGATTTGAGAGTATCTGGGTTCCGTATCTTGGGGAACAGACCTTTTTTGTGTACCTTGGCTTTATCCTCGTCTTTGCCCTTCAGTTTTTCCTCTTTGTTACTCCTTGGGGTTTGCGTCTTCGAGCAGTAGGTGAGAACCCCCAAGCTGCAGATACCGCAGGAATCAACGTCTTCCGTTACAAAACCCTTGGGGTTGTGGTTGGGTCGGCTATAGCAAGCCTTGGGGGTCTTTTTCTCTCCTTGGGGCATTTGCGGTTTTTCGCCTGGGGGATGACCAGTGGTCGAGGATTTATTGGTCTTGCTGCAATGATTTTCGGGAAGTGGACTCCTGTGGGGTGTCTTTTGGCGAGTCTTCTTTTTGGACTGGCCGATGCACTGCAGATGCGCCTTCAAGCTCTAGGTATCCTTCCTTCACAGGTTATTCTCCTCATCCCGTATCTCGTGACCATTCTGGTCCTTTCTGGCTTTGTAGGGCGAGCTACCCCTCCCGCCCGGTATGAGCCGTACAAAAAGGAGTGAAGGTTAGATATAGACCTCACCCCTTTACTGCGCCGGCGGTAAGTCCTTCTACGATGCGCCGCTGGAAAAGGACGACGAAAGCAACAAGGGGGAGCGTTGTCAGGACTGTGGCAGCGGATATCTGGTCCCAGGGAATCTCATACTGTGAGGCTCCTGAGAGCATAGCAATCCCCACCGGGACTGTTCGGGACGTTGCTCGAGTCATGAAGGTCAAGGCAAAGAGAAACTCGTTCCAGCAGAAAATGAAGACAAGGATTGCAGTTGTGGCCAAGGCAGGGGCTGCAAGGGGAAGGATGATGCGCACGAGAATCCCCAAGCGACTCAGGCCATCGACTCTTGCAGCGTCTTCAAGGGCTTCTGGGATTTGCCGGAAGAAACTCGTTAAGACCCAGGTAGCAAAGGGAACGTTGAGTGCCGCGTATGGGACAATAAGAGCGAGCCAGTTGTTCATAAGACCAAAGGTGCTTACCATCTCGTAGAGGGGAACAATGAGCACAACTGGCGGGAAAAGGGAGAGGAAAAGGAGAAAGAAAAGGAATCCCCGTTCTCCCCGAAGGTGAAGCCGCGCCAGAGCATATGAAGCAAGGGATGAGGCCACAAGGCAGAGAAACGTCCCAGCGCAGGCAATAATGATGCTATTCATAATCTGGCGGGCAAAGGGGTGACGGGAGAAAATTTTCACATATGCGCTGAAGTCGATGTGGCTTGGAATGTATCGAACCGGACGCGAGAAGATTTCGTTTGCTGGTTTCATTGAGGTGATTATCTGCCAGAGGAAGGGGGCAAGGCTGAAGAAGACAACGACTCCCACACCGAAAAACACGAGAATGGAGTACATGGTTTTCTGTCTCACCCGAGTTCCACCTCTTCCTTTCGGAAAAGAAGGATGACAAAGATAATGATGAGAGTCAAGCCGAAAATAACCATGGAAAGGGCTGAGCCATAGCCCAGATTAAGGTATCGAAAGGTGTAGCTATAGAGGTATACCGAGAGTGTTTCTGTTGTTCCTCCTGGTCCTCCTTGCGTGAGAACCCAGATGAGGTCAAAAACAGCAAATGCCTGGAGACTCCGGAAAAGGAGAGCAAGAACCATAACCGGCCGCAGAAGTGGTAGCGTTACGTATCGAAATCTCCCCCATATTCCAGCACCGTCAATGCTTGCGGCAGCGTAGAGGTCCTGGGGGATAGACTGGAGTCCGGCAAGAAACATAAGAGCCATGAAAGAAGTTGTTTTCCAGGCATCAGAAAAGATGGCTGCATGCATGGCCAGAGGGTGTTGCCCAAGCCAGGCTACCGCTTCTTTAAGGATACCAAGACGAAGAAGCAGGTCATTGGCTACTCCGTACACATCGTGGTAGATCCACCGCCAGGCCATGGCCATAACCGCAGTAGGAAGTGCCCAGGGAAGAATCACGCTTGCTCGGGCAAAATTTCTTCCCCGGAAGGAAAGGTTTAGAAGCAGAGCAAAAGACAGACCCAGGATAAATTCAAGCGCTACAGAAACAACGGTAAAATACACTGTATTTCCTAAGGCCTGGCGAAAGCGAAGGTCGGTAGTAAGAATTTTCAGGTAATGCTTCAATCCAACAAAGTGTTCCGCCATACCGGTTGTAATACTCTTTTCATGAAACGAGAGGTACACGTTTCGGGCAACCGGGTAAAGAATAACCAGGCCAAAGAGGAAAATCGCCGGAAGGAGAAGGAGGTATGCAAACTGAGCTTCTGTTAGCCGCTTTTTTCGGCTCATACGTTTCCCCTTCTTAGGGGGCGGGGTTTTCCCCGCCCCTTGGAGTTTTTATTGTCCCAGGAGTTCTCGTATTTCTGCCGCGGCCCTCTTTATGGCTTCTTCAGGTTTCAGGGTTCCAGTGATGGCAGCGTGGATATTGCGCTGGAGAATATCAGAAATCTGGGCATATTGAGGATGTTGCGGTCTGGTTCGTGCATTAATTTGCACTCTCCAGAGATCGGGATAGTGTGGGCTTTCTTTGAGGATGTCAGGGTCGGCAAAAAGCGCGTGGCGGGTAGGAATATAGCCGTTGTAAAAGTGGAGAGTCTTTTGAGATTCATAGCTTGTAGCAAATTTAATCCATTCCCAGGCAGCCTCGGGGTTCTTGCTGAATTTTGAGATTGTCCAGCCCCATCCACCCTGGGTTGCGGCACTCTGGAAGCCCTTTTTGTGGACCATGGGAGTGATGCCAACCTTACCGCGGATAGGTGAATCCTCTTTCTGGGCTAGAGTCCACACATACGGCCAGTTACGATGAAATACTGCTTGGCCATTGTGGAACACGTGGCGGGATTCCTCTTCCTGGTAGGTGGTCACCCCTGGAGGAGAGATTTTGTAGGTATGAATGACATCGTACATGAACTGCAAGGCTTCTACAGCAGCAGTACCCTGATCAAGTACCACTTTCCCCTCAGCGTCAAGGAGCTCTCCACCTGCACCCCAGAGAAGCTCAAGATAGTCACAAATGAGCCCTTCGTACTGGTTTCCCTGCCAGACAAATCCCCACAGGTCTGGGGGATTCTGCAGCTTCTGGGCTTGTTCGACAAGTTCGTCCCAGGTCAGCGGGGGTTCAAAACCGGCTTGCTCGAGGAGGTCTTTCCGGTAATAGAGCATACCAGCATCGGATTGACTGGGGATGCGGTAGAGTTGCCCTTGGTACATGCCTCCAGCGATATCTCCTGGGAGGAACTGTGCGATCTCATCGGGTCGGAGTCTATCCCCAAGGGGGATAATCCAACCAGCGGCGGCAAATTTTGGAATCCAGATGAGGTCAGCATAGGCCATGTCGTATGTTGACTCTCCAGCCATGAAGGACGTAGCATACATATCTTCGCGGACGTTGGTTGCTGAGGGGCCTTCTTGCATCTCGATGTCGATGTGAGGATATAGTGCTTCAAAACGTTCCATGAGTACTTTCCATCCGCCGCCAAAGTCTGTCTCAAAGAGCCACCGAATAGTCACTTTTTCTTGCGCTAGAATCGGTCCCGCAACAAGGAGTACCATTAACGCCACTAACCACCAAAATCCCAGTTTCCTCACGGTCCTCTCCTCCTTTCGCGTTTTGGGAAAAGAGTTACAATCTCAAAGACATGGTGATTCCTCTCTTTCCGATCACCTCCTCATCGGAGCTTATACTTCAGGTACGGGTCAAAAACGGTGAGGTACTCATCAAGAATGTTCCGTGCTACTTCCAGGTCATCAATCATGGGGTCTAGGGCGAGTGCCTCAAGGGCAAGTTTTTTATCCTCTTCTACAATAGCCCGTACCGTAAGTTCTGTGATGAGTGTCTGTCGCCGGCAGAGTTCGGCAATGGGTTCAGGGAGCTTTCCACAGCTCAAACCCAAAGGACCTTCGCTTCCCAGGACTGCTGGAACTTCCACGATGGCTCCTTCGGGGAGATTGGTAATATACCCAGTGTTTGGGATATTCACCGCTTCTTCGTAACTGTTTTGGTTTCTCAGAATACCTGCAATGATGAATTCTCCTCGCTCAGTTTCAATATCTTCGAGGCGGGAAATGGGGATATCACCGGCAATCATCCGGTCGATTTCCTCCCACATTTTCGCTCTTCCCCGCTCTGCCCAGTCGAAGTCGTACATTTGGATGTCGTATCGTTCCCAGGTTTTCCGGTGCACGTTGTGGGTATAAGGGAGGTATTCACAGAGGTGACAATCCCCAGGGACAGGAAGAACACCGAAAACCTCAAAAAAGTCCATGGTGAGAGGTTCAAAAAGAGGAAGGGTTTTTCGGATTTTGGGGACCCGTTGCCGAATCTCTGGGTACATATCTTTGCCTGTTTCTTTCTCAGTGACTGAGAGCATAAAGGTACAATGGTTGAGTCCAAAAGCCCGGATGAGAAAGCGCTCTTTTGCTTTTTTGCTCATGAGGCGAAAGAGAGCGATGGATTGGTCATTCCAGCGGAAGTTGTAATCTTTGGGAATTTTAAGGCCAAGCTCTTCAGCAAAGAGGGCAGCCAGGATAAAGTATCCGAACTGAATCTGGTGGCAAATGCCAATAGTCTTTATTTTTGTGTACTTAGAGGCAGCAGTGCAAATTTTGGGTACTGGATTGGTGAAGTTCAAAAGCCAGGCATGGGGGCAGAGTTCTTCCATATCGCGAAGGATAGGCATAATTACTGAAAGATTGCGGGCAGTATGAGCAAATGCTCCTGGTCCTCCATTCTCAGCGTAGTGGTTGATTCCATATCGTAGAGCTATTTCCCGATCAAGCCTCCAGCACTTTTCCCGATCAACGGCTATAGAAAGTACTACAAAATCCGCCCCCTCTAAGGCCTCTTTTCTATTTGTGGAGCTTCTGAGGTGTACATCTCCCTTGAGAAGCTCGTTACACTTCTCAGCAAGGCGATGGATTTTTACTAGACCTTCAGCGTTGATGTCATGGAGAAAGAGTTCGACTCCCTGTAAGTCTGGATGTCGCAAAATACCAACCAGAGTCGAAAGCCCAAAAACAGCACTTCCAGCGCCGATGACGGTGATTTTCGGTCTTTTGGTCACAGACTTTCCTCCTTCCTCTTTGGAGCGGTGGAACCTTTAAGGGATAGAGATACCTCTTCGATGATACAGGGTTCCACATGATTCCCCCGGATGAGGCGAATCATAAGTTCCACAAGTCTCTTGCCGATGATTTTTTTAGGTATGTCTACTGAAGTGAGCGGGGGATTCGTGTACTGGGTCAGGTAAGTATTATCAAACCCTACAATCGAGAGGTCTTCGGGAACCCGAATACCCAGGTTTTGCGCTGCTTTGAGGACGCCTAAGGCAGCAGGATCATTGTGAGTTACGACTGCGGTAATTTCGCGGATACCTTTTTTGAGGAATTCAAGAGCAAAAGCGTATGTTTCCTGAAAGGTGAGGTTGAGTTCGACAAGGTAGTGTAAGCTTTCAGGAATTCCCGCTTCTTTGAGGGCTTTTAGATATCCTTGGAATCGGTCCCGGAAAAGGGAAATTTTTGTTGAACCTCCGATGCAGAGGATTTTTGTGTGCCCTAGGGAGAGAAGGTGTTTCGTAGCAAGATATGTTCCGGCTTCATCTGGGAGGATGACCCCTGTTGAAAAGGGTACATCAAGGCTTCCACCGAGAAAAACCATGGGAAGCTGCTTTGAAAAAGCCTTCTTGAGGTATGAGGTACCAAGACGAGTAGCCACAATAATCCCGTCTACAGACTTCTCCTCAAGGTCCCGGAGGTACAGGATGTCGAAGCCCTTTTCGATGGAGGGAAGGAGCAAAAGATGGTAGTCCATGCTTCGAGCTGTGGCTTCGGCAGAGGCAAAAACCTCGATAAAAAAGGGGTTAAAAATATCGTCAATAAGCATAGCAATGAGCTGCGAGGGTTTCTTACGAGGGGGAAAACGCAACTCTATGCCCAGCTCTTCCATTGCCTTGAGGACTCGTTCCTTGAGTTTTTCGCTTACCGGACGTGTACCGTTAACTACGTGAGAAACCGTCGTTATGGAAACCCCTGCCTTTTGGGCGATTTCTTTCAGTGTGGCCACATTTTTCCCTTCTTTGCGAAAAATTTTTGTTTTGCGCAAATTTTACAAA
>CALAIW010000034.1 GCA_937922705.1 uncultured bacterium | reverse complement strand
AATAACATGTTTTTCTGCTTCCATGGCCGCTATAAACGGTTCAGCATGAGCAAAATCAGGGGTAACAATAGCTACCGCTTCTACCTCAGGGTCCTCGAGGAGTTTTCGAAAATCCGTATACCACCGCCTTGCTCCATACCGCTTAGCAAGTGCTTGAGCCTTTTCTTCAACAATATCGCTGACAGCCACAAGATGGGCCAAGGGATGGGTAGCATAAATCCGTGCATGTGTTTCACCCCACAACCCTGCGCCGATGATTCCAAATCCAATCCTTTCTCTCTTCATGTTTTACCCTCCTGGAGGATAATTCACGGCAAAAAGGCGCTCCATCACCACCGCCTGCCCCCACAGCACCTCTTCCCCTTCCTCCAGCGAGCTCAATTCCAGCACAACCCTCTGAAGAGTTGGGGAGAGGGCTTTTTCAGTTACGGTTTGAACAACGAATTCCAGGAAAAACGAGGGATTCACTCTGGGTAAGATCCCAGTAAAAACCACCTTTTCTGGCGCCAGAATATTGACCAAAACGGCAGTTACTTCACCTATTACCGTAAAAGCATCTTGAAGGAGGCGCCGCACCTGCGGATCGTCCCAATGGTCACGGAGAAAACCAAAGGCACTATGTTCTCCCCGATAAGGTTCTCTGAGTTTTCTCATGATTGAAGGTAAACTCACTACAGTTTCGGCACACCCTCTCCGACCACAGGAACAGATGATTTCTTTGGCCTGACTCACCGGAATATGGCCAACTTCTCCCGCTCCCAGAAGATTCCCCCGGTAGATTTTCTCATCGATGACAATGCCCGCGCCAAGCGTATCACCACAATGAAGGCACACAAGGTTCCGACTCCCCAGACCCCTTCCAAACCACATTTCCCCAAGAGTCGCCGCTACAGTACGATTTTCGACGAATACAGGACAGGGGAGAGCCTCCTGGATCATTTTCCCAAAAGGGACGTCTTGCCACTGAAAATGGGCAGAATATACAATCCGTCCCCTGAGGTGATCTACGATCCCTGGAAGACCAATCCCAACGCCAAGAAGAGACGAAGAAGGTAAGATACCCCGAATCACCTCAAGCACACGTTGCACCGCATACTCGGGGTCTTTTCGAGGGAGAAAATCTCTATTCCTTTTGAGGATCTTTCCGTCAAGACTCAGAAGCGCTGCATCGATCTCGCCGGTGTCCTTGAGGAGCACGCCCACAACCTTTGGACCCTCGGGGTTGATAGAGAGAATCTCAGGCTTCCTCCCTGAAGAGGCGCTGTAACGCAACCCAGATACCTTGATGCAACCATCTTCTTCAAGGCTTCGGATAATCCCAGAAACCGTGGATTTGCTGAAGCCAAAAGCTTGGCATATCTCCGGTCGGGAAGCACGTTTTTTCCTCCATATAAAGCGAAAAACCATCTTTTTATGGAGGGAGTTAACCTTGGAACTTGTTAAGGCATACACTGGTTCTCCCTCTTTTTGTTCGTTTTCCGAACGAAAAAATATACCAAAAAACGAATCTTGTCAATGGAGCCTAAACTCTACCTTACAGACAAACCAAAACTTTGCTCACAGGACTTTAAGAGAGACCTTACCCCAATCCAGCAGTGTTACACCTCACCCTCTAGGCACAAGACATCACTGTATTTGCCCTAATTTTGCCAACCCGAACCAAGAGATAGCATTGAGAGAGTGAAGGGTATACACCTTGCCCAAACAAGAGGTTTGCGTTCACCCTTATTTGACCAGCAAAGTCCTTTGGGATACACTTTTGGGGTGGTGTTGTCGATGGCGGAAAGGCACTCCCAGGGTCCTTTAATTTTGGTACCCAAAAATGACCTCCTGACCCGGCTTTCGGTTCTGGCAATGTCTGCTCGCTACGACAACTCTTGCAGCAGTTCCGGAGGAAGGCGAGAAACCCATCCTTATGGATTGGGAAACTCGCACCTCAGCGGGATATGCCATACTTTCTCTGCCGATGGACGGTGTGTGTCACTCCTCAAAATCCTCATGACAAATGTCTGCACCAACGACTGCACATATTGCCTGAACAGAGTCTCTAACGATGTCCCCCGAGCCATGCTTACCCCAGAAGAAATCGCTACCATCACGGTTGAATTCTACCGGCGCAACTACATCGAGGGTCTTTTCTTGAGTTCTGGAGTGTACTGCCACCCCGATGTAACCATGGAGCTGATGATTCGGGCAGTCAAAATTTTGCGCCACGAGTACCGGTTCCATGGCTATATCCATCTCAAACTTATTCCTGGAGCGTCTCGAGAACTCATCGAAGAAGCCTTTCTCCTTGCCGACCGAGTGAGTGCCAATATCGAGTTCCCTACTGAAACCTCGCTGAGGCGGTTGAGTCCCCAGAAAACGCTCTCTGAACTCCAAAGGCCCCTGCAGATTGTACGCGAGATTTACCAAGAGCGTAACCGTAAAGCTCCAGCCTCAACCCAGGTGATTGTGGGGGCTACGCCAGATTCAGACAAAACCTTGCTTTCTTTTTCAGAAACCCTTTACCGAAAGCGTCTTGTTCGGCGAGTCTACTATTCTGCCTACATCCCGGTCAACCGGGATGAAACCCTTCCAGCCTTAAGTGAACCACCCCTTCTTCGGGAACATCGGCTCTACCAAGCAGATTGGCTTCTTCGGTTTTACGGATTCACCACAGAGGACCTCTTCGAGGAGGGGGAATACCTCCCCCTCGATACAGACCCCAAAACAGCCTGGGCTCTACGGCATCCAGAACTCTTCCCAGTTGAAGTGACTACCGCTCCTTACGAAGAACTCATCCGAGTTCCGGGAATCGGTCCGATTTCAGGGAAACGCATCCTCCAAGCCCGTCGTTACGGAACTCTCTCAGAGGAAGTCTTGAAGAAGCTTGGAGTAGTCCTTAAACGGGCGCGGTACTTCATTACCGTGCAGGGGAAACCCCTTGTTATCCTTTCCAGTTCGCAAAGAAAAGCCTTGGAAACGCGACAACTTTCGCTTTTCCCCGAACTCTTGGAAAAACCCTATGTCAGCTCTGGTCTATGATGGGACATTTGAGGGGTTTTTAACCCTCCTGGCAGTGCTCTTTCTCCAGGAACGACCCCCAGAGGGGCTAAAAGTCGTAAATGAAAGGCTTGCTCCGGAGGGGAATGAACTCTTTACCGAATACATTCCCACCCAACCTCAATTGGCGCAGGAATTCTACAGAAAACTCAAGACCATGCTTCCTCAAGAGGTGTTCCAAAAACTTCCGCTTTTTTACCTTTGTGACCAAGCCCAGGTGGAAATCCCTTTACTTTTGCTCTTGAGAGAGAGCACAAAACAACCCTGGATTTGGAAAGACTTGACCAATGCACATGTCTTACACCTTTACCGGGCCGAGAGGACCTTGCACCGCGAACACCACCGCTGGTTGGGACTTCTGCGTTTTGTAGAGCTTCAGAACCGCCTCCTCTTTGCCCGCTTCGAACCCTCTTGTAACGTTCTTCCCCGGCTTTGCCAGCACTTTGTCCGCCGTTTCCCGAATGAAAATTTCCTTATCCTTGACTCTCGGCGAAAACTTCTCTTTTCTTTTCAGAAAAAACGGAGCTCTCTACTATGGGTGGATGCCTTGCAACTTGACTTACCTCCTAGAGAAGACCAGTTTGCCAAGCTCTGGCAAACCTATGTTGCCGAAATTGCTGTTCCTGAGCGCAAAAGCTACCCCCGACAACGGGGAAGACTACCTCTCCGGGTTCGGCCATTTCTGACCGAATTCTGGTCTGAAAATCCCTTCTTTTCTCCGG
>CALAIW010000033.1 GCA_937922705.1 uncultured bacterium | reverse complement strand
TCAATACCTTGAAAGGAGGTTAAGCCATGAAGCGGTTTCTCATTCTTGCGGTTCTTGGTGTGCTTCTTGGGGGTCTTCTGGTGGGAGGACAAGCTTTTGCGGCAGGGAAATATCGTTTCATCTTCATTTCCCACGCTGGTGAAGAGAACCCCTTCTGGGCTGCGGTGTACAAGGGAGCTCAGGATGCAGCAAATCTCTTAGGCGTTGATTTTCAATTTGTGCGTCCTAAGGAAGAAGGAGACCTGGCCGCGCAACTTGCTAACTTTAAGGCTGCTTTGGCCCAGAAGCCCGATGGAATTATCACCACCATCCCCCACCCAGATATGTTCGACGAGGTGATTAAAGAAGCTATTGATGCTGGTATACCGGTTATTTGTTCAAACACTGACGACCCTGAGGGAGGGAAGGGTAACGCTCGTTTAGCCTACATTGGACAGGACCTGGAGCAGGCTGGATACTTCCTTGCTTCAAAGCTTACCGAGGGTCTTCCAGCGGGGGAAAAGTACCATTTCCTTATTAGCGTTGGTGGTCCTGGCCTTGTATGGGCAGAGCAGCGTGCAAAGGGTATTACTCGGCGTCTTGAGGAACTCGGGTACACCTATGAGCGTCTCGATACCACTATGAAAATGGATGTCGCACAGTCCCGTATCCAGGCCTATCTCCAGGCGCACCCAGAGACCAAAGGTGTTATTGCGGTTGAATACAACCATGCTTCAGCGGCAAAAGCAGCAAAGAATCTAGGGTACAAGCCGGGAGAACTCCTTATTGGTGGTTTTGACCTTGTACCAGAAGTTCTTGCTGAAATTAAGTCTGGGTATATTAAGCTCACCATTGACCAGCAGCCATACCTTCAGGGATACCTTCCCATTGTCCAGCTCTACCTTATGAAAGAGTACGGCCTCAGTGCCTGGGATGTGAATACTGGTAATGCGGTTGTTGATGCTTCAAACGTTGATCTGGTAATAGAACTCTCCCAAAAGCGAGTGCGGTAGAGTAGAGGTCAGCGGGGAGCCTCAAAGGCTCCCCGCTTTGAAGGAGGAAGAAACGTGCGATATACCCTGCTTTTGACCCTTCGGCGGGCATTGCTCCTTCGTGAGATTAGTAGCCTCATTATGCTCCTTGTGGTTATTCTTGTGTTTTTCGCCCTCTCGCCCCTTTTTTTGAGTCGAGAAAACGTGGGTATTGTTCTTGAAATCATACCCGAACTTGGTATCGTTGCCTTGGGAGTTACCATGCTTATGATTGCTGGAGAATTCGACCTCTCGGTAGGGTCTCTCTTTGCTTTTTGCCCCATTATGATTTCTCTTTTTGTGAGTGAAGGGATTAGTCCTATTTTTTCCATCGTGTTAGCTCTCTTTCTCTCACTGCTTCTTGGGGGTCTTAATGGGTTTGTGACCCTCTATTTTGGCATTCCCTCTTTTATTACGACTCTAGGGACAATGCTCATTTGGAGGGGGGCGGTGCTTCTTATCTCTGGCGGATGGCCTCCACCGTTTTCTCCCTCCTTGCCTACGACTTTCCTTGTTGGGAAAATTGGGCTTTTCAGGGCTTCTATTTTCTGGTTTGCGGGAATTACGGTTTTACTCTGGTTCATTTTGGAACGCACTGATTTCGGAAACTGGATGTTTGCCACCGGGGGGAATCAGGTTGCTGCGCGGGCTATGGGAATTGACACGGGAAGGGTAAAACTGGTAAATTTTATGCTCTGTTCCCTTCTTGCAGGTTTTGCAGGAGTCATCCAGTCATTCCGCCTGGAAACAACCCTCCCCTCAATGGGTGGCGGCCTTGAAATGGAGGCCATTGCTGCCACAGTTATTGGAGGTACAGCGCTTTCGGGAGGCGTGGGAACAGTCATCGGAACGGTTATTGGGTCCTTTCTCATCCGCATCATCGACAATGGCCTTGTGATGGCTCGGGCACCAAGTTACTGGTTCCGGGTTTTTATCGGTATTGCAACCATCCTGGCGGTCATTCTCAACACCTTTGTTCGGGAACGAGCTCGGAAGATGAGGTGTTAGGGGTGGAACGAAAAAATCTTGTCGAGATGGTGAACATCCATAAGTGGTTCTCTGGAGTGTGTGCCCTGCGAGGGGTAGATTTTTCGGTAGGATATGGTGAGGTTGTGGGTCTTGTTGGGGATAATGGTGCAGGGAAGTCTACCCTTATCAAGATTCTTTCTGGGGTATATCCCCCTGATGAGGGGAAAATCTACTTCGAGGGGAAGGAGTGCCATTTTTCCTCTCCCCGTGAAGCCAGAATGCTTGGTATTGAGACTATCTACCAGGAAGCGGCTATGGTTCCTAAAATGAGCGTTATGCGGAACATCTTCATGGGAAGGGAGCTTGCTCGGTTCCGAGTCGGTCCTCTGGCGTACCTGGACATTCCCCGCATGGAGGAAGAGTCTATGAAAGCCCTCGAGAAGGTGGATTTGCGACTTCGCTCACCTCATGCTCCAGTGGATGAACTCTCAGGGGGTCAGAGGCAAGGTGTGGCTATCGCTCGGGCAATGTATTTCAAGTCGAAGCTTGTTATTCTTGATGAGCCGACGAATAACCTCTCGGTAAAGGAATCCGAGAGGGTCCTTGAATTTATTAGGGAGTTGAAGAAACAGGGCATTTCGAGCATCTTCATCTCTCACAATTTGTATCACGTGTATCCGGTGGCCGATCGTATCGTGGTTTTAAGCCACGGCGAGAAGATAGGGGACTTTCGCAAGGAAGAGACGTCGGTTGAGGAAATAACCAAGCTCATGGTTTTACCATGAATTTCTGGTGTGGAAAGGACAGCCCGGGATGTCCTCCCGGGCTTTGTGTTTTTAGGCGGATGGCGGAGGAATAACAGGCTCAGGAAGCGGAAGTTTGAGCCATTCTTCGATTTCTTCTTCGCTGGCATCCCATCGGTATGCTACACTCAGGTTTTCTTTAGAAATGAGCTGCGTCGGTGCCCAGTAGAAATGTCCTGGCTCGATTTCTCCTTTAATTACTCCAAGGAGAATGCGCAAGGCCATTACTGAGGCAATAGAGGGTGGGTTAGCGTTGGTGAGTTGCAATTTTCCTTCCCGAATAAGGTCAAGGCCGTAAGGAGCTCCGTTTTGGGAGACGATTTTGACTTGTTCAAGTTTCCCAAGGCGTTCTAAGGCACTTACCACACCAACGGTCATATCCTCGTTTTGCACAAACATCCCCACGATGTCTGGGTGGGCAGTAAGAATGTTCATCGCTGCTTCATAAGCTTTTTGTCTGTTCCATTCTGCAGAAACCTTGGCTACAACTTGTACATTCGGATTCTTTGCGAGACCCTCGAGAAAACCCTCGGTGTACGCCTCTGCATCACCTCTCCCAAGGGTTCCTTCAATAATGGCAATCTTTCCGCTTGGAATGTTTTCGGCCATCCATTCTCCAAGAGGTCGTGCGAATCCCAAGGAGTTAATTGTGGGGAATTTAGTCTTGCATTTAAAGAGGGAGTCGTGGTTTTGCCATTGCGAAGCCTGTTCTTTCCCCTCAATGCTACTAGCTGCCCCCATTGGGTAGCTTATAGGGATGAAAGCGGCAATACTTCTTGCACTGGTTTTGGAGAGTCAGAAATTTGAGGATACAGTTTAACGGAGCTCTGCAAAATTTCCGCTCTTGTCTCACGCAAGGGGAGATTCTCTTGTAATTCTTGTAATGGATAATAAAGCCTCTTTGCTCTTTTTACGCTTTCCTCTCTCCTAAACCTCCTTGCGTCTTGACATCCCTAGATAAGCTTGCGGGTTCTTGACTTTTCTATCGTTCTAACATAGAATTTGGGAAAGAATTTGCGCAAACGTTTTCTAAAGGTGTGAGGATGTGAATAGGGAAAAGAAGCGGCCCACAATTCGCGATGTTGCGGAAGTTGCTGGTGTGTCTCCTTCTACAGTATCCCATGTGCTAAATAAAACCCGTTTTGTTGCTCCCGAAACGGAGAAGAAGGTGCTGGAAGCAATTAAAGCTCTCAGCTATAGGAAGAATCCCATTGCTTCTGCTTTGAGAACCCAAAAACTCCATGTTGTTGGTTTTATCGTCTCGCAACTTCACAACGTTTTTTGGCTTCGTATTATCCGTTCCATCGAGTTCCATCTTGCCCAGCAGGGATACCACTTATTTTTAGGATGCAGCTACGGTGATCCAGAGCGAGAAATTGAACTCATCGAAACAATGCGTCAGAGTGGCGTAGAAGGTGTTATCGTAGCAACTACTATTCACCATCTCAGCGAGCAGAACATGACCCCAACACAAAAAGAGGACCTCTCGTGCTTTCTTGCCGAAAAGGCTGTTTTTGTTGACACTGTACCTTTCGATGGAAACTTTGACTTTGTAGGAGTGAACAATGAAGAAGTTGCATACCGTCTCACAAGCATGCTTATAGAAAAGGGACATACTGCTATTGGGATGATTAATGGAGAACCTACGGTGCTTACAGCGCGCGAGAGAGCGAATGGTTTCTGGCGTGCTATCCACGAGTGGGGACTCCCCATTAGCGAGGAATATATCTTCCTTGGAAAAGGAATGGGAAAGAAGGTTGGAATAGAGGGGGCACAGAAACTTCTTTCCCTTCCGCGTCCTCCAGAGGCGGTCTTTCTTGCCAGTGGCAATTTAACTGTAGGATTTCTTGAGGTTCTTCGAGAAAAGGGGCTCCGTATTCCTCAGGATATAAGCATCGTTGGTTTTGATGACATTGAATGGACCCCTACTATTGAGCCCTTTCTCACTTGTGCTGTGCAACCAGCATGGGACATAGGCGAGGAAGCGGTAGACCTCTTATTGGACAAACTTTGGAATAATAAACCAAGAAGGACACCCCGAGAAGTTCGCCTGAAGTGCGAACTCATTGTAAGGAGCTCAATCGCCTTAAAAGAGGCTAAGGGAGGAGAATTCCATGTCCGTGATACGCTTCCGTCAAGTTCACCTTGACTTTCACACGTCTCCTTTTATTCCCGATGTTGGACAAGACTTTGACCCGGAGGAGTTTGCAAAGACGCTCCAGGAGGCTCATGTAGATTCTATTAATGTTTTCTCCAAATGCCACCATGGTTACTGCTACTACCCGACCAAGGTGGGGACTCCCCATCCGTCGCTCAAAAGAGACCTTCTTGGCGAAATGGTTGAAGCCTGTCACCGACACAACATTCGTTGTGTTGCCTACACTACAGTGGTATGGGATGAGCTCGCCGCCTCAACACATCCTGAGTGGTGCCAGGTTGACCAGGAAGGGAAATTTATTGGACGGGGCCCTCTCGAGAGCCGGGGTTGGCGATATCTCTGTCTCAATGCCAAGGAATACATAGACTACGTATGTGCGCAGGTAGAGGAAGTGCTGACGCTCTATGACGTTGATGGTATTTGGTACGACATCATAGTGCAGCATCCCCGTGGTTGCTTATGCCATAATTGCCAGAAAAGTATGCGCGCGAAGGGCTTGCGCCTCGATTCTAAGGAGGATCGTCTTGCTCATAACCTTGAGGTAGAGCGACAAGCTATGGCGCGGCTCTTCAAGATCGTAAAGGCGAAAAAACCGGACGCTCTTGTTGTTTTTAACACGAGAATGCGCCTACACAACAATCCCCAAAAGGGCATTCGACCTGAACAGGAATATATGACTCATTTTGAAATCGAATCGTTGCCAACCGGAGGCTGGGGTTACCTCCATTTCCCAATGCTTGCAAGGTATTGCGCACCTTTAGGAAAAGAGATGGTAGGTATGACGGGAAGATTTCACTACTCCTGGGGAGATTTTGGGGGCTTGAAGACTCAAGCTGCTTTAGAGTATGAGTGTTTTCGCTCGCTTGCCTTAGGAGCAAAGTGCTCAGTGGGGGACCAGCTTCATCCCCGCGGGAAACTCGACCAAGCAACCTACAGGCTCATAGGGTCCGTATATGCCAAGGTGAAAGACAAAGAACCGTGGTGTAGTAATACAAAATTGGT
>CALAIW010000032.1 GCA_937922705.1 uncultured bacterium | reverse complement strand
TTGTTGTATAATTGCGCAATGAATCAACAAAGCAAAGGAGGCTATATAACCATGGCTAAGAAAGCAATTCTCATGTGTACCTGTAGTGGTGCTTGTCCCAGTATGAAGGACATTAACTTCTTTGAGCTTTGTGAGAGAATACGTCTTGAACTCCCTCACGACTTTTTAGTCATGCATCCTCGCCTCTGCGAGGAGAATGGGGAGTGCCTCATGGAAAATCTTTTAAAAAACGATGGGACAAAGTACTATGTACTTGCCTGCAAGGAAGAGAAACAGCGCAAGCTCCTTCGTGATGGTTACCAGAAAGCCGGAGTGCCCATGAACGAGGACACGTTCTATCCCATCTCTTTGAGTTTCAAGAACACTGACCAGGTCTTTGATGAGCTTCGCAAGGCCCTGGAAGAGGAAAAGGAAGAGAAACTTTGTGAAGCACTGCAAGAGTAGAAGGAGGATCTAAGCAATGGCCAGCAGAAGTCCTTTTCCCAATATCCCGAGAGAGGCTATTCCCTGGTTTCCCACCATTGACCCTGAGAAGTGCATAGGCTGTGGAGAATGTCTGAGCTTTTGTGCTAATGGGGTCTTTGCTCAAGAGGGAGACAGAGTCGTGGTCAAAAAACCTTTCAACTGTGTCGTAGGGTGCGACCGCTGTAGTGCTTTTTGTCCTACTGGAGCCCTAACTTTCCCCTCCAAAGAGGAACTCGTAGCTACCCTCAAGAGGCTCCGGGAGGAGATGGCACAGTTGTAGCCAATATAAGGGCCATCCTCTTTTTGGTCGAAGATGATGCAACCCACAAAAGGTCGGGAGGATGGCCCGATACTAGCCTTTCCCTTTAGCCTCAGGATGTATCTAGAACCACGCGTGATAGTAGTTCCCAACCGTTCTCCAGGTCTGTCCAGGACACTCTGGGGATAATCTGCCAATTCCTTGTCCTGTCTTTTAGAAATCCCCTGATATGGTGGTTAGTGCATCTTTTACGCTTTTCTCATATAGGATAATATCATCAGTACTTTTAGTATATAATGATATCCGGTAGTTTGTTGGGACGCAAAACTACTAATCCATCTTGAGGGAGTGAAGTTTCATGGCAAGAAGCATCAAAACAAAACTCCTCGTCTGGTTTCTTGTTCTTGCGGTTGTACCTCTTGTAGCGGTCACCTACTATGCCACGATGACCTTCCAGAGGAATTTGACCCGTGAAGCAGAAGGGCGGGCTCTCACCATTACCGAGTCCACTGCTTCGGCTATTGAGAGCTGGCTTTTGGAAAAGGTTGGGCGTTTGGAGAAAATGGCCCAGCTAGAGGAGGTGAAGGCCCTCAATCCTCAGGTTACCCTTCCCATTTTAAAGGCCTTTGCTTGGGCTGACCCTCAGGCTGAGATGTACTTCTTTGCCTTAGAGGATGGATCTGTCTGGACGTCGCTTGATTCCCAGGCTAATATTGCCGACCGGGTGTACTTTCAAAAAGCTAAAGAGACCTTAAAACCCCAGGTTTCGGATATGGTGGTATCAAAAGCCACGGGTAACAAGATTGTAGTTATTGCCTATCCTGTAGTTATTGAGGGAAAGTTTCGTGGTATCGTGGCTATGACTGCTGACACCAGTACCCTCAAGGCTCTGGTTTCCTCCATCAAATTGGGTCAAACCGGTTATGGGTATTTGGTGGATTCTCAGGGCTTTATTGTGGCTCATCCTGATGAAAGCTTGATTTTGAAGCAAAAAGTTACCGAAACGGGCTTACCGGAACTTGATGCTTTGGGTCGGCGTATGCTCCAGGGGGAGAGAGGTTTTGCGGAGGTGACAGTGGGAGAGAAAAAAGAGTTGGTGGCCTTTACTCCCATCCCCATTTCTCGCTGGACAGTGGTTTCCACGGTTCCCAGTGAGGAAGTCTATGGACAGGTGAATGCCCTGCGGAACCTCACCGTCGCCATCATCGTGGGGGTAGGGGTACTTGTGGTGCTCCTTTCCTTGTGGGTCTCTTCCCGGATGAGCCGGGGAATCGTTCAAGTGAAGGAAGTGCTCAATGAGATAGCTTCAGGCAATCTCGGAGTTGAAACGCAAAGGCTGGAAAAAGTCGAGAGAGAAAAGGATGAAATTGGAGTACTGGCCCAGTCTTCCCGTACCATGCTCTGCAACCTGAAAGAATTAGTGACGAGTGCTGTGAACGTTGCTTCACAACTTGCTGCTTCCAGTGAGGAGCTCTCCTCTTCGGTGGAGGAGGTGTCCAAAGCCACTCAGGAAATTGCCAAGACCATGGGGGAAGTTGCTGAGGGGTCTGCCCGGCAGAGCGAGGATTTAAGCCAACTGGAAGAAAGTGCTCGCAGAGTTGCTGAGGCAAGCCTTAAGGTCAAGGAAGCCACCGAACGGAATCTCGAGCTCCTTTCGGGGATGGTCAGGAACATAGGTGAGAATGAGAAAGCACTTGCGGCTATTGAGAAAGCAGTAGCCCTTACTGAGGAAGAAAGCCAGAAGGCCAAGAAAGAGGCCGAAGAAGGGAAGAATCTTTTGGCGAGGCTTTTGTCCCGTATCCAGAGTATCACTCAGGTAGCCTTAGCCATCCGGGAGAGCATCACTACCCTAAAGGATCGTTCTCAGGAAATCGGGAAGATTGTCGATATTATCACTGGCATCGCGGAGCAAACAAACCTCCTTGCTTTGAATGCTGCGATTGAAGCCGCCAGAGCCGGGGAAGCGGGAAGAGGATTTGCCGTAGTCGCCGAGGAAGTGAGGAAGTTGGCTGAAAACTCGGCTCAGGCTGCCGGGCAAATCGCACACCTCGTTGGGGAAATTCAAAAAGACACCGAAGTTGCGGTGCACAGTGCCGAGGAAGCGGGGAGAGAAGTTGAAAAAGGGGCCGTAGAGAGTCAAGAAGTGGAGGCCAAGTTCCGTAGTATTCTTAAGGCCGTGTCTCAGGTTCACGACGATACCGAGGTTCTTCGAGAGAGCGTGGGGCGAATCAGGAGGACTCAGGAAGCACTGCAGAAGAGTGAAGAGGAGGTGGAAAACCTCTCCCGGGATATCGTGGGTCTGGTTGCAGCAGTCCGTGCTCAGATTGCAGCTATGCACGAACGGGTGAGTTCGGTGGCATCGGTGGCTGAAGAGAATGCTGCCTCAAGCGAAGAAGTGTCTGCCTCAACTGAGGAACAGAGTGCATCCCTTGAGGAGCTTACCTCGGCAGCAGAGTCTTTAGCTAAGTTGGCTGAAGAGTTGCAGAAGGTCGTAAGTAGGTTTACGATATAGATTGCCTATCACCCCCTCCCTTCTTGGCAAAGGGAGGGGCTTTCTTCTTCTCCGCTCGGCTTCCAATTTGTAACTGGCCTCAAGACGATCGAGCTCAGCGCAAACCTTGACTTCCCTTAAGTGTATTGATAGTATCCTTATAGGTGGTGCGGTGCAAAGGAGGTGGTACGAAAGAATAGGAAGTGTTCCCTTTTGTAACCTGTTTCCATTTTTTCTGAAAGGGAGGGAGCCTATGAAGGGGAAGCAGTGGATCGTCGTTGGTTTAGTGGTTCTTCTGGTGTGGGGATGTGTAATAGGTGTTTCTGCGGCCGAGAAGAAGAAGCTCACCTTCGCATGGATTCCAAAAGCCCTCAATAACCCCGTTTTTGAGCTTGGTCGAGATGGAGCCTTTGCTAAGGCTAAAGAACTCTCGGAGACCACTGACTATATCGTTGAGGTTCTCTATGTGGGTTCGGTTGCCTCTGATGCTGCTGAGCAAGTTCGAGTCGTTGAAGACGTTATAGCTCGAGGGGTTGACGGTATTGGCATCTCCTGTAACGATCCTGATGCTCTTGTTGACGTCATCAACAAAGCGGTGGATGCAGGAATCCCGGTTATGACCTGGGATGCAGACGCACCCCAAAGCAAGCGCTTTACCTATCTTGGGGTGAGCAACTACGATGGAGGTAAGGCTGCTGCTGAGCTCCTCATCCGATACATGGGCGAAAAGGGTAAAGTTGCACTGCTTACCGGTGTTCCTGGAGCTTTCAACCTTGAGGAGCGTATTCGTGGGTTTAAGGATGTTATCAAGAACTATCCAGAAATCGAAATCGTTACTACCGTTGCCTGCTACGACGATATTAATCTTGGTGTTCAGGTTGTGGAAGAGACCATGCAAGCGTACCCTGACCTTACCGGCTGGTTCTTTGTAGGTCTTTGGCCACTTTTTGCCGAGCGAGGTTCTATGCCCCTCTGGGAAGAGGCAGCAAAATCTGGTCGAGTTAAGACGGTTGCTTTTGACACGCTCCCTGTAGAGCTTGAATATCTCAAAGAGGGATTGCTTGTTGGTCTTGTAGGACAGAAGTACTGGGGTTGGGGTTACGATACTATTCAGATGCTTTTTGACTATGTGGTGAACAAGAAAGAATTCCCCTACTGGACCGATTCTGGCATGGACATTGTTACCATTCACAACGTTGACGCAATGATTGAAGCCTGGGAAAAGAAAGATTTTACCAAGCCCCTTCCTCCACCTTTCCCCGAGGAGTGACGCCTAAAACACCCCGGGCTCTTGGAGCCCGGGGTGTTTTTGCATTCTTCAGATTGCTTTTGGGGTGATACACCGTGGAGAGTCAGGTCAGGGAACCAGTGCGGTATGTGGAACCAGGCCTTGTGCTTCGTTTTGCCCGGAACCAGCTTGCTGCGCTTCTTGTCATTTTGGGAGGCATGGTTCTCCTTTTGAGTCTTCTTACCAGTACCTTCCTCACGGCAAATAACATTTTCAATGTCTTGAGAGCTTTTTCCTGGATTGCTATTGCCTCTTTTGGCCAGTCTATTGTGATTATCGGTGGAGGTATTGATCTTTCTGCTGGTTCAAACATGGCTTTTGCGGGTATCATTACCGCGATGCTCCTTCTTGCCGGGTACAGTGTCGTTTTTTCGATTCTTGTCGGTCTTTTGATTACCCTGGGAATTGGTCTTTTGAATGGCCTTATGGTGAGCAAAACCAAGCTTCCCCCCTTTATTGCTACCTTAGGGACCATGAGCATCGTTCGAGGTTTTTGCTATGGCATGACCCAGGGTTGGCCTGTCCGCAATCTCCCTCGGTCATTCATGTTTCTTGGCCAAACTGATATCTGGCGAGTACCTCTTCCAGCAATCATTATGATTGGTCTTGCGGTCTTTTGCGCGATTCTCCTTGAGAAGACAAAGCTTGGGTATCACGTCTATGCTGTTGGTGGAAATGAGTATGCTGCATCCCTTGTGGGCATCAATACAGGAAGAGTAAAGACCATTGCTTTTACCCTTTCTGGTCTTTTTGCTGGCATTGGCGGTCTTCTGATGACTGCGCGCCTTGGGGTTGCCGCGCCTACGGCGGCTCAAGGGTATGAGCTTGACATTATCGCTGCAGCAGTCATTGGGGGTATTAGTCTCACCGGGGGTGAAGGAAGCGTCTGGGGAGCCCTTATTGGAGCGGCAATCATGCAGATTTTGCGCAATGCTCTTGTCCTTATGGGTTTCCCTGCCTATTGGCAGCCGGCAGCAATTGGTGCAGTCATTATTGGTGCGGTGATGATTGATATGTACCGCAAGCGCAAGGTATAGTTTTGGAGGGAAGAGCATGGAGGCCAAGGTGTTTGCGTCTTCGCAACCAATTTTGAGCCTTCGAGGTATCAGCAAGTACTTCGGCGGTGTTCATGCTCTGGAGGACGTAGACTTTGATGTGTATCCTCAAGAGATTGTGGCCCTTGTAGGAGACAATGGGGCGGGAAAGTCGACTCTGGTGAAAATTATTGCTGGAGTTCATCGACCTACTAAGGGGCACATTTTCTTTCAAGGACAGCCTGTGGAAATCCACAGTCCCCACGATGCCCAGGCTTTAGGCATTGAGATTGTGTACCAGGAGCTTGCGCTTATTGAAACCCGTGATGTGCCGGCAAACTTCTTCCTGGGGAGAGAACCGGTGAAGGGGAGGCTGGGCATTTTCGTGGATCGTAGAAAGATGGTTGAGGATACAGTACGTACTTTGCGAGAGCTTGGGATTGAGCTTCCGTACCTTCGGAGTCCTGTGCGGTATCTCTCTGGGGGGCAGAGGCAGGCCTTGGCTATTGGTCGTGTCATGCCCTGGGGTGGAAAGATTATCATTATGGATGAGCCAACTGCCGCTTTGGGGGTAAAGGAATCGCGCCGGGTACTCGATCTCATTCTGCGCCTTAAAGAGAAAGGATGTTCGGTTATCGTCATAAGTCACAATATGCGTCATGTGTTTAATGTTGCCGATCGCATCGTCGTTCTTCGAGGAGGTCGGAAAGTTGGAGATAAGAAAAAATCTGAGACCACACCAGACGAAATCGTGAAGCTCATTGTCGGTGCAGATATGCTATAGTGTATGTTATGCGAAGAGGAACTATAGCAAAAATTGTCGGTTTTGCCTTTTTTGTTTTCCTCTTTTTCCTCTTGCAGCTCCGAAATCCCTACATCTCGGCATATTTCTCCTCTCTCTACACTATTGAGGGAGCAACGCTCACCCAGCGTATGCTCCCCTCAGGGGAGTTTGAGGTTGCAGAGCGCATCACCTACCGCATGCGGAAGCCCTTTCGGGGTGTTTTTCGAGAAATTCCCCCCTCAAGGTATGTGGAGATTCAAGATGTCCAAATGAGCGTGGAGGAAGTACCACCAGAGTACATCGAGTGGATATACCAGACAGATAGGGGATTCTCTGCCCGGGTGTGGCTTGTGCCCTTTGGGAGTGCGCTCCGTCTTGACCCCAGAAATACCCCTCGGGTGACGCTTCTTGTACGGTATCGGGCTCGGTACGTCTTCGAGAACGGTCCTTCTCTTGCCCAGGTCTTTCGCCAGTTCTGGGGGGAGTGGGATTCCTGGGCTTCAAATGTTCGGGGAATTTTTGAGTTTCCTGAAGGAGTACGCATCCTTAAGGTTTTTACCCATCCACGTCTTCAGGTGGAAAAAGAGGGGAATCGGTATACCATTGTGGCACCCCATCTCCCTCCAAAGGCCATAGCTGAGGTCCGTTTTGTAGCTGAACCCATCCCAGAGCTCCCCTATGCTGCAGCGAATCCTTTCTTAACCCTTGAAGATATTGAACGTGAGGAGGGAGAGTACCGCGCGCAAGTTCTTGGAACTCTTGGTCTCTCCTTTGGGCTTTTTGGGGGTTTTATTCTCCTTCTTGTTCTTATCTATCTTTTCTTTGGTCGAGAACCTCTCCTTGAGTACCACAGAGAGTACGAACAAGAACCTCCCTCCAGTGACCCTCCGGACGTGGTGAACGCTGTTGTGAAAAACATTGGAGGTTCTGTGGACGAAGACGGTATTGCCTCCGTTTTTCTTGACCTTTACCACTTGGACCTTATAGATTTTGCTGGGGATGGAGAGACTATTGTCCTCAAGGCTCAGGAAGCTCCTCAAGACCTTCCAGAGAGCGAACAAGTATTCTATGACCTTCTTGTCCAATTTGCAGAGAATGGAAAGTTTAGCTTTCAGGACTTGCGGAGTAAGCTTGAGCGTTCTCTCCAAAAGGCTAAAAGCTTTAACACTGCTCTTTCCGCGTACCGAAAGACTGTTGCTAGGGAGCTTTTGCGCCGCAGGTACCTCCAAACCACAGGAAATGTTCTGGCAAAAGTCGCTGCTCTTTTTATGATTTTTGCTTCCTTAGCTATTTATGCTTTTGCCTTAAGGCCGGTTATGGTTCATTTCCTACCCCTTTCTACCGTCCTTTCGGGGGGTCTCTTCTTCACTGGGGTGGGAGTGCTTCTTGCTCGGCGGGACCTTTTTGGGCGCTGGACAAAAGAAGGGCGTCTTTTTTATCTCCGCTGGAAGAACTTTGGTCGTTTTCTTGAGGAGTACTCTCTCATCGCTGAGCATCCCCCAGAATCTATTGTCCTTTGGGAAAAGTACCTCATTTACGCTACGGCTTTGGGTCTTGGCGAGAAGGTATTGCAGCACCTTCGCCGCATTGTCCCCCATGAAGTATGGGAAAAAGAAAGCCGTCATGGGTATTTCTACGGCCCTGTAGTTTTTGCTCCGGGAAAGAGCTTTGCTCGCCTCTCTACTGTAGCTTTGGCTACCGTTGCTCAGGCAAGTTCTGGAAAGGGTGGGGGCTTCGGTGGAGGAGGATTCCGGGGTGGTGCTGGGGGTTTTGGCGGAGGTTCTGGCGGCGGTCGCGGTGGAGCGTTTTGAGCACCTTCTTTGACCCCCGGGCTGGGTTGCTGCGCGAAGCTACTTACGGTATAAAAAGGTCGTGTTTTGAAGGAGGTGAACCTATGTACCCCTGGCATGATACCCTGCACATGGGGCTTGTGCACTTCATGGCTTACCCTCAAGCTACGACCAAAGAGGAGGTTTTGCAGACAGTACTTGAAGTCCTTGAGGATGAGTTTTTCCAGGCCATTGAGGTAAGCGCCCTTCTTGACTCGGATCTCCTTGGGGAGATAGGAAAACTCTGTGCGACTGCCCGAGTGGAGCTTCTTTTGGCGGCACAACCCCTCGTATTATCCCAAAAGCTCAGTCTCAACGACTTCTCCAAGGAGGAGCGGGAAAAAGCGCTTGTGAAACTTAAAGAGGCGGTTGATAAGGCCTACCTTGCAGGAGCCAAGGCTTTAGCATTACTTTCAGGAAAGAAACCGGAAAGGGGTAGGGAAAACGAGGCAAGAGAGCTCCTTGCTGAGTCACTTATTGTGCTTTGCCGCTATGCTGCAGAAAGGGCAGAGAATTTTGGATATCTCCTTGGCATAAGCCTTGAAGTCTTTGACTACACCATCGACAAGGAAGCTCTGATTGGTCCTGCACCCTTTGCCTTTGAGGTTGCCTCCTGTGTCCGAGGAGCGTATCCCAACTTCGGTCTTACTGTGGACCTTTCCCATCAACCTCTTCTTTTTGAAGACCCTTCCTACACTCTGACTCTTCTTGCGCCTTTTGTGAACCACATCCACATTGGGAATGCAGTGCTCCAAAAAGGTCACCCCGCCTATGGAGATTTGCACCCCCGCTTTGGGGTTACAGGTGGGTGCAACGACGTTGATGAGGTGGCTCGCTTTTTGCGGGCCCTTTTCCGTATCGGATATTTTGAGAAAAAGATGGTTACGGAGCGTCCGGTGATTTCTTTCGAGGTGAAACCTCTTCCTGGGGAGGATTCTCGTCTTGTGGTGGCCAATGCTAAAAGAACCTTTCTTGCTGCTTGGAATCGTATGCATTCTTGGAGGGAGGAGCGGTGATGCGAAAACCTAGCGTTTTTATTACCCGGAGAATTCCCGAAGAGGGCATTCGCATCGTCATAGAGCATTGCGAGGTGGAGGTAAGCGATTACGATGGAGTGCTCCCCCGGGAAACGCTCCTCAAGAAGGTGCGCAACCGGGATGGGATTCTGTGCCTTCTTACCGATACAATTGATCGGGAAGTTATGGAAGCTGCAGGACCGAATCTCAGAGTCATCGCTAACTATGCTGTTGGGTACAACAATATCGATGTGGAGGAAGCGACCCGGCGGGGCATCATGGTCACGAATACCCCGGGAGTTCTCACCGAGACAACCGCTGACCTTGCCTGGGCTCTCATGATGAGCGTTGCTCGGCGGATTGTAGAGGGGGATAAGTTTGTCCGAGCGGGGAGATTCCGTGGATGGGAACCCATGCTGCTTCTTGGCACTGATGTGTATGGGGCAACGCTTGGAATTATAGGGTTTGGGCGCATCGGCCAGGCTATGGCTCGGCGAGCCCAAGGGTTCAACATGCGAGTTCTTTACTATGACCTTGTCCGAGCTCCTTTCCATGTTGAAAGGGAATTGCGGGCGGAATTTCGAACCCTGCCTGAACTTTTGCAAGAGGCGGACTTTGTGAGCATTCACGTGCCTCTCACCAAAGATACGTATCACCTCATTGGTGAGAAGGAGCTGCGGATGATGAAAAAGGAAGCGTATCTCATCAATACTGCTCGAGGGCCAATCGTTGATGAAAAGGCACTGGTTACGGCTCTGCAAGAAGGTTGGATTCGGGGAGCAGCTCTGGATGTTTTTGAGAATGAGCCGGAAGTGGAACCGGGGCTTTTGGAACTCGACAACGTCGTTCTTGCTCCCCACATTGGTTCGGCATCGTACGCCACCCGGGCAAAAATGGCAATTATGGCAGCAGAAAACCTTGTTCGGGCTCTGCGGGGAGAGATTCCTCCAAATCTTGTGAACCCTGAGGTGCTCAAAAGGTAATGCGTATTGTGGTTTGTCCCGATTCCTTTAAGGGGAGCCTTGGGAGTCCTGAAGTGGGGGAAGCAATTCGGCGGGGACTCTTTCAAGCGTGCCCGGATTTTACGGTTTGCGTAAAGCCCCTTGCTGATGGGGGTGAAGGCACGGTTGAGGCAGTGGTTCTTGCCGCGGGGGGAGAAGTGCGTGAGCTTGAGGTTACTGGTCCCCTCTGGGGAAAGGTTCAAGCGAAAGTTGGGTTGCTTCCTGATGGGACTTGTGTTCTTGAGCTTGCCCAGGCAGCGGGTCTTCCTCTTGTCCCAGAAACAGAGCGAAACCCTCGACGCACTACAACGTATGGAGTTGGAGAGATGCTTCGCTGGGCAATAGAACAGGGATGTCGAAAGATTGTTCTTGGAGTTGGAGGCAGTGCGACCTGCGATGGCGGGATGGGTGCTCTCTCCGCCCTGGGGGTACGATTTCTCGATGACACCGGCAAGGAACTCGAAGGTACGGGCGAGAATCTCTCAAAAATTGCTTGTATTGACACAAGTGGGCTCTTGTGCCTTCCAGAAGGCACAGAAATCCTTATAGCTAGTGACGTGACCAACCCCCTCTATGGTCCCCTTGGGGCTGCCTATGTGTACGGGCCACAAAAGGGTGCAAGCCCGAAAGACGTAGCATACCTTGACCAAGGTTTGCGCCACTTCGCAAGGATTATCGAAACACACCTTGGGGTTCGGGTCGATGAACTTCCAGGTGGTGGAGCAGCAGGTGGTATTGTGGCGGGGCTTTATGCTTTCCTTGGTGCCAGGGTGGTTCCAGGTATGCAGCTTGTGGCAAAACTTGTAGGTCTTGAGGAAGCAATTGCTAAAGCGGACCTTGTTGTAACCGGAGAGGGACGGGTTGACCGGCAGACCTTCTTTGGGAAAGTTGTTGCGGGGGTTGCGGAAATCTGCCGAAAGTATCGCAAACCCCTTGTTGTTTTGGCTGGGAAAATCCTCTGGGAGGAGCTTCCAGAGCTCCCTGAGGAAATTGCCGGGATTTTCCCCATTGTCGATGGGCCTATGTCCGAAAAAGAGGCTATGGAGAAAGCTGAAACCCTTGTGGAGCGAGTCGCCTTTGTTCTGGGGAGGATGGTACGGCGGCTCTTCCAAGAAAGTGTTCAAACCTGACTGACAGAGCGAGCCTTAATTCTGCACACTGTACAGATAGAGCCTTCTGTTGGTTCTCCGCAGACGGTACACTCTTTGAGGGTTGCTGTTCCTTCTTCGTCCTTTGATGGGAAACCCTTTGCCAAGGTGCGAGCAAGGGAGAGGGCAAAGTCGGGGCGAATTTCCTCGATTTTGCGCAAGATGTCTGTCCAAGAGTCTTTGCGAAGGAAAAAGGAACACATGGTACAGCCAGCAACAACAATGCCATTGTATTTAGTATACGCGTAGTTTTCCTTTTCGAGGCAAAGGAAAAGTGGCCTGACTCGGGCAACAAGCTTGGGGTGTGTCGAAGGGGTAAGGGGCTTAAGCTTTGAGAGCCAAAGAAAACTCTCGTTACCTCCTGATACCCAAGTTTTTAAGAAGTACCGGGCCACATCATCGGCACAGTGACCTGTGGCAAGCTTTGTAAAGCCCATCTCTCGAGCAAAACGGTTAAAGACATATCGCTTAAGAAGGCCACACGTGGCGCATCGGGGTCTTCGGGCTTTGTGGAAGAATGTGTCTGGGTCTATTCCTAAGTACTCGGAAAAGGAAAGGAAATAGAAGGGAATGCCCCGGTCTTCGCAGAATCGTTCTACGACATGTCTCGTTCGAGGGTTGGTGCAGACCGAAACCCCTACGTCAACGTGAAGAACAGAGATGGGATACCCCAAGGTGTAAAGAACATGAGCGCAGCTTAGGCTGTCTTTGCCTCCGGATACGGCCACGAGAATTCGGTCACCTGGTGTGAAGAGCTTGTGTTTTTTGATACACCTTTGTACCCGCGTTTCGTACTGCTTGAGAAAGCAACTCCTACAGAGAGGATGCACAATGGTTATTTCCGCTTCGTTTTTGCATTGTGCGCACCGCATAAATACCACCCAAAGGAATTATTTCTATCGGGATAGTAGTTTAACAGAGAAATTTGCGTAAAATCAATAGGTAACGGTAACCTTGATTTTTGCGTATTTTTGAGCTCAAGCGGTCGTTGCAGCTTAAAAAGGTTCTTGACAAAGCACGTTCGCGGGGCTATTCTACTCGTAGAAAGTTAAACAAATTTCATGTTATTTTTAACACTTAGGAGGTCCTTTCATGGAGAGAGCTACAATATGTAATCCGGAGCTTCTTGAAGGCCTCAAAGAACGGAATCCCGATTTAGAACTTTGGTGGGATGCGCATCCAGGGTACTATCAGGTCTTTCTTACTAGTCTCCGAGAAAAGGGGATCGGCGAGGCAACACTCTCGGTGCTTCGTCGCTTCATGTCTCACAATGAGGGGGGAACCTTTTTCTTCGATGGGGTTACCACCAATCCTCCCCTTGTTCTCCGACTCCTTGAATCCCGACCTCAGGTAGTCTCGCGGGTCCAAGAACTGGGAAGAGTCTTCTTGGATAGTACGCGACCCAAATGGTTTGATCTCTACATGATGGTTGGTAAACTCGGAGCTGACAAATTCCTCTCGAATTTTTACCGAAGGGGTCGCAAGCACGGCTTTGTCTGCCTTCAGGTTGACCCACGGAAGAGTACCGACGAAGACACCATGATTCTCCAAGCGCTTAAAATCTCCCGAATGAGCCCTAACCTTATGGTGAAGATTCCAGCAACCAAGGCTGGTCTTGCCGTTATGGAGGAGATTGTGAGTTTTGGTGTACCAGTGAATGCCACTTCCTGCTTCTGTGTTCCTCAGGTGGTTCAGGTAGCTCAAGCCATACAGAGGGGATACGAAAAAGGGAAGGCTCGAGGTATTGATTACAGCTCCTGGCGCTCAGTTATCACTATGATGCTTGGCCGCTGGGAGGCCTCAACCGAGCTTGTCGAAGAGGCAAAGGCGAGGGGTATCGTTCTTGAAGAGGAAGACCTGCGCCTTTTTGGCATTCTTATGGCCCAAAGGGCTACGGAGGCTGTTAGAGTTTTGGGATCTCCTGCTAAAGTCCTCGTCTGTTCTACCCGAAAAGGCCCGGGAAATGCCTACCTCCATCTTGAGGAGATTGCAAAACTTCCCGTGGTTATCACCATGAACCCTGAGGCTATAGAGTGGGGTATGACCCTCCTTAGGGAGGAGGTAGCGCAAAGACCCTTTGAGGTTCCCAAGGCCACGGTGGCGAAGCTCACAAAGATTGACTTTGCCCGGAGAAGCCTTGAACCAGATGGTTTTACCATGGATGACATTGCCGCTTCCAGTGCCCAGACCTACAATCTCCGGGAGTTTTCTCAGGCTATGGAGAAGATTGAGCACATCCTCTCGAAGGAATGAGGATGTGAGAAACGGGAAAAGGAGGTGTTTGCGGAAAGTCGTAAAGTGCTCTCTGGCTGTACTGTTTGGTGGTATTTGTGGAAGAAGCTTGTTGTAACTGTGTTTTTGAAAGACACAACTCTAGGGGGGAAATAGGATGCGGTACCGAGGAATTGTTATTGGGAGTTTGGTAGTGGTGTTGCTCCTTGTGTGTTCCTTTGCCGTTTTAGCACAGGAGAAATTTGGACTCAAGGATATTCCCGAGATTAAGAATAAAAAGCCCATTAACATGATTGTTGAAACTGGAGCAGCTTGGGACAAGGTTATTGAGTACATTAAGCAGTTTGAAACTGCAACCGGGGTTAAGGTAAACATTGAACGTGTAGCTTCTCCAGTGGTGTATTCTAAAGAGAACGTTGAACTTATGGCCGGTACCGGTTACTACGATGTTGTCTACGTTGAAACTTCGTGGACTTGCGAATGGTCAGACTACCTGTGGGACCTTGAGGAGCTTGCAGCACAGTACGATCCTAAGGGGGTTGAGGGGTTCCGAGAGGACATTCACAATATATCCCCTGTCCTTTTGCGCTGTGGCCAAGCTTATGGGAAGCAAATGGTTCTGCCTTTTTACACTTACCACATGGGCATGTTTATCCGAGAAGACGTTTACAATGATCCCACTGAACAGGCAGCATTTAAAGCAAAGTATGGATACGATTTGAAGCCACCCACAACCTATAAAGAACTCTACGACCAGGCGGAATTCTTTACTCGCAAAAAAGGCGACCTTCTTAAGGGGAAAACCCTAGATCACGATCTTTACGGTGTAGCCATGATGGCTGGGGCGTACCAGATTAATGACGAGATTACCTCGTGGATATGGGGCATGGGTGGTGATTACGCAACGGTCGTAAAGAATCCCGATGGAACCATCAAGGAGTTCGTGATTACCAAAAAGGATAAAGATATTTTGAAACAAGCTTTAACCCAATACAAGGCTCTCTTGAAGTTTGCCCCTGCTGGGTGTCTTACCGCGAATTTTGACTTTGCTTGTGCACAGCAAGGTGAAGGATTCGCTATTATCCAGCCACATCAATTTGCCAGCCTCTTCACTTGGACCGCGGATCTTCTCAAGCAAAAGGTTCCCGATGGCCGCCTTGGTATCTACCCCACGGTTGGTGGGCAACCATACACCGGCGCCTGGTCTTTGGGTGTGGCGAAGGCGACAAAGAACCCCGAAGCAGCATATTGGCTTGTGCGGTACATTGCCTCTTATGATTGTCAGAAGGTTCTCATGAAGGAAGGCGGTCAGTTCTCGGCTCGTATGGACCTTCTCCTTGATCCTGAGTTCCACTCTCCCGAAGTTGAGTACCCCCTTGGTATTGTGTGCAGCTATCTTGTAGATATCTGGCAGAAGCAAGCACCTTACGTAGATAACTACTGGTACTTCAATACAAGGGCTGGCGGCAAGGTCTACGAGATGCAGATGAACGTCCTCCACAAGCCCATGGCAGAGGAAGTCACTATTGACGAGTGTGTAGAAGAGCTTGTAGCAAAGACCATCGAGCTTACTTCGAAGTTTGATACTGTGCCCATTCGCGAAGAGTAGTTTCAATGGCCGGGGGGTTCTGCCCCCCGGCAACTGGAGGGAGGAAAATGCAGACAGAGGCTCTTTCCGAGGTTCAAGTAGAGTCTACGGTGGCAAGAAAGCCCGCGATTTGGGAAACTCTGACGAGTGAAAAGTACTTTAAATGGACTCTTTTAATTCCTCTCCTTATAGTGTTAGCGATTTTCATGGTCTACCCTCTGCTTTACTGTGCGTACTACTCCTTTCACCAGTGGGGAATGAGGGGAGAGGCAATATACATTGGTGCCCAAAATTATCGCCAGCTTCTGAACGACAAAGCATTTCTTGAAGCTCTCTACCGAACCTTAAAGGTTCTCGTAATCTGTGTATCCTGTGAGTTACTTATTGGTCTTGGGTTAGCCCTTCTGTGGAGTCGCGAATTTCCTGGGGAGAACATCGTTCGTGGTCTTGCTCTCCTTCCTCTTCTTGTGGCTCCTTTGATTCTTTCACTCCTTTGGAACTTCATGTTTGAGTTTGATTTTGGGGCTGTTAACCTTGTTTTGCAGGCTTTGGGATTGAATAAAGTGTACTGGTGGTCTCCGGAGCGGGCTTTATATACCATATGTTTCATTACCATCTGGCAGTGGTTTCCCTTTTCCACCTTTGTTCTTGTTGCTGGATTGCGAAGTTTACCTAGAGATGTCTTTGAGGCGGCAAAGGTGGATGGAGCTTCCCCCTGGTATACCTTTCGGCGTCTGACCCTTCCCATGTTGAGCCCTCTTATCATGATTATTGTTGTTTTACGAACCATGTGGCTTATTCGTCTCTTCGACCCCCTCTATGGAACAACGCGGGGTGGAGTGCAGACAGAGCTTCTTGATTGGATTGTGTACCGTACGGCCTTTGTCTATTTTGACATCGGATACGGTTCGACAATGGCTATCTTTTCGCTTGTTCTCACCATTGCGGTATGTGCCGTGATGTTCAAGATACTCATGAGAGCCCTTGAGGGTGCGCGCTGAAGGAAGGTGGAGTATAACCATGAAGATACTCTTTTGGTTGGTTACCGCTTTGGTGCTCTTTGTTATTGTGGCGCCTCTTGCCTGGATATATCTTACCGCCTTTAAATCGCCGAACGATATCTTCACCACTGAGGCACGAAAGCTCATTTTCTTCAAGCCTACCATGGAGAATTTTAACCGCCTTTTCCGAGAATTCCCCTTTTGGGATAACTTTGTGAATACGGCTATCATCAGCGTCTCGAGTACCGTAGTTGTTATGGTCATTGCTTCTTTTGCAGCATATAGCTTCGCCCGGTGGAACACCGGAAAGGGGCATCTTCTCTTCACCACCATTTCGACACGAATGTTTCCCGGAGTTGTGGCCGCAATTCCTTTCTTTGTCATGTATCGGAACCTGGGGCTTTTGGATACTCGTTTTGGTCTGGCCCTTCTCCATATCTATTTCAATGTTTCCTTTGCAACCTTTCTCCTTTACGGGTTCTTTAAGGAGATTCCTGTAGAGCTGGAACAGGCGGCTATGGTTGATGGGTACAGCCGGGTAGATATTTTCCGAAAGATTGTCCTTCCCCTTGTCCGTCCAGGACTTGCGGTAACTGCGGTGTTTTGCCTCGTATGGTCTTGGAACGAGTTTCTCTTTAGTTTTCTCTTTACCCGTGTAGCGGCACGACCGGTCACCGTTCTTATCTCCTCCTTTTGGGGTTCTATCGAGGTACAGTATGGTCCTATGGCTGCTGGAGCAGCTATTGTTATCCTTCCAACCCTTGTCGCAGCCTGGTTTATGCAACGCTACATTATTCGTGGGCTGACCTTTGGTGCGGTGAAAGGTTGAAGAAACCAATGATGAGGAAAGGTTGGTTGACTACAATGCTTCCCCGAATGACTACTGGCGACTGGATTTTCTGGTCTATCCTCTCCTGGATTTTCGTGAACCTCCTGTGGATCAAGTTTGTGGAACGCTTCATCCCCCTTTGGTTTGGTACAATCGTAGCCACAGCCTTTGCCCTTTTACTCCTCAAATATGGTCCCCGCCCTAAAGAGGAAGAAGAGGAAGAGGAGGAATAGCCCCATGGCAGAGGTTCGACTTGAAAACGTCGTTAAGATGTATGGGAAAAAGGTAGCCATCCGTGGAGTGAGTTTTACGTGCCGAGAAGGGGAATTCTTCTCAATTCTTGGTCCTACTGGTGCGGGAAAGACCACGATTCTGAAAATGATTGCCGGAATAGAACCAGTAACCTCTGGGAACATCTACTTCAATGGAAAGGTGGTCAATGATTTGCCTCCTCAAGAGCGAAACGTCTCCATGGCTTTTGAGACCTACAATCTCTACCCCCATATGACTGTTTACGACAATATTGCCTTTCCTCTCCGTGCTCCTCGCTGGCGGCTGAAACTTACTCCCCAGGAAGAGAAGAAACGAGTGGAAGAAATCGCAACCTTCCTTGGTATTGAGAAGCTCTTGGATCGTCTCCCTCAAAATCTGAGTGGCGGACAGAAACAACGTGTTTCCTTAGCGCGAGCTCTGGTGAGAAGAGCTGAGGTGTACCTCCTTGATGAACCTATTGCCCATCTTGATGCCAAGCTCAAGTTTTCAACCCAAACGCTCCTCAAAGAATTCGCTCAGCGTTACGGAAGTACCATTATCTACGTTACCCATGACTTTCGGGAAGCCCTAGCACTTTCTGATCGTATGGTTGTTCTTCGGCGGGGTAGGGTGGAGCAGGAGGGTACACCTGAAGAGATCTATTACTACCCCAAAACGGACTTCGTTGGGAGACTGGTTGGGGATCCTCCTATGAATCTCATCGATGGAGAACTTGTGAGCCAAAATGGTGCCTTCTTTTTCCGTAAAGGAGAAGACTTTACATTGCTCCTTGAAGGGGCTCTGGCTGAAAAGGCAAATAGTGCAGCACAGGAGGAGAATGGGAGGCGAGTCGTACGTTTGGGAATCAGGCCAGAACATATTCGCCTCGGTGGAGCAAAATCCTCAGAGAATGCATTTCGACTTCCTATTTATGCTGTTATCCACGAAAGCGAAAGTAGCGTGGTAACCTTCCGACTCAAGGACAATACCTTTCTCTATGTTCGAACGATTGGATTCTGTAAGTACGGGAGGGGAGAGGAAGTCTGGCTTGAGTTTGATCCCCAGCGGATGTTCTTCTATAGAAAAACGGTGGAGGCGGCAAAGGAAGGGAGTTTGGAAAGATGAGCAGAATCGACGTTAACCATGTGTGGAAAATATACCCTCGAGGAAACGTGGTAGCAGTACAGGACCTCACCTTCACCTGTAACGATAAAGAGTTTCTGGCCATCCTTGGTCCTTCAGGTGGCGGGAAGAGCTCAACCTTGAGAATGCTTGCAGGGCTTGAAGAGATTACCAAAGGGGAAATTCTCTTTGACGGGAAAGTGGTCAATCACCTTGGGCCAGCTGAGCGAAACGTTGCCTTAGCTTTTGAGTCCTACGCCCTTTACTATCGCTTAAATGTTTACGAGAACATTGCCTTCCCCCTGAGGGCCCGGGGTATGAAAGGGCCTGAAGTAGACAAGCGGGTGAAGTTTATTGCAGAGCTCCTTGAGCTCACCCCTTTCTTGAAGAAGTACCCAGGCTCTTTGGCAGGGGGAATCCAGCAGCGGGTATCGCTTGCCCGAGCACTGGTACGAAAACCCAATGTAACGCTCCTTGATGAGCCTCTCTCCCACATGGATCAGCGGGTTCGCCATGAAATCCGGGCTCGGATTCGCCATCTCCATGACGAGCTTGGGCTCACCACCATTTACGTTACCCACGACCAGGCAGAAGCTATTGCCCTCTGTGACCGTCTTCTCATCATCAATGAGGGAAAGTTGCAGCAGATTGGGACAGTGGAAGAAGTTTGGAATCGTCCCGCGAACAAGTTCGTAGCCTACTTCATTGGAGAGCCCACCATGAACTTTATTCCCGCAATTGTGGAGAATGAGTCTTCTGTCGCCATTCCCACCGAAGAGGGAAAGAGGGTCTTTACCCTTGAAGGTCGGCTTGGGGAGAGGCATGTCGGTATGGAGGTCACTCTTGGGGTTCGTCCCCAGCATATTGAGGTAAAGCGAGAGCGACAAGATACAAACGCTATTGCCGGAGTGGTTAAGGTTGTCGAGTTCCAGGGAGATAAGACTGTTCTTACCGTGCGCCTTGAGGATGAGATGCAAACCGATGCAAAAGCCGTTGTCCCGGCTCAGGAACGGTTTGCCGAGGGAGATGTGGTATGGTTTTTCTTTGCTCCGTCGGTTATTCGTGTCTTTGAAGGAGATACTCTCGTGCTTTAAAAATCTCGGGGAGGTGGCACTCCATGGCTTACATTGTGAACATCAATGAGGTAACTCCAGACACTTGTGAGCGGTCCTTTCGGTACTTTGCTCAAGCCAAAAAAGGGGAAACCCTTCGCGATACGTATTGGCTTATTGACCCGGAAACCTCGCCCTCGAAGGTCTTGAAACTGGGATACACCATTGTTTACCCTGACGGCAAAACTACAGGGCATTCCCATCCGAACGAAGAGGAAGTGTACTTTGTCATCAGTGGGCGAGGAGAAATGGTTATTGGGGATGAGCGGTTCCCCATAAAGGAAGGGGACGCCTTCTACGTAGAGCCTGGAAAATACCATGTCACATATAACACTGGAATTCTTCCCCTCATTATCCTCTGGGTTACTGGAAAGGTAAAGCAGGAAGGAGCGTGAGCTGATGGAAATTCAAGGGATGATTATCGACGGAAAATTTGTTACCGAGAGTGGTACGGGAAAGTACATCGACGTTGTGAATCCGGCAACGGAAGAGGTTATCGCTCAGGTTCCTGCTGCTTCGGAAAGCCAAGTAGACGAAGCGGTCCAAGCGGCCTGGAGGGCCTTCGAAAAATGGTCGAGGCTCAGTCCCTTTGAGCGTGCTCGCTTCCTCCATAAAGCGGCAAGCATTGTTGAGGAGCGAGCCGAGGAAATTGGTCGTGTCCTCACCGCTGAAGAGGGGAAACCCTTGAAGGAAGCGGTGAGCGAGGTGAAAGGGTCCGCTGAGGTCTTGCGATATTTTGCCGAAGCGGGTAAGCGAGTATTTGGAGAAATCATCCCCCTTGATAAGGCTCATCTCCAAAGCATTGTTATCCGGCAACCCATTGGAGTAGTGGCAGCTATTACCCCCTGGAATTATCCGGTACAGCTTCTTGCCTGGAAGGTCGCAGCAGCTTTGGCTGCAGGGTGTACTGTAGTAGCGAAACCCCCTTCTGAGACTCCTCTCTCGCCATTGCAATTTTTGGCGTGTTTTCTTGATGCTGGTTTTCCTCAGGGTGTGGTGAATGGCATCACGGGAGCAGGGTCGGTAGTAGGGAGAAGTCTTATCCTGCATCCCCTTGTTCGAAAAGTGAGTTTTACCGGGTCCACCGAGGCTGGAAAGAAAGTGATGGAGTACTGTGCCTCGGGGGTCAAGCGAGTTTCGCTAGAACTCGGTGGCCAATCGCCCCTCATTGTCTGTGCCGATGCTGACCTTGAAAAAGCGGTCAAAGGTGGTGTCCGAAGATCTTTCCGAAATATGGGCCAGGTGTGCAATTCGATTAACCGTATTTACGTGGAGAAGTCGATTTACGAGGCCTTTGTGGAACAATTCGTTGCCGAAACGAAGAAGCTGCGCATTGGCAATGGTCTTACAAACCCTGATGTGGACCTTGGTCCAATGGTGAGCCTTGAGGCTTTGGAGAAAGTCAAAGAACACATTGAAGATGCGGTCAAGAAAGGTGCAAAGATTCTCTGCGGTGGGAAAAAACCGGAAGGGGAGCAATACGCTAAGGGGTACTTCTTTGAGCCTACAGTAGTCGTGGATGTTACCCATGACATGCTCATCATGAAGGAAGAAACTTTTGGACCGGCGGTAGGCATTATGCCCTTTGAGGACCTCAAGGATGCTATCGCCTGGTCGAATGCGACGCGGTACGGTCTTGCTGCTTATGTATACACCTCAAGCCTTGAAAAAGCCCGCACTATATGCCTTGGTCTTGAATGTGGCAACATTGGCCTTAACAACGTCGATGTGGCTACGATTTATGCTCCATACACCGGATGGAAAGAGAGTGGCTTTGGTACCGACCTTGGCCCGGAAGGGATTCTTTCGTACCTTGAAATGAAGCACATTAAGGTTGAGTTTTTGGAGTAGGGAGGAGAGGCGATGGGGTCTGGAAAGAAGCCTTGTGTAGTGGGGATAGATATTGGGACGTCAAGTTGCAAGACCCTCGCGGTCAATGAGGAAGGCCAGGTGCTTTCGAGAGCTACTCGGGAGTATCCGGTGTATAATCCCCTTCCTGGCTGGTCAGAACAGAATCCTCTTGACTGGTGGGAAGCGGCAAAGGCGACCCTCTCTGAGGTGTCTTGGGAGGTTGAGCAACAGGGCTATGCTATCGAAGGCATAGGTCTTACCGGACAAATGCATGGGCTTGTACTCCTTGATGAGGCAGGAACTGTTCTCCGTCCCTGTATTATGTGGAACGACCAGAGGAGTGCTCCACATTGTGAAAAAATTCACAAAAAGGTAGGCGGTGAGAAAGAGTTTATCGCAATTACCAACAATCCTATGCTCCCTGGGTATACGGGAGGGAAGATTCTCTGGGTTCGGGAGAACGAACCCGAGATTTTTGAGAAGGCAAGAAAGTTTCTATGTCCCAAAGATTACATTCGGTTTCAGCTCACTGGAGAATACGCTACCGACGTTTCTGATGCTTCGGGAACGGGTCTTTTCTCTGTTCGGGAACGAAAATGGGCACAGGACCTCATTAAGGACTTAGGAATTCCCCTTTCCCTTTTCCCTGAGACCTTTGAGTCTTCAGATGTAACCGGGAAGGTTCTTCCGGACATAGCTCAAGAGGTAGGCGTTCGCCCTGGTATTCCCGTTGTTGGGGGTGGAGGAGACGCGGTTGTCCAGACCGTAGGGGTGGGAGCGGTTCGCCCGGGAATCATCAGTATCACCCTTGGTACTGCTGGGATCGTCGGCATGTCCCTTGACAGATTCTATGAAAATCCTGGAAATACCCTGCAGTTTTTCTGCAACGCTATCCCCGGGAGCTGGATTGTTTATGGGACGACTCTTGCTGCTGGGGGTTCTCTGAGCTGGTTCAGAAACGTCTTTGGAGGTCTTGAGCGGGAGCTTGCTCGCTGGACTGGGGAATCGGCTTATGACCTCATGAGCCGGGAGGCAGAGCTCAGTGAACCCTTGGGTCGGGGCATTATTTTCTTACCATACCTTATTGGAGAAAGGTGTCCCCATGCAGACCCCTTTGCTCGAGGAGTTCTCCTTGGATTTGGGCTCCACCATTCGCGAAACGACATTTTGCGAAGCGTTTTTGAAGGGATTGTCTTCAGCTTGAGAGATGTGTACTCCCTTATGGAAGAACTTGGCCTTTCAGTGTACCAGGTGAGAATCTCTGGGGGTGGGGCAAGGAGTAAGCTCTTCCAGAGACTCCATGCAGACGTTTTCAACTCTGAAGTTCTCACTGTTGAGTATGGTGCAGAGGGAGGGAGCTACGGAGCAGCGCTCCTTGCGGGGGTTGGGATTGGTCTTTGGTCTTCAATGGAGGAAGCTACCGGAAAGCTCCGTATTCAGGAGCGGACGCTTCCTGATGCGGAGAAAGCCAAGCTTTACGCTGAGTTCTTTCGGGTGTATCAGAGTCTTTATGGTGTGCTTCGAGAAACGTTCAAAGTCATGAGTAATTTTCAACAGTAGAGGGTATGACCATGTCTCGGTGGACAGTTCTCCTTCCTCAACCTGTGGCTGCAAAAGCTCTTGAGCTTCTTCGAAGACAGAGTGACCTTGAGGTCATTGTTCTTTCTCCAGAGGAAAAGGAACGTGTTTTCGCATTTCTCCCCAGAGCCCATGCCCTCCTTGTGCGCAGTGGCTTCAAGGTCACAAAAGAAGTTATCGATCAAGCAGTGCATCTTCAGGTGATCTGTCGGGTTGGTGTAGGTCTTGACAATATCGATGTGGAACATGCCAAAAAGAAAGGCATTGCGGTGTACAACGTCCCAGGAGGTAATGCCACCTCCGTTGCCGAGCACACTCTCACCTTTATTTTCGCTCTGGCAAAAGACCTTTTTTGGTACGACAGGCGGGTGCGTGAAGGAGACTGGGGTTCTCGCCACTCCTATAGGGCGCTTGAACTTTCTGGGAAAACGTTAGGTCTTGTGGGCTTTGGAGCCATAGGCCAAGAGGTTGCTCGCCTGGGCCTTGCGCTTGGCATGAGGGTTCTCTTTTTTGACCCTTTTGTGCCTTGTGATGTTTTACCTGGAGCAGAAAAGGTGGCAAACCTCTGTGATCTTCTTGCTCAAAGTGATTTTGTGAGTCTCCATGTCCCACTAAGTGAAACAACGTGGCACCTCATTGGGAGAGAAGAGCTCCGTCACATGAAATCTGAGGCTTTCCTTATCAACGTGGCTCGTGGGGCGGTGGTTGATGAAGAGGCGCTCTACGAGGCTCTGAAGGAGGGATGGATCAGAGGAGCAGCTCTTGATGTCTTCTCTGAAGAACCTCCCCCAAAAGATCATCCTCTCTTTTCTCTTCCCAACGTCATTCTTACCCCACACGTTGCTGGCCTTACAAAAGAAAGCACCGAACGCGTGGCGGTTCAGGCTGCAGAGCGGGTCATTGAGTTTTTCAGAAAGTTGCGAGGTGAGTGTTGTGGAGAGAGCAAAAATTGAGGAACTCCTAACCGGGGTTTTTGCTCCTATTGTCACTCCCTTTCGAGAAGACGACACCATTGACTTTGCGGCTTTGCGGCGAAATATCGAAAAACTTTCAAAGACAAGGCTTCGGGGGTATTTCGCCTTAGGGACCAATGGAGAGTTTCGGAGCCTTACCTACGAAGAAAAGCTCAAAATTATTGAGACCGTTCTTGAGGTAAAGGGTGATAAGGTCCTCATTGGAGGGGCAAGTTGTGAATCCACTTTTGAATCGAAAAAGCTCGCTCAAGACCTTGCTCGTCTTGGAGTGGACTTTGTGAGTCTCATGCCACCTTCGTTTTTTGCCAGGCGGATGACCGATGACACCCTGTATGAGTACTTTATCGAGGTTGCCGAAGCCATCGACAAGCCCCTCCTTCTTTACAACAACCCAGCAGTGGCAAATAACCTTTGCCTTTCTCCGTCTCTTATTGCCCGGGTGAGCGAGCATCCCAATATCTTCGGTCTCAAGGATACTTCGAAGGGAAATTACGACGCTTACATTGCTGCTTCTGAGGGTCAAGATTTCTTCGTCCTTGCAGGGTCTGCAGACTTTGTCTTTCCGGCGCTCCTTGTGGGGGCTCGAGGTGGAGTGTTGTCCTTGGCCAATGTCTTCCCTGACCTTTGTTGTGACCTTGTAGACCTTGGGCTCAAAAAGGACCTTGGAAAAGGCCTTCCTTTCCACCGCTTCATAGCAAAGCTCAACAGCCTCGTTTCTGGAAGATATGGGGTAAGCGGGGTTAAAGCAGCTATGAATTGTTTTGGCTTTGAAGGGGGCTTTCCTCGAAAACCCTTGAAACCCTTAAGTGCCGCAGAGCAAGAAACTCTCAAGCGAGATATTGAGGAGCTTCTGGTAAGAATGCCCAAGGTGTAGGCCTAATATCCGGGCTCTGGGTAGAGGCTCAGGGTCCGGAGGAAAA
>CALAIW010000031.1 GCA_937922705.1 uncultured bacterium | reverse complement strand
ATTCAGGGGTGACGAGAAAAGGGGGTTATTCTTGCACGCTCCCCTTCGTCATTCCCGCATGTCTTAAGCGGGAATCTGACGTCATGAAAAAAGATTCCGGCTTAAAAACGTGCCGGAATGACGGAAAATGATCGTCATGCCTGAGTATCTCTATCGGGCATTCTTGGTCTTGGTTTTGAAAAATACTCAGTGACGAGTAAAGGAGGTTATCCCCGCATGCTCCCTTACTCCGTCATTCCTGCGTGCTTTGAGTAGGAATCTGTATTTTTACCGTCATGCCTGAAATCTGTAATCAGGCATCTTAGTTTTGAGGAAAAAGTAGACCCCTGATGAGCAGTTTCAAGGGTGGCTAAGAAAGGCTTAGATTCCTGATAGAGGCATTCAGGAATGACGGAAGAGTGTGGGCCCCTGCTGCAAACATGCGAGAGTGGCGGATAGAGTGGGTTGCCCTGGAACAAGGAGAAGACTCAAGAAGACAAAACGCGAGGGAACTTGAACTTCCAGGACAGAAACTTGAAACCAGAGGGAAAGGCCAGAAAAACACTTGGGGGGTCGCCACAGCAACCCCCAAGGTACGTTGTTACGATTCGCCTTGTTTATCACAACCCTTATTGACCACTATTATCCGCCGCTTCCACTACCTCCACCACTGCCGCTTCCTAATGGTAGTGCTTCGCCTTGCTGAATGACCCCGCCCTCCACAATCCAGAAGTAGACAGGACCTGCTCCTCCAATGGTGTACCCCTTAGGGTCATAGATTATATAGCCCGTCTCAGTTTTCGTATACTTGTAACTACCCCCCTTAGGTGATGCTGGTTTCGTGGGAACGTAAGTTTGAATAGCCCTCCAGAAGTCGGCTTCGTTTTCTGGCAGCGTTGCTTCGGGATTCTCTGCAAGGTACACCTCCAGGGCGCTTGCCAGGCTGTGGAGGTTAGCCTTGGTGGCGTTTGCTGCCGCCATCTCTCGAGCTGACATGTACCGAGGAATCGCTATGGCCATAAGGAACCCTAAAATGGCCACCACCACGATGAGTTCAATGAGGGTAAAACCCTCTTCTTTCTTTTTCCTTCGCACATTTACCATGGAGTTTGCACCTCCCCCATTCGTTCCTCTTTTTAGGATAAATCCTTATGCCACTTTTTGCTTTACTTCCCCAAGTATCTCTCCTTTTCAAACAAGCAGAAGGACATGCCGAGACAGAGATTCCCTCTGTAGAGAAAACATCTTCCTCTGGATGAAAGTCTCCAATTCTTTCTGCCCAACCATATATATCGGCAGGTCTTTGGTGTTCTTTATACCCTTGGGTGAAAAATGCGTTTGGCGGTGCCTTATTTTGAAAGGGCAAGCATTCGTTCTATAGCTTGCCGCGCTCGAGAGGCAACGTCTTCAGGGAGAACGACTTCGTACACCTCGTCTTCGAGGGAGGTGAGAACCTTTTCCAAGGTTATCTTTTTCATATTTTCACAGATGGCACCTTCGAAAGCAGGGACGAAGTATTTCTCGGGGTTTTCTTTTTTCATACGAAAGATAATGCCCACTTCGGTGGCGATGATGAACGCTTTATGTGGCGAGGTTTTCACATAGCGGCACATGCCTTCGGTAGAGAGGATGGCATCTGCATGACGCAAAACCTCGGGGCGGCACTCAGGGTGGGCAAGAACGAGAGCCTCAGGGTGCTCTCTCTTTGCCCTGAGGATATGGGCTTCGGTGATGGTCATGTGCACCGGACAGTATCCAGGAAAGAGGATAAACTGTCGCCCGATGCGGGAAGCGACGTATTGCGCAAGGTACTGGTCAGGAACAAAGATGATTTCTTCGTCTTTCGAAAATCCCTGCTCCACGATTTTGGAAGCGTTTGCCGAGGTGCACACAAGGTCACACTCGGCCTTCACCGAAGCATGGGTGTTCACGTAGCAGAGAACCCGGGCATTGGGATGCTTTGCCTTGAGGGCTTGAAGGTCTTTGAGGCTGAGCATATCGGCCATGGGACATCTTGCCTCAGGGTCGGGAATGAGGACTTTCTTTTCGGGAGAGAGGATTTTGGCCGTTTCGGCCATGAAGTACACGCCACAGAAAACAATGACCTCGCAAGGAGTATTTTTCGCCGCGATGCTCAAACCTAAAGAGTCGCCAATAAAATCGGCTACTTCCTGCACTTCCGGAAGGGTGTAGTTATGGGCGAGAATAATGGCATTCTTTTTCCTTTTCAGCTCTTGAATCCGCTCGGTAGCGTTCATCGCGTATAACCTCCTCAATTACTCCTCCACCAAGAAGGGTGTCTCCGTCGTAGAGGACGGCCATCTGTCCTGGGGTAACCATCTCTACCGGTTCGTCAAAGAGAATTTTGGCGTTCCCATTTATCCTTTCTACCCGACAGGGCTGGGGACGGTGCTGGTAGCGAACCTGAACAAGGGCACACTCTGGAATCTCCTCACAAAGCCAGTTACAGGAAGAGGCAAAAAGCCCAAAACTCAGGAGATCTTCTCGCTTTCCCACTACGATTTCATTCTGCTCTGGGCGGATGGCAATAACATAGAGAGGATATGGGGCACGGATTCCCAAACCCTTCCGCTGTCCAACGGTATAGTGGAAGACACCCCGATGCTTCCCAAGGACGTGCCCGTCCTTGGTTACGATGTTCCCTGGTTTTTCCTCTCCAAGGTACCGGGTAAGAAACTCCCGATAGTTCCCCTGGGGAACAAAGCAAAGGTCCTGGCTTTGAGGTTTTTCTGCTACCGGAAGGCGCGCCCTTTGTGCTATAGCCCGGACTGCATCTTTCGTATACTCTCCAAGGGGGAAAAGGAGGTAGGGAAGGGCTTCTTTGGGTATGCCAGAGAGAAAGTAGGTCTGGTCTTTTTTGCGGTCCTTTGGGCGCTTGATCACATATGTGCCATTTCGTTCCTCTTTGAGGGCGTAGTGGCCGGTAGCGAGAAACTCGCACCCCAAGGCATGAGCGTGGTGGAGGAGCTTGCCAAATTTAAGGTGACGGTTACAGAGGATGCAGGGGTTGGGGGTTCGGCCCCGGCTGTACTCGGTAACGAAATTGGCAATGACAATTTCTTCCATTTCTTTCGAGAAATCAAGAACAAAGTGCGGTACTCCAAGAAGACGGCATACTGCTTGAGCATCCTCTACAGCCCTTGCTCCACAGCACCGCCCCTCTCCAAGGCACATGGTGACTCCAATGACTTCAAAGCCCTTTTCTTTAAGGAGAAGGCAAGCAACGGAGGAGTCCACCCCTCCGCTCATGGCTACAAGAACGCGTCCTTTCATATCTTTCCGTCCATACTCCCCTTTTGGTATCCTCCAAGGTCCAGAGTGACGAAATGGTATCCGGCGTTTTTAAACTCTTCGAGGATTTTTTGCCGCTTTTTGGGTTCAAGAACGCGCGAGAAGTCCTCCTCCTTAAGTTCCAGGCGAGCAATCGTCCCGTGGTGGCGAACCCGAAAGCCAGAAAACCCAAGCTCTTCCAAGAAACGCTCAAGTTTTCCTATCCGCTCGAGGAGTTCTGCAGTGAGCTCTGTCCCTTGAGGGATACGCGTAGCAAGGCAAGAGTACGAAGGCTTATTCCAGGTGGGGAGTTCATATTCCCGGGAAAGTTCTCGTATTTCCCCTTTGGTGAGCCCAGCCTCCAGGAGAGGTGAACGAACACCGAGTTCTTCTTTTGCTCTGAGGCCCGGGCGGAACTCCAGAACTTCGTCGGCATTGGTCCCATCGCATATGATGCTCTTTCCAGCCCAGGCAAGGAGCTTCGTGAAGAGATGTTTTTTACAGAAATAGCAACGTTCTGGACCATTGGCGACAATGTCTCTGTTTTCAAAAATATCGAGAGAAAGGACGTCCACGGGGAGTCCGAGAGCGGAAGCCGTTTGGAGAGCTTCCTCTCTTTTGTGGGGAGGAAGGAGGGCGGTGTCAAAAAGGACTCCCCGGGCACTTGCTCCAAGGACGCGTCGCGCAACAAAAAGGAGAAAGGTCGAATCCACACCCCCTGAGTATGCCACAACGATACGTCCAAGAGTTTGCAGAATACCCTCAAGGACTTCGAGCTTCTCTCTCACCATAGGGAAAGGTACCGTTCTCCCGTGTCTGGAAGGACCACCACGATGAGCTTCCCTTCGTTTTCCGGACGTTTTGCTACCTCTAAAGCTGCCCAGGCTGCAGCTCCTGAGGAAATCCCCGCAAAGATTCCCTCTTCCCTGGCCAAGCGTTTAGCGGTAGCAAAGGCATCTTCATCGGTAACCTGAATTATCTCATCTACAAGGTCAAGGCGGAGGACGTCGGGTACAAATCCTGCTCCAATCCCCTGGATTTTGTGTCGCCCTGGCTGCCCACCAGAGAGCACTGGTGAGAGCGCTGGCTCAACCGCAATGGCCCGAAAGGAGGGCTTTCGCTTTTTGATAACCTCAGCAACCCCTGTGATGGTCCCACCAGTTCCTACTCCTGACACCAGAATATCCACCTGGCCATCGGTATCGCGCCAGATTTCTTCTGCGGTGGTCTCTCGGTGGATTTTAGGATTGGCTGGGTTTTTGAATTGCTGAGGCATGAATGCTCCAGGAATCTGGGCAAGAAGCTCTTCCGCTTTCCGAACTGCACCGCGCATGCCTTCTTCTGCTGGAGTGAGGACAATCTCAGCACCAAAATGGGTAAGGATTTTCCGCCGCTCTAGAGAGGCGCTTTCCGGCATGGTGAGGATGAGGCGATACCCCCGCTGAGCGCAGACAAAGGCAAGACCAATACCGGTATTCCCACTGGTGGGCTCAATGACCGTCGACCCCGGACCAAGAAGCCCCTGCTTTTCTGCTTCTTCAATCATCGAGACAGCGATGCGGTCTTTCACGCTCCCACAGGGGTTGAGGGATTCGAGCTTTGCCGCCACTTTCCCAGGAAGCCCTGAGGCGAGTTTTTTCAGGTACACAAGGGGAGTATTGCCGATGAGCTTGGTGATATCCTCGGCAATGCGCATGAGTTTTCCTCCTTTTCGTCAGGAATCACAAATGGATCGAGCACCTCACCACAAAAGGAACACACCAAGATGCATTCCTCGAAAACCCACTGAATCTCTCCACATTTTGTACAGCGCACAAAGTTTCCATTCCCGACATGGTCTCACCCCTTTGGTATACGGAGTTTCACAAGCGTTTCTGTATCACACTTTGGAACCTCAAAAATTTCTGAAGTTCCCCCGCTTCTTCGCACAAGTATGGGTGTTTTCTCTGCCCCGTTTTTGGTGTAAAAGGCAATGATTTGCGCAGAAAGGTGTACGTCTTCAGGACGTGCAGTACCCCTTCCTATCCCCAAGGGTCCTTTCCCACCCTGGGGGAAAAAGAGAACGTCCCCTGGTTGCACAAGAGAAAGAAGGGCTTTATTTTCCCCTTCGTCCCGCCCCACGATGAGCTTGTATCCCGAATGAAGACGAAAGTGCCTGCCGAGCTTTAGAAGCTCTATCTCTGAGAAAGTGAGCGATCCGTGTTCTAGAAGGTCTTTCAGTCGCTCGCAAAAGAGGGGATCGGTGAGGAGACACCCCCCTGCTGGACTGGCATACTCTTCGATACCGAAGCGCTTGGCAAGGGCAAATTGTACTTTTCTGCCTCTCCCAGCAATACCAAGGAGTGCATCTCGCTCCACCCATCCCTCAACTTCAGGGATAGTTGGAGGAAGGAGCTTTGCCGAAAGGGGTCGAAGAAGAAGCCCCAAGAGTCCGCTTTCTTTCTCGATAAGTCGTAGGGTGTTTCGCATTTGTGACTTTGGGCGTTGTCCTAAAACTTCACCAGTGAAGACGAAACTTGCCCCTTCCTCCTCCATGATGGCTTTTGCCCTTTGAAGCATAAAGATTTTACAATCGATGCAGGGATTAAGGTTTTTCCCATACCCAAATCGGGGGTGCTTCACAATCTCAAGATACTCTTCACCAACCGGGACTTCCCGAAATTCTGCCCCAAGCCGTTCCATAGTCCTTCTGAGGAAACCTTTGCGTCCAAAGAAAGGGCTCACAAAGTTCAGGGCAATAACCTCAATCCCCTGCGACCGGATAAGGGCAACCGCTATGGAACTATCAAGTCCTCCTGAGACAAGCCCAATAGCCTTCATATGGTGTAATCCATAAGATAAGATTTTTCTTGAGCGATGCGTACCGCATCGGCAAGAGTCACACTCTCAAGAGTCTTAACAATGGCATTTTGAAGTTTACGCCAAATTTCTCGAGCGGCACAACCTGCAGCTCGCTTACACAGCGCCTCGTCTCGCAAACAATCCACGATGGTTGTTTTCCCCTCAAGGGCTTCGACAATTTCGAGTACCGTGATTGTTTCAGGAGGCCGGGCAAGTTGGTACCCTCCCTCTGCCCCGCGTTTTGAGGCAATAAGCCCTGCCGAGCGGAGAGGGATGATGAGTTGCCCAAGGTACTTCTCCGAGATTTCCTCTTTTTTAGCAATGTCTCGCAGAAAGGTAAATCCTCCTTCTTTATAAAAAAGAGCAAGCTCAATCATGAGCCGAAGCCCGTATCGAGAACGAGTTGATAACCTAATAACTAATCCCCCCTAAAAGCTATAAAAATTATCGTTTTAGTAGAATTATAGGGTGGAGTTTTGGTGTTGTCAAGAGGAAGTTACTCTGTGACCCAGAATCAGGAAACAAGGAACCAGGGGAAGAGAAGGCTAGGTCTTCTCCTCGCCCATTCTCTTCTTGTCCTGCCTTTGGCTAACGCATTTCCGGAAGGTACTCGCGCTGTACGTGGAGCATTACTTCCATCATCTCTTGAGCGCGCTTCACATCGTCAACGGTGGGTTCAAGGAGTAGAGCCTGCAGAAGGAGCTTTTTGGACCGCTCCCGGTAAGCCTCTACTAAAAGCTCTTGGATGGCGATTTGGAGCTGGCACATGGCTGCAATGGCTGGAGGAAGGGCACCGACTGCAATGGGGTGGATTCCCTCTCCGTCAACAATCACCGGCACTTCAACGATTGCCTCCTCGGGTAAGTTAGCAACAGCCCGATTCTTATTGACCACATTGGCGGCGATTGCTCTTCGAGGAACGTTGTGTTCGATGTCACAGATGATGGGAATGGCAAGCTCCCCTGAGGGACTCAAAGCATCTTGGGTAAGTGGTGTCTTCTGCGCTACTATTGCCTCTATTTTACGCCCCTCCTCAAGGCACCAAAGCTCATAACTGGGCATATTTGGTCGTCCCTCTATGGCATACTCTAAATCGTCTACGGTGGCGTTGAGTGGGCGGGCAATCCCTCCGATTCCCCACTGAAAGAAAAGCGGACCGGTCAGAGAATACGCAAAGTGGACGTACTCTTCAGGGTGGCTCAAAGCAGGATACGGGAGAAAACCGTAGAGTTCGTACATCGTCCGCACAAAGGGGTTAAGACGAGGGAGAGCATCATGGATACGGCGCTGGAATTCGGGCATGAGGTCATTGCCCTGGAGGTCTTCTATTCCTAACACCCAGTGAAAATGGTTAATTCCTCCGATAGTCAAAACAAAACTCTCCTTTGGTCTTCCAAGGATATCGCTCACCACTTCCCAAGTGGTCATAGGCCCATGGCATAATCCTACAGCTCGCAAACGGGTGAGTTTGTGGATTGCTAAACACACACGACTTTCTGGATTGGTATAGTTTACAATCAATGCTTCAGGACACAATCTTTCGATATCGTGACAAATCGGCATCATAAGGTGGATGCTCCGTAGGGTATGAAAGGCTGCGCCAGGCCCTCCATTTTCTCCAAAAACCTGTTTGAAGCCAAAGGCAAGAGGAATATAGAAATCCTTCTCCCACAGTGCAAATCGCTTTTGCGATACCGAGATAATGACGTAATCTGCCCCAGGCAGTGCTTCTTTGCGGTCGGTGGTAGCTGCAATGGTGAGGTTCGAGGCCCCGGTTTTCTCCTTAACCAGCAAGGCAAACTGATACATTCTCTTTAAAGCTGCTTCATCAACGTCTACGAGGCGTAGAGCAATAGGAAAATCGCGCAATCGTTCTTCTTGGGCAAGGTCAACAATCACACTGCGACCGAAGGAGGCGCTCCCAGCACCAATGACGACAATAACCAGCTCTTTCATTGTTTTCCTCCTCTCTTACTTTAGTGCTCCCTGAGTAATGCCCAGAACCACCCGGGGTTGCAGAAGGAGGTACACCACAATCGGAGGGAGAGCGGTTAGCGTGGCACCGGTCATAATGAGGGGGACATTGGCCACGTACTGTCCCTGGAAGAGGGCTAGCCCTAGAGGGAGGGGCATCTTGAGAGGGTCGTGAATAAGCACCAAAGGGGTGATATAGGTATTCCAGGTCCACACCGCTGTCAGGGCACCAGAGGTCACGATGGCCGGTATTGCCAGGGGAGTGTAAATCTTCCACAGGATTTCCCAAAAAGTGGCTCCGTCAACCATGGCAGAGTCGAGGAGTTCTCGAGGTAACCCCATAAAGAAGGAACGAATGACCAAAGTGGAAAAACAGGCGCTCATGGCTAGGGAGGGCAAAATCACACTTAGGAGATTGTTCACAAGGCCAAGGCCGTGCATCAACTGGAAAAGGGGAATCATAATGAATACTTCGGGAATCATCACTCCAAAGGATACCACTCCTAAAAGGAAAAAGCGTTTCAGGGGGAAATCCATAACACTCAAGGCAAAAGCCGACATGAGGGCAAAGACCAGTGACCCTCCCACTACTGGCACAGTGATTAGGATCGAGTTGAGGTAGTATCGGTCAAAGTGGTGTTGGAAGAGCACTTTTCGGAAATTATCGACGCTGAAGTGCTGTGGCAAGGCCAAAGGACCTCGACGGATAATATCGGTATGCTCCCGAAAAGTGGCCATAAACATCAACGCAAAGGGGAGAATCACAAGAAGAGCAATGAGTGTCACGAGCACGTACCGCGTAGCTAGGACAACGCCTTGCGCTTTCAAAGCTATTCCCCAAACCTCCTCTCTCCCAAAAAGAGGCTTATTGCTGCTATCGCAAACATGAGAACGGTCAAAACCACTACCACGGCCGAAGCGTACCCTACTTTACTTTCGACAAAGGCTAACTGGTAAGCATAGAGTGCAACGGGTCTTGTCCCATAAGCCCCTCCCGTGGTGGAGCTTACAATGGCGAAGGCAAAACTTCCCAAACATTGCACGGTAGTCATGACGAGAACCACCGCTATTTCAAAACGCAAATCAGGAAGAGTAATGTGAAAAAACTGTTGCAAGGAGTTTGCTCCATCAAGGATTGCTGCTTCGTAAAGGGCTTGGTCAATTTTTTGAATCCCTGCCACAAAGATGATGATGCAAAACCCAAGCCATGCCCAAGTGCCGATGAGTCCCACCGCTGTTACTGCTGTTTCAGGTGCTCCCAACCAGGGTCGGCTCATTCTCTCAAGACCCGCGATTTTGAGTACTTGATGGAGTACACCAAAAAGGGGTGCGTAGATCCAGCGGAATATGGTTCCCAAAGCAATAGCTGCTACCACCTGGGGGATGAAATAGGCGCTTTGGAAAAAACGAGTGCCGGCCAACTGACCGCGAGCGATTATCGAGGCAACTACCAAACCCAAAAAAAGCGGCAAAGCGGTAACGAAGACAAAGTAAATAAAGTTGGCCCCAAAGGCACTCCAGAAACGTTCATCCTGAAAGAGAAGGACGAAATTCCTCAATCCCACAAAAATTTTGGGGCCAAAGCCGTCCCACTGAACGGTGCTATAGAAGAAATTGGCCAAAAAGGGATAGATAACAAAAACAACCGTCGACACCACAGTGGGAGCAAGGAAAAGATAGGACAAGAAAACCCCTTGTCGTCTGAAGTGTGCTCTACGTGACACGTCACATCCCCAAAAAGGCGGAAGCAAGGGCTTCCGCCTTTTTAAGACCGTTACTCCCCACCTCGGCCAGCCACAAACTCGCGGTAATCTTTTTCAACTTTCTCCACAAACTCCTCTGGTGTCAAGCGAAGAAGCAAAAGGTCTCTTCCTGCTTCTCCCAGGGTATCCCACATGGTAGGCGTAGTCCAGTCAAGGAAGTGCCCTACACGGTTAACCCGATTGACCTCATTCCATGCCACCAAAAGGTCATAGTAGAGGGTATTTTCGGGAATCCCCTCTAAGGGTGCAGGAACTCGTGCAGGGAGGACACCCAGTTCAAGTTGTAGCTGCACCGTTCGATCTGAAGCGACTAAGAAATTCAAGTACTCAGCGGCAAGATCAGGATGGGGTGAATAGGCGCTGATACCAACGGGTGTGGCCATACCACCAATCTGTGGCGGAAGTGCTCCACCCTTCTCAAAGGATGGGAAAGGCAGGAATCCAGCGGCAAAATCAGCCTGCGCAACGTTTGAAGAGTACCAGCTTCCCTGCAAGAAAAAGGCCACTCCCCCAGCCAAGAAAACCTGCAGTGCATCATCGCCGCCCAAAGCAGAAAAACCGTCTATCAGGTAACCTTTTCTCACCCATTCTTGTAATCTCCTTGCTGCCTCAATATTGCCTGGTTCCTTCCAGGTCCGATCTGGTTTGCTGCGGATGACAATATCGTCCAAGTACTCTTGAGCAGCATCGGCCCCCATCTGCTGTGCTAAGGCTGCGTGTTGTAGGGCACCGTAAAGGTGAAAGAATTGCCAATCGTCAAGAATACCTACAACCAGGGGAGTGTAACCTGCTCCTTTTACCTTATCCATGACGGCCTCAAATTCAGTGACACTTTCAAAGAGGGGAAGGCCTAACTGAGCCAAGAGATCTTTGTTGTAGTACACTCCCACGAGCTCTGCATCTAAGCTCACTGCCCATATACTCCCTTCGCCAAACTGCTTGCCATCGAGGGTATACCTGGCACGATTCCACAGGCTCGGTGAAAACAACTTCTCTGTCCATCCGTACTTTTCAGCGTAAGGGTCAAGATTGACAATGTGCTTTGCACGCACCATAGGACCCATCATGTGTTCTCCGTTATTCACTAAGACGACATCTGGGCCCACTCCTGCTGCCAACGCGGCCATAACCGCTGTTTTCATATCCTCAAGTGGTCGAGCGGTTCGTTTTACCTGCCAGTCGGGATATTTCTTGAGGAACTGTTCGATTGCTGCCTCTACCACTGGTTGACGGTTGGGTTCGGTGTAAGTATCCCAAATTTCTAAAACCTTGACCTCCTGGGCAAAAGCAGAATGGAGCAGAAGACCAGCTAAGAAAACCCACACGAGAAAGAGACATACATTCCTCTGCACCTTTTTCACCCTCCCTCTTTAGAAAAGATTTACTCTTGGGGGACTGTGCTCTCGCTTCCCATTAGAGAAAGAGCAAATCCCCAAATGGGACCAAGAAGAACACGCGCCATCCTTCTCAGCGTTTTTAAAACCCCATTCCACCCCTTACATACCTTTTTGTACACCGTCACACCCCGGAAAAAGCGCTGAACCCCCCGTCTACTGGGATAACTACGCCGGTTATGAAACTTGAGGCCGGAGAGAGGAGCCACAAAACGGTGCTCAAAAGGTCTCGAGGTTCTCCAAATCTCCCGCAAGGGGTATGGGCGAGGATTGCCTGTCCCCTGGGAGTCAAAGAACCATCCTCGTTGTAAAGGAGATAGTAGTTTTGCTTAGTCACAAAAAACCCTGGAGCTAAAGCGTTCACCCGTACCTTGGGAGTGTATTCCCGAGCAAGGTATACCGCTAACCACTGGGTGAAATTGCTTACCGCAGCTTTAGCTGCCGAATACCCTACCACTCGGGTGAGAGGACGAAGGGCAGTCATGGAAGAGAAGTTGATAATGCTTCCTCCCTCCGGGTTTTCAACCATCAAACGAGCAAAAACCTGCGAGGGGATGATAGCCCCTCCAAAGAGGTTCAGGTTCACCACCTTTTGCAGAGCTTCAATGGGAAGATCGAAAAAGGAGGTTTCTTGAGAGGTAGTAGCCTCTTTCATATTCCCTCCTGCAGCATTGAAAAGGGCGTCTACTTTTCCAAATTCTCTTACCACTGAATGAGCGACCTCGGTTACCTCCTCTTTGTTCAGAGCATCCATATGATAGGTACGGACTCTTATCCCTTCTTTCTGAAAGGCACTGTCTAACTCTTCTAAAGGGGCAATGTCTGAGAGTACAATCACTGCTCCCATTTTCCCAAGCTCGAAAGCTAAGCTTGAGGCGAGAACTCCCGCACCTCCAGTAAAAAACAAGACCTTATCTCTAACTGAAAAGAGCTCTTCAAGCACGGACAAGAGAGGAACCTCCTTTCAGAAACTCCAGCTCACCGAGGGAAAAGCAAAACCAAGTGCCTTTCCACGTTTTTCTGGACCTTCTGGTAATGCTTTTCCTCGTGGAAAAAGAGGAAATCCCTCAGTTCTCTGCCAAAGGCATCCAGAACCTTGCCGTAGGCGATGTGCAATGCTTGCCGTATTTTTTCATTTTCGAAAACAGTGGACAAAAGGTCGTCGGAGAGATGTCCCAAATCAGGGGGTAGATTATCCCTTGTAAAGGACAGAGAATAAGCTCTGGCGTTCTCTTCGAACGAATCAAAAGCCACTGTGTATATCTTCCGAAAGAGTTCAGGGTTTTCCTCTGCAACCGCAGCGAGTGCCTGGAGCCAGCTTGTGCCCGAGGTCTTCACATGAAAGAGGCCTCCTGTTTCCTCGGCAAGAATAGGGTATATACTGAGTTTGTCGCTCCCAGAGTGCAAACTCAAGCGGTACCCACCAATGCTTCGCTGCACGGCAACGTGAGAACGTAAGGCCAAAGTAAACTCTTCTACACTACCCTTGTAATCCACGCCCTTTTCGAAAACCCCAGGAAAGCGGGGAGCAAGACTTTGGAAATCAACACCCCTTTCATGGAGCTCTTGGGCCACAAAAAAATGGGCTTCAAGAGTGGTTACTACTGGACCCTCATCAAGGGAGATTTCGAGGTCAAAATTACTGAGGCTATCTTTTAAAAAGCACCAGAAACGTTCCACCTGATCAAGAGCGGGAAGATAGGCGTAGAGAAGGGGAAGCAGTTTTTCCTCGGAAAACTCTAAGGTGACGCCTTTCCCCAGGCGAATTCTTTTCCCCACGTACTTCTTGAAAATCTCCCTTTCTCGGGGCGTGGTTTGGGGAAAACGTGCTCGCAGATTTTCTAGGTCCGAGGTGAGACACGAGAAATCCACCTTCTCGCTGAGATCCAAAGTATACATTGTGAATCCACAATCTCGAGCTTCGCGAAGAAAAACCTCATCTTTAATGTGGTCGGCATCGGCCCCAAAAGGCCCCTGGTATCCGCTCTCGAGAATTCCCCAGGCTGCTCCCAGAAGGACGTCTTGGAAGGTGCGATGTGTTCGCTCCAGCTCACGAGGAGATTGTTGAGCAAGCACGGGAAAAATGGGAAACTTCTGGAGTGCTGTAATTTGTGCTGCGGAAACCATTCCCAGGCGGTCCCCGCAGCCAAAGGAGGGACGAGCATCAAAAGTGGTAGGACGAAGGTAGGGGAAAAACTTTGTGAGCACCCTATAGTTGACCAGATTGAAAGGGTACACTGCATAGGTACCCTCTGCATCATAATGGACAAAGTGGGGTTTTTCGAAAGGGGCGTCGGATTCCTTCGACCAAACTACAAGGTACAGCCCACTCTGGCTCTTGGCTAGAAAAAAGGTAGAGGCAAAATCCGAAATCTCGTAGGCCCTTTCATACAACCGAAAGGATTCCCCAAATACCCCATGATCCTGCACTATTTTTTGAATTTTCTCCCATATCACCCCGATTCCTCCTATTCCAAATCCCTACAGCACCTTGATAGCCCTGACCGCTTCCATAGAATCCCTTAGAGGAAAAAGCTCAAAACCGATGGCTCCCTTATATTTTAATCCCTCTAATACCCGCATAATGTTGGAATAGTTTATTTCCCCAGTACCTGGTTCGTGTCGCCCGGGAACGTCTGCGGCATGGATATGCCCAATCCAGCAGATATACCTTGTCATGGTATCGATAAGATTTCCCTCCATGATTTGCATGTGGTAGATGTCATACAGGATCTTTACATGCGATGATCCAACAGCCTCGGCAATTCTGACCGCTTCTTCAGTATGGCACAGGAAATACCCTGGGTGGTCCACGCGGGTGTTGAGAGCCTCCAAAGCAAGCACTATGTCCTCTTTCTCAGCTAAAGGGGCGAGTATCTTAAGCGTTTCGATTATGTTTTCCATTTTTTCCTCGGCGCTGAGCTCGTCGTACCGTTTCAAAACCACGCCATTTTCTCCTAAGGCGTTGGAATGTAATACTAAGATGCGACAGCCAAGTACCTTAGCTACAACCATCGATTCTCTAACGAAGGAGATGTATTGTTCTCTTTCGGCGGCGCCAACTAACGAAAATTCCTGGTCCCCTGAAAAAGCTACAACCTGTAACCCATTTGCAGTGCATAGTTCTCGAATCTTTTGGACGTCCTTATCCTGCCAGGTCCAGAACTCAACGCACTCAAACCCTGCCTCTTGCACTAGCCTCAATCGTTCTTCAAAAGGAAATTCCGTGAAAATGGTCTCAACGCATATCGCTTTTTGCAAATAGTACCCTCCTCTCTTTCGGGGTATTGTGCTTCTTTTGTCTTGTTTTCTTATGCCTCAGCAACCTTTACCGGTCTTCCTTCTCTTGCAGATGCATCCGCCGCCTGAGCAATGAGGACCGCCTTAAGACCGTCAAGTCCCGTCACGGGTGGCTCTGTGTCGTTCTTGAGACTTTCAATAAACGCCTGGAGCTCGGCCACAAAGGCCTCTCTGTAGCGCTCGGTAAAAAACCACAAGAACTTCTCGCCATAGGTTCCTGAAGCTGTACAAACCATCGCCGTATTAGGACGGTCGTTTTCCACCATAACGCAGCCTTTTGAACCGTGCACTTCGGTCCGTTGATCGTATCCGTAAGGTGCTTGGCGGCAGTTGTCGATGACTCCTAGCATTCCATTTTTAAACCTCATAGTAGTGATGGCGGTATCAAAATCGCCAAACTCCCCAATAGCAGGGTCAATACAAACAGTGGCGTAGGCAAATACCTCCTCCACATCACTTCCCGCCAAATACCGCGCCATATCGAAATCGTGGATGGTCATATCGAAGAAAATCCCACCCGAGCTTTTCAGGTATTCCATGGATGGTAGCTGAGGGTCCCGGGAAGTGATCTTCACGAGATACGGTTCACCGATTTCCCCTTTCCGAACAGCATCATGTACCCGCTTGTGATTGTGATCGAAGCGGCGTACAAAGCCTACCTGGAGTTTCACCTTGCTTTCCTCTACTACCTGGAGGGCCTGCCGAATTTTGGCGATGTCGCTTCCGATAGGTTTTTCACAGAAGATGTGTTTCCCATGCCGAGCCGCCTTGATAATGTAGTCTTCATGCGTTGGTGAGGGCGAACAAATGAGTACTGCATCAACTGAGGCTTCGGTAAAAACTTCCTCGACATTGGTGGTGATTTTCGGAATGCCAAGATTCCGCGCCCATCTCTCCATTTCTTCGTTAAGAAATGCGTCTGCCACCACAGTGAGACTTGCCTCGCGAACCCTATGAACAATATTTGCAGCATGGAGTTTTCCAATGCGCCCTGCACCAATTAAAGCAAGGTTAATCACTACAGATTCCCTCCTTTACCTGTCCAGTTCGAACCATCTCGATGATATCTTCTGCTGTTACCTCTCCCCTTGAAAAGTCGCCAAGCTTCACTCCATGGTCAAGAAGGGTGAATTTATCGGCTACAGAGTAGACATGGTAAATGTTGTGAGTAATAAAAATAACTGATAATCCTTTAGCCTTTGCTTCTACAATTTGGTCGAGCACCTTATGACACTCTCGGATAGAAAGTGCTGCTGTCGGTTCGTCAAGAATCAAGAGCTTTGCCCCAAAGTGCACTGCCCTTCCTATGGCTACTGCCTGTCTCTGACCACCCGAGAGATTGGCAATCTTCTCATCAACTGATTGCAGTTTAATCCCCAGGTCACTTAGTGCTTCTTCGGTCACTCTTTGCATTTTTTTCATGTCGAGGACTGGTAGAAGTCCCAGGAATTTATGCACTATTTCTCTGCCCAGAAAGACATTCCTTGTCACCGACATAAGGTCAATCAAAGCGAGATGCTGATACACAGTTTCAATGCCTAAGTCTCTAGCCTCTTTTGGAGAACGAAGAAATACCCTTTTCCCCTCAAAGTAAATCTCTCCTTCATCTGGAGGGAAAACACCGGTAAGGATTTTAATCAAGGTCGATTTTCCAGCCCCGTTGTCGCCTACAAGACCCACAATCTCTTGGTAACCTACTTCAAAATCGACCTCTCTTAGGGCTTTGACCTTTCCGAAACTCTTGCTGATATTAACCATCCTTACCAGACTTTTCTTTTCTTCTGTCATCCAATCCACTCCCTTAGTCTGGTATTGATGATAACGGCCACAATCAAAATGACCCCCACAAAAGCCTGATACCAGTAGGCTGGTGCTCCTGACATGACTAATCCCGAGCGTACCATGCCGATAAGGAGCACGCCAAACAGTGTTCCAATTAAACTTCCATGTCCACCACTCATTAGCGTTCCTCCTACTACTGTTGCCGCAATGGCTTCGAGTTCCATTCCCTGTCCCCTAAGAGGATCAACCGAGGCAAAGCGAGCAAACTGGATGCATCCGGATAATCCGGCAAATATCGCTACAATGATGAAGTTAATGACTTTGACCCGATCCACTGGGATTCCCAAGAGCCTAGCTGCTTCTTTGTTACCCCCAGTGGCGTACACGTAATTTCCATAGGGTGTTTTAGTCAGTAGAAAGCTACAACCGATAGTGAGAACAAGAAACCAAAATGCCGAAGCTCGGAATCCTCCTGCAAGTTGGCCATTGAGGAAATCTAGAAAAGGAGATTTCCCCCAGTACCGTATGCCGAATCCCCCAGTCCACGCCAGAAGCACACCTCTCCAGAGCATCATGGTTCCCAGCGTGGTAATAAACGATGGGATGCGGAATCGGGTGGTGATTAACCCGTTGATTAAGCCAATGGCAGAGGCAAAGAGCAAAGCTAATAAGAAGCCCACCCATAACGGGGCAGCAGTATTACTCATCGCGGCAAAAACCATAGCCGAAAAACCGAATACAGAACTGACTGAAAGGTCGAACTCTCCACTGATCATAAGGAGTGTGACACCGCATGCTACGATTCCCAACTCTGAGGCTACGGTAATGATACCGGCAAGGGATTCTAGAGTTAAAAAACGTGTTGCTGTAAAGGAGAACACCACAAAAAGGGCTACCAAACCCGCCAGAGCTTCAAAACCAGGGCACTTACTGAATAAATTGAGGAGTAACGTCCTTATACCTTTTTCCTTTGCTTCCAATCCTCCCACCCCTTACCATTGCAAGTTCTCCATCGGGATGGACGGGTAGATAGACCATCCATCCCGATGTGGTACCAATTTCTTTGGAGTTTTTGAGTTACCAGAATTTCTTCTCCACCAGTTCTTCTACAAGTTGGACATTCGAGGCATCAACAAAGCCTGGGCCGGTCAAAATATCGTTCGCAGGAAGAAAGGTATACTTGTTGTAGAGGTAGAGGTAAATGATGGGAAGGTAACCTTGGAGATACTGTTGCTGAGAAATGGTAAAGAGCGTTGTCCCCTCTTTAATGGCTTTTACAACCTCGTCGCTGACATCAAATGCGGCATGCTTCACTTTTCCCACAAGACCCTGTTCTTTGAGGAAAGCAATAACATAGGAGCTGTCAATAGAGCCTAGAGTGAAGATAGCGTCGGTATCGGGATTTTTTGCAAAATATCCTTTCAAAATTTCCACTGCCTGGGTTGGGTCAAGGTAGGTAGCAAGTTTCTCTGCTGGTACGCCGTTGGCAGTCATTACTTCGATGAACCCCTGAGCCCGCATTTCCAATCCAATATGTCCAACTTCGTGAATCGTCACAATTGCTCTTTTAGGTTTGCCAAAGGTAAGGATTCTCTCTGCAGCCTTTTTGCCGCTTAAATATTCATCCCCACCTATATAAAAGAGGTACGGTATTTTCTGTTCCGCAGGCCTTGGGTCTGGGACGTTAATGGCTATGACTGGGATCCCCTGGGAAATAGCCCTTCGAAGGGGTTCATCTACAGAAGCTGGATCGGTAATCGTCACCGCGATACCATCTGGCTTTGTGGCGATAGCACTATTAAGCATATTCACCAGTTCTTCGATAGAGTATTTGGCGGGTCCAAGGTAGGTTGCCTCTACCACGTCACCATCAGGATTACCCTTGTTAATAAATGCTGCTGCATCTTCTACGCCTTTCATTACCACACCCCAGAAGGGGTCACCAGGGCCTCCGTGGGATATAACATAGAACTTATAGGTTTTTGCCAGGGCCAACCCGGCAAAACACATTGCAACCAGCACCGAAGTGACCAACAAGAACAGGAATAATCGTCGCACTATCTTTCCTCCTCCTTTTGCTTTTCGATTCAAACCCGTTACTACACCTCTTCCTCTAAAAGAGGCACACACTAGCCAAAGAAACACCACTCAGTTACGCATTGCTTGGGAAATTTTCACCCCCCTCCTAGATTGTTCTCCCTGAGAATAATCCTATAGCTTGTGGAACACCCCTATAGCCGGTAACTCATACACCGATTTCCAACCGGGGCTGAGTGGCTCTTTGAGGAATGGTTCCATCTCTTCCTTCGTCCGTAAGGTAACCTTCTCAACCGGCGGTACCGTACCAGGTGGAAAGGCTTCCAAAATTTGATCGATGAGCAAGGTAAGATATCTAAGGATTGCCGCAACAGGCCTTTTAGCTTTTTTTGGGTCCCCAAGGCTTGGCTTTCCTACTACTCCGATGGGTGTAGCTGCCCGCTCAATGGCCATGTGACCCTCGCCTTGAGACCAGCAAAGAGGCCTCCGCAAAGGATCCACTGCTTTGTCAAAGTGACCATCGGGCAGGAAACTCTCTCCCTCTGCATCCTGAACCACACTCATGTCAACCATTTCGGGAAAGAGAAGCAGTGCCACTGACGTTTCTGCCTCATCAGCGTGAACAAAATGGGTTTCCATGCTATCAGGTTTACCGACAGGGTAAAAGAACTCGCGCACTGCCCGGTGCCAGTCGATGACCATGAATATCCCCGGGAGCTGGAACCTCTTCATAAACTCGTGGATGGCCGACTCAAGCATCCAAAGTTGTCCATGATTATTCACTACGATGATTTTGCGAAAACCATCGTTCCAAAGACCAAGCATTGTATAGATAAGGGTTTCCTCCACCACCTCTTTCGGCATCACGATGGTACCTGGCATTCCCAAGTGGTGGTATGGGTGACCACCGTAGTTCAGGGGTGGGAAAGCCAAACTGACCTCTCGACCTTGCTTGGCGGTATATCGGCGAACGCCCTCAACAATCTGCGTCACCATAAAGGTATCAAGGCCACTGTTGGCATGGAGACCATGGTTTTCAGTGCATCCTACAGGCACAAGAACAATATCGTTTTTCTTCCTTTTTTCTATGACTTTGGATCGAGGGGTGTTCTGAATGTACGTTCCGGGCTTGCCTAGCTCAGAAGGGGAGGGAATCTCATACTCCTTAAGGATAGCGTCAATCTCTTCTTCGGTGGCATCCCAAAGCTCCTTTTTCAATCTGCCAACCGCATTATTTTCAAAAACAATCGCTGGGTGTTCCGTAGTAAGCCATTGCTCTTTCATTGTGACACCTCCTTGCCCTTACGCTCAGCGATGTACCGCTGTGATTTTCACCAAGTCTTTATCGGTTTGCAGCCGTACCAGGTATTCAGGAACCTCCTCAAGAGAGACTGTCTTTGAAATGATCTTAGTCATATCCATTCCTGAAGCCATAAGGGAAATAACTCGGGGGAAGTTTCCGTGTCCTGAATGCCCCTGAGAACCAACAATTTGTGCTCTTTTGACCTGAAAAACCTCTGCAGTCAGGGGGATTGTGACGTCTGCTCTAGCCACGATGACTACTGTAGAATTGATGCCCCTGGCTCTCCAGATAATTTCTTCTATATCCTTCCAAATAAGGTGCGGAATGCCGGTAGCCTCAAGGTACAGTTTTGCTCCCATACCCTGGGTACAGTCAAGAACTGCCTCTACCACGTTCTCCTTAAGAGGGTTTACAGTGACATCGGCCCCGATAGCCTCAGCCATCTTTCGGCGCACCTCTGAGGGTTCAGAGAGAATAACCTTAACCCCTCCCGCCTTTTTGAGGATGGCGCAAGCAGCCAAACCTATAGGGCCGCCACCAAAAATCACCACATTGTCTCCCGGCCGGATTCCTCCACCTCGCTCGATGACTGCGTTGTACGCCACCGAGGAAGGCTCGACCAGACTTCCTGCTAAGAAGGTCTTCTCCCCAGGGTACATTTCCTCCAGTTCCCGAAGGCTCCAGAGGTACCTAGCGTCCACCACGATGTACTCGGCAAAGGCACCATTCACGTCAAAGCCAAGTTCATGGAGGTTTTCGCAATGGTTTGGGAAGCCATCGGCGCAGTGGCGGCAGTATCCGCACCAGAGCATCTCTTCTGAAGTCACCGGCTCACCGGGCTCAAAGGGCTTGTTGGTTCTCCGATTGATGGCCTCTTTGCCAGCTTCCACAACTTCTCCTGAAAATTCGTGGCCCAAAACAGTGGGGAATCCAGTTAGACCAGGATAGAGAATGTAACCATTTTCATCACTTTGCGCCATATGAACATCGCTGCCACATATTCCGCAAGCCCTGACTTTTATTAAGACTTCAGTGGATCTTTGGATTTTCGGCTCAGGGATTTGTTCTACCTTGACCTCAGGGTATCTCCATGTTTTGCTTCCTAACCAACTGACCTTTCCCTCCACGTCCTTCGGACCAAGCTTGAATTCCGGACGAGGGTCCCATTTAGCGTGTAATCTTACTGCTTTCATGGTCACACTCCCTTTTGCTTTTTTTGAAACCGGTTTTATTATAAGTCGGAAAGGGCAAAGGTGTCAAGGGGAAAATTTGCCCTTATGCTGAGATTTTTCGAGGAATAAAAGGGGCAATTTTGCCTTGTTTTTTCGCCTAAGGCGACCTATAATACTGAAAGCAGTTTCAAGGACGGTGAGGGGAGCAGGGTGAAACGCCGGAGAATGAAAAAGGACAAAGTTACCATCAATGATATTGCCAAAGAGGCGGGTGTATCCAAGGCCACCGTTTCACGGGTACTGAACAATCCGGAAAAGGTGGCTGAAACGACGAGGAAAAGGGTCTTAGAGGTGATCCAGCGGCGCAATTACCGCCCTAATCCTCTGGCTCGCGCCCTGACTGTCAGAAAAACTGGAGTTATCGGTGTTATCGTCTCTGACATATCAAACCCCTTTTACGCCGTTATGGTAAGGAGCATCGAAGAAGTCTGCCGAGCCTATGCGTACTACGTATTCCTCTGCAATACCGATGGTCGGGAGGAGGAAGAGGAGTTTTACATCAGCTCCCTTATCGAAAGAAGAGTCGACGGAATCATTCTAGGTTCTGTGGATCTTGAAAGCAAAAGCTTTAAAAGACTTGAGGAAGCAGAAATACCCTTTATCTTTGTGTCTCGCTTGCCCCGGGATCGTGAAAAGTACGATTACGTGATGATTGATAACGTGCTAGGCGGCTACATAGCCACAAGATACCTTCTTTCTCTTGGCCATACGAGAATCGCCTATCTTGGTGGTCGCTGGAATACTTCCTCGAACCTGGATCGGTTCGAAGGGTATAAGAAGGCGCTTCAGGAAGCAGGAATAGAAATTCAGAAAGAGTACGTTCTTTGTGGAGAGTTCAGTATGGAAGGAGGGTATCGAGAAGGATTGCGGATTATCGAGTCTGGGAACAATCGTCCAACCGCCGTCTTCTGTGCCAACGATGCCATGGCTATTGGGCTTCTTGAGGCCTGTCGAGAGAGGAAGGTAAGAGTACCTGAGGAGCTCTCTGTCATTGGGTTTGACGATATCCCCCTCAGCGCTTTGGGGTGTATACAGCTGACTACCGTGTCTCAGTCTATCGCCAGTCTGGGTGCCCTCAGTGGAAAGATGATTATCGATAAGATAACCAATGTAGAAAAAAGAAACGCAAAGCAACAGGTAGTGCTCCCCCCTAAGCTTGTGGTAAGGAGAACCTGTGCCAGGGTTAGCGGAGAAGGAGGCGGAAATCCATGAAGGCAAGCTTTGTCGTTTCCTTGCAGAAAACGCGCTTTGAGGCAGTAGGTTTTGACGAAAACCTTGTTTCTACGGCTTTTGTTCTTCAAAGACTTGGATACGAAGGGATTGAGCTGGCTATAAGGGACCCGGATGTGGTAGAGGAAGGAACAATACATGATGTTCTCAAAGAAACAGGACTTGTCATTCCCGCCATTGGAACTGGCCAAGCTTTTCTCGAAGAGGGACTTAGCCTAAGTAGCCTTAATCCTCAGATTAGAAAAAGGGCAATAGAGCGGGTAAAAAGGCATATCGCTTTGTCTTCATCCTTTGGGAGTTTTGTTATCATAGGCCTGATAAGAGGTCGCCTTCCTCAAGAGGAGAGAAAGAAGAAAAAAGCCGTAGAGCTTTTTAAGGAGAGCCTCAGGGAGTGCGGTGCATTTGCTCGGAGTAAAAATGTTAAACTCGTCATAGAACCCCTCAACAGGTATGAGCTGAACTTTCTCAACACCCTTGAGGAAACCGCTACATTCCTTTCCTCCCTCGGCATGCCTAACATTGGTATTCTGGCCGACAGTTTCCACATGAACATTGAGGAAAAAGATTTTCGGGAAAGCTTGTTGAAGGTCAAGGACCTCCTCTGGCACTTCCATGTAGCTGATAGTAACCGCTGGGCTCCTGGATTTGGGCACCTTGATTTTGGCGTGATATTTGAAACACTTCAAGAAATCGGATACCAGGGGTTTGTCTCGGCTGAAATCCTCCAAAAACCCGACTTTCACAGGGCAGCAGAACAGACCATAGCCCATTTGAGAAAGTGGGTCTCAAGGGAGGAATAACCCTGCTTGGTTATCCTTTCCCGAAAACCAAGCCCCACGTTTTAATCTCAAAAGGCTGTAGTTCGCCCTCAAAGGAAGAGGAAGAAGGAAGGGGGCAAAGGCGTTCTTCTTCCTCGAGCAAAGAGAGTTCTTTCAACATTACTAAGGGAAGACCAAAGGAGATTTTGAATCTTTGAGGAAGGGACGTGGGATTGTACAACCGGAGGACAATCTCGTTTCTCTCCTCCCTTTGCTTGAGGGCGCTCATAACAAGACGCGGGTTGTCACATTCCAAAAGAGACCACCCTGACGTGAGATCGCCCCTCCCCTCGGATACCTGAAAAATCATAGGTGGTCGGTTAAAAAGACGAGCTTCCCTGACGATTGGAAATTCTGGGAATCGCTCGCCGCTCACTACGATACCCAACCTGAAAGCATGTTCCCCCAAACATTGGGACCCTTCAGTAGGTATAGGCCAACCAGCGTCTCCCTTGCGGGTAAGCAAGTCGTTTCTTGACAACCATCCCACTGCGCGCAAAAGAGTTATCGCCAAAACTTTTCTTCCATCCCTAGTCCTTGTAACTGCATACTCCCGCAAGCCCTGATTCAGAACTGCGAGCATTTTGGTTTCATCTTGCAGAAGGACAAAATCATTTTGGGGACAATCTGTATTTTCAAGGTTTCTTGCCATAACTGCAAAATGCCCGTCAACGAAGCAGTCACAATCCCTCATTGGAGTTTCAAAGAGGAGCCGTACACGGTGGTCACGCGCATTGTTGCAAAGGTGTACCCCAAGCTCGATCCACCTTACGCCCTCGGCCAAACGTAGCTCTATTTCTACGGGTAAGAGGACCTCCTCCTTGCTCCTCCCTCTGCGATCAGGTCTTAGGGAGACAGGTACTTTCATATCGTATTTGAGCAAAACGCTTTGCATAAAACGGTCTTTCCTCTTCCAAGAAATAAGAGGAGTATCACTATATCGGGTGTCATTCTCAGGACACGGGGAGTAGTTGTACTCGTCCCCCGCATCAGCCGAATCCTCGATGACCAACCTGAAGGACAAAGAGGTGTTAGTTGCTTTTTCTCTAATCTCTACTTCCCCTCTATCTGAAACGTGGACGTCGTAGAAGGCATTAGTGAGAGAAAATCTTTCTGCATCCTTTACAAAGTCCCTTTTAAGATTCTCTTTGTCCTCTGCAGCAGGTATAACGCGGTACATCTTGAAACCACAAGGTGGAAGATTTGCAACAAAACCTATGCGGTACCGCTGACCCCGAAGCACCACAGGTAACGTCGAAGGGGTAGTCTTTATCAAAGTAACCCACTCTTTGCTCAAAATTTCAGGAACAATCTCTCCATCTGCGTCTTTGAGGACTAGGGAGGGAAAGAAGTTTCTCTCAGGGACCTCGTATTCTTGGAGTTTGCTGGCTTCAAAATCAACCTCTCGCTCTTTGGAAGCGTTAAGGTGCAGATCGTACTCGAGGTATGCGGTAACCGGCCATGGATGAGGGTTACAGATAACCACGTGATCGCCACTATCAGCCCGAAGGATATTACGTATCGCCTCTTCAGCTTCATGGTGAAGCTTCTCAAGAATGTCTTCCATTTTCCGGTATCGGACCATCATCTCCTCGTGAACCGAATCAATACTGCATCCACAAATGGAGTCGTGTGGAGAGTTATGAAGGAGAAGCCTCCAGAGGGATTCTATAATCTTCTTGGGATAGGAAACCCCCCATAGAGAGAGTACCGTCCAGAGGGGTTCTACGCAACCTTCAAGAGTGTGCGACAAAGAGGCGTGCTTTTTCTTAAGATAGACCCTGGTTGAAAGAGTTCCCTCAAGAAGGTAAGCGTTGTCATTTGCTCTCCACTCCCCACAGTACACTG
>CALAIW010000030.1 GCA_937922705.1 uncultured bacterium | reverse complement strand
GGCAAGTAGAAGCATTTGCAAAAATCTCCCCCCTGAGGTATTCTTGTACCAGTTCGCAAGGAGGTACGATATGGAAAGCGTAAAGCGACTGTATCGGTCACGAAAAGACCGCATACTTGGAGGAGTCTGTGGGGGTATTGCTGAGTACTTTGGTGTTGACCCTTCTCTTGTGCGGATTGTAGCGGTGCTCCTTATTGTTGCCGGAGGAGGGGCGATTTTGGCTTACATTCTTGCCTGGCTTCTCATTCCTGAGGAACCTCAGGAAGCATCTCCAGAGGAGAAGCCGCGTCGGGAGCCAAACCGCCGAGTACTTGCGGTTATCCTCATTGGTGTTGGAGTACTCTGGCTTTCCCGGTATGTGTTGTGGTCCCCTTGGGTGGGCATCGCCTTTGTCCCTACACTCCTTATCGTCAGTGGCATTCTCCTCTTCCTTGTCCGGGAGTAGCCAAAGCTGGTACAATACGAAAAGGTGAAGCCCATTGTTTGTAAAGATTCTTGACCGCTATGTGGCCCGGGATACAGCCACAGGAATGTTTACCTGGGTTGGAGCAGTTACTATTATCATGCTCGTGCAAATCCTCTTTGAGCTTATGGATTTTTTTGTGAATCAGAAAGTTCCGTTTCTCATCACGCTTGAAATTCTCCTTCTGTACATCCCAGCACAAATGGTTATGACTTTTCCTATTTCGGGGCTTCTTGCTGCAGAGTTGCATCTTGGGAGGCTCTGTCGAGATAGTGAACTTGTGGCCATTGAGGCAAGTGGAGTAAGTATTAGACGTTTCCTCCTTCCGTACCTTCTTTTTTCGCTTCTTGTAGCTTTTGGGTCCTTTCTCCTCAACGATTTTGTCGTTCCTGAAACAAACCACAAAGCCCAAAGTCTTGTGCGCTACTATGTGTACAAGAAAGCTCCGCCGAAAATCCAGCAAAACGTCTTTTTTCGGGACGCAGAAAACCGCTACTTCTATGTAAATGAACTTGACGCTACAACCTGGGAGATGAAAAACGTCATCATTTACGAGCTTGGGAGAGGCCGGAAGTTCCCCGATGTTATCCTGAGCGAGAAGGCTCGCTGGGTCGAGGACCAGTGGGTTCTTGAAAAAGGCGTGCTTCACCGCTATAGGGATGATGGGTACCTGGAGAGTGAAGTGGAGTTTGCGGTGATGCGCATCGACATGAAGGCGGAACTTCGAGAATTTTTTGAGAAACAGCGAAGTCCCGAGGAGATGCCTTCTCGGGAACTTCGAAGGCAAATCGCTATCCTCAGGCAGGCAGGAAGCGAGACCACAAAACTTGAGGTAGCATACCACTTCAAGTTCTCCCTTCCCTTTTCAGCGGTCGTCTTCATACTCATGGGGATGCCCCTTGGAGTACAGAAGACCAGAGACACCAAAGCTCTGGGAGTTGTCGTAACAGTGATTCTTGCCTTTGTTTACTACATGCTTCTCTCCATTTTCCGCTCCCTTGGTCGAGGAGATGTCCTTGCACCCTGGCTCTCTGCCTGGATGCCGAATTTCATTTTCGGTGGTCTTGGGGCTTTTCTGTACGCGGTGGTGGACTGGCGATGAAGTTGGTTCTTTTGGTCACCCTTTTGTGTGTCCTTATGGTACGCATTTCCTTCGGGGAGGAGGTCAACCTCTTCGACCGGGCGCTAGAGGCAAAGTACTCTGGAGATTGGGAGAGGGCACTTGAGCTTTTTGAGGCATGTATTGCTCAGGGTGAGCAGACTCTTGATGCGTTCTGGGAAGCAGGGCTTCTCCTCGTGGAGAGAGGAAAGTATCGCAAGGCTTTCGAGCTCTCAGAGCAGGCGATTCCCGTTTTTACCTTGCACCTTGCAGAACACCCTGAGGACCACATGAACTGGTTCCGGCTTGGGTACACCTATGAGCTTCGGAGCAGCACTGGTCTTTTGAGAGAATGGGAGAAAGCAAAAGAGTGCTTTGTGAAGGCTCTTGAGTATTCTCCTGAGAATGCTTTTTACCTTCTCCATCTTGGATACGTATTGTATAAAATGGGGGAGAGAGAAGAAGCAGAAAAGGTATTCCGGGGAATCCTCGAAAGACATCCCCTGGATTTCGAGGTGCGGTACTGGCTTGCAGTGGTTCTTGAGGCCCAGGGGAAGTATAAGGAGGCAAAGGAGGAGCTCCTTTTTCTGAAAAACCATGCTCCTCAGGGTTTTGGGCGCATGAAAGAGGTAGAGCGACTCCTCAGAAGGGTTGAGAGGAAGGGGTAAAGGTGCGAAAGAGAATACTTGGTTTTGTGCTGGGCGTTCTTTTTGCGGTTGTCGTTGGTGGGTGTTTTGGAACCCGGGGGACCGGGAGTCTCACGGGTGTGGTGTGGGATGGAAAGGGACCGGTGAGCGGTGTGCTTGTAGAAGGAGGGGGAAAAAGTGTTCTCACCGATGGGGACGGAGCATTTCTCCTTGAGGGTCTTCCGGCGGGGAAGTACTACGTCTTCTTTTCGCATCCCTCCTACACTGGGGTAGTGGTTCAAGCCGAGGTTGTGGAGAAAGAAACACGGTTCATTAATGCCGAAGGGAAGGTTGTGCTTCCGGAGCGCACCGAAGGTAATCTCAAAGAGTACCTTTTTGCCCTCTATGAACTTGGTTTTTACGAGCGCGTTCTTCGCGAGGCGGAGAGTTTTCTTCTCGTATACCCTAAAAATGTTGAGGTGATTTTCCTCAAAGGGGCGTCGCTCTTTTTCCTTGGGAAGTACCAGGAAGCAGTTCCAGTGCTTGAAGAGGCTGCACAGGCTCCGGGAAATCCCTTTGCCGATGACGCTCAGTACCTCCTAGCAAAATGCTTCAGCGAAGGCCTTCGAGACTACAGCCGGGCAATCCTAGAATACCAAAAGCTTATCGATGCGTATCCGGAGAGTGAATTTGTAGGGAATGCATGGTACGAGATGGGTGACTGTTACTATATCCTTGGTTCCTTTCAAGATGCTCTTGCAGCGTACGAGAGAGCTCAAGAGTTTGGGGGCGAGATTGCCCGAAAAGCTCTGTATTCTGCTGCGCACTGCCTCTACCGGTTGGAGTTTTACAATCGTGCCGCCTCACAATTCCTTGAGTATGTGGCTCGCTACCCTGATACCGACCTCTCTGATGATGCCCAGTACTTTGCAGGAGCAGCATTCTACAAAGCGAATCGCTTTGCTGATGCCCTTCAGGCTTTCGAAGACTGCGTGCGACTCTATCCCAACGGTCGGTGGTACAATGGGATTCTCATTGCCCCAGCGGCCCTTTTCCACAAGGGTTTGTGTCTTGAGAAGTTGGGGCGTTACGTTGAGGCGTACCACACGTATCTTGAGATCATCCGTAAATACCCTGGAGCGAAGTGGGCCGATGGTTCGTCCCTTATCCAGAACGTCCAGTTCCGTATTGACTGGTTACGGCGGTACGTTCTCTGAGCCGCAATGTGGGAACAGAGCGATAGGGAAATTGTTCGGGAAGTTCTAAACGGAAACCAGGACCTTTTTTCCATTCTTGTTGCCCGTTACGAGAGACCTATTTTTAACTATGTCTACGGTATGGTGCGGCACCGCCAGGATGCCGAGGACCTGACACAAGAGGCTTTTGTGAAAGCCTTTTTCGCCCTCAAGACCTACAAGGATTCTTTTGAGTTTTCCACCTGGATGTACCGCATTGCCCGGAACGTGTGTCTTGATTACTTCAGGAGGCAGAAAATTCGTTCCTTCTTCTCCCTCAATACCCCGGTGGGGGAAGAAAAAGAGGGCGAAGTGGAAGACTTTTTGCCTAGTGATAAGGACCCTGAAGAGGGAGTGCTTGAAGGAGAAATTCTTGAGCGGGTTTCACAAGCGGTAGAAAAGCTTCCCTGGAAGTTTCGGGAAGTTATTGTGCTTCGGTACATCGAGGAACTCCCTTATGAAGAGATTGCCCAGATCCTTGGTATTCCAGTTGGTACGGTGAAGACATACCTCCACCGGGCAAAGGAGAAACTCAGGGAAATCCTGGGGAAGGAATTTTCGTGAAACTCTGGATTTCTTTTTGTCGTATGTATAGGTGGGTGGAGCATGATGGAAGGAAAAGAGAAACTCGATCTGTATCTTGAGCGATTGCCAAGAGTTGAACCTTTGCGGTCTTTCGCTCCAGCGGTTATGGCAGAGATTCAAAGAAGGCGTCGTCCTTCGTATCGTCGCTACAAGCGATGGGTCGTAGCCTTGGGAGCGGCAGTGCTCTTTATTCTCATGCTCACCACCAATCTCCCCCTTACCCCACGCCTTGAGCTTTTTGGATACCGTACGGTGAGACTTGTCTTTTGCAGTGCCGTTCGGAATCCAAGAACCGTTGCTGTAGCCGGTGATTTCTCCGATTGGGAGTCTATCCCTATGGAGCGGGTCGACGAGAACTGCTACACTCTGACCCTTCGCCTCCGCCCTGGAAAGTACGAGTACGGTTTTCTTGTCGATGGAAAATGGGTGCCGGATCCTCTCTCCCCCAGAGTGGTGTCCGATGGGTTTGGGGGAGCAAACTCCATCCTTGTCGTTGATGGCGATGCAGAGTGAAGCGGATTCTCTATGCTTTGCTTTTCATCCTTTGCCTTTCCTCGGTAGTCTGGTCTCAAGATGCGGTTACTCGTCTTATTGAGCGCTCCCCGTATCCTGAGGATGGTAAGACCTATCTCCTGAGGGAGGTACCCAAAATCTTTTCTGAAGCCCGGGATATTCCCGACAAACTCCTCTTAAAGAAGCTTCGAGAAGGCCTTACTAAAGGTGTCCCTCCAGAGAATCTGGTTGAAGCTTTGAAAAAGCGGAGAGACGCTTTGCAGGAGGCCAGGCAACTTCTTAGGGATGCGGGAATTCAGGAGAAAGAATCCCTTCTTGAAGACCTTGCTGTGTCCCTGGAACTCTCGGTACCATCTCAGGTTCTTCGGGAGATTTTAGCCAGGGTTGCGTCGCGACCTAAAGTCGCCGAGCGTTTTGTGGATACTGTAGTCACGTTCCTTGAAGTAGGTGTTCCCTCAGAAACGGCGAGCGCGGTTCTTGAGCGCATTCTTGAGAGAAACCTTGAGGCCCAGGAAATCCAAAAGGTTGCTAAGCTCTTAGAGCAGGCTCGCCGGGAAGGAATGGAAGTGGATAAAGTTGCGGTGCGTCTTGAGGAGGCTTTGCAAAAGCACGAAAACTTTACCCTAGTGGAGATAGAGCTTCAGAACTTTATCGCCGCCAACAAACCACGCCCTGCCCTCCGTTCTGGACAGGGCGTGGTTGCTCCCCCACCGGGAGTTTCTGGTGGGACACCGCTAGAGGAAGGAGGCACACCTCTTGAGTCGCAGCCCTCTTCAGGGCATCCGCCAACTCAAGAGGGAGGTGCACCCCTCGAGTAAGGTCACACCAAAGACGCTACAAGGTCACCAACTTCCTGAGTCGTGAGCCCCATTTTCCCAGCACTCATACTCTTGATTTTGCCGGTTTGGAGAGCCTGAATAACTGCGTTTTCGACTCGTGAAGCTGCCTCATGTTCCCCAATGGTGTCAAGGAGCATCTGCATGGCAAGGATGGCAGCAAGGGGATTAATGACATTCATCCCTGTGTACTTCGGGGCAGAGCCTCCAATGGGCTCAAACATGGAAACCCCCTGCGGATTGATGTTGCCTCCTGCGGCAATGCCCATGCCACCCTGAATCATTGCCCCAAGATCAGTAATGATGTCTCCGAACATGTTGTCGGTAACAATGACGTCAAACCACTCGGGGTTTTTCACCATCCACATAGTGGTAGCGTCAACGTGGGCATAATCGGTTTGGATGTCAGGGTACTCCCGAGCAACCTCATAGAAGACTCTTTCCCAAAGGTCAAAAGCATAAGTGAGAACATTGGTCTTTCCACAAAGCGTCACTTTTTTCTTTTTGTTTCGCTTTCGGGCATACTCAAAGGCAAAACGGATGCACCGTTCTACTCCTTTTCTCGTATTGATTGAGACCTGTATGGCTACCTCGTCCGGTGTCCCTTTCCGGAGGAATCCCCCTGCTCCCACGTAGAGCCCCTCGGTGTTCTCCCGAACGACCACAAAATCGATGTCCTCTGGACCCTTGTCTTTGATGGGGGTCCAGACTCCTGGGTAGAGTTTTACCGGACGAAGGTTAATGTACTGGTCAAGGCCAAAACGAATTTTGAGTAAAATGCCCTGCTCAAGAATTCCTGGTTTGACCTCCGGGTGCCCTATGGCTCCGAGGTAAATGGCGTCGAGTTTCCTAAACTCCTCAAGGGCTGAGTCGGGCAAAGTCTCTCCAGTCTTTTTGTAGTGTTCGCCCCCAAAGGGGTACACAATGGTCTCGTAGGAAAAACCAACCTTTTTGGCCACCGCTTCAAGGACCTTAAGTCCCTCTCGCACCACTTCTGGACCGGTTCCATCTCCAGGAATAACGCCTATTTTGTACGTTTTCTTCATGGCCTTCCTCCTTTCTCCTGGTACACTATTATACGGGATGTGCTAGAGGAGGTGGAGAGCGTGGAGAGAAAAGTCAACGGGGTCACTATTGAGTGTGTTCGAGGCGATATCACCAAGCAAGTTGGATTTGATGCCATTGTCAACGCAGCTAATGCCGAGCTCCGCCCAGGTGGAGGGGTGGCGGGAGCAATACACCGTGCTGCAGGGCCGGAGTTGTACGAGGAGTGTCGTCCTCTTGCTCCCATTCGCCCAGGACAGGCGGTCATCACCCGAGGATACAAGCTTCCCAATCGCTACGTCATTCATTGCCTTGGCCCAAGGTATGGCATTGATGAGCCGGCAAGAGAACTCCTTGCTTCCTGCTACCGGAATGCCCTTCGCCTTGCTGAAGAACACGGCATCTCTTCTGTGGCCTTTCCAGCTATTTCTACTGGAGCTTTTGGGTATCCCCTGCAGGAAGCTGCCGAAGTGGCGATACAAACAGTCCTTGAGATGGTTCCAGAGCTCAAGTCCGTTCGAGTTATTCGTTTTGTCCTCTGGGATGAGGAAGCGCTCCGAATACACGAGGAGACACTCAAGCGACTCGTAAAAGAAGAATAAATCTCAGTCAGTTGACAGAGTATACTCTCCTTGATATAGTTTTCCTTTGATGGAGTTTAAGGAGGAGCATCGTGTACTTCCAGGACATTATTCTCGCTTTGAGTGAGTACTGGAAGCGGCAAGGTTGCGTCATTGCCCAGCCATACGACGTGGAAGTTGGTGCAGGAACCATGAATCCTGCAACCTTTTTGCGGGTTCTGGGACCTGAGCCCTGGAGGGTAGCGTATTGTGAACCTTCTCGCCGTCCCACCGATGGCCGGTATGGGGAGAATCCCAATCGCCTCTACGAACACTACCAGTTCCAGGTGATTATCAAGCCCTCTCCAGACAACATCCAGGATCTTTACCTTGAGAGCCTCTTTACCCTTGGCATTGATCCGAAAGAGCACGACATCCGTTTTGTTGAGGACAACTGGGAATCACCAACTCTTGGGGCCTGGGGACTTGGTTGGGAAGTTTGGCTTGACGGTATGGAAATTACTCAGTTCACCTATTTCCAGCAGGCTGGTGGCATTGACCTTCGACCTATCTCGGTAGAGATTACCTACGGTCTTGAACGCATTGCCATGTACCTCCAGGAGAAGGAGAACGTCTTCGAAGTGCAGTGGAACGAGCACCTTACCTATGGGGATATACGGCTTCAGGAGGAACGAGAACACTCGGTGTATAGCTTTGAAGCAAGCGACCTTGAGACCCTCTTTACTCTCTTCAACCTTTATGAAAAAGAAGCACAGCGTCTTCTGGATCGTGGACTTGTGCTTCCAGCTTACGACTACATTCTCAAATGCTCTCACACCTTTAACCTTCTTGACGCCCGAGGAGGCATCAGTGTCCTTGAACGGAGTCAGTATATGGGCAGAGTACGGCAGCTTGCGAATCGCTGTGCTGCACTTTATCTTAAGGAGCGAGAGTCCCTTGGATTCCCCTGGTGCCAGAAGGTGGCGGTGACGGTCCCCAATGGATAAAAAGGATTTCCTCTTTGAAATTGGAGTCGAGGAACTCCCCACAAGCCTTATTCAAGAGATTTTTGCTGAGGTCGAGGAGAAATTTGCTGAGACCCTTGCGAAATTTCGCATTCCTTACGAGGATTTCCGTGTTTTGGGGACTCCAAGACGCATTGCCCTTTACGTTCGGGGTATGGGTACAACCCAAGAGCCGGTAGTGCAGGAGATTAAGGGACCGGCAAAAAAGATTGGCATGGATGAGCAGGGGAATCTTTTGCCCCCTGCCTTGGCCTTTGCTAAAGCTCAGGGCATTGCGCTTCAGGACCTTTACGTCCGAGAGACGGAAAAGGGAACGTACATCTTTGGTCGAAAGTTTGAGCCAGGAAAACCGGTGAAGGAGGTTCTTCCTGAAGCGCTTTTGCATTTTGTCACCTCTTTGGAATTCTCTCGTTCTATGCTCTGGGGTGAGGGGGATTTCCGTTTCGTTCGCCCCATACGCTGGCTTGTCGCCCTTTTGGGGGATGAGGAAATTCCCCTGTGCATTGCTGGAGTTTCTGCCTCCCGGATGAGCTTTGGACACCGCTTCCTTTCCCCTTCCTGGCTTTCGGTGCCTTGTGCTCCAGCGTATGAGGAAATACTCGAGAAAGCTTGGGTTATCGTCGATCCAGTGAAACGCCGCAATCGAATTATTGAGGCACTTTCCCAAAGTGCTCAGGAGGCGGGTGTGCACTGGCTGCGGGATGAAGAACTTCTTGAGGAAGTGAATTTCCTCGTCGAGTACCCCGATGTCCTTGTCGGGCGCTTCAGTGAAAAGTACTTAACCCTTCCCTCGAAGCTCCTCATTACGGTTATGAAGCACCACCAGCGCTATTTTGCCGCTTGTGACGACGAGGGAAACCTCAAGCCTCTTTTTTTTGTGGTGGTGAATCGGCCGAGGGATGGAGCTGAGAAAATCGTTCGGGGAAACGAACGGGTTTTGCGTGCCCGCCTGGAAGACGCCCTCTTTTTCTTTGAAGAGGACAAAAGGCAAAGGCCCGCTGACTGGGTGGAGCATCTCCGGGGAGTCCTCTTCCAGGAAGACCTTGGAAGCATGTACGAAAAGACTAAGCGTCTTGTAGAACTTGTAACGTACCTTGGCGAGGTTCTCAAACGCAGTGAGGCAGAAATCGCCCTTTTGCGGCGGGCAGCATTCCTCTCAAAAGCTGACCTTGTCTCCTCTATGGTTCGGGAATTCCCGGAGCTTCAAGGATACATGGGAAAGGTATATGCACTCCTTTCGGGGGAAGAAGAAGAGGTTGCTCTGGCTATTGAGGAGAGTTACCTTTCGGTTCCGGAGACAACCCTGGGGAGCATTCTCTCTTTAGCGGATAAAATGGATACCATTGTTTCCAGTTTCTCTCTGGGGCGGATCCCTACAGGTTCTCAAGATCCCCTGGGGCTTCGTCGGCTGGGACAGAGTATCGTCGACACCTTGCTCCTTCGGGGATGGTACTGTTCTCTTTCGGAGTGGATTACCGAAAACCTTAATCTTCTTTTAGCCCAGGGATTTGAGCCTCGCATTGAGAACCCAAAAGAGGAGGTCATGCGCTTCCTCTTTGGGAGGCTTCGTTCCTTCCTTCTTGAGAGTGGTAAGCATTACTCCATTATTCAGGCAGTCTTTGCCACCAAGCCTGACGACATTTGCGAGGCAGCGCAACGTGTGGAATTTCTCCACGAGCTTTTCATGAAGGAACGAGAATTTCTTGCTGCAGTGGTTACCGGTTTCACCAGGGCGTATAATATTTCCCGGGACTTTGAGGGTGAAGGGGTTCGAGAGGACCTCCTGGTGGAGGAGGCTGAAAAAGCCCTCTACAAAGAGCTGCGGAAAAGGGAAGAGGCTATTCGGGGAGCTCTCCTTCAGGGAGAGTACCGAAAGGCCTTTGAGTTTTTCTGGGGAATCATTCCGCTTCTTAATCGGTTTTTCGACGAGGTTCTGGTGATGTGTGACGACCCTCTCCTTCGAGAAAATCGTCTGGGTCTTATGAAGCGCATTGTCAATCTCTTTGCGTCTTTTGCCAATCTCTCACTTATTGTGGTAGAGGAGGGTACAAAGGTTGTTTGATTTTGAGGACCAGGAAATTCACGAAGCACACGACGATTTCAATATCTTCGTCATCTCTGATGGAACAGGGAAAACCGCATTCTCTGTCGTTCAGGCAGCTCTTTTGCAATTTGAGCTTCCCCGGGTGAATGTTCTGCGATTCACCCATGTGCGTAGCGAAGAGGAAATCTACAACATTATGGATATGGTGCGGGTTGGAAAAGACATTGTGGTGTACACTGTGGTGAATGAGGACCTTGCCCGGGTTCTCCGGGCGGAAGCGGCCAACCGGAGCGTTATCGCTTTAGATGTTCTTGGGCCGGTTGTGGAGGCTCTGAAAAAAGTAAGCCTTCGAAAGCCTCGGGGGATTCCAGGTATTTTCCAGAGGGAAGAGAATGTGGTTGAGCGGCTTGAGGCTATCGAGTACGCTGTGGAAAAAAGCACTGGATTCAGCGTGTCAAACCTTGACCAAGCCGATGTTATTCTCCTTACGGTTTGGTATCCCCATCGGGATGAATGCATTTTGCGCCTTGCTGAAAAGGGGGTGAAGTGTGGGCATCTCCTTCTTGACCCCAATCTCCCTCTTCCGGTAAACTTTGAAGAAGTGGTGGGGAGAGGACCAAAACCCCTTGTTGTGGGCATCGATATGGACCCCCAGTATTTGAGCGAACTTCGTCTTGAGCGAATCAGAGCCTTAGGACTCTATTGCCTTGAGGAGAAGGCAAATCGCGCGCGGGTAGAGGAAGAACTCGCCTTTGCTCGGGCAGTGTATGCCCGTTTACAGTGTCCGGTCATTGACATTACCCGCCTTTCGGTTCATGATGTGGTGGGAAAAATTTTCGAACAAATTAAAAAGAAAAGGGAGGAACAAGCATGAAGAAGTACGTGTACTTCTTTGGCGAAGGGGACGCTTCGATGAAGTTACTTCTGGGAGGCAAGGGAGCAAACCTTGCGGAAATGACCCGCATTGGACTCCCGGTACCTCCTGGCTTCACTATCACAACGGAGGCGTGTTCGCACTTTTACAAGAACAACCAGACCTGGCCAGAGGGACTCGAAGAAGAGGTGAAAAAGAGCCTGAAGGTGCTTGAAGAAAAGACGGGAAAGAAGTTTGGCGACCCTAATAACCCCCTCCTTGTTTCTGTTCGGTCTGGTGCTCCCGCTTCCATGCCTGGTATGATGGACACCATCCTCAACCTGGGGCTCAATGATGCAGTGGTTCAGGGCCTTGCTCGTTTGACCTCAAACGAGCGCTTTGCCTATGACTGTTACCGCCGTTTCATCCAGATGTTTGGTAATGTCGTCATGGGTGTGGATCATTCAAAGTTTGAAGCTGTTCTCGATGAGGTTAAAGAAGAAGTTGGAGCAAAACTCGATACCGACCTTGATGCTGCAGCACTGAAAAAAGTCGTTGAGAAGTACAAGAAGCTCTACAAGGAGCATACTGGCGAAGATTTCCCCCAAGAACCCTGGGAACAGCTTCGTCGAGCAATCAACGCGGTATTCCTTTCTTGGAATAACAAGCGGGCTATCACCTATCGTAAGATTCATAACATTCCCGAGGATTGGGGAACTGCGGTCAATGTCCAGATGATGGTTTTCGGCAACATGGGCTTTGACTCAGGCACTGGTGTTGGTTTCACTCGAAACCCCTCGACTGGCGAGAAAGAGTACTATGGCGAGTACCTCCTGAACGCCCAGGGCGAGGATGTCGTTGCTGGAATCCGTACACCCAAACCTATCAAAGAGATGGAGAAGGAACTTCCCCAGGCTTTTGAGGAGCTCAAGAAGGTCTACGAAATCCTGGAAAAGCATTACAAGGACATGCAAGATTTCGAGTTCACCATAGAGCGCGGAAAGCTCTACCTCCTTCAAACCCGAACCGGAAAGCGGACTGCCCAAGCGGCCATTAGAATCGCTGTCGATATGGTGCGAGAAGGGCTCATCGATGAGAAGACTGCAGTGAAGCGGGTCGAGCCAAACCAGATTAACCAGCTCCTCCATCCACAAATTGACCGGAGCCAGCCTCTTCGGGTCCTTGCCAAGGGGCTTCCTGCTTCTCCCGGTGCAGCTTCTGGTAAGGTTGTTTTTGACGCGGACGAGGCGGAAAAGCTTGGTAACGCTGGCGAAAAGGTTATCCTGGTGCGTCCGGAAACCACCCCTGATGACATCCACGGGGTTGTGGCTGCTCAGGGTGTTCTCACAAGCCGCGGCGGAATGACGAGTCACGCTGCCGTTGTGGCTCGGGGCATGGGGAAGCCCTGTGTTGCTGGATGTGAGGCGATTACGATTGACCTTGATAAGCGGGAGTTCACCGTTGGTGATGTGGTGGTAAAAGAGGGCGACTATATTACCATTGATGGGAGCACCGGTGAGGTCATCCTTGGCCAGGTTCGGACCATTCCTCCGCAGCTTTCTGAAGAGTTTAAGATTCTCCTTTCCTGGGCTGATAAGTTCCGCAAACTCGGTGTCCGGGCTAACGCTGATACCCCTGCCGATGCTAAGAAGGCCCTTGAGTTTGGTGCTGAGGGAATTGGACTGTGCCGAACAGAGCACATGTTCATGGCCCCAGACCGTCTCCCCTGGGTCCAGAAGATGATTATGGCTCAGACCCTGGAAGAGCGGAAAGAAGCCCTTGCCCACATTGAACCCATGCAGAAGGGCGACTTCAAGGAGATTTTCCGCGTTATGGAAGGAAAACCTGTTACTATCCGGCTTATTGACCCACCACTCCACGAGTTCCTGCCCAAACTCGAAGACCTCCTTGTGGAGGTTACTACGCTTCGAGCTAAGGGTGTCACCGGTCCTGAGCTTGAGGAGAAGGAGAAGCTTCTCAAGATTGTCCGGAACCTCCATGAAGCGAACCCCATGATGGGTCTTCGAGGATGCCGCCTTGGCATTCTCTATCCTGAAATTGTCGAAATGCAAGTTCGGGCTATCATGGAGGCGGCTTGTGAACTGACCAAAGAGGGTGTTCAAGTCATTCCAGAAATCATGATTCCCCTTGTAGGCCACAAGAATGAAATCAAGGTTCTCAAAGAGAAACTCGATGAAGTTGCCCAACAGGTGCTCAAAGAGCAGGGTGTGCAGATCAACTACAGTTTCGGCACAATGATTGAAGTTCCCCGGGCAGCCCTTGTGGCAGACCAAATTGCCGAATACGCTGAGTTCTTCTCCTTTGGGACCAACGACCTCACCCAGATGACCTTTGGTTACAGCCGTGACGACGCTGAGGGCAAATTCCTCTTCTTCTATGAGGAGAAGGGCATCCTCCCAGAAGACCCCTTCCAGGTCCTTGACCAGGAGGGTGTAGGCCAGCTCATGCAAATGGCCGTTGAAAAAGGTCGCAAAACTCGTCCGAACCTGAAATGTGGTATCTGTGGCGAACACGGTGGCGAACCAAAGTCGGTTGTCTTCTGCCACAAGGTTGGTTTGAACTACGTGAGCTGTTCACCGTTCCGGATACCTATTGCCCGCCTTGCTGCTGCTCACGCAGCCTTGGAAGACGTTGAAAAGGAGGCTCAGTTCAACCTGTAAAGGGGAAACGGGCGGGGACCTACCCCGCCTCTTCTGAACTATGGTGGACATTGCAAATATTAAGAAGTTTTTCGAGGAAAAGGAGAGAGCGTTCCTCTCTCCTTTTGCCACTTTGAGTACCGAGAGTCGAGGGCGCGAGAGGCCTGAAGAGGAGTGCGAGCTCCGAACCTGCTTCCAGCGAGATAGGGACCGCATTCTTCACAGCAAGGCCTTCCGTCGGCTCAAACACAAAAGCCAGGTCTTCCTAAGCCCTGAGGGAGACCACTACCGGACCCGTCTTACCCATACCCTTGAAGTTTCGCAAATTGCCCGGACTATTGCCCGAGCGCTTCGCCTCAATGAAGACCTTGTGGAGGCTATAAGCCTTGGGCATGACCTTGGACATACGCCATTTGGCCATGCGGGGGAAGAGGCGCTAAACGAGATCCATCCCCAAGGGTTCAGACACAACGAACAGAGTCTCCGGGTGGTGGATAAACTTGAACGGGATGGGGAGGGCTTGAACCTCACTTGGGAGGTACGGGATGGTATTGTGAAGCACTCTAAGACCCGTATTATGTGCCTTGTGGCAGAACCCCAGGACCTTCCCGCAACCCTTGAAGGGCAGGTGGTCCGCTGGGCGGACATTATCGCCTATGTGAATCACGATATCGACGATGCACTTCGAGCTCGGGTCATCCAGTTTGACGAACTTCCCAAGGAGGCTATTGCTATTCTCGGGGAGACGCACCGGCAACGTATCAACACTATGGTCAGAGATATTGTCCTTGAGAGCTTTGACCAACCGTCAATTCGCATGAGTGACCCAGTCCGGGAGGCAACCGAAGCGCTTCGGGCGTTTCTCTTCGAGCGAGTGTACTTTGGCCCCGAGCAGTGGCAGGAGCGGGAGAAGGCAAAACGCTTGGTGCAGCACCTTTACGAGTTCTTTTTAGAGCATCCTGAGATTCTTGAAAAGGAGTATACCTTTGCTCAGGGGCGGCAAGAAGATCTGGGAACGGTCATTTGTGACTTTATTTCGGGAATGACCGATCGGTACGCTCTGTACATCTACCGGAAATACTTCATCCCTTCTTCCTGGCCGCAGGAGGGATGGAAAATTCGCTGAGGGAGGTGTCTTTCATGGAGGCCGTTGTATACTTTACGCCTATTGCTGGTCTCATTGCGGTACTTTTTGCAGCTTCTCTTATTCGTCGGATTAACTCCTTCAGTCCCGGGAACGAGAAGATGCAGGAGATTTCTCGGGCTGTTCAGGAAGGTGCTATGGCTTTCCTGAAGCGGGAGTATAGCTTCCTTGTAGTCTTTGTTGCGGTGATGTTTGTGGTTTTGGGCTTTGCTCGTGGCTGGGTTACCGCAGGGTGCTTCCTCGTTGGGGCATTCTGTTCGATTCTTGCTGGATTCGTGGGCATGCGCATTGCTACCCGGAGTAATGCACGCACGACCCAAGCGGCAACCCAAGGGGCCAATCCAGCACTTCGGGTGGCGTTTTCTGCTGGAGCGGTTATGGGAATGTGTGTGGTAGGTTTTGGGCTTTTGGGTCTTGGTATTCTCTACGCTATCATCCGTGATGCCCAAATTATTAACGGTTTTGCTTTGGGAGCAAGCTCGGTAGCCCTCTTTGCCCGTGTGGGTGGAGGAATCTACACGAAAGCTGCGGATGTGGGAGCAGACTTGGTGGGGAAAGTGGAGGCAGGAATTCCTGAAGATGACCCTCGAAATCCTGCAGTCATTGCCGATAACGTCGGCGACAACGTTGGCGACGTTGCTGGTATGGGCGCAGACCTTTTTGAGTCATACGTTGGGTCCATTATCGCTGCTATGATTCTTGGAGCTGCTCTGGCGCAGAATGTTGCTGGGCTTCTCTACCCACTCCTTATTGCTGGCCTTGGGGTTATCGCTTCTATCCTTGGGACGTTCTTTGTGAGCGCTAGGGACGAAAAAGGTCTTGCCGCAGCCCTGAACCGCGGTACCTATGCGAGTGGGATTCTTGTGGTTATCTTTAGCCTCATCGCTTCGCTCCTCCTTTTCCGGGGCCTTGGTCCTTTTGTGGCCACAGTTGCAGGACTCATTGCGGGTGTGGCCATTGGATTGCTCTCGGAGTACTATACTTCAAGTGAGTTTAAACCCACCAGGGAGCTGGCTCAAGCTTCACAAACCGGCGCGGCAACAACGATTATTCATGGTCTTGCTCTAGGTATGGAAAGCGCTGTTTTGCCCCTTCTTGTCATCTGTGGAGCAATCATTGTTGCCTATCAGGCCGCGGGGATGTACGGTGTTGCCATTGCAGGCCTTGGAATGCTCTCCATTACTGGAATCATTGTCTCGGTCGATGCCTACGGACCAGTAGCCGACAATGCCGGTGGTATTGCTGAGATGGCGGGTCTTGGTCCTGAGGTACGCAAGATTACCGATTCTCTCGATGCCCTTGGAAATACCACTGCAGCCATCGGTAAAGGCTTTGCCATTGGATCTGCAGCCCTCACCGCCATGGGACTCTTTGCCGCCTATGGGCAGGCAGTAGGGTTGAGGGCCATTGACCTTCTCCATCCCCATACGGTTGTGGGGCTTTTTGTTGGTGGCATGATGCCTTTCCTCTTCTCATCTCTTGCCATGAAGGCTGTGGGTCGAGCGGCTTTCAACATGGTTGAAGAGGTTCGTCGACAGTTCCGGGAAATTAAGGGACTTATGGAAGGAAAAGCCCGTCCAGATTATGCTCGGTGTGTGGATATCAGCACAAAAGGAGCCCTTTCCCGAATGATTCTTCCCGGTGTCCTTGCAGTGGTTGTGCCCTTGGCTGTGGGGCTTGTCCTGGGACGGGAAGCACTTGGTGGCCTTCTTGCTGGAGCAATCATCAGTGGCCTTATGCTGGCTATTATGATGGCTAATGCTGGCGGGGCTTGGGATAACGCTAAGAAGTACATTGAGGCGGGAAACCTTGGAGGTAAAGGAACCCCAACCCACGCCGCTGCAGTTGTTGGTGACACGGTTGGTGATCCCTTTAAGGACACTGCTGGTCCCTCGCTGAATATTCTCATTAAGCTCATGTCCATAGTGGCACTCGTTTTTGCCCCTCTCTTTATGCGGTAGTTACCGCCCTGCAGGGTCCTCAAGGGCCCTGCAGGGTCTTTCGAGGGTGAGAATGTGTTCATCCCTGAGGAGTACCTTGAGGAGATTAAGGCTCGTATCGATATTGTGGAGCTCATCTCCCAGTACGTGGATTTGAAACCTTCAGGGCGCAATTTCCGGGCTCTTTGCCCCTTCCATGAGGAAAAAACCCCTTCTTTTACCGTCTCACCAGAAAAGGGTATTTTCCACTGCTTTGGTTGCGGGGCAGGGGGGAATATCTTCACTTTTATCATGCGTATAGAGCGCTTAACCTTTCCAGAAGCAGTGGCTTTTCTTGCCGAAAGGTGTGGTCTTCCCCTTCCTGCCTCGTTCCGCAAAGAGAAAACCTCCCTCGGAGAGCGAGAAAGGCTTTTCAAGCTTCTCGAGACGGCGAATCGTTACTACCGGGCATGCTTGAAAAGCGAGGGGAGCGAAGAGGCTTCCAAGGCGTGGGAGTACCTTTTAGGAAAGCGGGGCCTTAAGGAGGAGACCCTCCAAATTTTTTCCCTTGGTTTTTCTCCGTCTGCGGGAAAGGCAAGCATTGCTTTTCTTCTCAAAGAAGGGTTTTCTGGGCGGGAGATTATTCGTGCAGGTATCGGAGTGGTCACAAGGCGAGGGGAACTTCTTGACCGCTTTCGGGGAAGAATCACCTTTGCCCTCCACGATGCTCAGGGAAGAATCATCGGATTTGCTGGGCGCGTTCTTGGAGAAGGGGAACCAAAGTACGTGAACAGTCCTGACTCACCTCTTTTCACTAAAGGGCATCACCTCTACGGACTTTTTGCTGGGAAAGAGACGATTGTGAAGCATCGCTTTGCCATTCTCGTCGAAGGGTACATGGATTGCCTTGCCCTTTTTGAGCATGGGATCACCAATTGCGTTGCTTCTATGGGAACAGCTCTCACTCGGGAACAAGCAGGACTCCTCAAGAGGTATGCTGATCGGGTTGTTCTCTGCTACGACGCAGATCAGGCAGGAGAGGTGGCAACCGCCCGAGGTTTGAGCATTCTCTACGAGCGGGGCTTTCATGTTGATATCGTGACCCTTCCTTCGCCTTACGACCCAGATAGCTTTGTGCGGGAAAAGGGAAAAGAGGCTTTCCTCACTCTTTTGGAAAAAGCCCCGTCATTTTTTGAATATTCTCTGGAATTATTGCTCAAGACTCATGGTTATAATTCTCTGGAGTCAAAGGCCAAAGTACTCAAGGGCATGGTGCCACTTCTTGCTGCGACTAAAGACCCGGTTGAGCGAGCCTTGCGAGTGCGAATGCTTGCTGAACGGGTTGGAGTGGCAGAAGATATGGTTTTGCGAGTTTTGGGAGGGGAAGGATTCGAGGTTTTCGAAAAACCCCGCTCTCAGGGTGTTTCTGAACCCGGATGGGTTCAAGCAGAAAAGATGCTCCTTCGGGCGTGCTTTGACAGTGCAACGCTTCGAGGGAGGATTTTTGAAGTTATCGATCGAGATCACTTTGTAAAACCTGAACATCGGCGCATTTTTCAGGCTTTATTGGAACTGTCCTATCGGAAGGAATGTACTCTTTCAGACCTTGTTGATGTTTTCCAGGGAGAGGAAAATATTCAGGCGCTTGTTACCGAAATTGCTTCCCGAGAGGATTTCCAGAGTGCGACTCGTGAAGACCTTGTGGCAGACCTTATTCGCCAGGTAAAACTTTCCGCGCTGGAGCGAAACATTCAGAGCCTCTGGGAAGAATTAAAGACTTCTCAGGACCCTGAGGGCTGGAGGCGGTACCATGCTCTGGTCAAGGAGCGAGAGAAACTTCGAAGGAGTACGTGAGAGGGGAGAGAAGGAGCCTTGAGTGGGAACGGGAGAAAGAAGGTTTCTCAGGATATTGCATCCCTTGTGGAAAGTGGAAAACGGAAAGGGTACGTTACTTTTAAGGAACTCAACGATGTCCTTGGTGAGGAGGCTATAAACGTCGATAAGCTCGACGACGTGTACGATACCCTTTCGGAACTCGGTATCGAGGTTTCAGATGAAGAAGTATTCCGAGAAGAGGCTCCAGGTTTTGAAGCCGAGGACTGGCAGATTGAGGATATTCGAGGTGTTGGCGTTGATGACCCGGTCAAGATGTACCTTAAAGAGATTGGCCAGGTACCACTTTTAACCCCGGAAGAGGAAGTAGAGCTTGCCAAACGCATTGAGCAAGGAGACCAGGAAGCGAAGAAGAAGCTCATCGAAGCAAATCTCCGCCTTGTAGTGAGCATTGCCAAGCGTTACGTAGGCCGGGGGATGCTTTTCCTTGACCTTATTCAAGAGGGAAATCTTGGCCTCATTCGAGCGGTGGAAAAGTTCGATTACCGGAAAGGATACAAGTTCTCCACTTATGCCACCTGGTGGATTCGCCAGGCCATTACTCGCGCTATTGCGGACCAGGCTCGTACCATTCGCATCCCTGTCCATATGGTGGAGACGATCAACAAGCTCTCTCGTATCAGTCGCCAGCTTACTCAGGAACTTGGTCGCGAACCAACTCCCGAAGAGATTGCCGAGCGCATGGGCATTACCCCTGAAAAAGTGCGGGAAATCCTCAAGACCGCGCAGGAGCCTCTGTCTCTTGAAACACCAATTGGCGAAGAAGAGGACAGCCACCTTGGAGACTTCATCGAGGACGCGGCTATTATGGCACCACCTCAGGCAGCTTCGTATTCCCTTTTAAAGGAGCAACTCGAGGGCGTGCTGAATACGCTTACGGAGCGAGAGCGAAAAGTTCTGAAACTCCGTTTTGGGCTTGAGGATGGGAAACCTCACACTCTCGAAGAAGTTGGGCAGATGTTTGGAGTGACTCGGGAGCGAATTCGCCAGATTGAGGCGAAAGCTCTGCGCAAACTCCGCCACCCCAGTAGGAGCAAAAAGCTCCGGGACTATCTTGACGAATCCGAATAAGGTTTTTATAATCTGTACTTGAATCGCTCCTCGGTAGCTCAATGGTAGAGCGTCCGGCTGTTAACCGGATGGTTGCAGGTTCGAGTCCTGCCCGGGGAGCCATTTCTTTTGAGCCCTTATGCTCCGTATCCTCCTGACACCACAAGAACCTGTCCCGTGACGAATTCCGCCTCTTCGCTTGCGAAGTAAAGTACAGCATGGGCAACATCTTCAGGTTTTCCCAATCTTCCTGCGGGAATTTTGGCTATTACTCCAGGGATTTCCGTAGAAGGTGTGGCTTCGTGAAAGAGCTCTGTCTCGATTTTCCCCGGGGCTATGACGTTTACCGTGATGCCATATGGGGCAAATGCCTTAGCCAGGGCTTTGCTGTAAGGGATGAGGGCGCCTTTGGTTGCGGCGTAATGGGCTCCTGAGGTTCCACCGGTAATCCCTGCTGTTGAGGAAATATTAATGATTCTTCCCCACCTTTTCTCCATCATCCCAGGTAGAGCCAAGGCACAGGTTAAGAAGACTCCTTTCATGTTCACTGCGTATAGTCTGTCCCAAAGCGCTTCGTTGATAGAGAGAGGATTGGGGTCGGCAATTTGGGCTGTGGCGGCGTTATTCACCAGGATGTCAACCGTTCCGAATTCTTTGGTGATTTCTTGGAACATTCGTTCCACGTCTTCCCTTACGGAGATATCTCCTTGGATGAGGAGTACTTTTGCTCCCTTGTGCTTGGCAAGTTCAGCCACTTCTTGAGCCTCTCGTTCTTTGGTGTGGTAGTGGATGGCAAGGCGAACCCCAAAAGGGGCAAAGGCCAAAGCAATCCCTCGCCCAATGCCCCTGCTTGCTCCAGTGACAAGGACAACGCGGTCACTTTTGATGGTCATGGTGCACCACCTCTTGAGAATTGTAGCACGTTTTGGCAGTCATTTTTCTCTGCACCTATTGTGGGGTTTTAGAAGGGTGCTGTATCTAGGTTGAGAAAAGTTTGAATAATTGGTATATTGTTAGTAATCTTTTTTAGGGGGGATAAACCATGCGTTGGGGACTCCTTTGTGTTTCTGCTTTGAGTGTTTTGGTTCTTCTTGTCCTTGGTTTCGCTTTCGCAGCAGAAAAAGCTCCACAGGAGATTGTTACCTTTGCTCAGGAAAAGCTCATGCAATGGGGCGAGAATCCCATCATTGTACAAGCAGTGAAAGCTCAAAATGCGAAGGGCATAACTCTTGAGGAAATTAAAGCCCTTGACGAGCGCTGGATCAATACTCCAGGCATCGCTGACTTTATGAAACCATACCTTGAGAACGATTGTGCCAAAGAGCTTCGTAAACTTCAGGAGAGTGCTCCGTATTTTGCAGAGATTTTCGTTACCGATAACCAGGGAGGGCTTGTGGCGGCAACGGATAAAACTTCAGACTACTGGCAGGGAGACGAGGCGAAATTCACCGAGTGTTTCAAGGGGGAAGAGGGCGTTCTCTATATTTCCGATGTAGCCTTTGATGAGAGTACCCAGACGTACTCGGTGCAGGTTTCCGTCCCGGTGCGGGATGAGGGAAAAGTCATCGGGGTTATCGTTGTGGGTATCGATGTTGATGCGTTCCTTGAAGAGTAGAGGAAAACAATGGCGCTTATCTTCCAGCGTAAAATCGGCGCACGAATCCTTCTTGGGTTTCTCGTTGGTGTTGCCTTTGTCCTTGTGTTGGGATATTTAGGGATTTTCCTTGCCCGGAACGTTTACCGTAACCTCGAAGAGGTTCACACCGTTCGCTTGCCCAGTCTGGATTATATCCTTGAGATTGACCGGGACCTGCAGCAACTCCTTGTGGCCGAGCGCTCGATGATTTTCGCCAAGACGGATTCGGAAATTTTCCAGGAGTTGCTCAAGGAGTACGAGACAAACCTCAAACAGGCAGAAGAACGGTGGGAGAAGTACAAAGCGTTGCCAAAAACACCTCAAGAGGAAGAGCTCATTCCAAAATACGAAAAGGCTCGTGCAGAATGGGTGGAGCTTTCTCGCCAAATCGTAGAAGGGAGGAAAGCGGATACTCGCGAGGGACGAACTCTGGCTATAGACCTCACCCTTGGGCAGGCAAAAGCAAAGTTTGAGGAAATGCGGGGATATCTTGATGCCCTAACTGACGTTGTCCTCAAGCTTTCTGAAGAAGATCGGAAAGAAGCCTATGGAAGCTTTCAGAACAATCAGTACCTGGCAATCACCCTTATTGTCTTAGCCCTTGCTGTTTCTCTCCTCTTTTCTTTCTTCACCACCCGCAGTGTAACGAAGCCGCTTCACGCTCTTGTTTCCCTTGCTCGCCTTGTGGAGAGAGGTGACCTCACTGGTTCTGTGTCCCTTCGTGCCAGGGATGAAACTGGAGTGCTTGGACAAGCTTTTGAGCACATGATGGCAAGCCTCCGGGAGACAGTGCGAAGAATCATTGGCGCAGGAGAGCGGCTTTCCGCATCAAGCCAAAATCTCTATTCTTCTACAGAAGAAATCTCTCGGGCAACTCAGGAGATTACTCAGACTGTTTCCCAGGTCGCCACAGGGGCTACACGTCAGGGAGAAGAACTCCAGCGCCTCAGTGAGGAAACGAAAATGATTCATGAAAGGGCAATAGCGATTCGCGAGGCTACTCAGAGGAATATTCACCTTGTCCAGGATGTCTTAGGAGAGAGGGTGCAGGAGAACACGAGAGCCCTTCGGAAGATGCAGCAGGATATAGAGCGTACAGTACAGGAAGGGAAAGAAACGGAAAAAGAAGCCCAGGATGGACAGAAAGCCCTCTCGCTTCTTCTTGAGACTGTTACATCTATTGCTCAGGTGACTCAGGAAGTTGGCCAGGGTATTGGTGCTTTAGAAGAGCGTTCGCAAGAGATTGGGAAAATCGTTGATGTTATTACCGGAATTGCTGAGCAGACGAATCTCCTCGCTCTCAATGCAGCCATTGAAGCTGCCCGAGCAGGTGAAGCCGGAAGGGGCTTTGCGGTGGTGGCCGAAGAAGTCCGGAAACTCGCCGAAAGCTCTGCTCAGGCAGCACAACAAATTGCTGTTCTCATTGGGGAGATTCAAAAGGACACGCAGGTCGCAGTACAGCGCATGAACCGGGCACAGGCCGAAGTCACCGAAGGGGTGAAACGAGGAGAAGGTATTGCCTCGAACTTCCAGCAGATTCTCGGAGCTATTGGGCGGGTTCTTGGGAGCATTACAAGCATTGCCCAGAGTGCAGCGGCTCTTGAGCAAACCCAGGAGGGCACTGCCAAGGCCCAAGAAGAAGTCCGCTCTCTTTCTGGAGATATCGTGGGTGCTGTAGAAGAGATTGCCAAAAGTCTCCAGGTTATGGCTGAACGGGTGGCTTCTCTTGCCACCATTGCCGAAGAAAATGCTGCTTCTAGTGAAGAGGTTTCGGCGTCTACAGAAGAACAGAG
>CALAIW010000029.1 GCA_937922705.1 uncultured bacterium | reverse complement strand
GCCTGGAGATAATGCCAACCTCGAAGTGAAACTCATTTACCCTGTGGCTTTGGAGAAGGGTTTGCGTTTTGCTATCCGTGAGGGAGGAAGGACGGTTGGTGCTGGGGTGGTCACGGAGATCATTGAGTAGGGGGTTGTAGAGCGTGGCGCAAAGAATTCGAATTAAGCTTAAGGCGTATGATCATAAGCTCCTTGATCAGTCAGCTATGAAGATTGTTCAGGCGGTGGAGAGAACCGGGGCTTCTGTGGCTGGCCCCATCCCTCTGCCCACTGAAATTACAAGATACACCGTACTTCGTTCCCCTCACATTGATAAGAAGTCGAGGGAACAATTTGAAATGCGGACCCATAAGCGACTCATTGATATTATTGACCCAAATCCCAAAACAGTGGATGCACTTATGCACCTTGATTTGCCAGCAGGTGTCGATATAGAGATCAAGCTTTGAGAGAACCCGGAGGAGAGAAGCCATGAAAGCCGTTGTTTCGTATGGTCTTATCGGTGAGAAAATTGGAATGACTCGTATTTTTACTCCTGATGGTCTTTCTGTTCCTGTAACGGTTCTTCAGTGTGGCCCATGCTACGTTGTCCAAAAGAAGGATATAGACCGTGACGGCTACAGAGCACTGCAGCTTGGGTACAAGGAGGTAAAAGAGAGAAAGCTCAACAAACCTCTCTTAGGTCACCTCAAGAAAGCTCAAGTTCCGCCCCTTCGTTTTTTGGCAGAGTTCCACTTTAAGGACCACGAGAAATATGAGGTTGGACAGGTTTTAAAGGTTGATGGTTTCAGTGTTGGCGATCGGGTTGACGTTAGAGGAATTTCTAAGGGAAAGGGTTTCCAAGGGGTAATTCGCAGGTTTGGGTACAGTGGTGGGCCAAAATCACATGGATCCATGTTCTACCGGGAACCTGGATCTATCGGAGCAACGGACCCCGAAAAAGTCTTTAAGGGGAAAGGTCTTCCGGGAAGGATGGGAAGAGACACTGTTACGGTGAGAAACCTTGAAGTTGTTGCTGTGTACCCTGAGAGGAATCTCCTCCTTGTGCGTGGTGCTGTTCCGGGACCGGCGGGAGGAAGAGTCCTTGTTTTTAAAAGGGCGTCGTAGGAGGCGGACACGATGGAGCTCGAGGTAAAAGATTGCGCGGGACAGGTTATAGAGACGGTTTCTCTGGATGATGAATGGCTTGAAAGTGTAGATGATAATCCCCATCTCTTGTATCTTTCGGTGAAGGCTTTTCTTGATAATCAGAGATTGGGAACAGCAAAGACAAAGACTCGTGGAGAAGTACGGGGGGGAGGGCGGAAACCCTGGCCTCAGAAAGGGACTGGAAGAGCACGGCATGGAAGTATCCGGTCGCCTCTCTGGCGTCACGGAGGTGTTGTTTTTGGTCCAAGACCTCGCTCATACTACCATGCCCTTTCTAAGAAAGAGCGGCGTAGAGCCTTGTTCCTTGCCTTACGAGACAAAATTCGGGGATCATCGGTCATCCTTGTAGAAAAGGTAACCTTCCCTGTTCCAAAAACAAAAGAAGGTGCTCGATTCCTTGAGGCTCTAGAGGTTCGAGGAAAAGTCCTTGTTATTCTTCAATCAACTGACGCTTTAGTAGCGCGAGTATTTTCCAACATTCCTGGTGTCATGGTAAAACCGGTCAACGAGATTACTGCATACCTTGTCGTAAATGCGGACTGGATAGTAGCCGAGAAAGAAGCCTTTTTCTCCCTTTTGGGGGTGTGCGGATATGAAGGATAAACGGAGCATAATCATCCACCCTATTGTGACCGAAAAGTCATTTAAGCTTCAAAAGGAAAACAAATATGTCTTTCGGGTGGACCCTCGGGCGACGAAGCCTGAGATTAAGAAGGCAGTTGAAGAAATGTTTGGTGTTACCGTTCTCAAAGTGAACACCATCAATGTTAAGGGAAAGAAGAAACGCTTAGGGAGGTTTGAGGGTCAAACGTCTTCCTGGAAAAAGGCAATTGTCTTTGTCAAGCCTGGTGAGCGTATCAAAGCTTTTGACATTACGTGAGGAGAGGTTGAGAGTATGGGCGTTAGAGAATATAAACCGGTAACTCCGAGCCGGCGTCACATGACCGGTTATACTTTCGAAGATATAAGTAAGGAAGGACCAGAACGTTCACTCCTTGAGCCGCTTAAGAGTAAAGCAGGCCGGGACAATCAGGGACGCATTGCTGTTCGACATCGCGGCGGTGGGCATAAGCGTAAGTACCGCGTTATCGATTTTAAGCGGGATAAATTTGGTATTCCAGCGGTGGTGGAACGTATTGAGTACGATCCAAATCGTTCGGCACGTATTGCTCTTTTGAAGTATGCTGATGGAGAGAAAAGGTACATTATCGCTCCTTTGGGGATTTCGGTAGGCGACGTTCTTATGAGTGGTCCTGATGCCGATATTCGACCAGGGAACGCACTTCCTCTTCGAAACATCCCTGTAGGAACGTTTATTCACAATATTGAACTTAGGAAAGGTAAGGGAGGGCAACTTGTCCGTTCTGCAGGAAGTTATGCACAGCTTCTTGCGAAAGAAGGAGATTATGCCCATGTTCGTCTTCCATCAGGAGAAATTCGTCTTATCCACCTTGACTGTATGGCTACCATTGGACAGGTAGGCAATGTGGACCACGAGAATATCACTATTGGAAAAGCTGGAAGGAGTCGATGGCTGGGTATTCGACCTACTGTTCGCGGTGTGGCCATGAACCCTATTGACCATCCTCACGGTGGCGGTGAAGGACGAGCTCATGGTGGCAGACATCCAGTAAGTCCATGGGGTCTTCTTACCAAAGGGTATAAGACCAGGAGAAATAAGCAGACTGACAAGTGGATTATTAAGAGGAGAAAGTAGATGGGAGGAGGCTGTGTCCTTTGGGTAGGTCTTCAAAGAAAGGTCCTTATGTAGATCCGAAACTGAGGAAAAAGATCGAGGAACTCAATAAGCGCGGCGAGAAGAGGGTCATTAAAACCTGGGCACGAGCTTGTGTCATTATTCCTGAAATGGTTGGTCACACTATTGCAGTGTACAACGGGAGAAGGCACATTCCTGTTTACATTACAGAGCAGATGGTAGGACACCGTCTTGGAGAGTTTGCCCCTACCCGAACTTTTAAGGGTCATGGTGCTCCTACGGAACGTTCAACGGCACTGAAGTAAGGGGTGGAGGAAATGGAAGCTAGGGCAACGGCAAGATATGTTCGTATTTCACCAAGGAAGGCTCGTCAAGTTGTAAACCTTATTCGTGGGAAGAAAGCCCAGGAGGCATTGGTCCTTCTGCGCTTTATTCCTAAAAAAGCAGCTCGTCTGGTGTACAAGGTTCTGAAATCTGCGGTTGCTAATGCCGAGAACAATTGGAACATGGATGTAGAAAACCTTGTTATTTCTAAAGCCTATGTAGATCAAGGACCAATTTGGAAGAGAGTTCATCCTCGGGCTTTCGGCCGGGCATACCTTATTCGTAAGCGAACTTCCCACATTACTATTGTGGTATCTGAAGCAGAGGAGGGAAAGTAGTTGGGGCAGAAGGTTAATCCGATTGGACTTCGTTTGGGTATTGTAACTACCTGGCAATCCCGGTGGTACGCAGAAAAGGCTAAGTATACGAATTACCTTCTTGAGGATTTGAAGATTCGCCGGTACATTAAGGAGCGATTTTACCGCTCGGGTATCTCAAAAGTGGAAATCGAGCGTCTGGCAAATCAAATTAAAGTCATTATCAAAACCGCTCGTCCTGGGATTGTCATTGGACGAAAGGGCAGTGAAGTCGAGAAGCTTCGTCAGGAACTCCAAAAGCTTACTGGTAATTCAAATATTCAAATTTCCGTTGAGGAAGTTCCTGTTCCTGAAATCGATGCTCAACTTGTAGCGGAAAATATTGCTGCTCAGATCGAGCGCCGGGTATCGTACCGTCGGGCAATGAAACAGGCTATTGCCCGAGCGCTGAAAATGGGCGCCAAAGGTATTAAGATCGCCTGTGCGGGTCGTCTTGCAGGAGCAGAGATTGCCCGGGAAGAATGGTACCGGGAAGGTCGTCTGCCGCTTCAGACGCTGCGAGCAGACATTGACTATGGCTTTGCCGAAGCGCTCACAACGTATGGAAAAATAGGCGTTAAAGTCTGGATTTTCAAAGGTGAGGTTATCTCACCGGGAGAGATTCTCGAAGAGGGAGCTATCTCCCTTCCTCAAGAAGAACGCTACGAGGAGGAGCTTGAGGATTATGTTGATGCCCAAGAGAGTTAAGTATCGGAAACAACAACGTGGAAGACTCAAGGGTACCGCTTACCGAGGATGCGAAGTCGACTTTGGTGATTTTGGTTTGCAAGCTCTGGAGCCAGCGTGGATCACTAATCCCCAGATTGAGGCTGCTCGTGTAGCCATTTCACGCCATATTAAGAAAGGTCGCATTTGGATTCGCATCTTTCCAGATAAACCATACACGAAGAAACCGGCGGAATCCCGAATGGGAAAGGGTAAGGGACCTGTTGAGGGTTGGGTTGCGGTAGTGCGTCCTGGACGAGTGCTTTTTGAAGTGGGAGGCGTGGATAAAGAAACAGCCTACGAGGCTCTTCGTATCGCCTCTCATAAGCTTCCTGTAAAGACACGGATTATCGAACGAAGGGTTGAGTAGGGGTGATGGTGGTGAAGGCTTCGGAGCTGAGGAATTTTACTAATGAGGAACTTAATCGGAAGTTAGAAGACCTTCGTATGGAACTTTTTAATCTACGCTTTCAGGCAATAACTGGGCAACTAGCCAATCCCAAGAGGATCCAGGCTGTGAAAAGGGATATTGCCCGTATTAAGACTATTCTTCGAGAACGTGAACTTGCTGCTAAGCGGCAGGAGGGCCGTTAAAACATGGGAATGCGAAAGAGGTTTGTTGGTGAAGTGGTTAGTGATGCCATGGACAAAACCGTCGTTGTACGTGTAGAGCGTATTACTGAGCATCCATTGTACAAGAAGAGAATTCGACGCAGTGTCAAGTTTAAGGCTCACGATGAAAACAATGTGTGTTCAGTTGGCGATAAGGTTCTTATTGAAGAGACGCGGCCTTTGAGCAAAACCAAGCGGTGGAGAGTGGTCGCTTTGCTTGAGAAAGCGAAGACCAGGGGAGGAGAGGAAATTGATTCAGCCGAGAACTATGCTTGAGGTTGCAGACAATACTGGGGCAAAGCGCATCATGTGTATTAGGGTCCTTGGTGGTTCAAATCGACGGTATGCGAGTATCGGTGATGTAATTATTGCCTCGGTGAAGGAGGCCGAACCCCACTCAAATGTCAAGAAGGGTGAGGTCGTCCGGGCTGTGGTGGTACGGACACGACGGGCAGTTCGCCGACCTGATGGAACGTATGTCCGTTTTGACGACAATGCAGCGGTCCTGGTGACTAATCAGGATGTTCCACGGGGGACTCGAGTTTTTGGTCCAGTAGGACGTGAGCTTAGGGAGAAGAACTTTATGCGTATTGTTTCCCTAGCTCCGGAGGTTGTGTAGGGAGTGGTGGCCATGGAGACCAAAGTAAAAAGGGTTAAAGTTCCCATTAAGAAGGGGGACCTTGTTGAGGTTGTTCATGGGAAGGATAAGGGGAAGCGCGGGAAGGTTTTGAGTGTCTTCCCTCGGGAAGGAAAAGTCGTCGTTGAAGGAGTCAATATGGTAAAAAAACACACCCGTCCAACTCAGGACAATCCTCAAGGAGGAATTATAGAGCGGGAGAATCCCATTAGGATCTCAAACGTGCGTCTGGTGTGTAGTCGGTGTGGACAAAAAACGCGCGTTACAAGAGTAAGGATACCTGATTCCCGTTTCCGAGTACGGGTTTGCAAAAAATGTGGAGAAATTATTGATAAAGTGTAGAAACAGGGGGGCTTAGAAGGTGTCCATCACCAAAGAAAAGTACTATAAAGAGGTTGTTCCAAAGCTCCTGAAGGAATTTGGGTACAAAAATATTATGCAGGTGCCTAAACTTGAGAAGATTGTCATCAACATGGGTGTGGGGGATGCAACACAAAATCCCCACTACCTTGACCTTGCTGTTGAGGAACTCGCTCTTATTACAGGCCAGAAGCCCCTTGTGACTAGGGCAAAGAAATCCATTTCCAATTTTAAACTTCGCAAGGGAATGCCTATTGGATGTAAAGTAACGCTTCGTAAGGACCGGATGTACGAGTTTCTGGATCGGTTTCTTAATATTGCTATCGCTCGTATTCGTGATTTTCGTGGTTTTCCCGACAGTTGTTTTGATGGGCGGGGGAACTGTACTATTGGCATTGAAGAACAACTCATTTTTCCAGAAATCCACTATGATCGTGTTGAGCGGGTACGGGGTATGAATATCACCTTTGTAACCACTGCCAAAACTGACCGGGAGGCAAGAGCCCTCCTTGAGGGTTTGGGCTTGCCTTTTCGCAAGTAAAGGAGGACCAGGATGGCACGCAAGGCAAAGATTGAGAAGAACAAAAAACCTCAAAAATTTAAGGTTCGCTATCGAAACCGCTGTTCGCTGTGCGGACGACCTCGGGGGTATCTTCGGGACTTTGGGATGTGCCGAATTTGTTTCAGGACCTTAGCGAGTCGTGGTGAAATCCCTGGCATTATCAAATCGAGTTGGTAGAGGGGGAAGGGGAGAAAATGGCACATACTGACCCTATTGCTGATATGTTGACGCGGATTCGCAATGCTTCTAGAGCTGGGCATCCAACTGTTACAGTCCCTGCCTCTCGCTTGAAAATTGAGATTGCCCGTATTATGCGGGAAGAAGGATACATTCAAGATTACAAAGTTATTGCCAAGGAAGGAAATAAGAGAGATCTTCTTATTGAACTCAAGTATGGTCCCCACCGCGAACGAGTTATTAATGGCATTCGGCGCATCAGCAAACCTGGCCTTAGAATATACGCAAGAAAGGATACAATTCCCATTCTTCTTGGGGGTCTTGGGACAGTTGTAGTTTCCACGTCGCGGGGGGTCATGACTGGCAAAGAAGCACGTAAACTTGGCATAGGTGGGGAAATACTTTGCTTTATATGGTAGTGGTAGAGGAGGATGCTTATGTCGCGTATTGGGCGAAGACCTATTGAAATTCCACAGGGTGTAGAGGTTACAGTAAACGGTACGACTGTTACTGTAAAAGGTCCGAAAGGAACCTTAACCCGAACCTTTCACCCCCGTATGCGAATTGAAAAAGAGGGCAATATTTTGAGGGTTGTACGTTTAGGGGATACAAAGCTTGACAAGTCCTTGCACGGCCTTACTCGAAGCCTTCTTTTCAATATGGTTCAAGGTGTCACCAAGGGGTTTGAGAAAGCTCTTGAGGTTAACGGTTTGGGGTATCGTGTGCAGAAACGAGGAGAAACGCTGGTACTTAACGTTGGTTTTACGCATCCTGTCGAGATTACCCCTCCCGAGGGTATCTCCTTCGAGGTAGAGGGACAGATCATCCGGGTTAAGGGTATTGACAAGGAAAAGGTTGGTCAAGTAGCAGCGGATATTCGCAAGATTCGAAAAGTTGAACCGTACAAGGGCACAGGTATAAGGTATGTTGACGAGGTTGTTCGAAGAAAACAGGGTAAAGCAGCAGCGAAGTAGCTTGAGGGGAGTGTCTACGCAATGATTATTAGTGAGAAACGGGGAAAATGGGAACGCCGAATTCGCCGACACAAAAGGGTTCGTAAAAAAGTGCGAGGAACACTTGAACGTCCTCGCCTTTCGGTTTTTCGAAGTCTCAAACATATTTACGCTCAGATTATTAATGATGATGAGGGCAGGACCCTCGTTGCGGCTTCTTCCTTGTCACCCGAGATTCGTGGCATGAAGGGGACAAAGACAGAAATTGCTCGAGCGGTTGGTCGTCTTATTGCTCAGAAAGCCCTAGAGAAGGGTATCACTAAGGTCGTCTTTGACCGCGGTGGATATAAATATCACGGACGAGTTAAGGCCTTGGCTGAAGGAGCACGAGAAGCAGGATTGCTTTTTTAATTTTAATGCGGAGGGTCGAATGCTATGGGGAGAATCAGTCCGGAAGGAATGGAACTTCAAGAACGGCTCATAGCCGTTACAAGAGTCAGCAAAGTTGTTAAAGGAGGAAAGCGTTTCCGGTTTCGGGCACTTGTTGCAGTGGGGAACGGAGAGGGTGTTGTAGGTATAGGTCTTGGCAAAGCGAAGGAAGTTCCTGATGCAGTGCGTAAGGCTATTGAGAGAGCAAAGCGATCTCTCATTCGTTTTCCTATGCGGGGGACAACGATTGTCCATGAAGTTCTTGGAGAGTTTGGGGCGAGCACTGTTGTTCTTAAGCCTGCTGCACCGGGAACAGGGGTTATCGCTGGAGGGACCGTTCGGGCTATCATGGAAGTAGCAGGGGTTAAGGACATCCTTACAAAGTCTCTTGGCAATAACAATCCCATTAATCTTGCTTTAGCGACTATTCGTGGTCTGCAGAGTTTGCGGGATCCGCGTGAGGTGGCACTCCTTCGGGGGAAAACACTTGCGGAGCTCTTCGAGCCCCAAAAAGGAGGAAAGTGATATGCCTGGTAGGATGCTTCGAATTACCTTGATGCGAAGCCCCATTGGGCATCCTGAATCTCACAAACGTACTGTTCGCGCACTGGGTTTGAGAAAACTCTATGAGACTGTTGTGAAGGAAGATTCTCCATCCGTTCGGGGAATGATTGCCAAGGTAAACTACCTTTTGAAGGTTGAAGAGGTATAGGAGGAAAGCGCAATGAAGGTAAACGAGCTGCGACCGGCAAAGGGTTCTTTTCATCGTCGCAAACGAGTTGGAAGAGGTATAGGTTCGGGCCACGGGAAGACTTGTGGTCGAGGCATGAAAGGTCAAAAGGCTCGCTCAGGTGGACAGATTCATCCTCGTTTTGAGGGTGGACAGATGCCCCTTGTGCGGCGAGTTCCTAAGAGAGGTTTTCGTAATCCTTGTGCTGAAGAGTGGGAGATTGTCAATGTGAGTGTTTTGAATCGCTTTGAAGATGGAACAGAGGTGACTCCTGAGCTTTTGCGAGAGCTTGGCGTTGTAGAGGGAACGCAGTCAAAGGTGAAAGTTCTTGCAAAGGGGAGCCTTGAGCGACGCCTTGTGGTAAAGGCTCATGCTTTCTCAGCCCGGGCTAAGACAATGATTGAGGAACGGGGCGGGAAGGTTGAGGTGCTGTAGCATGTGGGAATCTCTGGTCAAGCTCTTTCGAATTCCGGACTTGAAAAGGCGCGTTATCTTTACGCTTCTTATGCTTGTTGTTTTCCGTATCGGTGCGCATATTCCTGTCCCTGGTATCGACCCTAAGGCTTTAGCAAACGTTTTCGCTCGCGGAGGTGTACTTGGATTCCTTGACATGTTTGCTGGAGGGGCTTTGAGCAATTTCTCTATCCTTGCCCTGGGAATTATGCCTTACATCAATGCCTCCATCATTATGCAACTTTTGACCTCGGTTATTCCCCAACTTGAGGAGTTGGCTCGAAGTGGTGAAGAAGGACGGGACAAAATTGCTCAGTACACTCGCTGGGGAGCAATTCTTCTTGCTTTCATTCAGGGTTTTGGTATTACCATGTGGATGGAAAGCCTTGGCGTGGTCATTGCCACAGGGTGGGCATACCGTTTCACGGTTATTGTTACCCTGGCTGCAGGAAGCATGTTCCTCATGTGGCTTGGAGAACTCATTTCTGATTTTGGCATAGGGAATGGTATATCCCTCATTATCTTTGCTGGGATTGTGGCGCGCCTTCTTCCACAGCTTTTCCGCACCTTCTCCCTCATTCGAGTTGGAGAGGTAAACCCCTTCCTCTTTGGTTTAGCGCTTGTTATCGCTGTGTTCATTGTAGCTTTTGTCGTCGAGTTTCAGGAGGCACAGCGGAAAATTCCAGTGCAGTATGCTAAACGCGTCGTTGGACGACGTGTGTACGGAGGACAAAGTACTCACATTCCCATTCGGGTTATTCAAGGAGGAGTTATTCCGATTATCTTTGCCTCTTCTGTGCTTCTTTTCCCTGCAACTCTTGCACAGTTTTTCGAAGGCTCGGGATTTATGCAAACTATTGCTAATGCCCTCTCTCCTGATTCGGCGCTCTACCTTTCTCTTTATGCAGCGCTTATCATTTTCTTCACTTATTTTTACACTGCTGTGACCTTTAACCCTGTGGAACTTGCGGAAAACATGAAAAAGTACGGAGGTTTTATCCCAGGCATTCGTCCAGGTAAGCCAACCGTGGAGTACATTGATCGCTGTCTCACCCGCATTACTCTTTGGGGATCGCTTGTGCTAGCTTTCATTGCTATCGTTCCCAACATCCTTGTAGACCTTACGAAGGTTACTACCTTCTACTTTGGAGGCACAGCGATTCTCATTATGGTTGGTGTCGCCATTGAAACCGTGACACAACTTGAGGCACAGCTTCTCATGAGACATTACGAAGGATTCCTTCGAAAGTGAGGAGGAGAAACAATGCGCATTATTCTCCTTGGTCCTCCAGGAGCCGGAAAAGGGACCCAAGCGAAAAAGATCGAAGAGGAATTTGGTATTCCACAACTTGCTACGGGCGATATCATCCGCCTGGCTATTAAGGAAGGTACCGAATGGGGAAAAAGGGCTGAGCCCTTTGTACGAGAGGGGCAGCTTGTTCCTGATGAAGTGGTCATAGGAATCGTAAAAGAGCGACTTTCTCGAGATGACGTGCGCAATGGATTTATCCTTGATGGGTTTCCAAGAACCCTGAAGCAGGCTGAGGCCCTTGAAGCGATGCTTCAGGATCTTGGAATTGCCATCGACGTGGTACTCTACTTTGATATCCCTGCGGAGGAGCTCGTGCGTCGCCTCTCAGCCCGGAGAGTGTGTGAAAGTTGCCAAACTCCGTACAATCTTATTTCAAGCCCTCCAAAAAACGATGAGATATGTGATCGCTGTGGGGGAAAACTTGTGCAGCGTCCAGACGATACCCCCGAAGTTATTAGAAAACGCCTTGCAGTCTATGAGGAACAGACAAAACCTCTTGTAGAATTTTACAGCAGAAAAAGTTTACTTCATGTTGTGCCTTCTTCGGGAACAATTGAAGAAATATATGCGCAGGTGAAGGCAATTCTCGGCAAGAAGTAGCTAGCGATGGCAAAAATCGCAAGAAGAGATGAACTTGAGAAAATTCGAAAGAGTGGGAGAATATTGGGAAATGTTCTTGCAAAGATTCGAGCCCTTCTTGCTCCTGGAGTCAATACAAGTTTCGTCGAAGAGATTGCGCGGGAGTATATCATCCAACAAGGAGGGCGACCGGCTTTCCTGGGGTATCGGGGGTTCCCTGCTTCGCTTTGTATTTCCATTAACAACGAAGTTGTTCATGGTCTCCCAGGGAATCGAATTATTCAAGCAGGGGACCTTGTAAGTATTGATGTGGGAGTCGAGTTCGAAGGGTTTTACACCGATGCAGCGTTTAGCATTGTTGTGGGAGATGGGAAACCTGTGGCGCGAAGACTTGTTGAGGTTACTCGACGAGCACTCTATGCGGGAATTAACCAGGCTCTACCAGGTAATCGGGTTGGAGACATTTCTCACGCCATTCAAACCACAATTGAGCGAGAGGGTTTTTCGGTTGTTCGAGACCTCGTTGGCCATGGAGTAGGAAGAAGCCTTCATGAGGATCCTCAGATTCCGAACTTTGGTCGGAAGGGACAGGGGGCGATCCTTGAAGAGGGTATGGTTCTTGCTATTGAGCCAATGGCCAACGAGAAGGGATATCGAGTTAAAGTGCTTGAGGATGGATGGACAGTGGTCACAGAAGATGGGGGATTGTCAGCGCACTTTGAACATACTATCCTTGTACGCAGAGGACAGCCTGAAATCTTAACCCTTAGTGAAAGAGGGGATTCTTTCTAATGGCAAAAGACGATTTTATAGAGGTAAAGGGCACGGTTATCGAACCTTTACCAAATGCTATGTTTCGAGTAGAATTGGAGACCGGTAAAGTAATCCTGGCTCATATTTCTGGAAAGATGCGTATGCACTACATACGTATTCTTCCTGGGGACAAGGTTACTGTTCAGATTTCGAAATATGACCCAAGCAAGGGAAGGATTGTTTACCGGCACAAGTAGGGAGGAGGTTTTACACCGTGAAAGTGCGGGCATCGGTGAAACCGCGTTGTGAGAAGTGCAAGGTTGTACGGCGCAAAGGGAGAGTTTTTGTGGTGTGTTCGGATCCACGACATAAACAGAGACAGGGTTAGGAGGTTTAAGAATGGCGCGCATTGCTGGCGTTGATTTACCACCAAACAAGAGGATTGATATTGCTTTAACTTACATTTACGGCATTGGGAAAAGTTTGTCTAAGAAAATTCTTGAAGAAGCAAGAGTCGACCCTTCGATTAAAGTTAAGGATTTAACAGATGACGAGATTAGTCGCATCCAGAAGCTTGTGGAACAGTACCCGGTAGAAGGAGAACTCCGTGCTCGGGTGGCACAAAACATTAAGCGCCTTATAGCTATTGGGTGTTACCGGGGACTGCGGCATCGCAGAGGCTTGCCGGTTCGTGGGCAGAGAACGCGGACGAATGCAAGGACTCGTAAAGGACCACGGAGAACAGTAGGAGTGAAGAGGAAGAAGTAGTAGTGGAAATTCGAGGAAGGAGGTATGAAAAACCTTGGCAAAACCTTCTCGCAAGAAAAGGAGAGAGCGACGCCTTGTTCGTGAGGGTATTGCTCATATTAAGTCTACTTTTAACAATACCATCGTTTCTATCACCGACCGTCAAGGAAATGTTATTGCCTGGGCAAGCGGTGGCACGGTGGGTTTTAAGGGGACTAAAAAAGGCACACCTTTCGCAGCTCAGTTAGCTGCAGAACAAGCTGCCAAGAAAGCCATGGACCTTGGCTTACGGGAGGTTGATGTTCTCGTAAAGGGTCCTGGTGCTGGTCGGGAAACTGCTATCCGAGCTCTTCAGGCAGCAGGGTTGGTTATTAATTCTATTAAAGACGTTACTCCTATACCCCATAATGGCTGTCGGCCACCAAAGCAAAGACGAGTGTGAGGGAGGACTAAGCGATGTCTCGATATACTGGGCCACGTTGTCGTGTCTGTCGAAGACATGGAATGAAGCTCTTTCTTAAAGGTCCCCGGTGCTTTACAGACAAGTGCGCTTTTGAGCGGCGACCTTTTCCTCCCGGGGTCCATAAGGGAGGGCGCAAGAGGCTTTCAAGTTACGGTTTACAACTTCGGGAAAAGCAGAAGGTTCGTTTCATTTACGGTATTACTGAGCGGCAATTTAAGAAGTACTTTGATATGGCGACAAAGATGCCTGGTCTCACTGGGGAGAACCTCTTGTCGCTTCTTGAGCGAAGACTCGACAATGTTGTTTTTCGAATGGGTTTGAGTGATTCGCGGGCTGAAGCACGGCAGATGGTACTCCATGGGCACATTCTGGTGAATGGGAAACGGGTCAATATTCCTTCGTATCTCGTTGCAGTAGGTGATGTTATTGAACTTTCAGAACGAGGCAAGGAGAACGCAAAAATTCGAGAGCTTCTCGAGGAAAAAGAGGATATCCAGGTTCCTGAGTGGCTTTCTGTTGATCGGGGTACGGTTAAGGCCGTAGTTCTCCGTGAGCCGAAGCGAGAAGACATTGACTTCCAAGTACAGGAGCAGCTTATTGTTGAGTTCTATTCCAAGTGATTTGAGGTGTCTCTGATGCAGGATCTCAAGGGTCTCATGAAGTGTGAGCTTTTAGAATTTCGTGAGGATCCAGTCACACATGCTCAATATGGGAAGTTTGTAATTGAGCCCTTTGAGTCTGGCTGGGGTATAACCGTGGGAAACGCTTTGCGGCGGGTTCTCCTCTCATCCATTGAAGGTTCTGCGGTAACTGCAGTGCAAATTGATGGGGTTATTCACGAATTTTCTCCCCTTCCAGGAGTTCGAGAGGATGTCACCGACATTATCCTCAACCTTAAAGGTCTTGTTGTTCGATCCTATTCGGATAATGAGACGCTTTACCTTGATGTTAAAGGAACACCGGGAACTCTCAGAAGAGTGACGGCTCGAGATATTCGACCGAATCCAAACGTCGAGATTATCAATCCTGATCATTATCTTGCCGAACTTGAGGAGAATGGACATCTTGCCATGCGCATTTTCGTCGGAAGAGGCAAGGGGTATCAGGAGGCAACAGAGGATACACACCGGTCATATGACATTATCCCCATTGATGCTATTTTTAGCCCAGTACGTAAAGTGAATTTTCAAGTTATGGATACTCGAGTCGGTCAGTTCACTAATTACGATAAAGTGATTCTTGAGATATGGACCAACGGGGCCATTACCCCACAGTACGCCTTTCGAAGAGCTCTGGAACTCCTTGTTGATGCATTTTCTTACCTTTTGCAACTTCTTAGGGAACGCATTGAAGAACCCGTTCCTGGAAAGGAGTTCGAGGGTGGGGTTACTCCGGAAGAGCGAGAGATGACTATCGAAGAACTTGAGCTTTCGGTACGAGCGTATAATTGCTTGAAACGTGCCCGGATTAATACCGTTCGGGAGCTTCTTGAGATTGTGCAGAACCGTCCAGAGGACTTGAAAAAAATTAAGAATCTTGGCCAAAAGACGTATGAGGAAATCATTGGAAAACTTAAAAAACTTGGATATCGAATAGAAGAAACGAAGGAAGCAGGGAGTGACTGAAAATGAGGCACCGTAAAAGGACTGAAAAGCTCGGGAGGACCACCTCCCATAAGGAGAGTATGCTTTCGAACATGCTTGTTTCTCTTATCAAGAGTGGCAGAATTGAAACCACCGAGGCGAAAGGAAAAGTCCTCAAAAGGTACTTTGAGCGGGTTGTTTCCCTGGCTATTGAGGGTGACAATGCCTCAATGCGTCAGGTTGTGTCGTGGATTAGAGATAAGGAGGCTTTTAAGACTCTGCTTCGGAGCATTGTGCCTCGCCTGCGAGGGCGAAAAGGTGGGTATTGCCGCCTCATTAAGACTGGTTTCCGTGTCGGAGATGGAGCCCCTCTCGTTCTTGTTGAAATCGTAGAATGAAATGATTTCTTTTGAGGATGTCCACTTCTGGTACGGTGAAAGAGAAAGTGAAAGCAAGGTCACACCTGTACTACAGGGAATTTCTTGTGTCCTTCGAGAGAAGGAGTTTGTCGTTCTCTTAGGGCGAAATGGCTCTGGAAAGTCAACTCTTGCTAAGCACTGTAACGGGCTTTTGCTTCCGAAGAAAGGCGCAGTTCTTGTTGACGGAATGGATACTCGTGATACGTCGGTGCTTTGGGAGATTCGCAAAAGGGTCGGGCTTGTTTTCCAGAATCCGGATAACCAGCTTGTAGCTACGACTGTGGAAGAAGATGTAGCTTTTGGACCAGAAAATCTTGGCCTTCCTCCTGCAGAGATTCGCAAGAGGGTTGATGAAGCTTTAGAAAAGGTGGGTATGATCGAATACAAAAAGCGTGAGCCCCATACTCTCTCAGGTGGTCAGAAGCAACGAGTCGCTGTCGCTGGGGTTTTAGCTATGCGTCCGAAATACCTTGTTCTTGACGAAGCCACGGCAATGCTTGATCCAGAGGGAAGAGCAGAACTTCTCCAACTCCTTCAAGAACTTCGGGATGAGGTGGGCATTCTCCATATCACTCATAATGTTGAAGAGGCCTTACTTGCGGATCGAGTTCTTGTTATCGATGGCGGGAGAATAGTTGCTGAGGGACATCCTCGTGAAGTATTCCTTGTGGGAAGGGCGATTGAACAGTGGGGTCTTGAGCTTCCTCAGATCGTTGACGTAGCCCTTCTTTTGTGGAAAGATTATCCTGACCTCTTTAAGGTACTTCCCCTTTCGCCACATGAATTGGTGGATGCCCTGTGTTCATACTCGTAGAGAATGTTTCCTTCACGTATCTTCCTAATACGCCTTTTGCGGTACAAGCACTTTGCAACGTGTCTTTTGCTGTTGAGCGTGGTGAGAGTGTAGCCATTCTTGGGCGCACTGGATGTGGAAAGTCTACCCTTGTGCAACATCTCAACGGTCTTCTTATTCCCCAGGAGGGAAGAGTCGTCGTTGATGGAGTGGATACAAGAGTCAGAGGAGCTGCGCTTCGTGAAGTTCGGCGAAAAGTTGGGCTTGTGTTTCAGTATCCTGAGGATCAAATGTTTGAGGAGAGTGTTTTCCGAGAGGTAGCTTTTGCCCCTAGGAATATGGGAGTGGAAGGAGAAGAGCTGGAGAATCGTGTGCGCTGGGCCATGACCGTTGTGGGTTTGGATTATGATGCTTTAAAGGATAAAAGTCCTTTTGAGCTTTCTGGAGGGCAAATGCGTCGCGTGGCTATTGCGAGCATTCTCTCGATGAAGCCCGAGGTTCTTGTTCTTGATGAGCCGACAGCTGGTCTTGATCCTCAGGGAAGGACAATGCTTCTTGGGAAACTCTGGGAGCTTAGAAAACAGTGGGGATTGACAATTATTCTTGTATCCCACAATGTTGAGGATGTTGCAAGAATTGCTGAGCGAGTCGTGGTCCTCGATAAGGGAAAAATTGTCTTTGACGGCTCAGTGCGGGAATTCTTTGCCGATGAAGAAAGAATGCGGCAATGCGGAATTATTCCCTCTCCTCTTCTCCAGGCAGCTTTTCTTCTTAGGAGGAAAGGTTTTGCTATTCATCCTCCTCTTGCTCCTTTTGATTTCTATCTCGAAATTAAAGAGAAGGTCCTTGCGGGGAAACGGCCGTGTTCGGTAGAAATGTAATTATTGGACAATATATCCCCCTTGATTCAGCGGTACATCGTCTTGATCCGAGAAGCAAACTTCTTGTTGTGGCTCTTGGAATTGTGACGCTCTTTCTTGTGCAATCTTGGATTTCCTTTCTTTTTCTTGCAGCTTTTTGCGGTATCCTCGCTGCTGTTGCTCGTCTTTCCTTTCGGTACTTCTTGAAAAGTCTTCGCCCCCTATGGATTCTTCTCCTTTTAACCCTTGTTTTGCATGTGTTCTTTACTCAAGATGGAGTGGTTCTTTTTGGATTCCTTAGGGTGTCCTTTGAAGGTTTCATAAAGGGCCTTTTTATTGTTGTGCGTCTTGCTCTTCTGGTTGTAGTTACAACTATTCTCACCTTGACAACCTCCCCCATAGAACTCACCGATGGTATGGAAGGTCTTTTGAGTCCGCTTAAGAAATGGGGATTTCCAGCACATGAGCTCGCTATGATGATGACCATTGCTCTCCGTTTCATCCCCACCCTCCTTGAGGAGGCTGATCGTATTATGAAAGCCCAGATGGCTCGAGGTGTAGATTTCGAATCAGGAGGGCTTTTGAATCGTATACGAGGGCTCGTTCCTCTTCTTGTCCCTCTTTTTGTCAGCGCTTTTCGTCGAGCAGAAGATTTGGCTATAGCCATGGAATCTCGCTGCTATCGAGGAGGAGTAGGAAGGACACGTTTAAAGGTTCTGCGATTTGCTCCTCGTGATTACCTCTTTCTTTGCAGTGCTTTTTCTACTTTTGTTCTTTCCCTTGGGATTCCCTGGATTGTACGGTGAACCACCTTGCGGAACATTCTTCTTCTCCTTGAGTACGATGGAACAAGGTATGCAGGGTGGCAGCGTCAAAAGGACCGCATAACTATTCAGGGTGTTCTTGAGTCGACTTTAGCTACTATCCTTGACCATCCGGTAACCATCTTTGCCTCTGGGAGAACAGATGCGGGAGTACATGCTCTGGGACAGGTTGCCACATTCACAACTGAGCGGCTTTTTGATTGTGCCAAGCTTCACCAAGCTCTAACTTCCCTTCTCCCTCGAGATATACGGGTCATCCGGGTTCAGGAGGTTCCCTTTGACTTCCATCCTCGGAAGTCTGCAAAGAGCAAGCAGTACTTGTATGCCCTATGGTGTGGTCCATGTCCTACTTTCCTCAGGTCATATGTATACCCTATCTCAGGGGATGTTGATTGGAACTTGGTGCGAGATGGGGCAAGGCTTTTTATTGGTTGCCATGATTTTGCTTCTTTTAGCTCTCCCTCACCACGTTCTTCAGTACGAACGGTGTTTTCTCTTGACGTTCACCTGCAGAGCGCTTTTCTCGTCTTTCTGAGCATAGAGGCTTCGGGTTTTCTCCACCACATGGCGCGTATAATTTTTGGAGAGCTTCTTCTCCTTGGGATGAGAAAGAAATCCCTTGCCGATTTAAAAGCAATGCTTCAGCATCCTTCACATACTGCATACCGTCGATTGAGCCTCCCACCTCAGGGCCTTTACCTTGTACGGGTGCATTACGAAGAGATCGATCCATATAAGGACCTTGAGCTCAAGGATGTAGGTTTTGTGGTACCAGTTTGGACCGAGAAAAAATGAGTTAAATAGCGTCTCCCCTTGTTGACAATTCAAAACCCCTGTGCTAAATTATCTCTTGCCCTGGGGAACCAGGGAAAAGAACACGCACCTTGAAAAGTGAATATTCCGCCTACTTCCTGAAGGTGATACCGTACTACCCAGGAATTCAAGTC
>CALAIW010000028.1 GCA_937922705.1 uncultured bacterium | reverse complement strand
GGGAGCAAATCGAGGGACAATGACGATGGCCATGATTCTTCCTCCAAGAAAGAGGAGAGGCGCTCGAACAACGATGCGTAAAGCTGCAAGGACAGCATTTTGAAGCTGAGTCACGTCATTTGACAACTTCTACAACCATAAGGAGTGGAGCAAGAGGAGTGGCTTTCCAGTATGGCTTAAGATACGCAAGGAGACGCTTCATACGTTACTCGCCCTCTCCGGTTACTCGCTTGAGGTTGTCCCGCATGCGGATGAAAAATTCCCGCAAGATGGCCTTTTCTTGAGGGGTAAAATGGGCAAAGCATTCTTCTTCAAGAATGGCATGGATAGCCTGGACATCTTTTTCAAGGTCTTTCCCACGCTGGGTGAGGCACACTCGGATGACACGAAGGTCTTCAGGATCGTTTTTTCGCTCGAGGAGTCCCGCTTTTTCCATTCGGCGAAGAACTATGGTCACCGTTGCAGGGCGAAGACGCAAAGTCTTCGCAATCTCTCCCTGGGTTCTTCCATCCTTTTCCCAAAGGAGTGCAAGGACCAGAGGCTGCCCCCGGTGCAGTCCGATGCGCCCAAGGAGGTGGTGGTACCTGATGAAGTGGTACCGAAGAATTTGAAGGAAAAGCGCATGTAAGGATTCTTTGCCGTTTTCTTCCATTGGTTTCACTTATTTCGACGTCTAAATTTCTCCCCAATAAGGGTAAAAGACAAAGGAGTTTGTGTCAAGAAGGGGTGGGGTTGTATTTACGTGAGTGTGTTGGTGTGCCCAAAAAGGCAACGTATCGCGAAAGTTACCACTTTTGAGAGATCGTGCTTCGCCTCACACCCCTCGGATGTATCCGCCCTGTTCGGAGGAGGCACTCGAAGCAGGTTGCAATTGTCGAAGGCATAAGGACGGCCAAGCGACAGGAGGTCATACGTAAAAGGGGAACACGGTCATCGTGGGTTACTCTTCTTGAAGAGGTGTCCGGGGTGTATTGATATCTTCGAGATTACAAGCATGCGATTCTAAGATTTCGGTTGCCTCCTTGATTCCAATTACTCTGGGATAGACCTCTTTACAGAGTTTACCGTCAATAAGCTCAATAACCCGGTCAGCTTGAAGGGCAACATCGCGGTTGTGGGTCACCATAATCATGGTCATGTTGGATTCGTGCCGAATTTCGGCGAGGAGTTCAAGGACCTGTTCCCCAGTTTTGGTATCCAGAGCTCCGGTGGGTTCATCGGCTAGAATGAGTTGTGGGAAATTCATAAGTGCCCGAGCAATTGCTACTCGCTGTTGCTGGCCCCCAGAGAGGAGATTGATGCGCTTTTTGGCGGCTTCCTTAAGACCAACCCGTTCCAGAAGATACATTGCTCGATCCACGATTTCACCTTTTGGTCTTCCCGATGCAATCCAGTACGGGATGAGTACATTTTCCAAGGCGTTGAATTCTGGAAGAAGATAGTGGAACTGGAATATGAAACCAAGGAATTTGTTGCGAAATCTTGCCAAATCTTCTTCGGAAAGGTCGTTGAGGTTTTGCCCCTGGATAAAGACTGCACCACTCGTTGGTCGGTCCAAGGCACCAATAATGTTGAGAAGGGTGGTTTTCCCCGAACCAGATGGACCAATGAGTGCCAGGAACTGTCCTCTAGGAACAGTTAAGGTGATATTGAACAGTACCTGGTACCGAACAGCTGTACCGTAAATTTTATTCACGTTTTGTGTGACGACAAGTCCGTTGTCATCCATTGCGAATCACCTCGATAGGGGTGAGTTTCTTGGCCTGGCGGGCTGGGGAAATGGCCGCCAGAAGGCTGGCGAGCGTAGAAACAACGACAATCGTTACCAATGCCCTGGTGTTCAAGGTTATCGAAAATGGGATAGCACCGCCGCTTGCCCGTGCAGCCTCTTGGAAAAGGCGGATGAGAAAAAATCCAAATAATGCTCCCAGTGAGGATCCAAAAAGGCCGAGAATCATACCTTGGATGAGGAAGACGAGACTTATACCAGTATTGGTTGTGCCGATGGCCTTGAGAATACCAATTTCCCGGATTTTCTGCGTTACGGAAACCACAAGGACACTGGCAATACCCAGGGTAATAGCGACAAGTACAAAGAATTGGATCATGAATGAGGAAAGGCTCTGGCTGCGTAAGGCACTCAAAAGCTGCCGGTTGCGGGTTTGCCAGGTTTCAATGGTGTACTGGGGCAGTATCCTTTTAAGGTTTTGGGCAATGTATTCTGACTGAAAGACCTGATCAATCTGGATTTCAATTGCAGAGATAGCGCCTTCAAGGCCGAAAAGATTTTGTGCGGGGATAAGATCAAGAAACACCCAAGAGGCATTAATGGTTTTGTTGCCAAGATCGAAGGTACCGTTGACGATAAATGTGCCATCTTTCCCTCCGGGCGTGGTGATAAGGAGCAAATCACCAGTCCTGAGGCGCAAATCTTGAGCCAGCTCTACGCCCACCAATACTCCGTTTCCGCCAATTTGGGGAATTCCCTGAGTGGTGCGTTCTCGAAGCTCGTAAATTTGGTCAGCGTATTCGAGGAGGATACCTTTCAGCACTACGCTACGGGTAAGTTCTCCCTTACGAACAGAGCCCGAGCCTTCTACAAGAGGTGACGCCACACGGAGATTAGGTTGATTTAGGAGAAGACCGTGAATCTGCTGCCAGGCAAGTATTTTAGCCTCTTCTTTGACCGGACTTGCAAGCGCTGATACCACTACAGTTTTCGAAGAAGGAGTAACTGATGTTGGGGTCCGATCCTCAGGAGCAATGATAATGTGTGGTGCGTCGCCGACCGTTTGTTGAATGAGGTTGGCTTGTAGACCAGAGATAAGCGAGGAGAGGAAAATTTGTATGGAAACGCCAGCGGTGATTCCCAGGACAATGAGCAACGTTTGGGAACGCGAAGACTTCAAAAAACGCCAGGCAATACGTAATGCGAAGCGGAACATTTTAGTTTTCCATCCTTTCTTCGAGGGTCACCCGCCGTCCCTCCCGGAGATTTCGGGGGTTGAGGAGTTTTACCCCAGGTGGAAGTTCTTCTGTCCGCACCCACTCACCGAAATATGCAACCTTGGTAAGGGGGATGGCGTGGGCTTGGCCACTGTTTTCGATCCATACCACGGGCTGGCTCCCCTGGAAGGTGAGATACCGTTTTGGAAAAAGAAGGACATCCTTTTCCTCACGAACAATGATTTCCACGTTCACTGCCGCATTTGGCTTGATATCTACCTTCTCGTCGAAGGCAAGGGTGACCTCAACAGTGCCTTGGTTTGGGTCCACTTGCGGGGCGACTGCAACAATTGATGCTGGAAGGATTTCTCGTGTTGTTTGTGCCTGTTCACTGACCAGTGCTTTCATTCCAACCCAGACTTTTCTGTACTCTCGTTCATCGAGTTTTGTGACCACCCGAAAGGGATTTTCTCCCAGTACAAGGACGACTTCACCAGCTTGGACAAATTCTCCAGGGTTCTTTTTGAGAGAAACTACAACTCCATTGGCTGGGGCAAAAAGTGATTTTTTTCTGAGATTGGTCTCCACTTGAGAGAGCTGGAGCTTGGCACGCTCAATCTGCGCTTGAGCCTCCAGAAAGCCAGGGCCGTTTTCCTCAATATTGAGAAGACGTAGGAGGGCAGAAGTTTCTAAGGAGAGTGCATTTTCGAAGTTGATCTGGGCATTTTTGAAATCTTCCTCAGAGATACTCCCTCGCTCAAAGAGGAGTTGCGCCTTTTGGTATTGCTCAAAGGCGCTACGACGGTTTATTTCTGCCCGGCGGTATTCTTCCTGAGCAAGCTTTCTCTCGTTTGTGACGAGCTTTTGCAAATGCACTTCCGCAAGGGTTACATCGGCTCGTGCCAGAGCTACCTGGATCTGCTCTAGAGCATCGTCAAGGGTCATGAGGAGGTCTCCTGGTGCAACTTTTTGGCCCTCCTTAACCGAAATGGTCTTTATGACACCCGGAACCTGGAAAGCCATCTCGATATCCTGAGAAAATTGTACTCTTCCTGCAGAAACGAGGCTCTCTCTCAAGTCCCGTGGCTCAAGAAGAAAATAGTCGACCCTTTGGGGGGTGAACATTCGGTAGGCGAAGAAGATCACAAGGAAGGTCGGGATGAGCGTAAGCAAAATCCACTTCTTCATTGTACAACACCCTTTTCAGATACGGAGTAACTTATCAAGCTTATAACGGATTCAAGGGAGTTTTATTTCCCGCTGTTGCGTTCCGAAGGATGCAAACTTGGGAAGCATACTGTGGCTTCACTTTGCGTTTTCCTTTGTTTATCTGATCCGTTATGCTTTCAGGTTTGAGGGGCACTAGCTTGTGTCTTGACAGAGTACCTCTTTTGGTATACAGTGATTCCCGATACAGGTGTAGGGAAGCCGGTGCGAATCCGGCGCGGTCCCGCCACTGTGAGAAGGGACGAAAGGCTCAATCTGCCACTGGTGTTACGCTGGGAAGGCGAGCCGAGTAGGTTTGGACCTTCAAGCCAGGAGACCTGCCTGTATCGAAGTACACCGACTTACGGGCGATAAGGAGGTGTATATATGTCCCTCAAAAGATGTATCCTGCTTTGTGCTGGTGCTTTCTCCCTCCATCTTATGCTCTTTCCTCATCTGGCCTTTGCCATGCATATCATGGAAGGTTTTCTTCCGGCAAAATGGTGCCTTTTCTGGTATGCCCTCTATGTTCCCTTCCTAGCCCTGGGAGTAGCCGCCATTACCAAAGGGGTGCTTCGGGATCCGTACCAAAAGATTCTCCTTGGTTTTGCCGGTGCTTTTGTTTTTGTCCTCTCAGCGTTGAAGTTACCCTCGGTAACCGGGAGCTCCTCCCATCCCACCGGTATTGGTTTGGGTGTGACGCTTTTTGGGCCGCTTCCCATGGTGGTGGTGGGTTCAGTGGCGTTGCTTTTCCAGGCCTTGCTCTTAGCCCATGGGGGACTCACCACTTTGGGGGCAAATGCCTTCTCAATGGCCGTTGTTGGGTCTTTCGTCGCCTACGGTGTACATCGTTGGGCAAAAAAGTGGCACGCATCGTTTCAGGTTTCTACCTTTCTTGCCGCTGCTTTGGCAGACCTCGTCACTTATGCGGTAACCTCTTTGCAGCTAGCTCTGGCCTTTCCCGCAGTGCAGGGTGGTGTTCTCGCCTCGGCAGAACGATTTTTCGCCATCTTTGCTATCACCCAGGTGCCTCTGGCCATCGGAGAGGGAATTTTGGCAGTGCTTGTTCTTACCTTTTTGCGGGACTATGCTGGGGAAACTGTTCGTTACCTTTTGAAAGAGGGTGCAAGTGATGTCCGCTAAAGGGAGTGGAATGGTGCTCGGCGTTGCACTTCTTGGAGTTTTGGTGGCACTCTTTGTGGTTTCGATTGTCGCTGACTTTGGCTTAGAGGGGACTGACGACAGAGCCTCTTTGGCCATTGGGGAGTTGCATCCGGAGTATCGACCCTGGGTCCAAAATTTTTTTGAACCAAACGAAAGAGGAGAAAAGGCACTATTTGCCCTCCAGATCTTGCTTGGTGTAGGAATAGGTGGTTACTGTCTTTGGCGAATTAAAAGGATGAGCAATGCTCGTTGATCTTCTGGCGTACAAAAGCCTTTGGCGTTTTGTGCACCCTGGTGAGAAACTGGTACTTTGTGGTGTATTCTTGCTCTGGGGTTTTCTCCCTTTTCCCTGGATCCACTTTGGTCTTGTCCTGGTGATCGCTTTTCTTCTCTTCTGGAGTGGAGTTTCTTGGCGTTCTTTTAGTAAGCTTCTTCTGACGCCGCTTCTTTTTATCCTTCCTGGAGTTTTGGTAGTGCTGTTTTCCTCCCAGGGGAATGTCACTTTGAGTGTCCAGCTCGCTTTGCGTTCCTTGCTTCTTTGGATGTCTTTCCTTTTGGTCGCTTCTACCACTCCTGTTCCAGACATGTTGGGATTCCTCCGGAACTTTCGTCCCTTGCAAATCGTTACCGATGTCGCGCTTTTGACCTATCGGTATCTTTTTGTGCTCTCTGCGAGGGCGGAGCGGGTTTATCTTGCCCAGCAGGCTCGGTTGGGCTATGGGTCGTACCGGCAAGGGTTGCAGTCGCTGGCGTTCCTTATCGGGGGGCTTTTCCTCTACACCTTCCAAGTCATGGAGCAGTTCCGTTTTTCCCTGGAAGCTCGAGGATGTGAAGGAGAACTTGCGGTACTTCCACCACGATTTCGGCCTCTATGCCTTCTAAGAATTGTACTTTTCTTGGGTATAGGGATGGGTGGAGTATTCCTGGTTCTTTTGGGAGGGCACCGGTAGTGACCTGGCTTTTTGAGATGCAGGAGATCTATTTTTCCTATCCTACAGGAACAGTGGCCCTTGAGGGCTTATCTCTGCGGATACCTTCTCGTAAAAAGGTGGTTTTTTTGGGGGCCAATGGTTCAGGCAAAACAACTCTCTTTTTGCACCTTGTCGGAATCCTACGACCCCAAAAGGGAAGGATTGTGTTCCGAGGAGAACCGATTACCTATACTCGTTCTTTTTTACGGGAGTTGCGCCAGAAAGTGGGGATTGTCTTTCAAGACCCTGATGCACAGCTTTTTGCTGGAACGGTATTTCAAGAGGTCTCCTTTGGTCCTATGAACCTCTCCTTGTCGGAGGAGGAGGTTCAAAGGAGGGTCAAGAAGGCCTTAGCGCTTTTACACATCGAGCAACTGCAGGACCGTCCCATTCATTTTCTCAGTTATGGAGAGAAACGACGCGTGGCGATTGCCGATGTTTTGGCGATGGACGCTGAGGTCATCCTCTTTGATGAGCCAAATGCATATCTTGACGAGCAAGGAAAGACAAGCCTCTTGGAAATTATCGAAGGACTGTATCGCAGTGGGAAAGAAATCCTCCTTGCCACCCACGATGTCGACTTTGCCTATGCCCTGGCTGATTGGGTGGTAGTTCTCGAGAAGGGAAAGGTCCTTAGGGAGGGTCCTCCTGAAGAGGTTTTTGCCGCCATCCCCTTCTCTGGACAGAGCAGTTGGCGAAGACCACTTCTTTTTGAAATTGCGACGGTACTTCGGGAGTGGGGATACTTACATGGCACTCTCCCCCGTCGGGTGGAAGAATTCCTTGCTGCTTTACAAAAGAGCGAGTGAAGCATGGGTTTATACTGCAGGTGGGGGTTCATGTGTCTTGTGCCGGGATTCAAGCTGGAGGAGAAGGTGTTGCAATGGAGGCTTTGATTATCGTAGCTCATGGAAGTCGCCGAGAAGATTCCCATGAAGTTATGGAACGGATACGCCAAGATGTGGCGTCGCAGGTACCGTACCATGTGCGACTGGGATACCTGCAGTTGCAGCATCCTCGCCTTGAAGAGGTCATTGCATCCCTGTGGCAAGAGGGGATTCGGAAGATTGTCGTAGTGCCGGCTTTTCTTTCCTATGGAGCTCACGTCGTTGAAGATATCCCTGCGATTTTGCAGGCCATGGTGCACCGGTACCCAGGTGTAGAGTTCTTTCTTGCAGAGCCTTTGGGTTATGACCCACGCTTGGCGGCAGTGCTTCTTGATCGAGTCCAAGGAAAAAAGAGAGCGATACGATGATGGAATACCTCTCAGATCCTGAGGCTATTGAGAAGGAGAGTTTTCGCATTATTCGGGCAAGAATTGCTGGAAAAAACCTGCCCCCTGTGGAGCGGACTATAGTGGAGCGGGTGATTCATGCTACGGCTGACTTTGCGTATGCTGAAGACCTTTGTTTTGCTCCTGGTGCAGTGCAGAGTGGTCTTGCAGCCCTGAGACAGGGTTGCCTTGTGGTTACCGATACCCGGATGGCTAAGGCTGGCATTAACCAGAAGCTTTTGGAAGCCATCGGCGCGAAAGTCTTGTGTGCTTTTGAGGAAGAAGGAACGGAACGCTTAGCCCAGGGAAGGGGAATGACCCGGGCTATGGCTGCCATGCGGTGCGTAGCGTCAAAGGTACATGGTGCCATTTTCCTCATTGGCAATGCCCCTACTGCTCTTTTCGCTCTGGTTGAACTCTTTCAAGAGGGGAAGCTTTCCTCGCCACTTGTTGTCGGAGTACCAGTGGGTTTAGTGGGAGCAGAAGAAGCCAAAAAGGCCCTGCGGGCCACCTCCCTTCCTTCCATTACCACTCTGGGCCCGAAGGGTGGGACACCGGTTGCGGTGGCTATTTTCCATGCGCTGTGCCATTTGACATTGGAGGGAAGACATGAGAAGCGGTAGAACCCATTTGGGTTATACCACCGGTTCCTGTGCTGCGGCTGCTGCCAAGGGGAGTGTTTTGCTCTTACAGGGAATAGAGAGTCGCGAAATCACCATTACCCTTCCTTGTGGAGATCTTTTGACTGTGCCGGTAGCCTGGCAAGAGGAGCAAGGGGATACGGCTTGGACAGCCATCCGCAAAGACAGTGGAGATGACCCCGATATTACCAATGGTCTCATCATTGTGGTTTCGGCTCAGAGACAGAAAAGCGGTGTGACAATCCTGGGAGGGGAAGGAATAGGTCGGGTAACTAAGCCTGGGCTCCCTGTTCCTCCAGGGTTTCCGGCAATCAACCCGGTTCCGGAGAAGATGATTCGTAGAGAAGTCCAGGGTGTTTTGCCAAGAGGAAGTGGGGTGCAACTTGTGGTGAGCATTCCGGAGGGAGAGAAAATCGCCCCCAAGACTTTCAATCCTCGTTTGGGGATTGTTGGGGGACTCTCAATCCTTGGGACTACTGGCATTGTGGTGCCACGTTCGGTCGAGGGATTTTTGGGGACGATTCAGGCGGAACTCTCGGTTCTTGTGCACCAGGGAAATCAGGAAGTAGTCCTGGTTTTTGGGAATTACGGGCGCGAATATGCCAGAAAACAGGGGTTTCCTGAGGAGTGTATCGTTTCGTGTGGGAATTTTTTGGGTTTTGCCCTAGAAAGGGCTGTTTCTTTGGGTTTTGAGAGGATACGTCTCATTGGGGAACTGGGAAAAATGGTGAAAGTAGCAGGGGGTATTTTTCTTGGTGATTCTCGGGTGGCCGACGCTCGAGTGGAGATTTTGGCCTCGTTTGCAGCTTTCCTTGGTGCGTCACAGAAAGCTATAGCTCGGATTCTTTCTGCTTCCTCCACAGGGGAAGTACTGCAGATTCTAGAGGAAGAGGGGGTTTCGCTTGTGGAGTTTGGGCATTTTGTGGCTGCAAGAGCACAAAGGAGGGTTATAGAGTATACCAAGGGAAAGGTACGGGTGGCGGTAGAGGTGTTCTCCTCGCAGCGGGGATTTCTAGGAAAGGTAGAGGGATAGCGATGGTGAGCGTGGTAGGAGTTGGTCCGGGAAGTTCTTTGTACCTTACTGCTTTGGCGCGCCAGCGGATTGAAGAAGCGGAAGTCCTCATGGGTGGGGTGCGTCTTCTTGCCTTGTTTCCAGGGGTGCGGGGAAAAAAGATTCCTCTCCGGGAGAAAGCCGACCTTGAACGAGTTGTGCGGCGTTTCCAGAGAGTGGTCGTTCTTGCAAGTGGCGACCCGTTGCTCTTTGGGGTTACGGATTGGGTTTTGAGTCTTGTGCCTCCAGAAGAAGTGGAAATCGTGCCAGGGGTGAGCAGTTTCCAGTACATGCTGGCCCGGTTACGGGTCCCTCTTAAGGACGTAGCGGTGGTGAGTCTCCACGGACGAGAAGGGGAAATTAGTCATCTGGTGCGGGCTTATCAGACGGTAGTGGTTTTCACCGATACCCGTTATACCCCTGTGGCTATCGCTCGTATGCTTTTGGAATCTGGTCTTACCGAATATACGATTTGCGTAGGAGAACAACTTTCCTATGAGGACGAATCCATCCGGTACTTTTCTGTGGAGGAGTTGGCGCAAAGTAAAGACAATTTTAGACTGAACCTGGTGGTGATTCAGCGGTGTATCCCTTCTTCTTTGGCATCCCCGACCGTTTATTTCGACGTGGCCACGTCCCCATGACCAAAGAAGAAGTCCGGGTGGTGGTTTTGTCTAAACTTCGCCTTCGGGAGGACCTGGTGCTTTGGGATGTCGGAGCAGGAACCGGGACAGTAGCCGTAGAGGCGGCTCGGCTCCTCTCCAAAGGAATGGTCTTTGCCATAGAGAGGGATGAAGTTGCTCTGCGTCTTGTCGAGGAGAATGCCCTGGTTTTCGGGACTGAAAATCTAATTCCGGTACGGGGGGAAGCTCCTGACGTTCTGCATGCGCTTCCTGATCCGGATCGAGTGTTCATAGGAGGGAGTGGAGGGAGACTTGGGGAGATTCTGGAGGTTGCTGCCAAGCGGCTTAAGAAAGACGGGGTGATTGTCGTAAACGGTATCACTCTCGAAACTGTGACGGAGACGGTCTCAATTCTCGAAAGCCAGAAATTTTCTTGTACCATTGTTCTCTTGCAGTGTTCTTTTGGAGAACTGGTGAGGGGAAAGCATCTTTTGCGGGCTGCTAATCCTGTTTACGTCATTCAAGGAGCAAGGGAGCAGTACTCGTGAATGGAAAGCTTTACGGGGTAGGAGTAGGACCGGGAGATCCAGAACTCCTCACAGTTAAGGCCATTCGAATTCTTCAGGAAGTGGATGCAGTTGTGATTCCCAAGGGCGGAAAGGAGAGTGTAGCGTACCAAGTGGTCAAACCATACCTTCGGGGAGTGGTTCTTTTTCTCCCTTTCTCCATGGTTGGGCGAAAGGACGAAGGAGAATCCTTCGAAAGGGGTGTTACCCGGATACGTGAATTCCTTGCAGAGGGGAAGCGGGTAGCTTTTGTAACCTTGGGTGACCCTCTCCTTTATAGCACCTTCGTGGTACTCTGGCGGTTACTCCCAGGAGTAGAAGTGGAAATCATTCCCGGGGTGAGTTCTTTTCAGGCAGCGGCAGCAAAGCTCAAGATACCCCTGGTTCAGGGAAAGGAGTGTCTTGCCATTCTTTCTGGGGAAAGCTTTACAGAAGCGGTTTTGGATTCCTTTGAGAGCATAGTGGTGTTTAAGGTGAACCGACAATGCAAGCTTCTCTGTGAAACTTTGCGGAAAAGGGGATTCGTTGGGGGATTGGTGAGTAGACTGGGGTGGAAGGACGAAGTAGTGATGCAGGATTTCAAGTGCCCTCAAGGTCAAGAGCTTGACTACTTTTCGCTCCTTGTGGCGAGGAAGCAGAGGCCATGATTTACTTTATCGGTGCTGGTCCAGGGGATCCAGAGCTTCTTACTCTCAAGGGAAAGCGCATCCTCTCGAGGTGCGAGGTGGTCATCTATGCTGGGTCGCTTGTTAACAGGGCAATTTTGCGCTATAGCCGTCCTAATGCGGCGGTGTACGATAGTTCCAAGCTTCATTTGCAGGAGATTATAACCCTCATGGAAGAAGCCCACCGTAAGGGGTATTCGGTGGCTCGCCTCCACAGTGGGGATCCGTCACTTTATGGGGCCCTGCGGGAACAAATTGAGGAACTCCAAAAAAGGGGCATTCCCTTCGAAATTATTCCAGGAGTGAGCTCTTTTCAAGCAGCTGCGGCACGCCTGAAGCGAGAACTCACGGTGCCGGGGGTAACCCAGACAGTGATTCTGTGTCGCTTTGGGGGAAGGACTCTAGTACCAGAGCGGGAGAGCTTACAAGCACTTGCTCGCCATCAAGCTACCATGGTGATTTTCCTGAGTATCAGCCATTTTGAAAAAGTAGTTACGGAACTCCTGTCTGCCTACCCTCCGGAAACACCAATAGCGGTCCTGCATCGGGTCAGTTGCAAGGATGAGGAAGTAGTGATGGGAACTCTTGGAACCATTGTGGAACAGGTGAGAAGTAAGGATTTTACCCGTCAGACACTCATCGTGGTGGGAGAAGCACTGGGGGAGAGATTTACTCCTTCCTGTCTTTATAGCCCGTCTTTCTCCCACCGTTTCCGAAAGAGGTTATGAAAACGGCAGTCATTGTCCTTACAAGGAGAGGAATACCTGTGGCCCGAGCTATACAGGCACGACTGGGGAGTGCAGGATACACCCTTGAGAAGTTAATCCCAAGAGAGGGGGACTTGCAGCCCATTCGGGGGAGCGTTCGGGAATTTACCGGATGGATGTTTCAAGGTTACGAGGGGTTGATTTTTGTCTCGGCGGTAGGAATTGCGGTCCGAGCTATAGCACCACACCTTAAGGATAAATGGCGTGACCCTGCTGTTGTGGTGGTTGATGAGCAGGGGAAATTCGTGATCAGCTTGCTCTCTGGGCACTGGGGTGGGGGGAACCGTCTAGCCCAAGAAGTGGCGCATATTTTGGGAGCCACGCCGGTTATTACTACTGCCAGTGACCTCTCTGGTATCGAAACCCCCGACGTGATAGCTCGAGAGTACAACTTCGTTGTCGAGGCACGGGAAAATCTTCCTAAAGTTACCGCTCTCCTCCTTGAAGGGGAGCAGGTAACGTATGTAACCGATGATGCAATGGTGTGGAAACTGCTGCACAGGAGGATACAACTTTTTCCACAGGTTCCACAGGAAGCGAAGGGGATAGTGTTCATCACCGATGCGGTAGTAGAGGCTCCGCTGCTTCCCTTCGTCATTCTACGTCCTCGCAATCTTATTCTTGGCGTGGGTCTACGAAAGGGTATCTCTGGGGTAATGCTTCAAACCCTGGTCAGCGACTTTTTTCGTGCCCAGGGCATGGCCCTTTCTGGTCTTGGGGAGTTGGCCAGTGTGGAGAGGAAAAAGGATGACCCTGCACTGAGAGCATTGGCGACGATGCTCTCTGTTCCCATACGTTTCTTTACTGTGGAAGAGTTGCAGAAAGTGGCTCACTTTTTTCCCACTTCCCCACGGGTACAAAAGGCACTTGGGGTGGGAAGCGTAGCTCGCCCCAGTGCTTTCTTGGCAAGTGGTGGAGGTAGAGAGTTAGGGTATTTTGAGGGGAAAGGGGTAACATTGGCTCTCTTTCGGAGGGTAGGCACGTATGTGGGTTAAAGTGGTGGGAATTGGCCCGGGAAATACTACGGAACTTACGCTTCGAGCGCAAGCAACCCTCAAAGAGGCGGAAATCGTTCTGGGGTATTGGCGCTACTTAGAACGTCTCACCCCCATGCTCGAAGGTAAAAGGGTACTCGGTTTTGGCATGGGGGAAGAGTTCCTTCGTTGCCGGGAGACGCTTCGTCTGGCACGTGAGGGTTGGAAGGTAGCTCTGGTGAGTGGTGGGGATCCAGGGATTTACGGAATGGCTGGGCTCCTTCTTGAGGTGGCCTTCAGAGAGGGAATAGCCGATGTCGTCAAAGTTATCCCCGGAGTAAGCGCTATGAACGGTGCGGCTGCAGTGCTTGGTGCTCCAATAGGCAACGATTTCGCAGTAGTGAGTCTCTCTGATTACCTCACGCGTTGGGAGGAGATTCGCGCACTTCTTGAAGTCCTAGCGCAAACACCCTTGGTACTTGTGCTGTACAATCCGGGGAGTTCCCTTCGCGCCCATACCTTTCCAGGAGCTATGGCCATTCTCAAAAAGCATCGTCGGCCGCAGACCTTGGTGGGGATTGTCCGGAATGTCTCCCTTCCGGAAGAGGTGGTGATTCTCACCACCCTGGGGGAAGCAGAGCACTATACCGTAGATATGCACACCATTGTTATCGTGGGGAATGAGAAGACTTTTATGGCCAACTCGTACATGGTTACACCTCGGGGGTACCGGTTATGATTCTCGTTTTGGGAGGAACAACCGAGGGAAGAGCGATTGCCCAAAAACTCTGGGAGCGAGGGTATCCTGTATGGGTAAGTGTGGTGTATGCGTTTGGCCGGGGTTTCATACCGAATGGTATTCCAGTGCGGGTCGGTCCCTTTTCTGCAGAAGGATTGCGGCATTTTGTGTACGAGAAGGATGTCCGGCTGATTATCGACGCCACTCACCCCTTTGCAGGGGAAATCAAAGATATAGCTCGAAAGGTGTCATCGGACCTGGGCATTCCACATCTTGTCTATGAGAGACCTCGGGTTGAACTTCCCTCTTCGGTAATTCAAGTGGAAAATTGTGACGAAGCCTTGCGAGTTCTTGCGCCCTATCGAAAAATTTTTCTTACTGTTGGGAGCAAGTATTTGGCTCCTTTTGTCAGGCTCAAAAAAGAGGGGAAAAGCATCCGGGTTCGGGTGCTCCCGGTAAGTCGTTCCTTACGGTACTGCGAAAGGCTGGGTTTAACTCCAAAGGAGGTCGTGGCCATTCTTGGTCCGGTAAGTACGGAGCTCAATCGTGTGCTCTTTCAGGAGTTTGGGGCTGAAGTAGTGGTGAGCAAAGAGAGTGGCCAAGAAGGTGGGCTTCTTGAGAAGATTGAAGCGGCAGATGCTCTTGGAATTCCCTTGGTTCTTATCAAGCGCAGGCGAAGGCAGTATGGGGAGGTATTTCATGATTTCGACGCACTCTTTACGAGGCTAGGTGAACTCTATGGCTCTTGAAGGATTTCGGATGGTGGGCATGGACGAAAAAACCCCTCTTGCTATCCGGGAAAGGTACTTCTGCCGGGAGGTGCCCTGGCCTCTTGGGATGGTGAGGGAAATGGTTGTTCTTTCGACTTGCCAACGCCACGAAGTGTATTTTGTGGGGGAAAAAGAGGATACAGAGGCGGTGCAAAAAGCCCTATTCCCTGGTTTTCCGCAAGAAGCCCTGCTTTGCCTTTCTGGTGGAGATGTGGTACGACGCCTTTTTCGGGTTACTTGTGGCTTGGAATCGCTGGCTTTAGGGGAACACCAAATTCTGGGGCAGGTGAAGCGGGCCTGGGAGAAAGCTCGCGAGGAAAAACGATGCGGAAAGGACCTCAATAGACTCTTTTTGCGGGCCATCACCTTGGGGAAGAAGGTTCGTGCCAAGACGTTTTTGGGAAGCGCTTCTTTTTCCATTCCTTCTCTTGTGGTGCAGCTTGCAGAACGGTTTTTAGGGGATTTGCAAGGAAAGCGAGTGTTCCTTATCGGGACTGGTGAAATGGGAAGGTTACTTATTGCCTATTTTTTGGAGCGTGGGGTGGGGGAAATACGCGTTTCGAGCAGAAATCCAAAACGGGCTTTGTCTCTTCAAAGGGAGTTTCCTACTATTAAGCTTCTCCCGTATTGGGAGAAATACGAGTACCTTCGAGGTTGTGACCTTCTTGTCAGTGCCACTGAAGCCCCTCACTATACACTGGAGTTTCAGCCGTTTCGAGGGGTATGGCCAGAGGTTCCTCGACTCCTCTTTGACCTTGGTTTGCCTCGAAACATAGATCCAAAAATTGCTACCCTCGAAGGAGTACGTCTCTCCACCCTTGAGGATTTAGAGGGAATTGCGCGGGAAAGACGCTCTCGGCTTGTGCAAGATGTGGCCAAGGTTGAGGCGATGATTGAAGAAGCGGTAAGGCTCTTTTGCCGCTCTTTGGAGTGGGATGAGCTCTTCAGAACTTTAACTACAAATTTCCAGGAAATAGCCTTAGAGGAACTGTCTCAGCTCTTTCGAAACATACCGTATTTGGGACGGGAAGACCAAGACCGAGTGATTGAGACCGTCTTCAGAGCAAATCGACGTTTCCTTATTTGCATAAGAACGGTGCTTCAAAGTGAGGACAAAGGAGTGAATCGAGATAGTGAAAGACCAAAGGGTTATTCGAGTTGGTAGTCGGGGCAGCGTTTTGGCGCTTCGTCAGACGCAGGAAGTGGTGGAGCGGTTATCCCGGGTGTACCAAGAGGTACAGTGGGAAGTTGTTCCCATCACTACAACTGGGGACCGCTTCCCCGAGGACCCCAAAACGACCTTTGCGAAAGGAATGTTTGTTAAGGAAGTGGAAGAAGCACTCCTTAGGGGGATTGTGGATCTTGCGGTGCATAGCCTCAAAGATTTGCCCGTGGACCTTCCCCCAGGACTTGCCATTTTTGCTGTGCTCAAGCGAGAGGACCCTAGAGATGTCCTTCTTTCTCGGAAGGGGTTGCCCTTTGCAGCACTTCCTCGTGGTGCCACAATTGGGACATCGAGTGTGCGTCGTAAGGTGCAGATTGAGGCCTTGCGACCTGACCTTGAGGTGGTACCGCTTCGGGGTAACGTTCCCACGCGTATCCGGAAAATGGAAAGAGGAGAGGTAGATGCTCTTGTTCTTGCAGCAGCGGGATTGAAGCGTTTGGGTGAAGAGGCTCGTATCGTGGAGTATTTCTCTCCCGAGGTGCTTGTTCCTGCCGTGGGACAGGGGGTGATAGTGGTGGAAGGAAGAGCGAAGGACCCGTTGGAATCGATGGTGACCGTACTCAACCATAAAGAGACTGCTCAAGCTGTAGAGATAGAACGGAATTTTTTAAGGCTCTTTGGGGGAGGGTGCCAAATTCCGGTAGGAGCATTGGCTGTAGTAGAGAATGGATGGATACGGCTTTTTGGTATGGCAGCTTACGGAAAAGAGGTGAAAAAGGTTTCTTTAGAGGGGCCGGTTGAGGAACAAAGTTCTCTTGTACAGTCACTTGTGCGGTTACTTCGAGGCGATGGTCATGAGTAACAAGGTATACATCGTTGGAGCAGGACCAGGTGACCCTGGTCTTCTTACCCGAAGGGCTTGGGAAGTGCTGCAGAGCGCTGATGTCGTCGTTTATGACCGCTTGGTGGGGGAGGCTCTCGTGTCTCTTTTTCCTCAGGGTGCAGAGTGTATCGATGTGGGAAAAGAACCAGGGTACCATCCCTTTCCTCAGGAAACCATCCAAGAACTCCTCAAGCGAAAAGCCCAAGAAGGGAAACGAGTAGTGCGACTCAAGGGTGGGGACCCTTTCGTTTTTGGCCGAGGTGGGGAAGAGGCTCTGTACCTTGTTCAGGAAGGTATTGAGGTAGAGGTGATTCCTGGTGTCAGTTCGGCTCTTGCTGTCCCGGCTCTGGCGGGTATCCCTCTCACCCATAGGGGAACAAGCCCTTCTTTCATGGTAGTTTCAGGACATAACCCGGAGAGCCTCGAATGGGAGATTTTGGCGCGCTTTTCGGGAACCATTGTAGTTCTCATGGGGGCAAAGCATTTACGGACGTTGACCGAGACATTGCAGAGGTGGGGGAAACCGGCTTCTCTTCCTGCCTCACTTATCATGGAAGGAGCAACATCAAGACAACGAGTTTTGGTGGGAACTCTTGGTGATATTGCCGAGAAGGCAGAAGAGGCTGGTTTTCGGAACCCTTTGGTTCTCGTTTTGGGAGAAGTGGTTTTCCTGCGAGAGTCCCTCTCGTTTTGGGAAAGGCGACCTCTTTTCGGAAAACGGGTTCTTGTCACCGGAACGACTACAGACTCTTTTACCTTTCCCTCTCTTGTAGAACTGGGGGCAGAGGTTCTTCGGTATCCTACAGTGCGCATCGAATTTTGTTTGGAAAGTTTTGCAGAGCTGTATCGAAAAGTTTCAACATGCCGTCTTCTCCTTTTTAGCAGCAAAAACGCTGTTGCGGCTTTCCGGAAATTCGTGCAGTCCTATCGTCTGGATATTCGAAATCTTTACGGTATCCGTATAGCAGCGGTGGGGAGAAAAACCGCTCAAGAACTTGAGTCTATAGGGCTTTTTCCCGACTATCTCCCTTCTTCTTTTACGGCCTCTCATCTTCTCGAGGTACTACCAGAGGGGAGAGGAGAGGTGGCCCTCCTTTTGACTTCTCAGATAGGGGGGGAAGAGGGCAAGAAGGCTCTTGTCGCAAAAGGTTATAGGGTGGAAAAAGTGGCTCTCTATCGCAGTCTTCCTAACTGGGAGGTACAAGACCGAGTAAAGGCGGTACTCCAGAGGAGGGTTGACGCGGTGGTCTTTTCCAGTCCCTCTTCATTTCGGTATTTGGAGGAGATGCTTGAAGGCAATCGAGGGCTTCTTGAGGGTGTTTGCCTTGTGGCCATTGGGCCTACCACAGCCCGCTCCATTCAGCAGAGGGGTTTTCAAGTTGTGGACCTTCCTGAGGAGTATACCTTGGAAGGGGTTGAAAAAGCACTTCTTGCGAGGTGGGGGCGGTAATGACTATTTCTATGCGGCGGTTGCGCATGAATCCAGTATTGCGGGAAGCACTTCGAGAGCACAGGATTCATAGGGAGAGTTTGATTCTCCCGCTTTTTGTAGTTGAAGAGGAGAGTATGGCGGGTAGCATCTTCTCCTTTCCTGGGATGGAGCGTTTTTCCCTACAGGCGCTTCCCGAAGCTCTCGAGGAAATTGTTTCTTTGGGGTTGCGAATGGTACTCCTTTTTGGAATTCCTCGAAAAAAAGATCCTCAAGGAGAGAGGGCATATCGGGAAGATGGGGTGGTGCAGCAAGCGCTGCGTATTGGCAAGTCCGTTGCTCCTTCTCTCTTGTATATTACCGATGTGTGCCTGTGCGGTTACACGACTCATGGGCACTGTGGCATTGTTGTGGATGGGCGGGTGGACAATGAGGCGACACTCCCGGTTTTAGCCGAAATCGCTCTGTCCCATGTTCGAGCTGGCGCCGATATGGTGGCACCCTCAAGCATGATGGATGGTCAGGTTCGGGCAATACGTCGGCGCCTTGACGAAGCTGGATTCGCCCATATTCCCATTATGGCCTACAGTGCGAAGTATGCTTCAGCATTCTATGGCCCCTTTCGAGAAGTAGCGTGTTCTCGGCCTCAATTTGGCGACCGTCGTTCCTACCAGATGGATTTTGGAAACCGCTGGGAAGCACTTCGGGAAGTGGCCCTTGATATCGAGGAAGGTGCGGATATCGTGATGGTTAAGCCAGCTCTTTTGTACCTTGATGTGATTCGAGAGATACGGGAGCATTTTCAGGTTCCTGTGGCAGCTTACAGCGTGAGTGGGGAGTATGCCATGGTGAAAACTGCTGCCCAGGAAGGGTTTCTTGAAGAAAAACCAGCAGTTCTTGAACTTTTGACCGCTATAAAGCGAGCTGGTGCGGATTTGCTCATTACCTACTATGCGAGGGAGATAGCCCAATGGGAGGATATCCGATAGTGCTCTCTCTGTCTGGGAAACCATGCCTCCTTGTGGGTGGTGGGTCAGTCGCTCAGCGGAAAGCCCGGAGGCTTCTCCAGGTGGGGGCAAAAGTTACGGTGGTATCTCCCGAAGTTACGGAGGGACTGATGGCTCTGGTTCGTCAGGGGAAAATTACCTGGAAGAGACGTCCATACCGAGAGGGGGACTTAGAGGGCTTTTTTCTAGTTTTTGCCGCCTCTGATGACCCGGTGGTCAACCGGAAAGTTGCCAAAGAGGCAGAAGCGCTTGGGATACTCTGTAACGTAGTGGATTGTCCTGAATGCTCATCGTTTTTGACCCCAGCAGTTTTTGAACGGGAAGGAATTCTTGTTGCTATTACCAGTGGAGGGAAAAGTCCCTTTCTCGTTCGCTACATAAGGAAGTGGTTGGAAGCCAATTTTCCCCAGGGTCTTCGTGAAGTGCTGCAAGTTCTCGAGAGAGAACGCCAGATGCTTAAAGGAGTGGGTATGCCTCTTCAGGAGAAAAAGCGTCGGTATCGAGAGCTTTTGAGGCAGTGGAGGAAATCCTGGGAGGAGAAGAGCATATGAATTCTCAAGAGCTCTTTGAGCGGGCTCGGCAAGTTATGCCTGGGGGTGTCAATAGTCCAGTTCGGGCTTTTCGGGCCGTGGGGGGTACACCACTATTTATTGCCCGAGCGCTGGGAAGTCGTCTTTTTGACGTGGAGGGGCAAAGTTACCTTGATTACTGCATGTCCTGGGGGGCCATTATCCTGGGGCATGCGCACCCTGTGGTAGTAGAGGCAGTGCAAAAGCAGATTGTGTGCGGGACGAGTTTTGGAACTTGCCATGAGCTTGAAGTGCTTATGGCGGAAGAAATCTGTAGGGTATTTCCCTCGATAGAGATGGTTCGGTTCACCAACTCTGGAACCGAGGCGGTGATGAGCGCCTTGCGTCTGGCCCGGGGTTATACTGGAAGGACATTGGTGGTAAAATTCAGCGGATGTTACCATGGCCACGTTGATAGCCTCCTAGTTCAGGGAGGCTCGGGTCTTTTGACTTTGGGAATTCCCGATTCTCTAGGTATTCCAGAAGCATTTGCCCAGACCACAATTCTCCTTCCCTATAACCATGTAGAGGAAGTTACGAAGGCGTTCTCCCAATGGGGAGAGAAGATTGCCGCTGTGATTGTGGAGCCAGTGGCGGGAAACATGGGGGTAGTGGTACCCAGTAGGGAATTTTTAGAAACATTGCGCCAAGTCACCCTCGACTATGGAGCTCTACTTATCTTTGATGAAGTCATCACCGGTTTTCGAGTTTCCTACTCTGGAGCGCAGGGGTATTACGGCATTTTCCCCGACCTGACGATTTTGGGAAAAATCATCGGTGGAGGACTTCCAGTGGGAGCATACGGTGGTCGGCGTGCGATTATGGAGTATGTTGCTCCTGAGGGAAAAGTATACCAGGCTGGAACACTCTCTGGAAATCCCCTTGCCTTGAGCGCTGGATACGCGGTTGTAACGTACCTTAGGGACCATCCTGAAATTTACTCAGAACTGGAGTGCAGAACACAACGTCTTGCGCTGGGAATGAAGTCGATTTTCCAAAACGCAGGTATCCCAGTGCATGTGAACCAGTTGGGAAGCATGCTGACTCTTTTTTTCAGTCAAGAGGCCGTTCATGATAGTGCCAGTACCTCTCGGGTGGATCGAAGGCTCTATGCGGATTTCTTCCACGAGATGCTACGCAATGGGGTGTACTTGCCACCATCCCCGTTCGAGGCGATGTTTCTCTCCCTTGCGCATAGTGACGACGACATCGATATGACGCTGGAAATTGCGCAGAAATTTGCCTCAAAAAGGGGTTTCTTCTCGCCTTAAACTCTCTCCTCAGAGGAAGTGTTCTTCCTATGGCTCGACCGTGACGTCCTTCCAGAATGCGATGTACCCAGCGATTTCTCGAGCTGCTTCCTTGGGATGAGGATAGTACCAGGCAGCGTTTTCACTCACAACGTTTCCTACCTTCACGTGGTAATAGCTTGCTTCCCCTTTCCAGGGGCAGACCGTCCTGTGGTCACTGGGCACAAGGTATTCTTTTTTCACTGCTTCGGGAGGAAAGTAGTGATTTCCCTCGAGGAAAATGGTTTCGTTGCTTTCAGCAATTACCGTCCCTTGGTATATAGCCCTGGGCATATGCTCCACCCCTTGCGTTTTTACACTCCTCAAACTCAAAGGAGGGCGTTTTATTCCATGGCTTTCCTGTCTGGGGTTCTTGGTTCAGGCTACCGGCAAAAAATCTCTGCTTCCCTCTTGACGGAGGGGGGAGATGCTTTTATAATTCTTTTTGAAAAGTGAATAGCGAGTACCCCACTAGCACCTCCTAAATAGAAGTCTTTCCCCTCCTTGCACCTAAGGGGAGCCAGGTTGACCTGGCTCCCCTTAGGTGTTTTATAGGATGGATTGTTTCCCCTTTTTAGGTGTCCCAAATTTTCTCTACCTTCACTGGGCCAGGAAAGACCACAAGAAGTGGGATTTGGATGGAGAGGAGAATAGGACAAAGGAGGGGGGATTAAAGGGTGTGTTGGGGTCTTTCCTCAGGGGTCTGGGAAACTTCAGAGAACGTTGTGGAGTGTGGTGTTAGGAAGTGTTTTCCAAATTATGCCCCATGGAAAGCTGTTCCTGCAGAGCCTGCAATCTCTTGAGAGCTCTCCGAAGCTTTTCAAGTTCCCAAGCTACGTTCTGGCTCTCTTCTGCCTTTTTGGATCGAACTCGTTCTATAGCCCCTTGGGTAGCAGAAACGGTTCGTTCCAGGTGTTCGTTAATGGTGGCGACAAACTGGCGAAAGGTTTGGTCGAGGTTTTGAAGAGTAGCCCAGCGAAGGTTCTCGACGTTCGTGGTGACCAGTTCCTCGATTTCCTTTTCCATTCTTTGGCGTAGCTTCGCACGGCGAGTTTTTTCTGGGAGGAGGGTTGCAAGAAAACCTTCGGGGAGTAGGTGGAAATGGGTATACCACTTATGGGTGACCCAGTACGGTTTCTTTTCCACAGCAAATACCTCTGAACTCCTGGAAACATAGCAGGGAATGTCAAAAAGTTCTGCAGCTTTCTTTCTCACTGCCTCGGTGAGCTCGTGTATTCTTTGTTCATAAGGCTTAAGAGCTTCAGTGACCTTGGTCTCGAAGACACGTACTACCTTAGAGAGTTCACGCTCAAAGAAAGCAGGAACTTCTCTGTCGAAAACTTCTTGAATGCGTGCTTCAGGATTCTCGGCTCTATCTGCAAGATGTTCCTTGAGTATACTTCGAAAGTGTTCTCGTGCCCCTTGACGAAGGTTCTCAGCCCATTCCTCAAGAAAGGCTATCATTCTTTTCCTCTCACCAAGGAGAAGGTCTCCCATGTGTATCCGTTCTCTTTCTGCCTCCCTAACCTTTTCAGAAAAGATCTGCAAGCGCTCATCAAGGTCGTGAATAGGCATTTCAAGAGAGCGAATACAAAGACGCAAATGCATCGAAAGCTCATTTAAGACCTCAATGGCTTTCCTCATCAGAGCTTCCCGGAGAGCATGGCTTTTCTCTTTCTGCAGGAAACTTAAAAGGTGCTGCAAAATCTTGTGGATTCCACTGCGTTCAAGGAGTACTCTATCACCCCTTTTCTGCCCTTCTAAAGCCATGCGAGCTGAAACAGGAAATATAAGGGGATTCTCAAAACCCGCTCTCTCGCGAAGCACCTCTCTCAAGAAGTCGTGCACAGAAGCTATGTCCGTCTCAGAGAGGTAGTCAATTTTATTGAGGACAAAGAAAAGGCGTGCTACCCTAGAACGTACCGCTTGCAGGAATGCGACTTCCACCTCAGTGATTGGGGGATCAGCAGAGACTAAGAACAAAGCAGCATCACACTGGGGAAGAAAGTTCAAGGTAACTTCCGTGTTGTGGCGGAGCGTTGAGCCAATCCCAGGAGTATCAATGAGTACTACCCCATGTTGCAAAAGTGGGGAGGGGTAAAAAACCTCAACCTGAAGAACGCCCTTACGATTCTCTGGGTTTTCCGTTTCGGCGACAAATTGGGAGAGAAATTCTCTTAAAGCCTCAGGGTCCTCACCACTCCATTCCTTAACGCCATTCTCAAGAAGAACCTGGGCACGTGGCTGGGAGCCAAAAGAAAGGAAAATGGGCAAAGCGGTAAGGGGTAGAACTGCCACAGGAAGTATCTCTTCTCCAAGAAGAGCGTTAATAAAGGTGCTTTTTCCTCGCTTGAACTGTCCAAGAACGGCAAGATGAAAACGTTCCTTTTGAAGACGCTCTCTGAGGTTTTCTATACTTATCTTTTCACTCTCAAACTCCGACCCGAGTTTTGAAAGTTCTTGGAGAATTTCCTCAAAGAGGTTCTCAAGGTTTCCTGTTTCCTGAAGAGGTGTTTCTTGACGCACGGCCCATTCCTCCTCTTACTTCAAGGGCTAAGAAGGGAAATCCCTGAATACCCCAGGTTGTCGGTTCCAAGGTTACAGCTTTTAAGGCGCAGTATGCGCAACCTGCTCACGAGGCACACCTTCCACTTTGGGGACAGGAGTTTCTGAGTCTTTGAAAATCTTTTGGTACAAGTCTTCACCGTAACTTGTTCGCAATGGTTCTCCTTCTATAACTTTAAAGGTTCGTTCTCCATTGCTTTTTCTCTCAGCTCGTAGGAAATGGACGTTGTTTTTTCGCTGAATGTAGAAACTGTGGGCAAGCTCATAGTGATGGGTCACGAAGAAAACCTTGATGCGTCTTTCCAGGAATGCATCGAGGATGTTTCGGGCAATTTCGGAACCTTCCCGTTCATTTGTGGACTCAAAAGACTCGTTGCAGAGGATGAGCGAATTTGGCACAACTTCGTCAACGATGTCACTCATTCTTTTGAGTTCCTCATCGAGTTTCCCACTTCGCAGCGTTACATCCTCTTTTCTCCTGAAATGCGTAAAAATCCCTCGACAAATGTTAGCTTGGAAAACCTCAGCAGGAACAAACATGCCACATTGCATCGCAAGCTGGGCGATACCAATGCTGCGCAGAAACGTCGATTTTCCCCCTTGATTTGCGCCAGTGATAATAACCAGGTCTTTACCGTCAGCATAGATGTCGTTTCCTACAACCTTTCTCTGTATTGTGAGTGCAAGGCAGGGATCGTAGAGTCCCCGGACAAAGTGCTTTCTTTCGTGAGGAGGGAAGGGTAAGGGGAAGCACACTGGTTCTCCAAGTGCGGAAAGCTGCTCATAAAGGTTTAAACATCCCAGATAAAAGGCGAGTTCCTGGTGGAGTGTTTCAAAGAAATGCACAACATGGTCCACAGATTGAGCAAGGGCATTCGCTGCAGAATTCACCCCTCTATCCTTAAGTTCAGAGAGAGCTCTCGCGCCGCCTTCATCTCGAGGGTCGACAGAGAAGGAGTACCCTGGGAGCCTTTTCTGCCACATCCTGGAAATCCAGCCTTTCTTGGCAGGAGGCTTTCGGAGAAGGTAATTGTTGCCCACACATCCATGCTGCAACTCAGCACTGATAAGAACGCCTTTCGTAAACTCTAAATCGTGCAAGCATTCTCTGACAGCGGCAAGGTATGTATCTGGTAACTCGCTCTGAAGCATGGTACAAAACCGTGTAAACCCTTTGGACTCAAATTCATGGACGTACTCATCCGCAATGTGTCGGAGATCTTCAAGCATGTCCACAAGGGGTTGGAGAATTCGTACGGCTCCTGCGAGAATCGATGAAGGGTAACGAGAGAATATCCCTGCAAATGAAGCTTTCCTCTTTGCTTCAATTGCCTGTACAGATATGTCGTACATTCTCCTCACGAGAGATACATGCTTCAGGCAATCCCTGAGGATATCCTGCCGATAGAGAATGGTTTCAGGATCGTCGAGACCTGCGAGAAGGACTTCTTTTGCAACTTTAAAAAGATGCTCATCCCCACAGGCCATAGCGCGCAGGAGGACTTCAAGCTCTAAGTCCTTCACAAGGTCATCGACCAGGGAAGAACGCTTTCCCGAAGGCGTAAAATCCCGGTCCTGAAAGAGCAGAAAAACCCTCATGTCCGTATGCGCTCCTTTATTGCCTCCCGAGTGAGCCGATACTTCCTAGCAAGAGAGAGGGCGAAGGCCAGACCATCAGGCGCTTTCCTAAGAATCTTGTACGTCCGTGTTTCAGGGTTATCTGGGTGAACTGTACTCACCAGGCTTACTATCCGTTCCGGGTCAAGGAAGGCCAGTTCTATAACGAAAGTGACCCAAACACATACTGCCCCAAGTTGCAGAATCTTTTGCATAATCTCGGTACTGAGGAAAATGGCATCGTGCAGTGCGGTGGAGTTGAAGGCTTCGTTGATAATGAGAACGCTTTTTGAGGTTGCTTGGGTGAGCATAACGTGCATTCGCACCAGGTCATCCTCGAGTTTCCCCCGAAGGGTAGTGATGTCCTCTTCTCGTTCGAAATGGGTGAAGATGCGATCGGGAAGCAAAAGACGTGCTGAGCTTCCCGGAACGGGGAGTCCTAAACTTGCAAGGTAGTGCAGTTGTCCAAAGGTTCGGGCAAAAGTCGTCTTGCCACTCTGGTTTGGACCAGAAACGAGAAAAATTCGTTCCTGCCCCTGGAGGAAAAAGTCGTTGCAAACCGGTGTTTTCCCCTCAGCAAGGAGACTATAGGCGAGAGCAAGGTCAAACACCTCATGTCCATAGATTCCTTCAGGATTTGAGGATATTTCAGGATAGCAAAACTTTAGTCCTCTCTTTTTGAGTGGAGCAATGTACTCAAGGTATGCCATATAGAATTGTATCTCTCGGTCGAAAGCGACAATCTTTGCATCTAGGAAATTGGCGTTCTCTGCGCAGTACTTCTCCAAATTCGAGAATACTTCGGGGAAAAGTTGAGCTACCCCCTCTGCAATCTTTGCTTCAACATGGTTCATATCGACACCGGTATGGTACTGAACTCTGTAATCCTGGGAGGCTTCCTGTCGAAATCTGGCAAAGATTGCTTCAATCACGGCACTGTAGTCGGTTTCCTCTTCGTAATGGCGCACTTTTACCCGAAGACCGTTTATCTGGATGCAGTATTTTATGGATTGCAAAGCCCTTTTCAGGTTTTTTACCCCCTCTCGCAAGGCTACAAAGGAGGGTGACTGAACGTGGTGGGAAAGGTACTCTCGAAAGGCAAGAAAGCCGCAAGAAGAGAGAGGAAGATGGAGAAGCTCTTCGGTAAGTTGCAAAACAGCGTCACAATACGTATCAATGGCTTCTAGGAACCACCCTTCCTTGTTCAACTTATAGTAGAGCTTCTCCGCAAGAGACCGGTACATCCGTACCTTCTGCATTTTTTGGGCGAATGCTTGAATGCTTTGCCTGAGCGGTTCATTTTCTTCGAGGTCTCTTGTAACTTCCTGGCGGAAACGCACGGTATCGCCATTTTGTAGGGGTAAGTAGAAGAAGGGGATAAGGTGGTACTCTTCTCGACCAAGGGTGCACCCCCGAACGATTTGGTCAAGGTTTAGATCGGCGAAGTACTCTGGTTTGGGAGGTTCCCAAGATATGCTACCTGCCCCTATGCTGTCAGGGAAGAGAATGCTTGTAAACCCCACAAAGATGCGCCTCCCTTGCCCATAAAAAAAGGGCTGATAGCTCTACGCTTTCGTAGAAGCCATCAGCCCTTAATGGGCGGTTTGGGTCCTAACCCCAGGGGAGCTTCATCCCCTAAAGTTTTGTAGTATTATACCACCCCTCTAGTCAAATTGCAATTCCTTGAGCTTGATGCTAGGTCTTTATTTTGGGAACTGGCCTTGGGGATTTGCTGCAAAATCACATAGAATGTGGTATAAAGACATATACAATTTCGGTTAATTGATTGCCGCAAAAGGTTTTCTCTGGCGCTTGAAAGGGGGCTTTGCTATGGCTTCGACAGTGTACTTTGTGGGTCTCAGAGCAGAAAATGAGCACAATACGGTCATAAGCCGCTTGAAAAGATGTGCGCAGAGGCTCCTTGAGGGAAGACTTTCCTCGGGAGACCTTGTGGCAGTAAAGCTCCATTTTGGGGAGCGGGGCAATCACGGCTTTATAAGACCGATATTCGTTCGAGCCATTGTTGAGGTCATTCGGGATATGGGTGGAAAACCCTTTCTTACCGACACGAATACCCTCTATACTGGGTTTCGGCACAACGCTGTAGATCACCTTGAAACAGCGCTGTTTCATGGATTTGGTTACCCCTCCGTTCCTGCCCCGGTTGTTATCGCCGATGGACTCCGGGGTAAGGACCACGAGTGGGTCGAGGTTGCCCTCAAGCACTTTAGCCGGGTCTCCATTGCTTCGGCGATTCTGGAAGCCGACTTCCTCTTTGTTCTCACCCATGTCAAGGGGCATATTGAGGCAGGGCTTGGTGGAGCCTTAAAAAATGTAGGCATGGGTTGTGCTTCCCGAATAGGGAAACAGATGCAACATGGGGGGACATTCCTTCCTGCGCCCAATGAGGAAAAGTGCATCGGTTGTGAACGGTGTATCGTCCATTGTCCTCCAAAAGCCCTCTTTCTTGATGCCCATGGCAAGGCCAAGGTCAATCCAGAGCTTTGCATTGGCTGCGCTGAGTGCCTTCTTTACTGTCCCACGGGGGCTATCGATGCCTCCTGGTCAGCAAAAAGCGAAATCCTCCAGGAACGGATGGTGGAGTATGCTTTTGGGGTACTCAAGGGGAAGAGGGAGAAAGCAGTCTTCGTGAACTTTCTCCTCGATATCAGCCCCGATTGTGATTGTGCCCCTTGGCATGACGCGAGCCTTGTTCCTGATATCGGGATTCTGGGCTCCACAGACATTGTCGCCATTGACCAAGCCTCTGGGGACCTGGTACAGAGAGCCGAAGGTCTAGCACATTCAAAACTTGGGAGGCCCCTTTTGCCAGGAGAGGACAAATTCCTTGCCGTGCATCCTACAGCTTTATGGCAGCGGCAAATTGACTATGCCGCAGAGCTCGGCTTAGGGAATAAGGAGTACGTCCTTGAGGAGATGTGATTTGGCTTTGCTTTTCTCTCAAACGCCTAAATTGCCGACTCCTGTCCGGTTCCTGGCTGGAAGGAGGACTTTTTCGCCTGAACTGTTCCCTCAAAAACCACCCGGTTGACCTCAAAGTAGCCACGTTTTGCTTCTCCTCCCGGACCAGAGGCCATCACCAGGCCCCAGCCTGATCCATCTTGGTAAACCCAACCAAAGGTTTTAGCCCGAAGCCAGCAGTAGAAGAAAGGTTTCCCCTTTTCATCGAGGTTGTGGGGGGACTTGGGCCAAATGCAGAGGGGTGTCACCACGACGTGGTAGGACTTTCCCGAAACAAGGCCTTTCAGGGTCAAACTCTGAGGATTGGCCTGAGTGTAGGTGGTGTGCTGGGTATCTGGAACGTACTGGGCTTGGTAGTCGGCAAAGTAGACGGGATACGGGTAGCGGGAATCCCGAGTCCAGTACCCTGGGGAAACCGAGTTCTCTGGTGGCTCCACGATACTCACGCGGTATCCCACCACGAGGCGTTTCAGGGGAAGGTAGTAGAAGACAATACCTCCTGCTGTGCCTTGGTCAGATTCAAGAATCGATTCCAATTCCTCAGTAAAGGGTGCAAAAGCAATAGAAGCTTCGCCACTGAAATCCTGGGAGAAGGCAAAAGAACACATTACCCCAAGAAGCAAGAGAAGAAACGAAACTCTCCAGAGCACACGCATCCCCTCCAATCGAGAATTTTTCTCAAGAAGTCCATTACCATAGTACTCCTTCTGCGTCGTCTTGGTCAAAGGGTTTGTGCTCTGGAGAGTCGAGTAGACTGCTCTTTTTACTTGTGGTATATAGTTGTCTAGATGGATTGCAAAAAGCAAAGGGGGGATGGTTGAGCATTTGGAAAAGTTTTTTGCATCTCCAGCAAAGCGCTCGCTTCTGTTCCGCTTGTACTGTCTTACTCAGGAAATACAAGAGGGTTCTTTTCCAGATATAGATCGTCTGGCAAACCTTCTTGAGGTAAGTCGCCGTACGGTATACCGTTACCTTGAAATGCTGAAAGACGATTTTGGAGCCCCCATTGCTTTTGATCGTAAAAGGGGAGGATATTTTTTCACTGAGCATTGGGTCTTTCCATTCCCTGAGCTTACGGAAGGCGAAGTACTTTCATTGTTCATCCTAGTTAGCGTCCTCAGGCAGTTTGCCAATACTCCTCTGGAAGCCCCTCTTCAGAGTCTTCGTAAAAAGTTGGAAAAATTCCTCCCTTCTCCTTTCAAAACGACTCCAGAACATCTTGCAATGATGCTCTCTCCTTTCGTTTTGGTTCTTCGTCCCCGGGTGGAGGTTAGCAAGGTCTTCGGGGCTCTCTTTGAAGCCATTCAACGGAGAAAAAGGATTCGTATCACCTATCAATCTATTTCCTCAGGCGAGAAAACAATCCGGGATGTCGAACCTTACCATCTCTACAATTTTGAGGGCATCTGGTATCTCTGTGGTTTTTGTCGTCTCCGAGGGGAGTTAAGGGATTTTGCCCTGGACCGGATAGAAGAGGTTACTATTCTCCCTGAGGGATTCACAATTCCTCCAGACTTTGATCCTCAGAAGTATCTTTCTCAAGCTTTTCGCATGTTTCGGGGAAAGGTATGCAAAGTGGTGGTACGTTTCGATGCTTACCAGGCCCGGTGGATTCGAGAACGCATCTGGCACCCCACGCAGAAAATTACCGAGCTTCCCGACGGGGGTCTCCTCTTTGAGGTGGAGGCAAATCCGGAAGAGGTTAAAAGGTGGGTCATCGGATATGGAAGCCACGCAGAGATTGTTAGTCCCCCTGCACTTCGTGAGGAGGTGAGAAAAGAGGTGCAAAAAATGTTTGCACAGTACTTTCAGAGTGACATGTAGTGTCATTCCATAAGTGTACAATCGGAGGTAGAGAGGAGGGATAGAGATTTGCGGTTACAGGTTGTTTTCAAAGTCGAACGGGTGCCTCTCCTATACCGCAATGCCTTCATGAGCTTCCTCAAAGAGGTTTTGCAGGCAACACCTTCGGGAGAGAGGCGTTTTCACGCACTCTTTTTCTATGGCCACCGGAAAAACAAAGCGCCCAAACCCTTCTGTTTCGCAGTCCGTTTTGCCCATGACAGAGAGCGTTTTGCCCAGGAACAGGAATGGCTGTACCTGACTTCTCCTCTCTTTTTGTACTTCTCCGTTTTCGAGGCTGGACTTTTGGTCGACTTTTACAATGGTCTTCTCCAGGAAACGGTCTATCCCTTTTGCAAGGGAGAGTTTGTGCTTCCTCGACCGGTGCGCATTCTTCCCCTTCGAGAGAAAAAAATCCTGAAGGATGAGGTTCGCTTCCGTACTCTTGCACCGGTCCTTATCGAAGACGATTCGCAAAAGCCCCTTCTCCCAGATGAGGACCCCCAGGCTTTCTTGCGAGAACTCAATTACTATGCCGATGCCATGCTTTTGGGAGTACGGGGTAAGGGCCTTGCGCAGGAACTTGGATTCGAACCATTAAAAATCCGAAAGGAAGTGGTAAAACATGCTATAAGGGAGGGGGAACGAGAATCCCGGGTGTACACCTTCACCTGTTTCAGCGGAGAATTTCTTCTCCGTGGAGATCCTCAGGATCTCTATGACATCCAGGTCCTTGGCCTTGGCCGTCGTCGAGCCCAGGGTTTTGGAATGCTTGAGGTGGTAGGCAGTGGATGAGATTGTGCTGTATCCGGGAAATTGGCTGTACAACGCGGGTGTGGTGGGATTGCTCCGCATTCTTGATTTCGGTAAGCGGAGTAATAGTTATGAGTTTACCGAGGATGGCGTTAGAATAGCCCGAGAAGCCCTTTACGACTTTGGTTTTCTTTATTTTGCTTACGCAACCAAGCTTTACTTACAGGAGAGCTTCAATCTACTTTCGTTCCTGAAGTACAATCAGAATAAGGTGAAGAAACAGTTAGGTGAGGAGGGAGAAAGGCAGGTCAGAACGGAACTTAAAAACATTGATCAGGAGATCAGGCAAAAGATTTTTGCCCTTGAGGCGAGAGAAGGTTGGCAACGGTTTATAGAACACGTAGAGGATATTTTAGAGGGAGGTAAGAAGAATTTAAGCGAGGTTTTGCAGAACCTCGGTGTTTCAGCAACTCGATTGGGAATAGAATTGGATGATTTTTCAGAGTTCCTGAGTGAATTGACGACAACAAAAAAGGCCTCTGATTACTTAGGGCGATTCTACTTCAACAAAGATGTCATAGCTAATCCAAAAGGCAAGAGACCCCAAAGGGTTGAGAAATTCGACAAAAAATACCTTTGCTTTTTGAACGCTAACCTTTCCCAGGACGGAGAATACACCTGCTTTCTCTGTGGTCACAAATACCAGGATTTAGAGTCCTTTTCTGAACTTACTGAAGGGGATTTTTCGTCCTTGGGGATAAGCAAAAATGAATTTGATAATGTGTATTCTTTCTACACCAGTGACGGTGTTTCGCATCCAGTGAAGTGCCCACTGTGTCAGTTGATCCTTTTGTGTGCTTTCGCCGGGTTTAATAGGAAACCATGGCAGATAAGTGAAATTGACGAAACAGAGTACCTCTTTGTTAACTATCCCCATGTAGAGGAAGCCTATCGGATTAATAACCGGCTGAATAGTTCTATGCAGGAAGTGAATTTAAAAATTTTTACGGCGGAACAAAGACCTTTTAACCCCTACTTCCGCACTTTGGAGATAGTCCTTGGGGTTGTGGAGAGAAAGGTACGGTGGACCTTAGAAAATATCCTTTTTGTCGAAATAAAAACCTCGGCAAGGAAAAATCAGGATAAACCTCGCTTTGTTTACTTTAACCTGGAACGAGCCTTTGCCGAGGTCGTTGAAGAATTCGGCGACTTCAAAAAACTGATTGACGTTCTATCTTTCCGTTATGAAATAAGTAAAAATGTCAATATCTACCTCTCTACTGAAGTCTTGAAAAGGCTTATCCAAAAACAATCCATTGTACCCCTTGCTTTCAGATATCTTGCTGAAAAAATCAGTAGACACGATTCACGTCTTTGCCCTCTTTGGTCAATGATTGTACTCGATTTTGTGCTTCGTAAAAAAAGGACCGATTCTCAGGAGGTGAGTACATTGGGTAGCAGAGAAATTTACGGTATTCTTCGAAAAATTCGAGATTGCGGTGCTTCCAGTTTCTCCATGAAAGAGATTGATTCCAAAAGACGTTTCCACCTTGCGCAACGATTTTTATCGCTTGCCCGAGGAGCAAGGAAAGAGGATTTCTGTAATGAACTCTTGAGATTGTATGTAGTCCATGAAAAACCGATACCTGAAGCAGTGGGCGATCTCATTTACGAGAGTGAAGTTGTCTCCTTTCAGGAGAAGGCATTGGCGTTTATCACTGGACTTTTGAGCTCAGTGGAGAGCCAGCCTCAACCCGAGGTAGAAAATCAAACAGAGGAGGTCTCGTGATATGGAGAAAAGAGCGTTAACTTTGACTGTTATAGTAAAGGCTTTTCCGTTAAACTACGATGAGGGGTACGGTAATATAGCGGTAGCGAAAAAGGTGCACCGGGGAAATGGTGAAACGTACCTTTTTGCCTCCAGACAGTCAATTCGCTACAGTATCGCCGGGTGGTGTTTTGAAAATGCCAACTGGAAGAGAGCTGTTTTGCACGAAGCTGGTGAGGGAAACAAAAAGGTTATTCAGCTCGACCCCACCCCGTTAGAGAAAAAGGAATACTATTTCGAGGAAGCCGATCTTTTTGGTTACATGATCACGGTTGGAAATACCAGAACGAGAAGTGCTGTAGCTCGGTTGACACATCTTATCTCTCTTGAGGCTTACTACGGAGACCAAGAGTTTCTCAATAATAAGGGTTTTGCCGACAGGTTGACGTCTCAGAAGAGGCAGGAACTTGGAGGGCCATCTTCTAATGGCAAGGATTCTAATGACGTAAAATCTGTGGATCCAAATCTGGCAAACATTGAAACAGGTTATGGTTACTACAAGTACACCTTGGCGGTGGATCTCGACAGAGTTGGTGAAGATGAGAATTTTGGTATTCACCTTGACAAAGCGGAAAAAATCAAAAGAGTAAAAGATCTCTTGGATGCGATAAAGTTTCTCTACCGAGATATCAGGGGTCGCAGAGAAGATCTCCATCCTCTTTTTGTAGTCGGAGGCGTTTATCCTATAAAGTCGCTCTTTTTCCACAACGCAGTCAATATTTACTGGCGCGGCTCCAAAGCTTGCATCAACCGAGAGAGTATCGAACAGGTACTTGAGGTGATAATACCGGACAAGGAATCAAAATCTTCAGCAAGCAGGAAAGTCAGGGACTACACCAAGATAGGTATCCAAAAGGGAGAATTTGGAAACGAGGAAGACTGGAACCAGTCTCCCTTTGAGGCCATCGAAGCACTAAAAAAGGATGTAGAAGGGGCTTTCAACGATGGGCATGATTCTTAAAATTGAAGTCAAACAGGACAAAGCAGTGTATAGAACACCTTACTCTATGGAAGTCATCGAGACGTATCCTTTACCTCCCTATTCTACGATCATTGGATTCCTCCATAATATGCTGGGTTTAAGAGAAGCTCTTTGGGGGATCAACTTGTCTGTTCAGGGTCGCTATGAAGGAGTGTTGAGGGAATATGTAAGTTTTCATAAGTATGAAAAAAAGAAGCGGGAAGGGAAAATCTATCCGATAATAGTCACTTCCTTGGTGAAGCCCTTTTTAATAATACACGTAAAAATGCCAACTATAGATTGGCACAAGAGACTTTTAACGGCGTTACAAAACCCTCCCTATTTTCCCTACCTGGGGCGTCCAGAGGACTTAGTTACTGAGCTTAAGGTAAATGAGGTGGAAGAAACTGTTTTTTGTTCTGAGAGCTCGCCAGAGGGAGGATTAGCGCTGCCCTTTGATGCTTATGTACCTGTAGTCCAGGCGAAGACTTACGATCTGCGCGGCATACATTATTTTCTCCCAAGCTACTATTGCAAGAAAGAAGGAGGAAAAGGAACTAAAAGAAATTCTGCTAAAGGACTATGTTTGCGAGTCTTTGAGTTAATCCCTGTCTTTTACGTGCAGAAAGGGAGATCGATTGTACAGGATATCCCTGTAGATAGTGAGGGGTTTCCTCTATGGTGGATGACATCATAGCTAAATCGAAGCCAAAGCAAACCCTGAAGGAGCACACTGAAAAACTTCTTGAGAATTATCAAGTTCTTAAAGAAAGCTATTTAATCTCTTTAGACGCAAATGATTGGGAAATATTACGACAAGCGTGTCTTTTTCATGATTTTGGAAAGGCAAATGAATATTTTCAATCCCGTATTAAGGGTCAAGGTAACCTCAGTCAACGCTTAAATTTTCCCCACAATTTTCTCTCTGTTGCTTTTATCCCTGAAGATGATGAATTACTCATACGATTGGTGGCCTTCCACCACTGGAGAAATGTCTTGTCTTATCAGAACGTGGACTTAAAGACTATTCATCAAGGTATGGGAAGGTACTTGCCAAAGATTAACGAATATTTCCGCAAGAATTATGAGCTTTTAAAGTTCTATATCTTTAAAAAGAGGATTGAGAGGCTCGAAGATTACTACCAGCGTCGAATGGATCAGAGCTTTTCCCTCGAGAGAGAAAAACGATTTGTCATTCTCTTGGGTTTGTTGAATCGCTTAGATCATGCCTCATCTGCAGGGGTACCTGTAGAAAAGGGCAGACTCGAAAAATTTTCAATAATTAAGGAAAAATTATTGCAAAAGACTCCTTGTCCCTGGCAATTAAAGGAATTTAAAGACCAATATCGGCAGCAAAACGGGGTTATTGTGGCCTCTACAGGATTGGGAAAGACCGAGATGGGGCTTTTGTGGAGCGGCGGAGAAAAAACTTTCTATACGCTCCCTGTGCGAACCTCGGTCAATGCTATATTTGACCGATTAGTCGGATATTTCGGGAATGAAAATGTTGGTCTTCTCCACAGTGATGCGTTTGGAAAAACCTTGCTTGGTGTGGGAGAGGAAGGAGAGACCGACGACGCATTGGTACACTACGATACAGCCAAAAACCTCTCATTTCCCCTTACCGTAGCCACAGCAGATCAGGTATTTACTTCAGCCCTAAAATTTTTGGGATTTGAGAAGATTTATGCTACCTTGTCGTATTCAAAAATCGTCGTGGATGAGATCCAGGCTTATTCTCCCGCTACTGTTGCTATAATCGTACGAGCTCTTCACGAGGTCCAGAAACTTGGAGGAAAGTATCTTGTTCTTACAGCTACTTTACCCCCTATTATCAAGAATCATCTCGAGTATGACTTTTATGTTGAGCGCATTCCCAACCTAGAGAAACACCGGGTGGAATTAGTTTCTGCAGAGATAAGCTCTCAAGTCATAAAGCTTGTAGAGAAGTTCTGGGGAAAGAAAATCTTAATTGTCTGCAACACAGTTAGGAAAGCTCAAGAGGTGTATCGAATTCTCAAAGACCAACTTTCCCGACTTGAGAGGCACAATACAGAGGACTACCGTACAGAAAAAATCCCCCTGGTCCTGTTTCATAGTTGCTTCACGTCCTGGGATAAGAGGGAAAAGGAGCGCATTGTCCTCGATCAGAAATTTGTGGGCATCTTAGTGGCAACGCAGGTGGTCGAGGTTTCTTTAGACATTGATTTTGACGTCCTCTTAACTGAGCTTGCACCTCCTGAGGTCTTAATTCAGAGAATGGGTAGAATTTATAGACGGTACAAGGAGGATGGAGTATACACTCCACGGGAACCGAATGTTTACATCTTTACCGAAAATCCTTCGGGAATAGGGCCAGTGTATGAATCGGAAATCATTTCGAAAACCCGGTCCTTTCTTCAAGATGGTGTTCTTTCGGAAAGGAGAAAGTTACAGATAGTAAATCAGTTCTATTCAGAAGAGAATCTTAAGGATACTCGGTACTTTACCCTATTCTCGAACGCTTTGGAATTACTTGAAAATTACAACGCAAACAGTAGGGATGAGGCACAGCAGATTTTTCGGGGCATGGATTGTGTTAGTGTCTTGCCTTCCTCTTTCCTGAAGAGCCCGATTCAAAACCCTTTTCTTTTAAAGCGCTTGCGTCTCCCGCAAGGTACCCTCTTAGAGTCTGCACTTATTGGAATTAATCATGAAGACCGAGCTCAAAGGATGCTTGGCTACGAACTCATCAAGGACTTCCTTGTACCTATAAGGACCTGGGCTTTACAAAAAACCGAGAGAACAGATCTATCAAGCCTCGTTAACAACAACCTTTTTAGAGGCATCTTAGTGGTTGACGGGACATATGACGAAGAGGGCTTTAAGATTGGCATTAGAGATCACAAAAACCTTACTTCCCTTGAGAGGGAAGCTTTTTGGGATGGCATCGTATGAACAATTTCTTAGAAGCCCTAGAAAGTCTTCACCTTACCGGGGTTAGGGTAAACTACTTCTTTGTATGCCCCCGAAAGCTTTGGCTCTTTGATCGAGGATTGTCAATGGAACAACATTCCGAACGAGTTCTCTTGGGCAAAATCCTGGGTGAGGAGAGCTATCCTCGAGAGCGAAGAAGGCATATCACTATCGATGACTTAATTTCTATTGATATCCTTGACAACTTGGTGCAGGAAGTAAAGCACAGCAAAGCCATGGGAAAAGCAAGCACCATGCAGGTTGGCTACTACCTCTACTACTTGAGGGGTCTTGGGATAGAGCGGGAGGGGGTACTCTTATATCCTCGCCTCCGAAAGCGAAAAGGGGTTGTCCTTACCGAGGTGATGGTTCAGGAGATAGAGGAAGCCGTACGGGAGATTGGAAAGATCTTAAAAGCTTCCTCCCTGCCAAAGGCTGAGCGCAAGCTTTATTGTGTTCGGTGTGTCTATTCCGAGTTCTGTTTTGGGTAAACCCTATGCGTTCATATTATGTCTTTAGCAGTGGAAGAATAAAGCGGGACGGAAATACCACTCTCGTGGAAAAGGAGGATGGAAGCCGTAAGGTTGTCCCCATTGAAGATATTGAAGATCTCCATGTTTTCGGACCGATAACTCTCAACCAGGAAATACTCGTTTTTCTTGTTCAACACAATGTAGTGATTCAGTTTTACAACTACCATGGTTTTTACAATGGTGCTTTTCTCCCCCGCCAGAAAAACGTGTCCGGAGAGCTTTTAATTCGCCAGGTTGAACATTATCTCGATCCTCAGAAACGTCTCTTTCTCGCCTTTTCTTTCTTTGAAGGAGCTGTGTTCCATGCTCGGAGGAATTTGCGACAATACCAGGGGACTGAAGTATTTATCCAAAAGATTGATGAAG
>CALAIW010000027.1 GCA_937922705.1 uncultured bacterium | reverse complement strand
CCCCCGAAGACAACTACTTCGACCTCTTCCCAGGGATGAAGCGGCGCATTCGCATAGAGGGAGAGGGAATTTTAGAAACTAAGGATATCCAAATTACCTGGAACAATGCCTAAAAGAGGGGGCTTTCGCCCCCTCTTCCCCTAAAGCTCCTCAATCTCAAGCCCCAGTACCTGGGCAACGTAGCGCAGTGCAGAAAGGCGCTTCCCTCCCACCAAGCATACGTGGTGCGAGGGAAGACCTTCAACGAGTCGATACCCATCACGGACTCGGAGAATAGCGCCATTTTCACAATCTGATCCAGGGTACTGAACGTATCCTTCAAGGTACCCCTCAGAGGCCACAAGCTTCGCAAGCGAGGGATGGAGCTTCACAAGGGTTACCGGACCTTCAGGGAGCCTAGCGTCTAAGGCAATGGCATTCTCGTCAACGATGCGCAAAACCTTCCGCCGCACACACCAGGATGTGGCGAAAGGCCGAGGCAGTACCCCAAGGTACCCACAGTGGGCACAAAGGGCGTGATTCTCCGGTTCGGGAACGTCAGGGAAACGCTCAATACGCTCGTGTCGAAGAGCTGCTTCCCCCATAAGGAAAGGATAGATATTCGTCATCATGACCGGGACTTGTAGCGGGTAGTACACGATGCACTCAGTAAGGAGAGAAAGGATATCGGCTTCACATGCCCAAAGAAGTCCCCGCTCCTCAAAGAGCATATCCCAGGCAAGGCATGGCGTCGTATCGGAGAAGAAGGACTCATTGAGGCAGTTTATGCCCACACCAAGGACATCCTCATAGGCTTCAAGCTCTTGAGAAAGGGCAAGATACATTTTGACTGCACTGCGTAGAGACCCCTCCGAAATCCCCTCAGTGGGAAGATTCCACTTCTTCCATTCAGCGTCGGCAGCCTCATCGGGAAGGTTTTTCGCCTTCGCTCCAAGCTCACGGAAACTGCGCACGACCACCTCAATGCCAAATTGCTCCCGAATACCCTCTCGACACTCTTCCTCCCACCAGAAGAAACGTTTAAAAATTTCTGCTTGCATCCCCTCTCCAGGATTATCTTGGAAAACAAGGAATTTTGCCCCCTTTGCCCTTTTTCGAAAGGCCAAGGCCCGAACTATAGAGCGGGTAAGCTCAAGAGAATAGGGGGCAAAGACCTGAACACCATGGTGGCGAAGGTAAGTCACGATTTCCCAATCCCACATGTTCATGGTTCCAAAGGGTGAGGTTACCACAAGGGTAGGAAGGTTGTGCGCTTTTATGGCCTCAACGGACCGATAGGCCTCCCCAAGAATCTGAGGAAAAAGCAGGACATCAACATCGGGTACCTTCTCTCCCAAAGGAACAGGGTCAAGGATTTCCGCCTCGTCTTTAAGGAATTCCCGAAGCCTTACAAGTTGCTCTCTATACTCCCCGTCCATCCCCACCGAAAAGTAGACCGGAAGAAGCCTTGCTCTCATACTCTATCCCTCCTGCGGCATGAAAAACCGCGCAAGCTATGCGTGAAAAGACCTTAAACTACTGGCATAATGGCTCCAAGAGATTCTCCCTGACCAACAAACTTCCGGTAGATAGCCTTAGCCTCGTCAAGGGAAAGGTCCCGAAGCATAGCCTCATACCGAAAAGGAAATTCCCAACCAAGACCAATCCGCTCGTAAAAGGCAAAAAGAGCAGCAAGAGAGGCAACACTTTCAAGGCTGTGGAGGAAGATTCCACGGGTATAGGCCTTAGCTTCATTGAATTCCTCCTCAGAGAGATTCAAGAGGTTACGGAATTCCTCTCGGAGGATGCCCACAACCGTGTCAAAGTAACAGGGAGCGAATCCACAGTAGGCACAGATAAAGGAAGGTCCAAGAAGGGGTACATACATTGATCCAACCTGGTAACTCAAACCTCGGTTTTCTCGGATTTTGATGAAGAGCCTCGAGTACATGCCCCCTCCAAGGATGTTGTTGAGCACATCAAAGGCAACACGAGCCTTGGTCTCAAGAACCCCTGGAGCCCGAAATCCCAAAACTACCCAACTATCTCGGACTTCTTTACAGTCCACGATTTTCAGGGAGGCAGGGAAAAAGTGGTTTTGCGAGGGAAAAGCGAACTCTCGAGGGATAATAGAGCCAAGTTCCCGCTCAAGGATTCTCTCGATACGGTTTGTATCAAACTTCCCTGCGACAGCAAGCACCATATTGTTGGGTACAAAGGTGCGCTCGTACCAGGAAACAACCTGCTCCTGGGTCATGCGCTCAAGACTCTGAATTTCCCCAAGGGTTGGAAAAGCATACGGGTGTCGGCCAAAGAAAGCTCGCTTAAACCGGAGCATCGCCGCCTTGAGAGGGTCATCATCAAGAGAGCGAAGAAGGTCAATGAGAAAACGCTTCTCCTTTTCCACCTCCTCAGGAAGCAGTGCAGGAGTTTTAATAGCCTCAAGGAAAAGGAGAAGAAGGTCCTCCGCCGCTTCCCCTGGCCCTTCCATCACCACTTTTCCAGTGAAGTAGTTAGAAGAACTCTGGATAGTTGCTCCAAGACGCTCAACTTCCCGGCTGAACTCAATGCCACTTTGCCGTTTTGTCCCCTTAAGGAGCGTCTCTTGAAGGAGGGCAGACACACCTCGTTCTCCCTCTCCCTCAAAGATATTCCCAAGACCAAGGAGAAGATGGAAAACAACCAGTTCACTTTCTCGAGGAATAAAAAGGAGCGTAAAACCATTCTTGAAAACCCGCTTTTCTACCTGAAAAGGTCTTTCATCCACCTCACTCACCTGGCTTGATGCAGATAGAGGTCCCTCGCTCGAAGTCCACATACCGCCGGGCCACCTCCACAAGGTCCAAGGGCCGCGCACGCTCTATCTGGAAAAGAGCCCTGATGCTTCGGTCAATGCTGTCTATAGTATCAAGGCGTCCCAAAAGCTCTGCGCTTCCCAGGGTTGTTTCTATGGCGTTGAAAAACCCACTCTTCAGAAGGTTTTTAGCCCGCTCAAGCTCCTCCTCGGTGGGGATAAAATAGGTGAGTTTTGCAAATTCCCCCCGAATGGCCTCTTCAATTTCTGCAAAGTTCCCTTGAGAGAAGGTAAAGAAGATAGCAAAGATTCCTGCGTGCTCATAGTAAGAGTACGTGGTGTGGATAGTGTCTACAATCCGGCGCTCTTCTCGAAGAGCAATGTTGAGGCGTGAACCAAGCCCATCCCCCATGACAAGAGAAAGAAGGCGAAGGAGGTAGAAATCGTCGCTCTTTACCCCCCCACAGAGAAACCCAATCGCTCCATAGAACCTACGGACGTCCATGACACACTCCACAATCTGTCGCTCTGGAAGGGGCAAAGGCGGGAAAAAGGAAGTGTCAAGCTCTTTAGGAGTAGAGAAAGAGGCAAAGAGGTCTTCTGCAAAAGCAAAGAGCTCTTCCTCTTTGAGATTGCCGCTTACGGCAAGAACCATGTTCGCAGGATGGTAGAAGCGGTCCCGGTATGCTAAAAGGTCTTCCCGGGTGAACTTTCGAACGGTGTCCTCCCGACCGAGAATGGGAAGACCGTAAGGAGTTTCAGAGAAAACACGTTCGTAGAGAATGTGGGCAAGGCGCTCTTCTGGATCGTCCTCTTCGAGGTGGATTTCCTGAATGACCACCATCTTCTCCCGCTCAATATCTTCCGGGTCAAAGAGGGGTTGGGTCACAAGCTCCATCTCAAGGGAGAGGGCTTCTTTCCAGAACTCTCGGGGAACAACAAGGTAAAAGTCCGTTGTATCTAAGGAGGTCCCGGCGTTCAAGGTCCCCCCAAGGGCCTGAACCCGCCGGGACAGCAAAAGCCGAGGATAGTGCACCGTCCCCTTGAACACCATATGCTCAAAGAAATGGGAAATGCCGTTTTTTTCTGAATCTTCGTCTCTCACCCCTGCTCGCACCCATAAATTTACCGCCACAAGGGGTGAATCCATGCGGCGGAAAACAACCCGGGCACCGCAGGGGAGTACTCGTTTCGTGTACGAAAGAAACTGCACCTTATACCCACCAGGCCTGCCCTATCTTTTCACGAATGACAACTTCCTTCAAAAAGGCAACCGCCTTTTCAAATCCTTCTTTACCAGACATAAGGGAATCTTCGTGCTCTATAGAGAGCACTCCATCATACCCTATAAGCCGCAAAGTGCTTACGAAATCTTTCCAGAAACCAAAATCATGCCCGTATCCTACGGTGCGGAAAATCCAGGAACGCTTACTCTCTTGGGTGTACACCTTGGTATCGAGATTCCCGTTGACAAGGCTATTCACCGGGTCGATTTTGGTATCCTTGGCGTGGACATGGTACACCGCACCTTCAAGTTTCCGTAAGGCAAAAATTGGGTCAATACCCTGCCAGAAGAGGTGGCTTGGGTCAAAGTTTGCTCCAATAACTTCACCTACTGCCTCCCGAAGGCGAAGAAGGGTTTCGGGATTGTATACGCAAAAGCCGGGGTGCATTTCCAGACACACCCGAACTCCGTGGTCCTTGGCAAACTGCCCAGCCTTTTTCCAGTACGGGATGAGCTTTTCCTCCCATTGCCATCGCAGAACCTCGAGAAAATCCGAGGGCCAGGGACAGGTAACCCAGTTTGGATACTTTGCGTTTTCTGAATCTCCCGGACAGCCAGAGAAGGTGATGACATTCTGGACTCCAAGCTTTTCAGCAAGAAGCACACTCGCCTCAAAATCGTCATGGTGTTTTTGGGCGATTTCAGGGTTAGGATGGAGAGGGTTCCCGTGGCAACTCAAAGCGCTGATTTCAAGACCTCGAGACTCCACTGCTTCCTTAAAGCGGGAAAGCTTTGCAGGATCAGCAAGGAGTTCCCTGGGGTTGCAATGGGCGTTTCCCGGATACCCACCAGTGCCAATTTCCACTGCTTCAACACCCTGGGCTTTCACGTAGTCCAGCGCCTTCTCAAAAGGTTCGTTCTGAAAGAGTACGAGGAAAACTCCAATCTTCATAAACCCTTCACCCCCTCTTGACTTTTGCAGCTTCCTCCCTTATAAAGGAGAACAAAAACTGCACGCTCTAGTATATCCTCCCAAGCACAAGAACGCAACCTCCATCTGCAAAGGAGGCAAGACCTTGGAGAGTCACAAAGGCAGGATTCGTATATCTCAAAGGGTCCAAATGATTGCGCCTTCCGCCACCCTTTCCATCTCAGCAAAAGCTCAAGCAATGCAACGACAAGGGATTGAGGTCATCTCTTTCAGTGCTGGAGAACCCGATTTCGACACACCCTCTTTTATCAAAGAGGAAGCAAAAAGGGCCATTGACGCAGGATTTACAAAGTACACTCCAACTCCAGGAATTGCGGAGCTTCGGGAAGCTATTTGTGAAAAACTCAAGCGTGAGAACGGCTTGTCGTACTCACCCCAGGAAGTCATCGTTTCCTGTGGGGCAAAGCATGCTCTCTACAACGCCATCATGACCCTCTGCAATCCTGGAGACGAGGTGCTTCTGCCTGTTCCCTTTTGGGTAACGTACCTTGAGCAAATACGGCTTGCCGGGGGGGAAGCGGTTTTCGTACCCTGTGAAAAGGACACCTTTGCCCCGGACATCGACGCTTTGGAAAGAGCTATCACCCCAAAAACGAAGCTCCTCATCCTGAATAATCCCTCAAACCCTACAGGAGTTGTGCTCCAAGAAGAAACCCTTGCACAGATTGCCCGCATTGTGGAAGCAAAAGACCTTTACGTGATTTCTGACGAAATCTACGAACACCTAGTGTATGAGGTACCCTTCCCCCGAAGCATCGCTACCTTCCCAGGGATGAAAGAACGCACCGTAATCATCAACGGGGTCTCAAAGACCTTTTCCATGACTGGATGGCGTATCGGATACGCTGCAGGACCAAAGGAAATCATCGAAGGGATGACTCGCCTCCAGGACCACATGACCTCAAATCCAACTTCCATAGCTCAAAAGGCCGCTTTATCCGCTTTGCGTTCCCCTGCATCAGTCATTCAGGAGATGGTGACGGTTTTCAACGCTCGACGAAAACTCATCCTTGCCCACCTTGCAGACATTCCCGATGTTTCCTTCCCTATTCCCCAGGGAGCCTTCTACGTATTTGCTGACTTTTCAAAGTACTGCCAAGGGCGATTTGAGGGCGAGCCTATTGGTAACTCAGTACGCCTTGCTGAGCTCCTCCTTGAAAAAGCCCACATTGCTCTTGTTCCAGGAAGCGCTTTTGGGATGGAAGGATACCTCCGCTTCTCCTATGCAACCTCAGAAAAGGCCATCGAGTTAGGGATGGAGAGATTGAAGAATTTTTTAAAGCATGTCGAATAGGAGGTGTGCAGTGTGCCAAAAATCTACATTATTGACGTGACGAACCGCGATGGGGTACAGACCGCAAGACTGGGACTCGCTAAAATTGAGAAAACTATGGTGAACCTTTATCTGAACGAAATGGGGATTTTCCAGAGTGAGTTTGGTTTTCCCACCACCCGCCACGAAACGAACTACCTCAATGCTAATTTGGAGCTTGCCGAAATGGGAGTCATTGCCCCTATTCGCCTAAGTGGGTGGCTGCGGGCAACGAAGGCCGATGTGGAACTGGCATATAAACTCGTTCCCAAACTCAAATACTTGAATCTTTCTATTTCTACTTCTGACCAGATGCTCAAGGCAAAGCTCAACAAAACCCGTGATGAGGTTATCAGGATGATGGTTGAGGCTGTCCAGGCTGCAAAAAGCTTCGGTGCTATGGGTATTGGAGTAAACGCTGAAGACGCCTCACGAACAGATCTCGATTTCCTTGTGGACTTTGCCCTTGCTGGGAAAGAAGCAGGAGCCGAACGCTTCCGGTATTGCGACACCTTAGGTTACGACAGTCCCTTCACCATCTATGAGCGCATCAGGTATATTGCCGAAAAGACCAAAATGCCCATCGAGCTCCACTGCCACAATGACCTCGGTATGGCGGTAGCCAACTCTGTTGCTGGAGCAAAAGCGGCCATTGATGCTGGGGTTGATGCTTATATTAACACTACCATAAATGGCGTTGGTGAGCGGGCAGGAAATGCCGACCTCGTTTCGGTCATTCTCGCTATCAAGTACGCAAGCGGCATTGAGAATAAGTACCAACTCGACGAACGAACTAACCTCAAGGCTGCCTGGAAGACCTGCAAGTACGCATCCTATGCCTTTAAGGTTCCCATTCCTATTACCCAGCCTGGGGTTGGGGCTAATGCCTTTGCCCACTCTTCGGGAATTCACGCCGACGGAGTGCTCAAAGACCGGAAAAACTATGAACTCTACGACTTTGAGGAACTTGGCCGGGGAGAACCAGAAATCATCGAGACGGGACGCCAGATTGTGGTTGGCGAATACAGTGGCATTAAGGGATTCCGCAACGTTTACGAAAAACTCGAAATTGAGTTTAAAGACGAAGAAGAAGCTCGAGAAATACTTGAGCTTGTGCGCTTTGCCAACGTAGAGAAACAGAAACCCCTGGTAGAAGACGAGCTGCGCTTCATCGCCAAGTACCCCAAGCAAGCTAAACAAATTCTCACCCTTATCCCCTAGATGCAGAGCCTGCCTTCTAAGGCAGGCTTTGCCATCCGCACAAAGGAGGGGAATTCTCTCAAAGGGGTGTAACCGTTCTTCCGGTAGAAAGTAAGGGCACGGATGTTTTCCTTTTCCACATCAAGAATAATTGAAGCACTCCCTAACCGTGCTGCTTCCTTCTCCACTTCCTGAAGGAGTATCCGCCCGAACCCTTTCCCCTGATAGGGTGGGAAAACGGCAATGTTACTCAGGTAGTACGATGAGGGAGGAAGCCCCACATAGAAAACCTTTGGTATAAAACGAAAAAGGCGGGGCAAAGCATAGGGGAGAAGCTGAAAAAGGGTACGACGACCTTTGGCGCGCCGGTCATTGCTTCCCCATCCAAGAGCCATGCCAAGGATAGTGTCGCCCTGCAAAAGCACTAACGTGTGGGGAAAGGAGAAAAGCGTTGATTCCTCCTCAAAAAGAGGGGCAAAAACTCCCTTCCAGGAGGGGCCAAAGAGGTACGAGAGAACCCTCCCCGCAGAAAGCTCAAGGAGAAGGAGAAAGGCTTCCTTCTCCTTGAGGCCTCCTGTACCTCTTTGCACGAAAACCTTTACCTGGCAAGCGCCGCTTCCTTCGTTCGTTTCCCCTCAACCCTCCAGTCCCGACCAGCTCTGAAAAATGCCTCAATATTGGCAAGGGGAACACCTTGTGGTAGGTCACAGCCTGTGCTTAAGACAAAGTACGGATAGTCTCTCATGGCTTCGAGGAGACGAAACGTTGCTTCGTACACCTTTTCTGGTGTATCAAAAAGCATAGAAACAGGGCTGATATTTCCCATAAGGAGGATGTTGTCATTCTCGGTAATCGTAGAGGGTAAATCAACGGCGCTATCCAAGCTCAAACCCGCAACACCACACCGCTTCATCTCAGGGATAAGGTGATGGGTATTCCCACATACGTGGAGGATGACCTCCACATCATCGAGGATTCCCACAAGCTCCCGATAGAGAGGAGTAAGGTGCTTTCGGAAGGCCTCCGGACCAAAAATCACTGCCGTTGGCTCAAGAACCATAATGGTATCGGCTCCAGCTTCCTGTAAAGCCTTAGCGTACCGAAGCACAACTCCTTTAGTAAACTCAAGAACTTCGGAGAAAAACGCTTCGTCAAGAATACTTTGCATAGCTAACTCATGAGCCCCCACAAGAAGACCTGCTAGGGTCAAAGGACCAATGACATACACTCCCACAGGACAGGGGAAAGCAGCCCGCATATGCCGAAGGGTCTCAAGGTACACGAAAACCCTTCCATCTCCAAGGATATCAACCTTACGGAAGGCGTCAAGGTCAGAAAGCTTCTTTACTGGATGGGCTTCAACCGAAGGAGTATCGTCCAAGGGGAAGCGTACCGGAAGTCCTAAAGCGCTTGCTTCTACTGAAAGGTCCATGAGAAAGAACATGGCATCAGGGCGGAAAACGTCATAGAGGCGACTCAAGGTCTGGAACTGCACGAGATGGTTAAATTGATTTTGTTTGATATTCGTCCCCGTAAGCTGCAGTCCAGGATAGCCCATAAGAGGAACGACTGGTCTTTTTCCCTCTTCCCAGAAGGTTAAGGCAAGTTCCTTTAGGGAGAAACGATGGAAATTCCGTCGCATA
>CALAIW010000026.1 GCA_937922705.1 uncultured bacterium | reverse complement strand
CGTGCCGGGGTGACGGAGAAAAGGGACTACAGAGGGCCAGGGCAAAGAGCACCAAGAAATTTGGTAGAATACAGAGAGTGGTGATGAGACCAATTGAGGGGAGAGAAAGAGTGAAAGATCTCAGAGAGATACAAGCCCTGTTGGCACGGTACAAGGAAGATTTGAGGGCAAGATATGGTGTTCGAGAAATAGGCATTTTTGGTTCCTATGTACGGGGTGAGGCCAGAGAGGGGAGCGACGTTGACATCCTCGTTGACTTCGAAAGCCCCTTGAGCTTACTTCGTATTGTTGCTTTAGAGAATGAGCTTCAGGACCTTTTAGGCATGAAAGTCGACCTTGTCCCAAAAAAGAACGTTCGTAAGGAGTTGGCGAAAGAAATCCTCAACGAAGTGGTTTTGGTATGAGAAGTACCAAAAGAAAGGTCACCCTCTTTCTGAGCGACATTCTTGAGTATATGGAAAGAGCCGAAAAGTACGTTGAAGGGCTTACCTTAGATGCTTTTCTTCACGACTCAAAGACCAGCGACGCGGTGCTCCGGTGCATTGAAGTTATTGGTGAAGCGAGTAAAAACATTCCCCAAGAGATACGGCAAAGGTATCCCTTCATTCCCTGGCGGGATATGGCTGGGATGAGGGATAAGGTTATTCATGGGTATTTTCAGGTGGATCTTGAAAGCGTCTGGTTAGTGGTACAAGAGGACATTCCGTCCCTAAGGCCACTACTCCGAAAGGTCCTGGAGGAGATACAAAAAGAGGCACAGAGTGAGGAGGGTTTCTAGCGGGAATAGGGGTGACGGAAAGTGGTCGTCATGCCTGAGTGTATTAATCAGGCATCCACTTCCTTCGTCATGCCTGAAATCATTAATCGGGCATCTTGGTCTTGGAAGGCTTAGATTCCGGCTAAAAGATTGCCGGAATGACGAGAAGAAAGACCCCGGCTAAAAAACATGCCGGGGTGACAGAAAATGGTCGTCATGCCTGAATGTATTAATCAGGCATCTGCATTTTGGGGAAGAAGAAGACCCCGGCTTAAAGATTGCCGGGGTGGCCCCTGCTTAAAACGTGCAGGGGCAGGCTGAAAAAAGCGTCATTCCCGCATGCTTTTAGCGGGAATCTGCATTTTCCACCGTCATGCCCGAAGGTATTAATCGGGCATCTTGGTTTTGGAAGACTCAGATTCCGGCTTAAAGACTGCCGGAATGACGGGAAGAAGACCCCGGCTAAAAAACGTGCCGGGGTGACCCCTGGTAACTACATCCAGGGGCAGGCTCCTGCTTAAGACATTCAGGGGTGGCCCCTGATTAAAACATTCAGGGGCAGGCCCCTGATAACTACATTCAGGGGCAGTGGAGAGAGTGGATGTGTCCCGGTTAGGGGGTGAAGGTAGGTGTACCTGAGTTACGGAGAGACAGTGTTCAAGAGGGGAAAATGGAGTCGCCCTGAGGTGTGCAAACTTTACGGTACTGATTTTGTGGGCCAAGGCGCAACCGTGCGGTGGGTAGAAGGAAAAAGGGTACTTGAGACAATCGAGGTGCTATAATATCCCCAAAGATTTGAGGAGGTGGTTTGGGTGGCTCGAATGCTCATTATCAAGGTTGGGGATAGAGCTAAAGTTGCCGTACGGGTTCAGGAGGTTTTGACCCAATACGGGTGCAATATCAGAACGCGCCTTGGGTTGCACGAGTTCCATACAGAGTGCGAAGATCGAGACGAAGGCCTTATTATTCTTGAAGTTATAGGAGAAGCCCAGGAAATTGAGAAACTCAAAGGGGCTCTTGAGGCTATAGAGAGTGTGAAAGCCGTTTCTGTGGAATTGTAGGGGTCTTTATGGAGACAAGGGTTGATACCTCGAAGTATCGTCTTCGGCCAGAGGATTTGCGGTGGATTTGTGATCCGGGAGTTTTTCCTTTTGCTTGTACTGACGAAGTTGAAGAGCTCCAGGGATTTGTAGGGCAGGAACGGGCCTTTGCCGCTATTGAGTTTGGGCTCCGGATGGACCGCCCAGGGTACAATCTCTTCGTTGTGGGTCCCAGTGGTACAGGAAGGGCTGCGGCGGTCAAAGCGTGCATTGAGCAAATCCTTAAGGAGAAGAAAGAAGCGGGACTCCTTCCTCAGGTTCTTGACTGGTGTTACGTTTTTAACTTCGATAACCCCGACAAGCCCCGGATTCTTCGTTTCCCAAGGGGTGAGGGACGGACCTTTGCTCGCCTCCTTGATGGACTTTTGAAGAATTTACGGGAAATTATCCCTAAGGCCTTTTCAAGCGATGAGTACAAAAGTCAGCGCCAGATTTTGGTGGATGAGCACCAAAAGAAGCATCGCCAGATTCTCCAGGAACTTGAGCGGGAAGCGCTTGCTGAGGGCTTTGCCTTCCGGATGACCTCAATGGGTCCCATTCTCGTGCCGCTTTACGAAGGGAAGCCCATGACCCAGGAGCAGTACCTTGCTCTGACCGACCTGGAAAAGGAACTCATTGAGAGTCGCCGACAAAGGCTCTTAAACCGTATCAACGAAGTCTTTGAGCAGATTCATCAGCTTGAAATGGAGCTCAAAAGGCTCATTACCGAGCTTGACACGAGAATTGCCGATTTTACCATTACCCCGCTTTTTAAGGAGCTCTTTGACCGATATGGGGATTTCCCTGAAGTTACGGCATTTTTGGCTGCGCTCAAGGGGTTCACCCTTTCGTATCTCCACATTTTCCGGGATTCCCAGGAAGCTCCAGCGCAACCTCAGCACCTTGCCCCGTATCAGCGTTTCCAGGACCCATTCTTGCCTTTTAAGGTGAACGTCTTTGTGGACAACGCGGCAACCGAAACCCCTCCAATCGTCCTTGAGACACACCCTACCTGGACCAATCTCTTCGGGCGCATTGAACGGCGTGCTTTCATGGGAGCATACTTCAGCGACCACACGATGCTTAAGGCCGGGTCGCTCCATCAGGCCAACGGTGGCTACATCATCATGTACTTTCGGGACCTCATCATCAACCCTGGAGTATGGGAAGGGCTGAAACGCGTCTTGAAAAACCGGGAAATCCGTATGGAGGACCCTTTTGAGCATTTTGGCCTTATTGCCCCTCAGGGATTGCGGCCGGATCCTCTGCCTTTTGACGCCAAGGTCATTCTCATTGGGGATGAGTACGTGTACCGGATTCTCACCCTGTTCGATGAGGACTTCCGGGACCTTTTCAAAGTTAAAGTGGAGTTTGATTACGAGGTGCGGAAGGACACCACCATTATCAATGCTTTTGCCTCTTTTGTCCGGCGCATCTGCCGTGAGGAAGGTCTTTTGCCCTTTGATTGCACCGGGGTGGCAAAGCTTTTAGAGTACGCTGCCCGGATGGTTTCCCACAAAGAGAAGTTGAGTACCCGCTTTGGGTTTTTGCGAGATATCCTGTGTGAGGCAGATTTTTGGGCTCGCCAGGATGGGGCAGACCGGGTGTATGACCGCCACGTGGTGCAGGCCATTGAGGCTCGAAGGAAGCGCTTGAGTCTCCTTGCCGAGAAAATCGATGAGTTCATTAAAGAGGATGTGCTTTTGATCGACACTGAAGGTGCGGTGGTGGGTCAGGTCAATGGCCTTGCGGTGTATGACCTGGGAGATTTTAGCTTTGGTCGGCCATCCCGAATCACCGCCCGAACGTACCTCGGACGGCAAGGGGTGGTGAACATCGAGCGAGAGTCGCGCCTGAGTGGTCGCATCCACGACAAAGGGGTTCTCATCATGAGCGGGTATTTAGGGTACCGCTACGCGCAGGATAAGCCCCTCTCTATTGCTGCAAGCATCTGCTTTGAGCAGTCCTATGAGGGTGTTGAGGGCGATAGTGCCTCTCTTGCTGAGGCTTGCGCCATTCTTTCGGATCTTGCCGAGGTGCCCCTTCGCCAGGATATCGCTGTTACTGGGTCCATTAACCAAAAGGGCGAGGTTCAAGCCGTTGGTGGGGTGAACCAGAAAATCGAGGGCTTTTTCCGGGCCTGTAAGATGAAAGGGCTCACCGGGACTCAGGGAGTCATCATCCCCAAAAGCAACGTACAGCATCTCATGCTTGATGAGGAAGTGGTTCAGGCGGTACGGGAAGGGAAATTCCATGTCTACGCGGTATCCTCGGTTGACGAAGCCATGGAAATTCTCACCGGGCTTCCTGCGGGAAAGCGTAGAGAGGATGGGACGTTTGAAGAGGGGACAATTAATGATTTAGTTGATCGGAAACTCCGAAAAGCCTTAGAGCTTTTGCAACGTCTTGAAGAGAAGAAAGAGGAGAAACCAAAGGAAGAACAGCCGGAGAACGGAAATACCAGGTAACCCATGCCTTTGCTTTTGAGTCGCGATGTTGCCTCCTACGTAAAAAATCCGAAGCTTCGTGAAGACCTGAAGTTCGTTACCTTAGGCATTTGTTTTGGCATTGTTTTCGTCAACGTTACCACTGGGGCTCCGGTTGCTGGTTTTGCTCGAGCTTTAGGTTTTGGGGATTTCTTATATGCCCTTCTTCTTGCCCTTCCGGTGCTCAGCGGGGCATTCCAGATTTTTGCCTCTTTAGTCCTTGAGAGGACAGGAAAGCGAAAGCTCGCCTTTCTCCTTGGGGGTTTTGCCAATCGCCTTCCCTGGCTCTTTGTGGCGCTTCTCCCTCTCTCTGTGGCAAACCCAAGGAATCTTCTTGGTCCTTTTGCTGGACTCCTTCTTCTTACCGCCCTGGGAGGGGCTTTCCTAGCGGTGAGCTTTATGTCTTGGATGGCGGACCTTGTGCCCTTGGAGCTTCGGGGAAGGTTTTTTGGGCATCGGAGTCTCCTTGGAACGGTTGCCTCTTTGGTGAGTGGCCTTTGTATTGGGTGGTTTCTTGATACCTTCGGAAGTGTCGTCGGTTTCTCCATCGTTCTTGCCCTTGCAGCTATCCTTGGGGTTTGCGATATCCTCTGCTTTGTCCCGGTTCAGGATCCTCCTATGGAGCGGGATAGGGAGTTTGAGGGGAATATCGTCCATTTCTTTCGAGAGGTTTTTGCCCACCCTACTTTCTCCCGATTCCTCACCTTTACCGTTTTCTGGTACTTTGCCTTCAATGTTGCCGCACCTTTCTTTAACCTCTACATGATTCGGGACCTTCGGATGAACTTTTTCCAGATTGCTCTCTATATCCAGGCGGTGGCCAATGGCACCACCCTTTTTTCCATTCGCTTCTTTGGTCGTTTGACCGACCGCTTCGGCAACATCCCCATAACCTTTGTGGCGACTTCGGTTGCCTCCTTTTTGCCCCTCCTTTGGTGCTTGACCAACGAGGCCAACTGGCGGGTCATTGTTCTTGTTATTCAGATTCTTGCGGGAATTTTCTGGCCGGCCATTGACCTCACGGTGAATAATCTTGCCCTGAAACTCTCACCAGACCTGCACCGCTCTTTCTATATTGCCGTTTTGAACCTCTTTCTCGGGATTTTTGGGAATGCTTTGGGGTACCTTGTGGGAGGAGCAATTCTTGAGTCTGTAGCTCCCCATATTGCAAGGTTTATGGAAAGCCTTGGGATTCGGTTTTCCCCCTATTTTGTTGTTTTTCTCCTCTCTACAGTGCTTCGAGCCGTGGCCACTTTTACGCTGCTTCCCAAGGTTCGAGAAGAAAAAGCCCTTTCGGTGCAAGAGATATACGCCCTTGCTTCTAAAGGTTTGCGAGGGAATGCCGATTAGAGTGTAAAAAAGAGGAGTGGGGAGGGAGAGTATGCGCAAAAGTCTCCAGGGGAAACTCATGGTGTGGTTTTTTGTCTTTTCGCTTGTTCCTCTTGCCTTCCTTGCGTTTTATGGACTTTCCGCATTCCAGCGTTCGCTTTCTGAGGCGTATGAGAAGCAACTCCTTTCGATTGCTGATGCAGCGGCTTTTGGCATTGACCTCTGGATCGAGACAAAGTTTGCCAGCATTCAGGAGACTGGGAAGGACCCACAAGCGGAATGGGGGTACTGGGTGGATTTGAGTGGTACGGCCACAAGTGCTTTAGGGAAAGCAGCGGACTTAAGCAAAGAGCCTGCTTTTTTGAAGGTTTTAGAAACGCAGGAACGTGCTGTGTCCCAGGTTTTCACTTCCCCAGATACGGGGAAGCGAGTGGCCCATTTTCTCGTTCCAAAGATGGTGGGGGAAAAGCTCATTGGGGCGACGGGAAATCAGATTCCCGTAGAGGATCTCGACCGGCTCATTAGCACTATCAAAGTAGGCAAGACAGGTTACGGCTACCTGGTAGACCAAACTGGAACCATAATCTCCCATCCCAATCCAGAAAAGGTCCTCAAAGAAAATGTCCTTTCTGGGTCTTCTGAGGTTCTCAACGCCTTTGGAAAGGAGATGTTCGAGGTCAAGCGGGGCATCTCCCGCTACACCTATGAGGGAGCCCCAAAAGTTGTCGCCTTTGCCCCTGTTTCGGTTGCGGGATGGTATGTGGTTGCGACAGCCCCAGAGGCTGAGATTTACGCTCCTATTTTTGCCATGCGAAACCTCATTGTTTTGGTGATTGTCATCGTTGGAGCCGTGGTGGGGTACCTTTCGAGATACATTTCCCGCCGTATTGCCTCTGGTGTCCGGAAGGTAGCCGAGATTGTAGAACGAGTGGCTCAAGGGGACCTTGGTGTGGAAATGGGAGCAATCGCCGATATGGGTAAGCGCGTAAAAGACGAAGTTGGAACCCTTTCCCAGGCTTTTGTAGGGATGGTCGAAAACCTCAAAGCCCTTGTGCAGGAGATTCTCCAGGGAGCCTCACTTTTGTCTTCCTCAAGTACCGAGCTTTTCACCTCTGTTGAAGAGGTGGCCAAGGCGACTCAGGAGATTGCGAGTACCGTCTCCCAGGTTGCCCAAGGGTCCACGCGGCAGAGCGAGGAGCTCCAGAGTATTGCCGAGCGGGCAAACCGGGTTCGAGAGCGGGCGGAGAGCCTGCGCAAGGCTACGGAAAAGAACGTGACGAGCCTTCAAGAGATGGGAGAACGCTTTGAAGAAAGCGTTAGGGCTCTTGAGCGCATCGCTTCAGGAATCCAGGCGGTATCGGAAGCAGGGAAGAGAACCGAGGAAGAAGCCCGTCAAGGGCAAAAGACGCTTGCTGCACTTCGAGAGAGCGTTCTGTCTCTTTCCCAGGTTTCCCGAGACGTGGCCGAAAGCATTGCGACTCTGGAGAGTCGCTCGCAGGAAATTGGAAAGATTGTTGACCTCATTACCGGAATTGCTGAGCAGACGAATCTCCTCGCTCTCAATGCGGCCATTGAAGCTGCCCGAGCAGGTGAAGCCGGAAGGGGCTTTGCGGTGGTGGCCGAAGAAGTCCGGAAACTCGCCGAAAGCTCTGCTCAGGCAGCACAACAAATTGCTGGCCTCATTCGGGAAATCCAAAGCGATACCCGTAAGGCTGTGGAGCGAATGGAGAAGGCTGAGTCTCAGGTTGCCGTTGGGGTGCATCAAACCGACGAAGCGGTCAAGAGCTTTGAGGCTATTCTCCTGGCGATGCAGGGAGTTCTTGAAGAGGCAAATGCTTTAGCGTCCTCTTTTGAGGTGGCTCAGAAAGCCCAGGAAGCAACGAAAAAGAGTGAGGAAGAGGTTCTTGCCCTTTCTTTGGATAACGCAGGGCTTATTGAAGATGTGGCCAAAGATATCCAGGGCATATCGGAGGGTCTTGCCTCTATTGCAGCAGTAGCCGAAGAAAACGCCGCAGCAAGCGAAGAAGCTTCTGCTTCCACTGAGGAAGAGAGCGCTTCTTTGGAGGAGATTCGTTCTGCGGTTGAAGAACTCACGCGCCTTGCAGGGAATCTTGAGAACCTTGTTCGACGATTCCGTCTGGAGTGAAAAAAGTTTCTGAGAAGGGAACACATTCCCGGGGAAATAGAGTAAAATACGGGGAAGGTGAGAAGAATAACACCATCACATAGAGGGAGGAAGTGGCATGCCGGTACATTATACCGAACTGGGTCTTGTGAACACTAAGGAGCTGTTCCAGAAGGCAAACGAGGGAAAGTATGCTATTCCCGGATTCAACTTCAACAACATGGAACAGCTTCAGGCAATCATTATGGCCTGTGTAGAGTGTAACTCTCCGGTTATTCTCCAAATTTCTAAGGGCGCCCGGCAGTATGCAAACCAGACGCTCCTTCGCTATATGGTGCCAGGGGCGGTGCAAATGGCTCGGGAGATGGGGAGCACTATCCCCATTGTCCTTAACCTCGACCACGGGGATTCCTTTGAACTTTGCAAGGCTTGTATCGATAACGGCTTCTCTAACGTTATGATTGATGGGTCGCACCTGCCTTACGAAGAAAACGTTGCCCTGACGAAGAAAGTCGTAGAGTACGCTCATGACCACGGGGTAACGGTAGAGGGAGAGCTTGGTGTGCTTGCGGGAATTGAAGAGCACGTTGTGGCAGAGAGGAGCCATTACACCCGCCCGGAAGAGGTTGAGGACTTTGTTGCCCGCACCGGGGTCGATAGCCTCGCTATCTCTATTGGTACATCCCACGGAGCGTACAAGTTTAAGCTCAAGCCAGGGGAACCCTTTCCTGAGCTTCGCTTTGACATCCTGGAGGAGGTGCAGCGTCGTCTCCCAGGATTCCCGATTGTGCTCCACGGGGCGTCATCGGTTCTTCAAGAGTACGTAGACATTATCAACAAATACGGTGGCAGACTCGAAAATACTGCGGGAGTACCGGAAGACCAAATTCGCCGGGCAATTCAGCTTGGGGTACGGAAAGTTAACATTGACTCCGATGGGCGATTGGTTTTCACCGCCATGGTTCGTAAATACCTTGCCGAGCATCCTGAGGAGTTTGACCCCCGTAAGTACCTTGGCCCTGCCCGGGAAGAGCTCAAGAAGATGTACATTGAAAAGTGCAAGCTTTTGGGAAGCGCTGGGAAAGCCTAATGAAAAGGCCCAGGGAAACCTGGGCCTTTTCATTTTCCTGGGGGTGTGGGAATGAAAATTTTCCTTGACACTGCAAATGTTGAGGAGATTAAGGAAGCGCTCGATTTAGGGGTTATTGATGGGGTGACGACAAACCCCACCCTTGTGGCAAAAACCGGTCGGGGGTTTAAAGAGGTCATTTTGGAAATCTGCCAGCTTGTCCCTGGGCCGGTTTCAGCAGAAGTGGTGAGCCTCGATGCCCAGGGGATGATTCGGGAGGGAAAAGAACTCGCCTCCTGGGCTCCAAATATTGTGGTGAAAGTCCCACTCACTGAAGAAGGGTTGAAAGCCATTCGAGCCCTCTCTGCAGAGGGCATAAAAGTCAACACGACACTCATCTTTCAACCCTTGCAAGCACTCCTTGCCGCTAAAGCTCAGGCAGCGTATGTGAGTCCCTTTATTGGGCGACTCGATGACGTGGCCAGTAAAGGCATGGGCATTGTGGCTGATGTTTTGACAATTTTGCGCAACTACGGGTACCGTACGGAAGTCATCGTTTCTTCGGTACGTCACCCTATGCATGTTCTTGAGGCGGCTCGCCTTGGTGCCCATATTGTTACCATGCCTTTTTCAGTATTGAAGCAACTTGTGAAACATCCCCTCACGGATATAGGCTTGCGGAATTTCCTTGCCGATTGGGAGAAGGTGCCCGAGAAACCTTTTTAGCTCTTTTTGTTCCCCATAAGGCCTCCAGTAAAGAATTCCATGGCTTCCTGCCAAGAGCGGGCTTCCTGGGGTTCTATGGGAAGCCCGCTTTGGTGGTAGTCGAATTTCTCGAGGAAGGAAGAGAGGTTTCTGGCAATCCGCTCAAGGGCTTTTCGGGTGGCGTTTTCAAGCCTTGTCCTTAGGGGTTCAGAAAACTGGGCAAGGTGATGGAGGCAGACAAAGGTTTCCTCTCCCCAGAAGGGTGCAAGTTCCTCAAGGCGGGTGGCAAGAAGGTGCGTAATGTGCGCATGGCGCTCTTTCCAGTCCTTACAAACCAGGCACGACTCCGTTTGGGGGGTTTCTCCCAGGAGGTAGCGGTGCAAAAGGTCCTGGTAGACAATGCCTATGCCCAGAATCGAGGGGCGAAGAGCAAAGAGCTTCTGGGCATGGGTTTTGCAGAATCCTCCAGAGCGGATTCTCTCCCGCACTCCCCAGTCGGTGACAAATTCATAGAAGAGGGTTTCGAAGAACTTTCTGGTGTGGGCTTCTTCAAGTCGGCAGAGAAAACACCCCGGTTCTTTGAGAATTTCCTGGAGTTCAAAGAATGTTCGGTCCATAGCTTGCCTCCCTTGCGACCGTTTCTTTTCCCCTCTATTCTACTCCAAGGAGGGGAAAAAGGATGAGAAAAAGAGGCTTCGTCATTGCTTTGGGTCGGGGAAAACCTTTACTCCAGTTTGCTTTTGCCCTCAGCCAAAGGATAGAGGCCCGATTCGTGTCCTGGGAGGTTTCTTGGGATGCACCTTTTCTTGTGGGGAAGAGAGTCGCTACAAGCCTTATACCAAGGGTTTTTGCCCATCCCTTCCTTTGTATAGCTGAAGACCACGCCTTCACCGGGGGTGTAGTGGCAGGTCTTAGGCGGATTTGGTCCTTTTTCCCCTACCTTTGTGTTCTTGATGCCCATCTTGACCTTTTCTCCTCTGCTTCTCTGTCTTTCCCCATCCATCGGGGGAATTTTCTCGCCTATCTCCTGGAGCGGGAGAAATTTCCGGAAGACCGGCTTTTGGTGTGTTCTGACGTTGCTTCCTTGGGTACGCTTGAAGAGCGAATTGCTGCGCTTTCCCCCGGGCTTTTGTATCTCTCCTGGGATATGGATTTTGGATTTCCTGAAGTGGCCCATTTCCCAGGGAAAGCGGTTCACGGGTGTCTTGAAGACTTCTTTGCACGACTTGCTCTGTGCTGTCGAAAGAACGGCTTGCGTTTCCTCGGTGGGGACCTTGTAGAACTCAATCCCCGAAAGGTAAAGGACCCCTATGAACTTGCTCGTCAGGTGTCTCGATGTCTTGTGCCCTTTTTGGCGAAGGAGGGATGCTGGTGAAAATTCCTGTTCTGGCGTTTTTGAGCGTGGTGGTTCTTTTGGGGTGTTCTTCGGTGGCTTCATCCCTTGATCCTCTCGATCAGGCACAGCTTTTTCTTGAGGCAGGAAACATCGACCAGGCTATAGCTCTTCTTGAGCCTCTGGTACAAAAAGACACTGACCCGGAGCACCTTGGGGATGTGGTTGAGCTTTTGGAGTCCCTTTTTGTGGAAAAAGGAGAGGTGCGAAAAGCCATTGCAGTGCTACAGACCTACGTTTCTCGCTTTCCCCAGTCTCCCCGGGCGTACCTTTTCCGTTACTGGGTGGCAAAGCATGAGGAAGAGCTGGGGAATGAGGATAGAGCCATTGCCCTTCTTGAAGAACTTGCCCATAGTCTCCCCCCAGAGGACCCCTTTGGGCTTCGGGTTCAGGTCTTCTCAGACCTTGCGTATCTTTTGCAGTATCGGAAAAGGGACTATAAGAAAGCTCTAGAGATGTACAGGAAGGTTGCCGAGCTCTCCGAAGATCCCGAGGAAAAGCTCCAGGCAAAGATGTCCTGGGGGATGTGTCTTGAGGAACTTGGGGAAATGGAGAGAGCCTTAGCCCTCTATCGGGAAGTGATGCAGGAGGCGTCTGGGTCGTTTTTTGAGCGCTGGGCACGCCTGAGAATTGTGTACCTCACTGAGCCTCCAGAAAAACGCTTTGCAACGCAAGAGGAACTTCAAAGAGAACTTGTCGATGCCCTTCAGGCAAAAGACCTGAATCGCCTAAGACATCTTGCCAAAAAGGGAGATTTCTGGAACGGGGTGAACTTTAGCGAATTCGATGTCGACGACGCTTCAGTAATACTGGACTACCTTTCCAGGTATCTTCAAAAGTCGCCTCACCTTGTGGTTTCTGAGCATCTTTTCAGGCACGATGACGCATGGGTCTTACGGGTTGAGGGATGGGGCGATCCGGAGTACAATATTTTGTACCTTGTGCTTGCTGAGGGTCGCTACGGGTGGGAGTGGAAAGGGGTCATCCTCTCAAGTACGGCCCTTGAGGCCTCCCAGGAAAACGAGAATTGTAGACCGTGAGGTGCTCCTATGGATATCGAGGTCATTCGAGAGGATACGGCTTCCTTTGTAGAGCGGATTATTGGCCTTCTTGAAGAGGGTCGTTACAACGAGGTGAAACAAGAGGTCAACGAGCTCCATCCAGTGGATATTGCCGAGCTTATGGGTCTTTTGGACTCTCAGAAGCAGGTTATCCTTTTCCGGCTTTTGAAGAAAGACCTTGCCATTGCCGTTTTTGAGCAGCTTGACTTTGAGCACCAGGAAAATCTTCTCCGACACTTTACCGACGAAAAGGTTGCTGAAATCCTTAACCAGATGTCCCCTGACGACCGCATGGAGCTTTTTGACGAGCTTCCTGCAAAAGTCGTCAAGAAACTCCTCAACCTCCTTGAGCCAGAACAGCGGGATATTGCCGCAAGCATGCTTGGGTATCCGGAAAACAGCGCTGGTCGGATTATGAATCCCCGGGTAGTAGACCTTAAGGAGTACTACACGGTGGAGCAAGCGCTCAAGCGTTTCCGTCGGCTGAATCCCCCAGAGGAGCTCTCCTACACTGCCTATGTCACTGATGGGGAGCGACACCTCATCGGTCGGGTGTCTCTCCGGGACCTTGTCCTTGCTGACCCCGAGGACAAGATTGGCGATATTATGGACCGGGAGGTTATCTCTGTTTCTACCGACGACGACCAGGAAAAGGTTGCCCAAATCATTCAGAAGTACGACCTTGTGGCTGTCCCTGTGGTTGACCGGGAAGGACGCCTTGTGGGGGCGGTAACCGTCGACGACGCCATTGATATCATCGAAGCCGAGGCAACTGAGGACATTCACCGTCTTGCTGCGATTCGTACCACTGAAGATGAGTACCTTCACGCTCCGCTTTGGAGGAAAATCAAGAATCGTTTCATTTGGCTTGCGGTGCTCCTTATCATGGGGACGCTGACAAGCTTCGTTATCCAGGAATTTTCTGAGGTTATTCAGGCTATCGTTGCTCTGTCCTTCTTTATCCCCATGCTCATCGATACCGGAGGAAATGTGGGGAGCCAGTCAACGACTGTGGTGGTTCGGGGTTTAGCTATTGGAGAGCTTGAGGGGAAGACCCTATGGAAAGTGGTGCTTGTGGAGACACTCATTGGGGGGGTTCTGGGGATACTTCTTGGGGTTATTGGTGTTGCCCGGGTTATTTTCCTCAAAGAGTCTCCTCTCATTGGGCTTATTGTGGGACTTTCGATTTTTGTCATTGTCTTTATCTCTAACCTTATTGGGATTTTTCTCCCGGTGCTTCTTAAAAAGATGCGCCTTGATCCTGCTATTGCGGCAACGCCGGTAATCACCACCATTGTGGACGTCATCGGGGTGATCATCTACTTCCGCATTGCCCAGGCTCTTCTCCGCTTCTAATTGGATTGGTTGACAAAGAGGGAGGCTTTTGTTACCCTCTTTACAGAGCGATTTGAGGAGGGAAAAAATGCGAAAGTTTTTCCTTTTGGGAATTCTTGCGTGTACCCTTGTGCTTTTTGCCGGCTGCACCATGTCTATCGTTGTCCCCGTGACCTACGGTTCGGCGCAGATATGCTCAGGAAGCCCTGGTATTTACGGAGAGCTCTATGTTGACGGACGATACATAGGGTATCTTGAGCCGAATACGTGCCTCGTTGCGGATAACCTCCTTCTTGGGAAATACCATGTAGCGCGAGTGTACCATCCTTGGGGTGGAGTCTATTCCCGGGAGTTTTACCTGAACTTCTCAGGGCAGGTCGTGACCATTTACTAGAGCACGGCAATGGCTCGTTGGGTTCTTCTCTGTGCTCTTACGTTTCTTGTGCTTTTTGCAGGATGCCGTGTGGGGGTAAGCGTTGGAGTTGAGTTGCGCCTTGGGTATGTGACCTTCCGCTCAGTTGACCCCTTGCTCTTTGGCCCCCTTCTTCTTGATGGTAGAGAAGTGGGATACCTCCCTCCTCTGGGGAGTTTGCGTTCTCTTGTGACCCTTGATTTCCCTCATGAGGTAAGAGTTTTAGCCCCGTCCTGTCCTGAAGGGGCATGCGTTTTCCGTATCGAGCCACCCCTTTGCCCCGGTGAGGTTATTTCCTTAAGCCTTCCTGGGTAATCCCCGGCGCTCGCAAAACGAAGCGATGGGACACATATGGCAGCGGGGATTGCGGGGAAGACACACGTTTTGCCCAAAGAGGACAAGGAGATGGTTGACCTTTCCCCAGAGGTCCTGGGGAAGGATTCTTTGGAGTGCCCGTTCGGTCTCTTCCGGGGTTCTCGTGCTCACTAGACCCAGGCGGTTGGTAATGCGGTGCACATGGGTGTCAACACAGATAGCTGGTTTTCCGAAGGCTAGGCTCAGGACGAGGTTAGCGGTTTTCCGTCCTACCCCAGGAAGGCGCAGCAGTTCCTCCTCCCGGTCTGGAACCTTGCCTTCGTGTTCTTCAAGAAGCATCCGGGCGATGCTCTGGAGCCTTTTTGCCTTCTCCCGATAGAATCCCACCGGGTAGATGAGACGTGCCAGGTCTTCTTCAGAAAATGCGAGGAGGTCCTCAGGTGCTCGGATAAACTTGCGAAGGCGTTGCACGACCTTGTGAGTTGTCCTGTCCTGCGTTCGGTGACTCAGAATACCTCCAATAAGGACCCAAAAGGGGTCGCGGGTAATGTTCCCTACCGTTTCGTCTTGCCAGTTTTTGGCCGCTTCCTTTAGAATATGAAAGATTTGTACAACGTCGCCGGTTCGCATAGCTCTATAATAGGTGAAACAGAGGAGGAGGACAAGTGAAAACGGTTGCTTTGGTACTCTATGTGGTGGGAATGCTTGCTTTAGGATACGTGGCTTCCCGAAAAACGAAAAACCTCAGCGATTTCTTTTTAGCCGGTCGTAACCTCGGTCCGTGGATTTCTGCCTTTGCCTATGGAACGACGTACTTTAGTGCGGTGCTTTTCATTGGCTATGCCGGGCGCATTGGCTGGGGATTTGGTCTTTCCAGTCTTTGGATTGTGGTGGGGAATGCTATCGTGGGGTCGTTCCTTGCCTGGGTTATCCTTGCCCGGAGAACGCGAAAGTGCACCGAATCGCTAAACGCTATGACCATGCCCGAGTTTCTCGAAGCCCGCTACGGTGGTTCGTTCCTCCGCATTCTCTCCGCTTTGATTATCTTTGTTTTTCTTGTCCCTTATTCTGCTTCGGTGTACATGGGCTTGAGTTACCTCTTTGATGCGGTACTTGGCATCTCGTACCAGTACGCCTTAGCCTTTATGGCTATCCTTACCGGGGTGTACCTTCTTATGGGTGGGTACCTTGCGGTAAACCTTGCCGATGCAGTTCAGGGGATGATCATGCTTTTTGGTTCTCTTTTTCTTGTGGGATATCTCCTTTTGCGCCCTGAAGTGGGGGGAATAAGCGGGGCTATTACGAAACTCGCTCATGTCAATCCCCGCCTTGTAAGCGTTATTGGTCCTCCAGGGTTCTGGCCCCTTTTTGGCTTGGTGGTGCTTACAAGTCTTGGTCCCTGGGGCTTGCCGCAGATGGTGCAAAAGTTCTACGCTATCCGGAGTGAAAGGGTCATAAAAACCGCAACCGTTGTTGTCACCATCTTTGCCTTTGTTTGCACTTTTGGGGCATACTTTTCGGGGTCTCTGACGCGCCTTTTCTTTGAGGCACCACCCCTTTCTCAGGGAAAGCCTGATCCGGATCTTCTCATGCCCCATCTTATTGCTACCGTTATGCCATCGTCTTTTGCCCTTATTTTGCTCCTTCTCGTCTTTTCCGCTTCGATGTCCACCCTCTCGTCTTTGGTTCTTGTATCCTCCTCAGCCATCGTCATTGACCTTGTGCCTTCTTCGAGTCGTTTGAGGTCGCTTCTTTCCATGCGGGTACTTTGTGGGCTCTTTGTGGCTTTGTCCCTTGTTCTTGCCTTGTGTCGGGTTTCCTTTATTGTGAACCTTATGTCCATCTCTTGGGGAACGGTGGCAGGGAGTTTCATTGCTCCCTACCTTTGGGGACTTTACTGGAAGAGAGGAAACCGGTGGGGAGCACTGGCGAGTATGCTCACTGGACTCGGTATTGGTCTTTTTGGGTCTTTGGCCTTCGGTTTCCGGTCTGCAGTACTTCCCCTTGTGGGGTCGTGTGCTATGCTTGTTCCCCTTGGGGTTTTCCCTCTGGTATCGATGCTTACGGGAGGCGAAAAGCATGCGAGCGTGCGTCTTTGAGGGAAGGAATCGCTTTAGCATTCAAGAAGTTCCTGTGCCCTCTCCTCGCCCGGGAGAGGTTCTTATCCGCGTTCGGGCAGCGGGAATCTGTGGTACCGATATCCATATTCTCCGGGGGGAGTACTTCCAGGACTTTCCCATCGTTGCTGGACACGAGTTTGCCGGAGAGATTGCCGCTTTGGGAGAGGGAGTGGAGGGATTTACGGTGGGGGAGCGGGTTACGGCAGACCCTAATATTTTCTGTGACCATTGCTATTTTTGTAAAATCAATAAGAACAACCACTGTCTGAATTTTGCCGCCGTAGGAGTGACCCGAAGCGGCGCTTTCGCCGAGTACCTCACTGTCCCAGCAAAGTGCGTTTTCCCCTTGCCGGAGAGGTTGAGTTTTTCGGAAGGGGCGATGGCTGAACCTTTAGCCTGTGCAGTTTATGGGGTACAGAGAAGCCGTATAAAGCCGGGTGAAAAGGTACTCATTTTTGGTGCCGGTCCTATTGGGCTTTTGCTCCTTTCCCTTTTTCGGGTTTCGGGAGCATCAGAGGTTATCGTGGTGGATATCAGTGAGAAGAAGCTTGAGCTGGCCCTCAGGCGGGGAGCCAATGAAGCGCTTCGGGCTGATGGAAGCGAAAAAAAGCGCCTTAGAGAAATTGCCCCCTTTGGTTTTGAGGTTGTGGTCGATGCCACCGGCATTCCTGAAGTTATGGAGAAAGCCCTTGACTACCTCGAACCGGATGGAACCTTTCTCCTCTTTGGGGTAGCGCCACGGGGTGCTTCCATGCGCCTTGAACCGTACGAAGTCTTCCGAAGGGACCTCCATATTGTAGGGTCCTTTGCGGTGAAAAAGACCATGCAGTATGCGTTGAACCTTCTTGGGAGCGGGGCTATTGATGTGCGGGACCTTATCTCCTCTCAGTATCCCCTTGAGCGCTTTGGCGATGCCTTGGAAGAAGTGCTCACCAACAAGGACCGCCTAAAGGTCCAGATTGTCTATGACTCTTGATTTCCAGTGGCATATAACCAATCGGTGTAACTTGCGGTGTCGTCACTGTTACCAGGAAACTTTTCAGGACGAAACCCCAGGAAGGCTCCGTGCTTTGGCGGAGCGGCTCCTTCTTGGGCTTGAGGAGCTTTCGCGTTCCAGTGTCCTCAATATCACCGGTGGAGAGCCGCTTCTTCTCGAAGAAGACCTTTTTCGCCTTTTGGAAATGCTCGAGGCTCACCCTCGAATTCTTGAAATCATGCTTATCACCAATGCTCTGAAGATTGACGCTCCAGTTGTGGCGCGGCTTTCCTCCTTTTCAAAGCTCACGACCGTAAAGGTTTCCCTTGAAGGGATGGAAGAGACGAACGACGCCATTCGGGGGAAAGGGGTTTTTCGGAGAGTTTTGCAGGCTCTTGAGCACCTTTGTGCCAGTTCCCTTCGCGTTGTCCTCATGATGACCCTCCACAAGGGAAACCTTTCTGAAGTTCCAGCCTTTTTTGCCTTTTTCCGGGAGTTTGGGGTTCACGGAATCATTTTTGAGCGGTTTGTGCCCGAGGGTATCGGAAAGGGTATGGCTCAGGAAGTTCTTGGAAAGCGAGAGTGGGAGGCATTCCTTCGGACCCTTTGTGAACTCTGTGAAATGGATATTCCCCTTGGGTCCCTTCTTCCCTACAAAGCCTTCTGGGTGGAGTTTCAGGATGGGGTGAGCCTTCTTGGGGCACCCTGTAGTCTCGGGGAGTCTTTTTGCCTTATGCCCGATGGCGTGCTTTTCCCCTGCCGGCGGTTGCCTATACCTCTTGGAAACATTGGTCAAGAAAGCCTCAAAAGTCTTATCGAGCACCCATACATCGTAAGACTTAAGAGTCGCCAGTACCTTGAGGGGAAGTGCAGAATCTGTGAGGTTCGCGGATGCCTTGGGTGTCGGGCGTTGGCGTACGGAGTTTTGGGAAATCCCTTTGGAGAAGATACCCAGTGCTTCCTTCAGGATGTACGGATTTCCACAATGTCTTTGTCCTGAAGGACGTAATCGGGTGGGACGAGTTGCCCTCCAAATTTTGCCGAACCCCAGACCCGGGCTCCCTTAAGGCGCAGGAGTAAGTCCTTGTGAATGGCCTCAGCAAGGTCAGAGACGGTGCTCCCCTTTTTGAGGACAAAGGGGCGGGAAAGGTCTGGAGGTTTCCCCGGGGGTTTACTGTAGATACGGATGATGCCACTTATGCGAAATATGGCTTCTTTCACCTTGTCCCGGTAAGGGGCAAAGTCTTTCAGAGATACTCCCAAAACTTCAAAGCGGTCGCGGTACAGCTCAAGAATCACCGAAACCTTTTCTTCTGCGTCCTGGTTCTCCACCTTGGAGAGAAGAAGCAGGGAGGGAAGGAAATGCCAGGAGGGAGAGGGAAGGGGAAGGGGTTGTGTTCCAGCAAGGATTTTCCCTTGGGAGAGGAGGTTCAAGGTGTTTTCAATATCCTCAAGGAGGGTATCGCTTTGGGCATCGAAAAGGAGTATCGCACCGTCGCTCCTTCGAAGAGCGCTGGCCATGGGGCCTTCAAGCTCTGAACCGCTGAAGGGGGGAAAGTCCACAAGCTGAATCTGCACATCCTCGTAATCCATCATTCCGGGGGTAGGGTAAAAGGTGGTGAAAGGGTACTCGGCGATTTCTGGGCGGGCGTTGGTGAGGAGGGAAAGGAGCGTGGATTTTCCAGTGTTTGGGGGACCACAGAGAATAATTTGTGCGGCACCACTTTTTTCGATGAGGAAGGGGTCATGGGTTGCCCCTTTGCGCTTTTCCTGGGCCTGAGCTTTTTTGAGCTTGGCGATTTTTTGCTTGATTTCGGCCTGGAGTTTTTCGGTTCCCTTGTGTTTGGGGATAACCGCAAGCATTTCTTCGAGAGCCTCGAGTTTCTCAGCGGGAGTTTTTGCCGCTCGATATTTGGCTTCTACCTCAAAGTACTGTGGTGGGAGATTCGCCGGCATAACCTTCGCCCCTTTTTCATTGTACTCGAAAGGTGGGGGTCTTCCAATCCCCTGAGGATGTGTTATCATTTAAAAGTAAGCGGAGCTTGGATACCGGGTTTTTGTTTTTTGGTGTTTGGGGAGGATTTATGAGGATTATCGCTATTGCTAATCAAAAAGGAGGGGTGGCGAAGACTACAACGTGTATCAATCTGGGAGCATCACTGGCCTATCACGCTCGGCAGGTTCTCATTATTGACATGGATCCCCAGGCGCACTCCACTCTTGGTCTCGGATTTGAACCCAATGAATTCGATAAGACTATCCTGAATGTCCTTGAACCTCCGAAAAGTCCCTATCGCCTTGAGCTCAAAGACGTTATTATCCCTACCCGGACTCCAAACCTCTATCTTGCTCCAGCAAATATTGATCTTGCCGGTGCTGAGTACCGTTTAATCGACAAAATTGGGCGGGAAGATTTTTTGAATAACAGTATTCAGCGAGCCAATCTCTCCTTCGACTACATTCTCATCGATTGTCCACCCTCTTTGGGTATCCTCACCATTAACGCTCTCAAGGCCTGTCGCGAAGTCATCATCACCATCCAGCCCCACTACTTTGCCTTGAGAGGAATTGAGGAGTTCATGGAAACTCTGGAACTCATGCGGGAAAATTTGAAACACGATCCTGAAGTGTATGTTCTCATCACCATTGCCGATACTCGTACCAACCTCTACCGGGAGGTTATTGAAGAAGTTCGGGAGTACTTTGGGGATCGGATGTTTGAGACCATTATTCATCGGAATATCGCCCTTGCTGAGGCGACGAGTCATGGTATGCCAGTTATTGAGTATGAGCCCACATCCATGGGGGCTCAAAATTACCTTGCTTTAGCAAAAGAGGTGATTCGGCTTGAAAAAGAAAAGCCTAAAAAGAGGCTTTTCCGAAAGACTTGATTTTAAGAGGGAACTCATTCGGGACACTACGAAAGACCTCAAAAAGGATGACGATGTGGATGTCTCTCTCTCCCCCTCCAGGTCCTCAAAGAGCAAAAAATCCGCTGCCAAGAAACCCTCGGAAAGGCCAAGAGAGAAAAGAGCAGAAGAGCGTGTTGCCACCATTAAAGTCATTGGAGTTGGTGGTGGAGGAAATAATGCCATAAACCACATGATTGAAGCGGGATTAGACGGCGTTGACCTTGTGGCGGTGAATACCGATGTCCAATCCCTTAAGCGGTCCCTTGCTCCTGAAAAAATCCAGATTGGCTTCAACCTTACCCGAGGTTTGGGCACAGGAGGTGATCCCCGAATTGGTGAAGAGGCGGCAAAACAAGACCGGGATAAACTCCTGCAGGTGGTGGAGGATGCGGACCTTGTGTTTATCGCTGCCTGTATGGGAGGGGGGACGGGTACAGGAGCTGCACCGGTTATTGCCTCTTTAGCCAAAGAGGCGGGGGCTTTAACCATTGGGGTGGTGACCAAACCCTTTAGCTTTGAGGGGGTGCGGCGTCGCAACCAGGCAGAAGAGGGTATTCGTAAGCTCCAGGAAGTTGTGGATGCCCTCATTGTTATTCCTAATGAACGCCTTCTTGAAGTGGCTAAAAAGGATACCTCCCTTCAGGAGGCGTTTAAAGTTGCAGATCACGTCCTGTATCAGGCGGTGCGAGGAATTACCGACCTCATTACCTCGCCTCAGGACATTAACCTCGACCTCGCCGATTTGCGAACGGTTTTAAGTGGTGCTGGAATGGTGCTTATTGGGATTGGCAATGGGAGAGGAAGGGAAAAGGCAAAACAGGCAGCCGAAGAGGCCATCAACAGTCCTCTGCTTGAAATTTCGGTAAAAGGAGCGCGGTCGGTTATTCTCAATGTCACAGGCGGTCCGGATATGACCTTAAGCGAGGTCACCGAAATCGTGAACTTTGTGAAACATGCCGCAGGGACGGATGTGGATATTCTCTGGGGGTGCAAAGTGGACGAGACGCTCTCTAACGAAGTCGTGGTGACGGTTATTGCTACCCGTTTTGAGGCAGAAAAGCGCGAAGAGGAGTTTGTTCCTCTTGTTGGAGGAAAGGAAGAGGACATTGAGAGTCGCATTATCATTGACGATGACATTGATGTCCCTGCCTTTTTGAGGGAAACGGCTCGAAAAAGCGCTTCTCAGGAGCGCCGGGGAAGCAATGGTTTTCCATTTTTTCGGAGATGAGGGGGGAGCGACATGGCCACGATTTTTGGGAAGCAGATGACTCGAGAAGAAATCCTAAGACGGGTTGGTGACCTTTCGCAGCTTGGAGGAGTGAGGGTTGCCGAACTCCTTGACGGTCTTGAACGGGGGGTACGGATTGCTGAGGTCAATACGGGCAGTGGTCTCTTCTATACGGTTCTCCTTGACCGGGGTATGGACATTGCTTGGACAACGTACAAGGGCATAAGCGTTGGCTGGAGGTCAGGAACCCACAATCTTTCTCCTTTCCTCTTTGAGCCAGAGGGATTTGGATGGCTCCGGGGTTTTCATGGAGGACTTATGAACACCTGTGGTCTCTCCTATGCGGGAGCACCCTGTCGTGATACCTCAACCCTTGTACACCGCTTGGAGGAAGAAGACCTTGGGCTTCATGGACGAGCCTCGTACCTTCCGGCGGGGAATGTGTATGCCGATGGGGCCTGGCAGGGCGATGAGTACATCATGTGGGTTCAGGGGAAGATCCGGGAAGCTATTGTCTTTGGAGAGAAACTGGTTCTCACCCGGAAGATATGGAGTCGCCTTGGGGAAAAGGTCATCCACATTGAGGACCAGGTGGCCAACGAGGGTCACATCGAAAGTCCCTTTATGATCCTCTACCACATCAACATCGGCTATCCCCTTCTCGATGAGGGGAGTCGTCTCCTCCTTCCTGTAACGAAGACAGTTCCTCGGGACCACTGGGCAGAGGATGGAAAGGAAGAGTGGGACCGCTTCCACGCTCCGCAGAAAGGGTACTTTGAAAAGGTATACCTCCACTACCCAAAGACTTTAGAGGATGGTTTCGGGGCATCGCTTCTTCTCAACGAGAATCTGGGACTTGGAGTGTATGTGAAATTTGATCCGAAGGAACTTCCCTATTTCACCGAGTGGAAGATGATGGGAGAAGGGGAGTATGTTGTGGGAATGGAGCCGGGAAACTGCTTCCCCCTGGGAAGGAAGAAGGAGCGGGAAGAGGGGAGGCTCGTTTTCCTGAAACCTGGGGAGGTCCGAAAAATTACCCTGGAAATTGGCATTGTTGAGGGACCTCAAGAGATTGAGGCCTTTAAAAAGTATTTGGAAATGCAGTGACCCCACGGTACAGGGCGGTGTAGGCAAAGTAGTTGGTGAGAACCTTTTTGACGTAGTTTTTCGTTTCGGGGAAGGGAATTGATTCGATGAACATATCTCGGTCTGGGGGGAGACGTTTCTGCCACTCATCGGCTCTCCCTGGACCGGCGTTGTACCCGCAGAGGGCAAGGACCACGTCTTTTTCGAATCTTCGGAAAAGGTAGGCAAGGTAAGCTATCCCGATGGCAAGGTTTTCCTTGGGGTTGCGTAAAGCGTCCTCAATGTTTTCTGGATTCCTTCCAAGGTGCACCCATCCCTTTTCGATGACCCAGGCTCCAGTTTGAGGCATAACCTGGGCAAGGCCTATGGCTCCAGCGATGGAGACCGCTTCGTGGTCAAAGAGGCTTTCGGCGTGCACCAGGGCAAGGATGAGGTACGGATCAAGAGGGGGATTGTGCTGGGAAGCGAATTTCTCTATGTCTTTGAAAAAGGCAAGGGGATAGTACGCTTTTCCTGCGAACTCCGGAATTTTTCCCTTTTCGGGAAAGAGGCGAAGGGCAAGGCGGATACTTTTGGGATAGAGACCTCTTTGAGCAAGGAGAAGGGAGGCTTCAAGAAGCAGGGAAGGGTTTTTAGGGTCCCGGCGGAGAAGGGACAAGAGTTCAATGGCAGCATTGTGCCAGAGACGGAAGGAAGAGAGCAAGCGGTACCGCGTCCAGGAAGTGGCAAGAGGTTCGGAGAGGGAAAGAGGAGGCGGTTTTTCTTCTTTAAAGGGTGAAGAATGACCCAGAATTTGGGAGGCCCTGACGTAGTAATAGTCAAGACGGGATTCTTCAAGGATTGTGGCCAGATAGGAGGTGTCTTGGGAGATTTTAAAACTCCAAAAAAGCGCTTGATTTCGCCATTCTGGGATGGCGGCAAGGTCACGGAGGACATTCTGGGCTTTGGTAAGGTCCTTACTCTCGTAGAGAGCAAAAAAGAGGTCCGAAAGGAGTGACCCATTACGAGGGAAAAGACGCACTGCTCGCTCCAGAGTCGCGATGTACTCTTTGGTTTGGCCCTGTGCCTTGTACATAGAGGCAATGTTCCTGAGAGCGTTCAGGGCGTAGGCGCTTTGAGGGAAACGGGTGAGGAGTTCCTCATAGAGGGATAGGGCATCGAGCTGGCGTCCCATTCGCTGCGCAAGGACAGCCCGGTACCAGAGAACGTCTTCGCTCTCTTTTTGCCCTTCGAGGAGCCTTTCTAGGGCTTTAAGGTCTCCTTTTCGCAGGAAGAGGCGCGCCTTGAGGAGGAAGGCATCTTCAAGGGTGGCCAAAAATTCCTCGGCTTTTCCGAGAAAACCCAAGGACAAAAAGAGTTCGGCAAGGGACAGGCGCGAGGGGGGAGAAAACGATTCAGGAGTGAGGAAAGGAAGAAGTGGGAGCATTTCGCGTCGGGTCTTTACGGTTGTCTGGTCGCGAAAATCCCGGTACATTCGGGCAAGGAGTAGCGCTGCTTCGTGGTAGAATCCCTTCTCTTTGAGAAGGACAAAGAGGGTTTCAAAAGCAGAGAGCTTCTCTTCCTCACTTGGTGCAAGGCGTAGGGCGCGGATGGCAAAGGAAAAGGATTGTTCTTTTTGGGCGGAGAATAGCGCGGCATGGAACGAAACAGGGGACTCAGGGAAGAAGTGCTCAAGAAGGTCAAGGAGACGTGCCTTTTCCTCTTTTGGAGGGTTGCAGCGTTCAAGACAGAGTAAGGCAAGATGGTCGCCAAGGATTTTCTCTTTCTCGAGGCTTGAGATAACTGCCCTTTGGGCTAAGGCTTTAGCCCGGCTGTGTATCAGGGTAGTAACGAAGAGAAAATGCCATGCGTCGTCCTTTCCTCTTGCTCCAAAGACAAAAAGGAAACTCCAAAATACAAGGAGAAGGACGGTAACGATTTTTGCTTTCATTTGGGGTCCATGATAGCATATGCTTGTGGAAAGGAAAAGGGGGAAGGGGTATGCGAAACCAGGAAGTGGCGAAAATCCTTCACGATATTGCCGTTCTTCTCGATATCAAGGGAGAGAATCGTTTTCGGGTAGTAGCGTATGAAGAAGCTGCCCGGCGCATAGAGAACTGGCCTGAGCCGATTGAGGAAGTTTGGAAGAGTGGGAGGCTTGAGGATATTCCCGGGATTGGGGCAAGCATTGCCAGTAAAATCGCCGAGTACCTTGCCACTGGGAAGATGACCTACTTTGAAGAGCTCACCCGGGAAATTCCCCCTGAACTCATTGAGCTTACCGAGATTCCCGGTGTCGGTCCCAAGATTGCTAAGCTCCTCTATGAGCAACTTGGGGTGCGGACTATCGAAGACCTCGAGCAGGCTATACGGGAGAAAAAGCTCCGTAACCTTCCCCGCCTTGGGCTAAAGAGTGAGGAGAGAATTGCGAAAGGTCTGGAAATGTTTCGTCGCAAAACCGGCCGCATGCTCCTTGGGCAGGCTTTGCCCCTGGTTGAGAGTATTGTAGCGCTTCTCCAAGAGAAAACGGGCATCACCAAAATCAGCCCTGCGGGAAGCATCCGGCGAATGAAAGAGACGATTGGTGATATCGATATTCTTGTGGCGGCAAGGGATCCAAAGCCCATTATGGATGCTTTCACCACCCTTCCTCAGGTGCGGGAAGTTCTTGCCCGAGGTGACACAAAGTCAAGCATTGTGACCCATGAGGGGATTCAGGTGGATCTCAGGGTGGTGGAAGAGGAGTGCTTTGGAGCGGCGCTCCAGTATTTTACCGGATCCAAAGCCCACAACATTAAGCTTCGGGAAATTGCCCTCCGAAAAGGTTTCAAGGTGAGTGAGTACGGTATTTTCCGCCTTGATACTAATGAACGTGTAGGAGGAGAGAGAGAAGAGGACATCTACGAGATTCTTGGCATGGAGTGGATTCCTCCAGAACTTCGGGAGGACCAGGGGGAAATTGAATGCGCTCTGGAAAAGAGGCTCCCTGTCCTTGTGACCATGGAGGATATTCAAGGGGATCTCCATGTGCACTCCCACTGGAGCGATGGCATTGCCTCGATTGAGGAAATGGCGCAGGCAGCCAAAGCACGGGGGTACAAGTACCTGGCGATTTGTGACCACACCCAATCCCTTGCGGTGGCCTCAGGATTAACTCCCGAAGAAGTTCACGAGCGGGAGAAGGAAATACGTCGGTGGAACGAGAAACACGCGGGGCTTCTTGTTCTCAACGGTGTTGAAGCCAATATTTTGAGCGATGGTTCTATTGACTTTCCCGATGGGGAACTTCTCCTCCTTGATGTGGTTGTTGCCGGGTTGCACTCTGGGCTTACCCAGAAGGCAGAGAAAATCCTCATGCGCCTTGAGCGTGCCATGAAGAACCCTTATGTTCAGGTTATAAGTCACCCCACCGGGCGCATCATTGGCCGGCGTGACGCTTCAGAGATGGATATTGACGTTCTCATTGCCATGGCGAAGGCGACACATACGGCTTTGGAAATCAATGCACAGCCTGAACGCTTGGACCTTCGGGATATAGATGCACGACGTGCGGCACAAAGTGGGGTGAAAATCGTCATTTCTACTGATGCCCATGATCCAGGGTCTTTGGAGTACATGCGCTATGGTGTTGCTCAGGCTCGGAGGGCCTGGCTGCGCAAAGAAGACGTTTTGAACACCCTGAGTCCTGAGGAACTTTTAGGCTTTCTTGCCCGGAAGCGCAAGCTCCTCAATGGGGAATAAGGTGGCAGGAAGCCTCCTTTTGTGCATGCTTTTTTCGCGAAAAGCAAGGATTTTCCTGTGGTATGCTTCCTCGATAGGGTCACCAAGGAGGAATCGGTCGAGAACTTCATAGGTTACACCCATTTCACCCTCGTCGGTTTGACCAGGCCAGAGTCCTGCAGAAGGGGGCTTGGCGATGATGCGCTCTGGGATTCCCAAAAAGGCGGCGACTTCCCGGACCTCTCTTTTGGTGAGGTGCGCTAAAGGAGCGATGTCTACCCCGCCGTCTCCGTATTTGGTGAAATACCCAACGGTGAGTTCACTACGATTACTCGAACCGCAAACGAGGTAATTAAGGGTATTGGCGAAAAAGTAGAGAACACACATGCGGAGGCGAGGTTTCACGTTGGCCTGAGGGAGATTCCGGGGATCGTACCTTTCCCCAAGGACCTCAAGAAGAGCGCTAAAGGGTTTCTCTAAGGGAACCACCCGGTAAGGAATCCCAAAGGTTTCGGCAACCAGTCGGGCATCTTCGAGGTCCTCGGGGCTACTGTAACAGGGCATAACCACCCCAAGGATACTGTTTCCACAAGCCTTTTGGGCTAAAACCGCCACTACTGAAGAGTCTATGCCACCGCTCATCCCAAAGACGAGTCCCTGGGCGTGGGCTTCGTCAACCCTTTCCTGTATCCAGCGGACGATGCGTTCCACTTCCTTGGCAGGGTCCATGGAGTATCCTCCTCTCGTTGACTTTCCTTTTTCTCGAATGTATTATTTTGCCAACACTATGTCAATTACGCCAGGGAAGCGAGGAAGTCGCATGGGGAAGACAATGGCTGAGAAGATTTTTGAGCGCAAGGTTGGGAAACCTGTTCGCCCAGGGGACATTGTCGTTGCTCCCGTTGACTGGGCTATGGGGCAGGATGGAACAACCCCTCTTGCGATTCAATCCTTTGAAGAGATGCATGGGAAATCGGTGTTTCGTCCAGAAAGGATTGTTTTTGTCATCGACCACAATGCTCCAAGCCCTTTAGAGTCAGTATCACGTCTTCACGATCTCATGCGGTCCTTTGCCAAGCGTTTTGGCATTCGGGTCTTTGAGGTAGGAGAAGGTGTTTGCCACGAGCTTATGATGAGCCGTGGTCTTGTGGTTCCCGGAGACCTCGTGGTAGGTGCTGACTCCCACACTTGTACTTATGGTGCCATTGGAGCGTTTTCCACAGGTATTGGGAGCACTGAGCTTGCCGTGGTCATGATGACCGGGAAACTCTGGTTTAAAGTCCCTGAGACCATCTGCATTCGCCTTCTTGGCGAGCTTCCCAAGGGCGTCTATGCCAAAGATGTTATTCTTCATCTTGCTGCTCTTTTGGGGGCGGATGGAGCAACGTACCAGGCTATTGAGTTCCATGGCCCGGTAGTAGAGAGCCTGAGCGTGGAGGAACGGGCAACCATCACAAACATGGTGGTTGAGGTTGGGGCCAAGGCTGGACTGGTGCCCCCTGATGCAAAGACGCTCTCTTGGGTACGAGAACGCACCGACCGCCCCTTTGAGGTAGTGCTTCCTGACCCTGATGCGGCGTATGCCAAAGTCCTCGAGATTGATTGCTCTTCCCTTGAGCCCCAAGTTGCCTTTCCCCATCGGGTCGATACGGCGCGGGGTATCAGGGAGGCGGAGGGCATCCCAATTCAAGAGGCGTTTATTGGTACCTGTACGAATGGACGCATCCCGGACCTGGAGGTGGCGGCACAAATCTTGCGGGGCCGAAAAGTACATCCTGAGGTGCGGCTCATTGTGGCCCCAGCATCTCGGGAGGTGTTCCTCTTTGCCTTGGAGAAAGGGTGGGTTGAGGATATCGTTAAGGCTGGTGGAGTTTTTGTCCCCCCGGGATGCGGACCTTGTGTTGGAACGCATCAGGGGATTCCAGGAGACGGGTGGAACGTCATTTCTACCGCGAATCGAAACTTTCGAGGGAGGATGGGGAACCGGGAGGCGTCGATTTACCTTGCTTCTCCAGCGACGGTGGCAGCTTCAGCGATTGAGGGAAAGATTACCGATCCGAGAACATATCTGGGGTGAGGAGTATGCGTTTGACAGGACGTATCCATAAATTCGGCGACGATATCAATACCGACTACATTATTTCGGGGAAGTACAAGTTCAAGACTCTGGACATGCAGGAACTCGCCAAACACGTCATGGAGGATATTGATCCGGGCTTTGCCAGTCGTGTGCAACCTGGGGATTTTATCGCTGCTGGGAAGAACTTTGGTTGTGGGTCTTCAAGAGAACAGGCGCCACGAGCGCTTCTTGCCTGTGGGATCCGCGGCATTCTTGCCAAGTCTTTTGCCCGAATTTTCTTCCGCAACGCGATAAACTGCGGGCTCTTTGTTGTAGAATGCGATACGGACCGTTTTGAGACTGGAGACGAAGTAACGGTGGACCTTGGAGAAGGAAGGGTCATCAACCACACCAGGGGTTTTGAGCTCTCTGTTGCACCCCTCCCGCAGGTTATGATTGATATCCTTAAGGAGGGGGGACTGGTGAACTATTTCAAGAAGTACGGGTCTTTTGAGCGCGTCTAAGGGAGGTACCATGTGGGAGCACCTGAAGACTCAGGATCCTGAAGTGTACCGCTGTGTCCTAGCAGAGCTTTCGCGGGAGCGGAATACTCTAGAGCTTATTGCCTCGGAAAACTTCACAAGCCTTGCGGTTATGGAGGCTCAGGGTACACTCCTGACCAACAAGTACGCTGAGGGCTACCCTGGACGACGCTACTATGGAGGGTGTGAGTACGTTGACGAGGTAGAAGCGCTAGCTATAAAGCGGGCGAAGGAAGTTTTTGGCGCTGAGCATGCCAACGTGCAACCTCACTCAGGGTCTCAGGCCAATATGGCGGTGTACTTTGCCGTATTGAAGCCTGGGGATGTGGTCATGGGCATGGACCTTGCCCATGGGGGACACCTTACCCATGGGAGTCGAGTGAACTTCTCGGGGATGCTGTACCGCTTTGTCCCCTATGGGGTGAGTGAAAAGACGGAAACCATCGATTACGAGGCCCTTGAAAAGCTGGCCCTTGAAGTTCGCCCCAAACTCATTGTCGCTGGAGGGAGTGCCTATCCTCGTATCATCGACTTTGCCAGGATGCGGGAAATCTGTGATACAGTCGGGGCATACCTTATGGTCGATATGGCCCACTTTGCAGGCCTTGTGGCTGCGGGAATGCATCCTAATCCTGTGCCTTATGCTCACTTTGTGACCACAACAACCCACAAGACCCTTCGGGGACCGCGGGGAGGTATAGTTCTGTGTACGAAGGAGTTTGCCCAGGCTCTGGACAAAGCCCTCTTCCCAGGAATTCAAGGTGGACCTCTCATGCACGTTATTGCCGCTAAAGCCGTAGCCCTTCGAGAAGCCCAAACCCCGCAATTCGTAGCCTATCAGAAACAGGTGGTGCGGAACGCCCAGGCCCTGGCGGAGGCTCTGAAAGAGCGGGGATATCGCCTTGTTTCAGGAGGAACGGATACGCACCTCCTCCTTGTAGACTTAAGAAACCTCGGCCTTACGGGGAAGGAAGCGGAACATATCCTCGATCAGGTGGGAATAACGGTAAACAAAAATGTCATTCCTTTTGACCCGCAAAAGCCCACGGTAACGAGTGGCATTCGTCTTGGGACACCAGCCTGTACCACTCGGGGGATGAAAGAAGAGGAGATGCGCCTTATTGCTGAGCTCATCGATACCACTCTTCGCAATCGCGACAACTCTTCAGTTCTTGAGAAAGTGCGCAAGGCTGTGCTTGATCTTTGCGCTTCTTTTCCTCTCTATCCAGAAATCGGGGAATAGGGAAAAGGTCTTTGGGGTTAAAAAGGTGTAAACTTCAAGCGGAGGGATGCTTATGCGCGAGAAAGTGGAACAGGCTCTTGAGAAAATCCGGGGCTATCTCCAGTACGAGGGTGGAGATGTAGAGCTTGTGGATGTCGTTGATGGGGTGGTCAAGGTTCGCTTGAAAGGTATGTGCAGTGCCTGCCCCATGGCGATGATTACTTTAAAAGACGGCATTGAGCGTATTCTCAAAGAGGAAGTCCCGGAAGTCAAATCTGTCGAGCAGGTCTTTTAGTTTTAGTTAAAGGAATAGGCTATAGAGAGCCCCAACGAGGATACTTCCTCCTACTATATTCCCAAGGGTTACAGGAAGGAGGTTCTGGAAAAGTGCTTGTCCCCAGCGTATCCCAGAACCTCCCTGGAAGATTCCCGCGGCAAGAAAGTACATGTTGGCCACGCTGTGTTCGTATCCTAAGGTGACAAAGGTCATAATAGGTCCAGGAATGACAAGGATTCGGGTGAGGGTGTTTTCCGCATAGATGGCAAAAAGTACCGCAAGGTCCACAAGCCAGTTGCAGAGAATCCCTCGAAAGAACCCCTCAAGAAAGGGAATGGCTACTTTTCCTTGGGCAATGGCAGCGATGCGTTCGGCAATAACGCCATTTTGTGCTTCGGGAAGTCCTGAGGCGACGTAAAGGAGTGCTAAAAACACTGCTCCAAGGAAATTCCCACTGTACACCAGACCCCAGTTCGTGAGAACACTGGTGAAAGACGCCTTCTTTTTGAGGCAGTGGGCGACAAGGAGGCAATTTCCAGTAAAAAGGTCCGCCTTTCCCAAGACAACCATAATGAGCCCCACAGAAAACACAAGACCTCCAAGGAGCTGGCGAAAACTGAGGGGAATCTCCTGTGAGAGGGTCACGAGGGTGAACATCTGTCCGGCAAAACCGATGTACGCTCCAGCGAGGAACCCCTGGAGGAGGGTTTTTTCAGGGCTTTTTTTGAGTTTTTCCTCACAAAAGTTGTGCAGACTCAGTGGTCCTCCCTCCTTTCTTTACTTAGATACATGATAAATGATTTTCTTTTCTTTGCAAAGTTTTATAAAGGGAATTATGGATTTCCCCTCTCGTCTCTGGTACAATACTAGAAGAAAACGGTGGAGAGGGAGGGTTCAGAATGGCGGAGATTCTGGATCAAATTGTCCGAGAACTCTTTGCAGGAAACGCGAAGGCGGTAGCAGAACTCGTAGAAAAGGCTTTGAATGAGGGTTTTTCACCTCAGGAAGTCCTCAACGATGGCCTCATAAAGGGCATGAATGAAGTGGGTGTGAAGTTCAAGGCCAATGAAATTTACGTTCCTGAAGTTCTCATTGCTGCACGAGCCATGAAAGCAGGAATGGAAATCCTCCGGCCCAAGCTTGTGGAAACGGGGGTTGAACCGGTAGCCAGGATGGTCATCGGGACGGTTAAAGGCGATCTCCATGACATTGGGAAAAATCTCGTTGCCATGATGATGGAAGGAGCAGGTTTTGAAATCATCGATCTGGGAATCGACGTACCGGCTGAAAAGTTTATCCAGGCGGTACGGGAGCACAAGCCTCAAATTGTGGGAATGTCGGCACTTCTCACCACCACGATGATTCAGATTCGGGAAAACATCAAAGCTTTCAGGGAAGCCGGCATCCGGGATACGGTGAAGATCATGGTGGGGGGTGCTCCAGTAACCCAAAAATTTGCTGATGAGGTAGGAGCTGATGGGTACGCTCCTGATGCGGCTTCGGCAGTGGACAAGGCTAAGGAGCTTTTAGGGCTCAACTGAAAAGGGGCTTGTGCCCCTTTTTCTTTTCCCACTTTACTTAAAAAATTTAACTATGTTATAATTCACAAAAGCAATTTGGAGGGGGAGAAGAATGCTCACCGACCTTGAAATTGCCCAGAGTGCCCACTTAAAACCCATTGCGGAAATTGCCAAAAGCCTTGGTCTTGACGAAGATGATATCGAGCTTTACGGAAAGTACAAAGCAAAAGTGTCACTTCAGGTTCTTGAAAAGCTTAAGGATCGCCCTCTTGGCAAGTACATTGATGTAACTGCTATTACCCCCACACCCCTTGGGGAAGGGAAGACGGTCACCACCATTGGCCTCTCCATGGCGCTCAACGCCATTGGGAAAAAGAGCATTGTCTGCATCCGTCAGCCATCGCTTGGTCCGGTGTTTGGCATCAAAGGAGGGGCGGCAGGGGGAGGATACGCTCAGGTTGTCCCTATGGAAGATTTCAACCTCCACCTTACCGGCGACACCCATGCCGTTGCTTTAGCCCATAACCTCCTTGCTGCTTTCATCGACAACCACCTGTACCATGGGAACGCCCTGCGTATTGACCCTTTCACCATAAGCTGGCCGAGGGTTGTGGATGTAAGTGACCGGGCGCTGCGAAAAATCGTCATTGGGCTTGGAGGAAAGGAAAACGGTATCCCTCGGGAGTCAGGTTTTGATATTGCTGTGGCCTCTGAGGTTATGGCTATCCTTGCCCTTACAACGGGTATGAGGGATTTGCGGGAGCGCCTTGGTCGCATTGTCATTGGGTACAATGTAGAGAAAAAACCGGTGACCGCAGAGGACCTAAAGTGTGCTGGGGCAATGGCAGTCCTTTTGAAGGACGCTATAAAACCGAATCTCTTGCAGACGCTTGAGAATACTCCTTGCTTTGTTCACGCTGGACCCTTTGCCAACATTGCCCATGGGAATAGCTCCATCCTGGCGGATCAGATTGCTCTCCGCCTGAGCGAATATGTGGTTACCGAGAGTGGCTTTGGTGCTGACTGTGGCATGGAGAAGTTCATGAATATCAAGTGCCGCTACAGTGGTCTCTCCCCCGATTGTGTGGTTATGGTGTGCTCAGTGCGGGCTCTCAAGATGCATAGCGGCAAATACAAGGTGATTCCGGGAAAGCCTCTTGATCCAGCTTTGCAAGAGGAAGACGTGGCAGCGGTAGAGAAAGGAGCAGAGAATCTTATAAAGCAAATTGAAAACGCTCGTCTTTTTGGAGTTCCTGTGGTGGTGGCCATAAACCTCTTTACCACTGACACCGACCGGGAAATCCAGGCAATCGAAAAGATTGCTCTTGACAGTGGCGCTTATGCCTGTGCGGTGTCAGAGGTGTGGGCCAAAGGAAGTAAGGGTGGGAGAGAGCTTGCTGAAGCGGTAGTGCGGGCTTGCGAAGAACCTAAGAATTTCCGCTTTCTCTACCCCCTTGATATTCCAATTAAAGAGAAGATTGAAATCATTGCAACCAAAATCTACGGGGCAAGTGGAGTGGTGTACGAAGAAGGTGTGGAAGAAAAGATCAAGCGCTTCACTGAGTTTGGATGGAGCGAGCTTCCCATTTGCATGGCCAAAACGCATCTCTCCCTCTCCCACGACCCAAAACTCAAAGGACGACCCCAAGGGTTTAAGCTCCCGGTAAAGGACATTCGTCCAGCCATAGGGGCAGGGTTTCTCTACCCCCTCTGTGGGGAAATCCGTACCATGCCTGGGTTGCCCTCAGAGCCTGCGGGGAATAGAGTAGATATCGATGCGGAAGGGCGGATTGTGGGGCTTTTCTGATGGAACGTTTCGATGTCCTTGTGGTGGGTGGGGGTATTGCCGGACTTACGGTGGCTTCTGCCCTTGAAGGTACAGCTAGCGTTCTTGTCCTTGAGGAAAAGGAGTTTCTTGGAGGCCTTGCCAGGGAGCTTTCCTGTAAGGCTACGAATCGGTGTCTTCGCTGCGGGGTGTGTCGAGCGGTAGAGGTACTGCGGAAGGCATCTTTTGGGATACACAGTATTACTGGAGAATCTCTAGAGTCCGTGTCCTGGGGAAAGGGAGTCTTTCATGTTGCTACCAATCACCGTGCCTTTGCGGTTCGTAGTGTGGTCCTAGCAACGGGGGCGGTTCCTTTTCGGGTGGAGGAATTTCCCCGGTACCTTTGGGGGCGAAAGAGGCGCATTTTCACCGGTTTTGAGCTGGAGAAAAAACTCAAAAGCGGAAATCTTGAGGACTTCGCCTCTTTTTCTTCTTGTGCTTTTGTGCAGTGTGTGGGCTCCCGAAGCAGCAAGGAGAGGCGGGGATACTGCTCACAAGTGTGTTGCCGCTATGCCCTGCGGTTGGTGGAAAACCTCCGGTTTCGCTTCCCTGAAACGTCTTGTGACCTATACTATATGGACCTGCAAATCTTTGGAGACGGGGAGAAAGACCTTCGTACCATAGCGTCTTCGGTATCTCTCTTTCGTTCTCTTCCTTTTGCCCTTGAGGAGGACGCTTTGGGGGTTACGGTTTGGGTGGAGATAGAGGGGAAGGTCGTGAAGCGGCGTTACGACGCGGTGGTACTTTCGGTTGGTCTTGTGCCGTCTTCGGGGACAAGACGTGCGGGAGAGCTCTTTCGCCTTCCTCAAAAGGAGGGTGGGTTTCTTGTGCCCCGTCCTGAGGATGGAATCTTTGCGTGTGGGACAGCTACCGGTCCAAAGGATATTGTGAGCACCATTGGTGAAGCAGAAAGACTTGCCGAAGACCTTTTGAGATTTCTCGGAGGATAAGGTGCGTCAGGTATACCTTTTTTCTCCTAACAAGGATGTGCCGTCTTGGATGGCCGAGGAGCTTCGTGAGGCTTCCTTCTCTTTTGAGGTTTTGACCCCTGGAGAGGTGCGAACCTTTCCGCCCTCGTCTCTTTTGGTGGTCCTTGGGAATTCCCTGTGGACGGAAGAGAATATTGCTGAGTTTGCGTTGCGACTTGGGGTTAATCCTCTTGCGGTTCACGTTTTTCCGTACGAGGAGATAAGCGCTTTGCCCGAGAGGAAATGTCACCTGCTTTGGCGAAGTTTTCTGCGATCTCTTACCCCTCCTCACCGAGCAATCACCCTGCAGCGGGTCACTCCGACCCGGAGGGTACTCCTCTATCCGGGGGATAGCGATACCCTCTCTCAGGCTTTTTCCAAGGTGGGTATTCCGGTGGTTTCTTTCCCCTCTTTGCTCCTTTCCCGGAAGGGGATGGATTTTCACATTACTCCCCACGATCTCCTTGTGGGCGCCTGTGTGCTTATTCCCTCTCTCCAGGAAGAACCGCCTCTGGAAATACCCGAGGAAGTCCTGGAAACACAAAGAGTTGTGCCTCTTGCGCGTCTTTCTCAAATCCTTAAAGTTACATTGTTTCGAAAAATGTGCCTTGTCCTTCTTGTTCCCTCACCCCATCCTTATCCCGAGGATTGGGAGGAAATTTTTGCTTTAGCGTCTTTGCCCCCTCAGGGGGTGGAGGTTATAGTCCTTGCAGAGGACATTTTTGTTGCTCATGAGGGGTTTGAGGAGGCCTTCAGGAAGGCTCGGGAAAGTGGGGTTATCTTTGAAAAGCTTCCTCTTTCTCGAGTCCATCTTTCTCCAAGTTCTGATATGCGCCGCGTTGTTGTGGAGTACATTCCCGAAAAAGACCCTTTCCCGGTACGTTTCGAAGCCCATTTCCTTGTCCCGGTAGCCCGAAGGCGTTTTCTTCTTCCACCCTTTGAAGAGGTTTTCCTAAGCGACCGGGAGGTTCCTCTGGAGATCCCTGAAAATCCTAACCTCCCCCCTTTTGCCACGAATATTCCAGGAGTTTTTGTGGCCAAAGGTGATGTGGAAGCCTTGGTGACAGCCGTTTCCTCGTACCTTAGGGAAGGGAGAGTCCTTGAGGAAGGACGGGTCGTTGTCGATGCAGAGCGCTGCGCTTTGTGCCTGACCTGCCTTCGGAGCTGCCCTGTGGGAGCGATTGAACTTTCAGGAAATCTCAAGCGGTGCGTTGCGGTGAACGCGGCGCTTTGTACACGGTGTGGTATCTGTGCCGGTCTTTGTCCAGCAGGGGCAATCACGTTTGAGGTGGTGCGCTGTGGCTTTGGGAATCATAGGGTGTGAACGGAGTGGGTTTCCGGCACTCTGTGCCTTGGGGAGGGAAAACCCAAATATCTGGGACCGGATTGCAGGAGTCATTCCTGTACCCTGTCTTGGTGGGGTAAAAGAGGAGACGATTTTTGAGGCGCTTCTTTGGTGTGATACCCTCCTTCTTGTGGGCTGTCCGCCTTCGAGTTGTCGGAATACCTGGGGGAGTACCCTTGCTGAGAAACGAGTAGCCCGAATCTCGCAGCTCCTTGAAGAAGCTGCGGTACCCAAGAAGGTCTTTTGTGTTTTTGCTCACCTCAACCGCCTTGGAGAACTCAAAGCGAGGGTTCTTGGATGATTGTCGGAGAACAAAAGCCCCTCAAAGAAATTCTTGCTCTCCTTGCTCCCTATAAGGAGGTTCTTGTTCTTGGATGTGGAGCTTGCGTCACGGTATGTCTTTCCGGAGGAGAGAAAGAGGCTCGGGAACTTGCCCTTTTGCTGCGACTCAAAGGCTTTGCGGCAGAGGCCACGTCGGTTGAGCGACAGTGCGAAAGGGAGTTTATTATGCCCCTTGAGAAGACGATTTCTGCCTTCTCTGCAGTGCTTTCTCTTGCCTGTGGTGTGGGGGTGCAAACGCTGAGCGAGGTTTTTCCAAAAATTCCCGTTTTTCCTGGTCTTAACACCAGCTTTATGGGTGCACCTTTAGGGGTTGGAGTTTTTGAAGAGCGGTGTATCGGGTGTGGGGAGTGCGTTGTGCATCGCTTTGGGAATATCTGCCCAGTGGCCCGCTGTGCCAAGAACCTTCTCAACGGTCCCTGTGGGGGGTCAAAGAATGGGCAGTGCGAGGTTCGACCAAATCGGGATTGTGCGTGGCAACTCATTTACGAGAGGATGCAAGCTCTCGGGAGGCTTGAAGAACTCTTTGCCATTCAGCCTCCAAAGAACTGGGCACCCTCGCGCTTTGGAGCACAGAGGAAAATCATTCGGGAGGATGTCAGGCCGTGAGCCTGCTTCAGGAACTCCTAGACCGTGGGGTCTTTGTGGTAACTGCTGAAATTGGCCCTCCAAAGGGTACAGACCGGGCAAGTTTCGAAAAGAAGTGCGTCCAGGTTAAAGGATACGTTGATGCGGTCAACGTTACCGATAACCAAACCGCGGTGGTGCGCCTTTCAAGTTTTGCTAGCTGTCTCATCGCGTGTGAAGCTGGTCTTGAGCCGGTGATGCAGCTTGCCTGTCGAGACCGAAACCGTATCGCTCTCCAGAGCGATTTCCTCGGTGCCTGTGCTTTGGGGATTCCAAACTTTCTCTGCATTACCGGAGACCACCAGAGTCTTGGGAATCACCCGGAAGCGCGAAGCGTTTTTGATGTCGACTCGATACAGCTTCTTTCCATCTTTCGCAAGCTTCGAGATGAGGGTGTTTTTGCCAATGGTGAGAAGGCAAAAGGGGAAATCCGGGCATTTCTTGGGGCGGGGGAGAATCCCTTTGCGGATCCTCTGGAATTCCGGGTGTTTCGCCTGGCCAAAAAGGTTGAGGCAGGGGCGCAGTTCATCCAAACCCAGGCTGTTTTTGACCTTGAAATCTTTTCCCGGTGGATGGAAGAAGTTCGCCGTTTTGGTCTCCACAAGAGGGTGCATATCCTTGCAGGGGTTATTCCTCTCAAGTCGCTTCAGGCTCTTCGCTACATGAAGGAGGAGGTCCCAGGGATGGTTATCCCTCGCTGGGTTGAGGAACGAATGGAACGTGCCCAGGACCCAAAAGAAGAGGGGATACGGATTGCCGTTGAAATCATCGAGGCACTCCGCCGCGTTGAGGGAGTCCGAGGAATTCATATCATGGCGGTAGCCTGGGAGAGTGTTGTTCCGGAAATTGTGCAAAGATCAGGTCTTTTCCCCCGTCCAATGCAGGGAGGTGGCGAAGGTGCGTGATACGTCCTTTCGGTATGAGGTTGCCCATCGCCCAGGGGGAGAAGGGCTTTTTCTGTGCTTCTCCTGTGGGGTGTGTACTGCAACCTGTCCCGTGGCGGAGATAGAAGAGGATTTTAACCCTCGCCGGATTATTCACCAGGTGCTTTTGGGGGATCGAAGTGTTTTGTCTTCCCGGAGTATTTGGATGTGTGCAGCGTGTTTCCGCTGTGTTGCCCATTGCCCACAGGGGGTGGAATTCGCCAATGTGCTCCAGGTCCTTCGGGAAATGGCGGTTGAAGGAGGCTATGTCCCCCCGGAATGGAAGCGCATCATTGAGGACCTCGATTCTCGCACCCAGAAACTTCGGCGTGATTGCATCGCTTTTCTTTGGGATAAGAAAGCCTTTTCGTTTCCGGAGTATGAAAAGTGGTGGAAGCACTACCTAGGGGGGGAAAAAGATGGAACACAGTAACCCTCTTGGGACGGTTCTTGTTGTTGGTGGCGGTATTGCAGGCATTGAGACTTCCTTGAATCTTGCCGAAGCGGGATTTTTCGTATACCTTGTTGAGAAATCCCCAAGCATTGGGGGGCTTATGGCCTCTCTGGACAAAACCTTCCCCACCAATGACTGTGCGATGTGCATTCTCTCGCCAAAACTCGTAGAGTGTGGCCGCCACCTCAATATTGAGGTCCTTACTCTTGCGGAGGTAGTCGATATCTCTGGAGAACCAGGACACTTTGTCGTCACGGTGCAGGAGAACCCTCGTTACGTGGACGTTGCCTCCTGTACAGGGTGTGGAGACTGCGCCAGTGTCTGTCCGGTGAGCCTTCCCAATGACTTTGAGGGAAGGTTGAGCACCCGAAAGGCGATTTTTCGCCTTTTCCCCCAGGCTTTCCCCGGAGCTTTCCAAATCACAAAACACGGGACCCCCAACTGCCAGGCAGCCTGTCCTCTAGAGCAAAAGGCCCAAGGGTACATTGCCCTTATTCGGGAGGGACGCTTTGAAGAAGCGATTCGGGTCGTCCGAATGGACAACCCCTTTCCAGGTATCTGTGGTCGGGCATGTCACCACCCCTGCATGGAACAGTGCCAGCGGGGGATGTTTGATGCTCCAGTGCGCATTCCGTACCTCAAGAGGTTCCTTGCGGATTTTGAGCGTAACCTTGGCGCAGCGTTTCTCCCCGAAGTCAAAGGAGAGTATCCTGAAGCTGTTGCCATTGTTGGTGCAGGGCCAAGTGGCTTGAGCTGTGCGTATTTTCTGCGTCTTCTTGGGTATCGTGTTGTGGTTTTTGAGGCCCAGGACCAACCTGGAGGCATGATGCGCTTTGGGATTCCCCCGTATCGTCTCCCCCGTGAGGTGGTGGACTGGGAAATCGCGGTCTTGGAGAAGCTTGGAGTGGAGATACGCTGTGGAATCTCCTGGGGGAAAGATTTCACCCTTTCTGACCTTTTCGCTTGGGGATTTTCTGCAGTATATCTTGCCTGTGGAGCGTGGAAAGGGGCGCGCCTTGGTATTGAGGGGGAAGACCATCCCCAGGTTATTGACGGTCTTGCGTACCTTCTCCGCTGCCACCGCTGCGAGGATATCCCCAAGGCGCGACGCGTTGCAGTCATCGGTGGGGGCAATGTAGCCATTGACTGTGCTCGAGTGGCGCTCCGCCAGGGAGCAAAGGAAGTCACCGTGTACTACCGCCGCTCTTTTGATGAGATGCCCGCACGCCAAGAAGAGGTTGAAGAGGCCAAAGAAGAAGGTGTGGAGTTTGTCTTCTGTGCTGCACCAAAGCGCTTCATTGAGGAGGACGGACACCTTCTCCTTGAAATGTCCGGTGTGCGACTCTGTGCTCCTGATGCTTCGGGGAGGCGCCGGCCTGAGGTGATTCCGGGAAGCGAATTCACCGTTTCGGCAGACCTCTACATTGTGGCTACGGGACAAAAGGTTGCTCTGCCTGAGAACGAAGGGCTTGAGCTTACTCCCTGGGGAACGGTGAAAGTGGACCAAAACCTTGCCACCTCTTTACCTTGGGTTTTTGCTGGAGGCGACCTAGTCCTTGGGCCAGCAACTCTCGTTGAGGCCATAGCCCATGGGAAACGTGCCGCTTACGCTATTCATGCCTTCCTGCGGGGGCAATCCTTTAGTGAGAATCCTCGTCATCCCGCACCTCTTTCCCTTCCCTGGGGGAAGGCGAAAAACCCCGGGGTGAGTCCAAGAAAGCTCGAAGGGGTGGAGCGACTTTCTGGGTTTTCAGAGGTTATTTCGGGATATACGGAAGAGGAAGCCCGGAGGGAGGCTTCGAGGTGTCTTTCCTGCGGAGGATGCGCAGAGTGCCTGAGGTGTGTTGAAGCGTGTAAGAGGAATGCCATACGTCACGAGGATAGAGCACGTCTTCGTACTCTTGAAGTTGGAGCGATTGTATACGCTCAGGGTACTGACGTGTTCCGCCCTGAGGAACGCTTTCGAGAGCTTGGGTACCGAAAGTACCCAAATGTTATCACGAGCCTTGACTTTGAGCGCATCCTTAACGCTTCTGGTCCGACAAAGGGGAAAGTTCTTCGCCCCTCCGACGGGAAAGTTCCAAGAAGGGTTGCTTTCATACAGTGTGTGGGTTCCCGCGACCCAGAACGAGGGGGGAGCTTTTGTTCTTCAGTGTGCTGCATGTATGCGGTGAAAGAAGCTCTCGTTGCTCAAGAACACCTTCGTGTCGAAGGGGATGTTTCCTGCTGTGCACCGTTTTCTCCATCTTCTGAGGGAGAAACCGCTCCTTTGGAAGTTACCATCTTCCTCATTGACATGCGAGCCTTTGGGAAGGACTTTGAGCGGTATTACGAGCGGGCAAAAACCCAGGGCATTCGCTTTATCCGTGGGCGGGTAAGCCATATTGCTCCTCAGGAGGATGGGAATGTGGTGGTTTTTTACGTTGATGAGGGTGGGAAAAGGGAAAGCGAGGTTTTTGACCTTGTGGTCCTTTCGGTTGGGCTCTGTGTTCCCGAGAGCGAAAGAAAGCGCCTTGCGCACCTTGGTGTTCCCCTTGATCCAGAAGGTTTTCCATACTTCTCTGCCTTTGGAACACGGAGTGTGCGGCCTGGGGTTTTCGTATGCGGGAGTTTGGCAGGTCCTAAGGATATTCCAGCGGCAGTGGTTGAGGGGAGTGCGGTAGCTTCTGAGGTTGGAGTGCTTCTTGCACCGTCTCGCTTCCAGTATGTTCGGGAGAAAACGTATCCTCCTGAGCGGGATGTGAGCTCTGAGCCGCTTCGGATTGGGGTTTTTGTGTGCCGTTGTGGCATCAACATTGCTGGAGTAGTGAACACTGAAGAGGTGGTTGCGTGGGCAAAGAACCTTCCCGGAGTGGTGTACGCTGAGGAAAATCTGTACACCTGCTCACAGGATACCCAAAAGCGCATTCAAGAGAAAATCCAGGAGCACCGTCTCAACCGGGTGGTTGTAGCCTCCTGTTCTCCCCGAACGCATGAACCCCTCTTCCGGGAAACTCTCAAGGAGGCGGGTCTTAACCCCTACCTTTGTGTCATGGCCAACATCCGCGATCAGTGTTCCTGGGTGCATCAGGAGGAGAAAGAAGAAGCAACAGAAAAGGCTAAAGACCTTGTGGCTATGGCGGTAGCCAAGGCTGCACTTCTTGAGCCGCTTACTCCCATTCCCGTTCCCGTGGAAAGAGCGGTTCTTATCATTGGTGGGGGATTGGCGGGGATGACCGCAGCGGTGGAGGCAGCACGACAGGGGCTTACTGTCTATCTCGTAGAGCGGGAGAAGGAGCTTGGAGGGCAAGACCTTTGGTATACCCTTGAAGGGGTGGACCTTGGAGAATTCCGGGAAAGGCTCAGAAGGGAAGTTGCGGAGAACCCTAAAATTACCGTTTTCACTGAGAGTACCGTTGTTGAAGTCAATGGTTTTGTGGGAAATTTTGAGAGTGTGGTGCAAGAGCGAGAAACTCGCCACACCCTGAAACATGGAGGTATTATCGTTGCCACTGGTGGTAAAGAGTATATTCCCGAAAATGGTGCCTTTCTCTATGGAAAGGACCCTCGGGTTCTCACCCAAAGGGAACTCGAACGAAGGATACACGAAGGTACCCTTGGTTTTCCAAAAGAGGTCCTCATGATTCAGTGTGTTGGTTCCCGAGATGAAAAGCATCCGTACTGCAGCCGAGTGTGCTGTGTTCAGGCGGTGAAAAACGCGTTACGCCTTAAGGAAATCTCTCAGGAAACGGAAGTTACTGTGCTGTACCGGGATATGCGGACCTATGGGTTGTATGAGCGGTACTACACTAAAGCTCGAAAAAAGGGTGTCCTTTTTGTCCGGTTTGGAGACGAAGGGATGCCTACCGTGGAGGAACAACATGGCAAGCTCTCGGTACGCTTCTTTGACCCCCTTCTTAAGGAAGAGGTTGTGCTTTTTGCCGATCTTGTAGTCTTGAGTACTGGTATCGTGCCTCATGACGATGCATCCTCACTCTCAAAGCTCCTTAAAGTTCCTCTCACTCAGGATGGATTTTTCCTCGAAGCCCATGTAAAGCTTCGCCCGGTGGACTTTGCTACCGAGGGTATTTACGTTTGTGGGCTTGCCCATGGCCCAAAGCTGGCCGAAGAGAGTGTTCTTCAGGCAAAGGCCGCGGTAGCCCGCCTTATGACGGTTTTGAGCAAAGATACCCTCCTTTCTGAGGCGCAGATTGCCACCGTTGATGCGAAAAAGTGTGTTGCCTGTGGAGATTGTGAAAGAGTGTGCCAGTACCAGGCAATCAGGGTAAACCGGGAAAAGGGTGTGGCAGAGGTCAACCGGGCACTGTGCAAGGGGTGTGGATTGTGCAGTGCGACCTGCCGGAGTGGAGCGGTGCAGGTCTTTGGTTTTACCAAAGAAGCTATCCTTGCCGAGGTGGAGTACCTCTATGAGCTCTCCCTGGGAACCTAAAATTGTTGCCTTTCTTTGCCATTGGTGTAGCTATGCGGGGGCAGACCTTGCTGGGGTGAGCCGCATTCAGTACCCTCCGAATATCCGGGTTATCCGAGTGCCGTGTTCAGGAAGCGTTGACCCCCTCTATATCCTTAAAGCCCTCCGGGAGGGAGCCGATGGAGTGCTTGTTTCAGGGTGTCATCCTGGAGATTGCCACTACTTAAGTGGTAACTACTTTGCCCGGCGAAAGTTTTTCGTTCTTTATGAGCTTTTGAGGTTCCTTGGCCTTGAGGGACGGGTGCATTTCTCCTGGGTCTCAGCATCAGAAGGGCAGCGTTTTGCCGAAGTGGTGACCTCGGTAGTTGCGGCGGTTGAGAAACTTGGTCCAAGCCCACTTGCAGGGGAGCGAAAGTACCATGACCTTGCGTGAAGGAGCTCGGAAACTTCTCGAAGAAAAGAGTGTTCAGGGTGTTCTGGGATACAAAAGGGGGTCCCTTCCCTTTCGAACCAGGCCCTACCTTTTCCGCAATCCGCAAGAAGTTGAGGAGCTCGTTTTCACCCCCTTTTGCGGGACGAATCTCGCACGGTACCTCCTCCGTCTTCCTGGGGATTTTGGAAAGGTAGCCGTTGTCGCTAAAGGTTGCGATAGTCGGGCTTTAACCGTCCTTGTGCGGGAGCATCAACTCAAGCGGGAAAACCTCTACATTCTTGGGGTGCACTGTCCGGGGATGGTGGACTGGAGAAAGCTCGCCCAATGGAAGGACCTCAAAGAGAGCGAGGTGGCTTTCGAGGAAGGTACCATCCTTATTCGAGGGGTACCTCATCCTCTTTCCTCGTTTTTGGAGGCTTCGTGCAAACGGTGTCGCTACCGGAGTCCCCTAGAGTACGACATCCTTCTTGGTGCGGAGGCATCACCCTTTCCTTTTGAGGACCATCTTGCTGCACTCTGGCGTCTTCCCAAGGAGAAACGGTGGGAATTTTTTGCTCAAGAGCTTTCCCGTTGTATTCGTTGCTATGCCTGTCGGAATGCTTGCCCCATGTGTTACTGCAAGGAGTGTTTTGCGGAGAGTCACAAGCCCCTCTTTATCCACCCTTCCCCAACCCTTCGGGACAACTTTGTGTTTCACCTTGGACGGGCGATGCATCTTGCGGGACGCTGTGTGGAGTGCGGCGCTTGTGAGCGAGCTTGTCCCTTGGGAATACCCATTGCCACACTCTTTCTTGCCGTTGCTGAGATAGTGCGGGAGCACTTTGCCTTTGAGGCTGGGGCAAGTGTTGAGGCCCCGGCACCTTTTGTAACCTATCGGGAGGATGACCCTAATGCGTTTATCCTATGAGGGGCGTCTCGTATCGTATGAGGAATTCCTTAGGTGGTTACAGGCGAGCAAGGCTTTCGCTACGGAAATAGTTCTGAGTCGCTTCAATATTGCCCTTCCTTCCCTTCCCACGCCCAAGAGCCTTCTCCTCCCCCAGAGGGAGGAGCTTTATCACTTTCTGTGGGGGAAAAGAGAATGGAAGGTTATTCCTCTCCCCCCTGCTTCAGAAAAGGTTCTCCTCCTTCTTGCTCCCTGTGAAGCAAAGGCTGTTGTCCATGTTCTTGACGAGGTCTTTTTGAAAAATGCACCTCCTGATTCCTCTTATGTAGTGCGGCGCGAAAACCTTACTTTACTCGTTGTGGGATGCACCTTTTTTGAGGCTACCTGTTTCTGTACAAGGGTTGGAGGCCATCCTCTTTCTTGGGAAGGGGGGAATTGCTTTGCCTTGCCTCTCCCCTTTGGGGTGTATCTTGAAGGGGAAGGACCAGAAGGCCGGGCGCTTGAGCCTCTGGAAAAAGAAGAGCTTGAGAAACTTGTGGAACGTCTTGCCAAAGAGGCCCTAAAGCCCCTTCCAGAAAAAACTCCAGAGTATCTCTATAGCGCTTTCGAGAGGGAAGTCTGGGAAGAAGTTGCCTGGGGATGCTTAAACTGTGGAGCGTGTACTTTCCTCTGTCCCACCTGCTTTTGCTTTGACCTTGCTTTGGAGGGGAAACTCCGTGGGGCGATGGTTCGTACCTGGGATAGCTGTATGTTCCCGAAATTTACCCTTCATGCCTCTTCTCACAACCCAAGAGCAAATCCGTTGCAGCGGGTCCGCCAGAGAGTGCTTCACAAGTTCTCCTACTTTCCCCTTCGGAAAGGGAAGTTTGGCTGCGTAGGATGTGGACGATGTGTTCTTGCCTGTCCCGTTAACTGGGACATTCGGGAAGCAGTAGAGAGGGTGGTATCCTGTGCGCTGTGAGGGGACGTATACGCCTTGCCTTCTCCCCATAGAGGAGATTATCGAGGAAACCCGGGACATTAAGACCTTTCGAATTCGTCGTCCAGAAGACTTTGTGTACCTTCCAGGACAGTTTGCCGAGATTTTTGTCCCTGGTGTTGGTGAAGCACCCTTTTCCATTTCCTCATCACCCACCAATCCCACCTTTCTTGAGTTCAGCATAAAGCGTATTGGTTCAGTCACTCAGGCGCTGCACCGCTTAAACCCTGGAGATACCATTGGTCTTCGGGGGCCTTATGGAAAGGGGTTTCCCCTTGAGGAACTTTTGGGGAAAAACCTCCTCTTTGTGGGGGGTGGCATTGGCCTTGCACCTTTGCGTTCTCTTATCAACTATGTTCTCTCTCCGGAGCACCGAGAGTCTTTTGGAGAGGTATTTGTCCTTTATGGTGCCCGCACCCCAGGGGACCTCGTGTTTCGGTGGGAGTTCCCTTCCTGGGAGAAGCGAAAGGACCTTACCCTTTGCCTCACCGTGGACGAAGGGGATACCTCCTGGAGCGGCCGGGTAGGGCTTGTACCTAACGTGCTGCAAGAGGTGTTTACTAGGTCTTGCGCAAACTGGGTGGGTATTGTCTGTGGTCCTCCAATTATGATAAAGTTTACCATCAAAGCGCTTCGGGAAATGGGTTTTGAAGCACGAAGGATTATTACGACGCTAGAGATGAAAATGAAGTGTGGTCTTGGGAAATGTGGGCGATGCAACATTGGTCCGTACTATGTGTGTCAGGATGGGCCGGTGTTCTCTTACGAGATGCTTGTCACAATGCCTGAGGAGTACTGACCATGGAATATCGAGAAGCCCTGGAGTACCTTTTGGGACTCATTAACTATGAGAAGACCAACGTCCCCTACACTGATTTGAAACTTGAGAGGATGCGGGAGTTTATGGCCCGCCTTGGTAACCCTGAGAAGGAGGTCCCAACTGTCCTTGTTGCTGGCACTAAAGGGAAAGGGAGCACCTCCTACATCCTTCACCGTCTTTTTGAGAGCTTCCATTTCTCCTGTGGTCTGTACTCGAAGCCCCATCTTTTCACCTTTCGAGAGCGTATCCGCATAAACGACAGGTATATCACCCCGCAGGAGTTAGCTGACCTTGTCGTAGAAGTCCGCCCAGTGGTAGAAAGGATGGGGGAGGAGTCTCCCTGGGGGAAGCCCACGTATTTTGAAGTTTCGGTGGGCCTTGCCTTTTTGTACTTTTTACGGCGCAAAGTTGATGTGGCGGTTTTTGAAGTTGGCCTTGGAGGAAGACTTGACGCAACGAACGTTTCTGAGCCCTGTGTTACGGTTATTACCCCCATAAGTTTTGACCATATGGAGGTTCTTGGGAATACCCTTGCAGCAATTGCCCGGGAGAAGGCAGGGATTCTCCGTTCTTCTGTACCTCTTGTCCTTGCACCACAGGAGGACGAAGCCCGAAGGACTATTCTTGAAGAGGCGGAGAAAAGAGGCGCCCCAGTCTTTGAAATAGCGGATTGGGCTCGAGTGGAGATTCTTTTACGAACCCCTCAAGGATCTCGGTTCTTTTTTGCTCTCCCTTCTTGGGGAGAGGGAGAGGTGGTCCTTTCTCTTCTTGGGGACCACCAAGTGACCAACGCTCTTACTGCCTTTGGGGTGCTTTCCCTTTTTGACCTTCCTTGTGACCTTTCTCGAATAGCAAAGACTTTGGAATCCCTTTCCTTCTGGGGTCGGGTGGATGTTCTCTTTTGGGATCCCCTCCTTATCTTTGACGTTGCCCACAATCAAGCGTCGTTCCGGGCACTTTGTAAGACCCTACGGGACTACCTTGGGATAGAAAAGGCAGTGTACCTTCTGGGATTTCTCGAAGGGAAAGATTACGCTGGGATTGCTCAGGAACTCAAGAGTACTGCGGCATACCTTGTGTTTACTGAACCTCTCCATCCGAGGGCTTGGCACGCTTTGGAGGCTTCGGCGTACTTTGCTGGACTCTCCGTCCCTCAGGAGGTTATTCCTGATGTTTACCGGGCAAAGGAGAGAGCGCTCTCCGTAGCGGACCGTTTGGGTCTCCCCCTGGTTGTGGCTGGATCCTTTTACCTTGCCCGACCTTTCCAAGAGGAATTCCGGGTGCGGGAAGTACTTGAAGAGGAGGTGGAGCTGTGCTGATTGTTGCTGAGCGGATTAACGCCGCAAGAAAGCCTATTCGGGAGGCGCTTGAAAGAAGGGATGCGGCTTTTCTCCTTGAGGAGGCTAAAAAACAGGAGGCAGCGGGAGCGCATTTTCTCGATGTCAATGCGGGAACGGAAGCAGAAGAGGAAATCGCTAACCTCCCCTGGCTTGTGGAGCTTCTACAGGATGCCGTTGGTATTCCCCTGTGTCTTGACACGGCAAACGACAAGGCCCTAGAAAAAGCCTTGGGGGTGTACAAAAAGAAGGAGGTTATGATTAATTCTTTTACCGCCGAACCCCATCGCATTGAGAGAGTGCTCCCTCTGGCTCAATCCTTTGGGGCATACGTTGTGGGTTTGGCGATGGGAGATGGGGGAATTCCGGAGTCCGTTGCTGACCGCCTGAAGCTTGTGGAACGCCTGGTGCGGGCGGCTGATGACCATGGTATTCCGCGGGAGCGCCTTTTCATCGACCCCCTTGTGGTCCCAATTGGGACGGACCAAAGACAGGGCAAGTTGTTTCTTGAAACGCTTCAGGCTTTGAAGCGGGAATTCCCTGACGTTCGGACGATATGTGGCCTGAGTAACATTTCTTTCGGGATGCCCAACCGTCGCCTCCTGAACCGGACATTTCTTGCTCTGTGCATAGGGTATGGCCTGGATGCAGCGATTATCGACCCTCTGGATCGGGAACTCATGTCAGTCCTTTTTGCCTCTCTTGCCCTCCTTGGGAGAGACGAATTTTGCATGAACTATATTGCCGCGTACCGGGCTGGAAAGTTGTGTCCGTGAGCATTTTGCGGTATGATGCAAGTGGTGGCTTTGGTGCGAAAGACGCTTCTCCTTTTTTGCATTCTTGGGTTACTCTTGGGAATAGGGCAAGAGGCTCTAGCGCTTCGTGTCCTTGACTGGGCTTTGTGCCACGGTCTTGATAAAGACGGCCTTCCTCTTGATCGGACGGATAAATTCAGTACCGAGGATCAAGCAGTAGTTTTCTGGGTTTTTCTTGAAGGTGCCCAGAAGGGAGACGAGTGTCACTTTGTGTTTCTCCCTCCTTCGGGACCCCCGGTGGAGAGTTTTCTCATTCTTGAGGAAACTCAAGAGTACATTGGAGTGAAAGGCGAGCTTCCTCTGGGGGGAAAGCCACTTCCCTCAGGGACCTGGAGAGCCTCCTTTTCCGTTTCGGGAGAAACACTTGTTGAAACCTCCTTCACCCTAGTGGAAAGTAGCATCGTGGAGAGCGCCTCTCGGGATGAAGCGATACGACGTACCACTTCGCTTCTTTCCAAGTTTGGGTACACTGTCCTTGATGTAGGTTTTTTGGAAGAAGACAACGAAGCGTACATCCGCATGGAGATGGGTACCCATTCCCTTGATCAGGCATTTTGGAACCAAATCGGGGTAGGATTCGATTCGCTTAAGCGAATCTTTCCCGATGCCTCCTGGCTTGTAGTGCAACTTGTTTTGGACAGAGAGTATGTCTTGAGTTTCCAGGTGAAAGCGTACGATTTCGACATTTGGAGAAGGGGCTTTTTGAGTTCCGATGAGTTCTGGAAGAAACGAGTCCTCAGGTATGTTTATAATATACGGAAGAGGGAAGAGGTGAAAGACGTTAGAGGTTTCTACGCTGAGAAGTTTGGCGTTGTTTTCTGAGGAGTGAGGTTCGTGCGCAAGATTTTTGAGAAGTTCACTCCTTCAGATTTTCAGTTTCTCGCGGAAACCCTCTGTCGGGGAGGGGAGGAAAAGAGGGCTTTTCTTGGCCTAGTGACCAACGATTACGATACCCTGAACACCATCCTTGACAATGACCTTCTTTTTGACCGTGTTGCTCGGGACGAACACCTCTTCGTCCAGGTGAGTCCTTACCTCTACTTTGAGCTTCTCCTTCGGCGAGCTATTCGAGATATCGAGCGAGAGTCGTATACCCTGGAGCGAATTGGATACCGTACCGTTATCCCCGTATTTGACGGGAGGAAGGTCCTGGAAGTCCTTGCGCGGGATGCGTTGCGGGATTACCTCGTGGAGCTTCTTGTGTCCTTCATCCGCATCAACAACATCACTGTGTACATCCGAAGGGGCCGTGGCGTGTACTTCAAAAAGACCCTTTCGGACTTTGACCTTGATCTTTTGGCCGAACTCAGCGAACGAGTGGATGAGCCGTACCGATTCATTTTCCTCAAGCGAGCTGGAGACATTGCCCTTTTTGTGAGTGGTATCTTCCCAGAGCAACTCTTTGGCGAGCTCCATGCCTCCTTTGCCAAGCGTACCTGGCTCCGAAACTTCAGAGGCAGAGGCGAAGAGCTTGAGGAGAAAGGGATTGCCCTCTACCGGAAGGCAAGTGAAAGCGTTACGGCTCGGGAATACCAGCTTGATACCCTCCTCTCCTACATCGCTGACAATTTCCGTTTCACTAAAAAACCCCTCAACGTCATGACCGACCGGTATCTCACCTTCCGCAAGTACAACATTTTCGAAGCGTTCTTTAACTGAGGCTACAAGCTCCAGCGGCCACCGATCTTTCGAAAGAGGGGCGAGACTGTCTCCTCTTTGAGGAAGGCCATTTCGGGAAAAACCTCCAAGGCCCTGGGAAAGAGCCCCTGGAGATACGCAATGAGGATGCCGTAGTTGGTTATTGGTACGCCGAAACGTGTGGCCTCCTGGAGACGAAAGAGCATTTCTTTGGGGTTAATCATGCATCCCCCGCAGTGGATAATGAGGTTATAGTCTTTGAGGGAGAGAGAAACCGAAGGACCAGCGACGACCTCAAAGGACAGGTCAAAGCCCAGGTATTGTCTAAGCCAACGAGGAATTTTCACCCGACCGATGTCATCAGGGAGAGGATGGTGCGTGCAGGCCTCGAGGATGAGAACCCGATCGCCAGGTTTGAGGCGCTCTACAGCTTTCACTCCCTCGACAAAGGTTTGCAGGTCCCCCTTGTGACGGGCAAAGAGGATGGAGAAGCTCGTTATGGGGACTGAGGGAGGAACAGCTCCAGCAACTTTGTGAAATACCTGGGAATCGGTGACTACAAGACGGGGTGGAGTTTTAAGGCGCTCTAGAGCCTCGCTGAGTTCTCGCTCTTTAACCACAAGACTCATTGCGTCTGCGTCAAGAATTTCCCGAATGGTCTGCACCTGAGGGAGAATGAGGCGCCCTTTTGGGGCCCCAAGGTCGATAGGAACGACCAGGACAACAAGGTCCCCAGGGTGAAGGAGGTCTCGAATGAGGGGCTTTTCCTGAATACCCTTTTGGAGAATCTCAATGAGTGTGGCTTTGAGTTCGGGGATGCCTTCTTTCGTCTTTGCGCTGGTGCGGAAAATGGGAATGGTAAAGTCTTCAGGAGGGGAGGGGAATTTATGGACTTCGTCGATCTTGTTGGCCACTCCAAGGACGAGTACTCCCCGCTCCCGAAGAAGGGCGAGAATCTCCCGTTCTAGAGAAAAGTCTGTTTTTCCGTCAAAGACAAGAAGGGCAACATCGCAGCGCCGGAGAATCTCCAAAGACTTTTGCTTTCGAAGTTCTCCCAAGAACCCCTCATCGTCAAGTCCTGCAGTGTCAATGAGAACCACCGGGCCAAAGGGTAAAAGCTCAATAGGCTTGAAAACTGGGTCAGTGGTTGTTCCGGGTATATCAGAAACAATGGCCACCTCTTGACCCACAAGGGCGTTAATGAGGGAAGACTTTCCCACGTTCCGCCGCCCAAAAATTCCAATATGGGGTCGCAGACTACGAGGTGTTCCCTGCATCGCCTCTTTTGACCTTTCCCAAACCAGGTATTCCTGGTTTTGATAACTCCGAAGGATTGAAGATTATTTCCAACTCCTCTGGGGTAAAGAGTTTTTTCTCAAGGAGCATATCCTGGAGATTCTTTCCCGATTGGAGGCACTCTCGCACTAGCTCTGAGGTTGCCTCATGCCCTAAGTAGGGGACAAGGCATGTGGCCAGGGCAAAGCTCTTTGTGAGGAGCTCTTGGCATCGTGCTTCGTTGGCCTGAATATAAGGGATGTAGCGGTCGGCAAGAACCGTACAGGCTACTCTGAGTTCCTCAATCATGGTGAGAAGGAAGTACGCCACAAAGGGTAGGAGATGGTTGAGCTCCAGCTGTCCACTTGAAGCAGCAAAGGAGAGGGCAAGGTCCTTCCCAAAGACGTCAAGAGCAATACCCTCAACGTACTCACAGAGCACTGGGTTTACCTTCCCCGGCATAATGGAAGAGCCTTCCTGAAGGGGTGGAAGGGTGATTTCTCCGATGCCAGCTCGGGGGCCCATGGCTAGAATCCGGAGGTCGTTGGTCATCTTTCTTAGGTTTGCCGCAAGGGTGCGAAGGAGCCCCGAGACCTCAGAGAAAACGTCCAGATTTTGGGTATTTTCGAAGGTGTTCATTGCCTTCGCCACAGGAAGACCAGTAATTTCGTTAAGGTAAGCTATTGCCCGGGCAATGTAGCGGGGATGAGCATTGAGTCCAGTGCCTACCGCTGTTCCCCCCAAGTTGACTTCCTTGAGCCGCTCTTTTGCCTTCCACAGACGCCAGCGGTCTCTCCCGATAGCCTCAGCCCAGGCACCAAATTCCATCCCAAGAGTCACAGGAACGGCGTCCTGGAGTTCTGTCCGACCGACTTTGAGGATAGAGGCAAATTCTCTTTCCTTCTTTTGCAAGGTGTCCTGAAGCTTCACAATGGCTTTTTCCAGGTCTCCAAGCTCCCACAAAGCTGCTACCCGGAGTGCCGTTGGGAACACGTCGTTGGTGGACTGGCTGAGATTGACCGTATCAAAGGGGTTTATAATGTCGTAGCGACCCTTTTCATACCCAAGGATTTCCAAAGCCCGGTTGGCGATGACCTCGTTCACGTTCATGTTGAGGGAAGTTCCCGCTCCCCCCTGAAAGAGGGGAACAATGATTTCTCCATCCCATTTTCCTTCCATACCCTCTTCACAAGCACGGAGTATCGCCCTGGCCAGGGGTTCTTCAAGAAGACCAATATCGCGGTTTGCCGCTGCGCAAGCCCATTTCACCGCAAAGAAGGCTCGGATGAGAGCGGGAGGAACGGGAACCGTAAGGGGAAAGTTTTCTCGAGCCCGTAGTGTGTGAATCCCAAAATAGCGATTATCAGGAAGGTCACATTCTCCAAGAAAGTCTCTTTCTCGGCGCATAAGCCCTCAGTGCCGGAAGTGTCGCATCCCAGTGAAAACCATAGCGATTCCCAGGCGGTTACAAGAGGCTACAGAGTCGGCGTCACGGATAGAACCGCCAGGTTGGATTATGGCTTGAATACCTGCTTTTCCTGCTTCTTCCACAACGTCGCTGAAGGGAAAGAAAGCGTCTGAGGCAAGGACGGCGCCTTTTTCCCTCCCCTGGGCTTTAGCCAGAGCAATCCGGAGGGCGTCAATACGGCTCATCTGCCCTGCACCAATGCCAATTGTTTTTCTCTCCTTGGCAAGGACAATGGCATTGGATTTCACGTATTTGGCGACGGTAAAGGCAAAAATGAGGTCTTCGAGTTCGGTTTCAGTGGGCTTTTTCTCGGTTACGAATTGGAGAGCCTCTTTGGAGAGTACTGCATTGTCGTTATCCTGGAGGAGAAACCCACCGTCAATCTTTTTGAGGTCAAAGCGCGATGGGGGAAGAAGGGGTGCGGCAAGAATCCGAAGGTTTTTGCGTTTGCGAAGCGCCTCTAAAGCCTCTGGTTCATAGGAGGGGGCGATGAAAACCTCAAGGAAGAGATTCCCAAAGACTTCGACGCTTTCTTTGGTTACCGTTCGGTTCATGGCCACAATTCCCCCAAAGGCAGAAACAGGGTCACACTCTAAGGCTCCGCGAGTTGCCTCAACGAGGTCTTCGTGCACTGCAACGCCGCAGGGGTTATTGTGCTTTACGATAACTACCGCGGGATCTTGAAACTCCCGAACGAGGCTGTAGGCTGCTTGGACATCGTAAAGGTTATTAAAGGAGAGCTCTCTCCCTTCTGCGAGAACCTCAAGGTGCTTGAAGAAGCCGCCACCATCAAGGGAAAGGTCTTCGTAGAAAGCACCTCTCTGATGGGGGTTCTCACCGTAGCGGAGATGAGTAACCTTTTTCAGCTGAATGGTGAGGTACTGAGGGAAAGTGTTTCCCGTACGGATAGTATCGAGGTATGTGGCAATAGAACCATCGTATCGCGAGGTCCGGGCAAAGGCTTCAATAGCCCAAAGGAGAGATTTTTCCTCAGGAAAGCCACCATTTTTGTGGAGTTCTTCGAGAAGTTCCCCGTATTGGGCGGGAGAGGAGACGACCACAACGTGCTTCCAGTTTTTTGCCGCAGCCCGAAGGAGGGTTACTCCACCGATGTCGATTTCCTCCACAAGAACGTCGAGGTTGCTTTCGCCTTCCTCCATTTTCTTTTCGAAGGGGTAGAGGTTGCAGACGACAAGGTCAATTGGGGTGATGCCATGCCTTTTCAAGTCTTCCAAGTCTTCAGGCTTGTCCCGGCGGGCAAGGATTCCCCCTTCAATGATCGGATGGAGCGTCTTCACCCTCCCTCCCAAGATTTCTGGAAAACCAGTAACTGTGGAAACTTCTGTGACCGGAATGCCAAGTTCCCGAAGGTGTCGTGCCGTTCCTCCAGTCGAGATAATCTGTATGCCAAGTTGGTGGAGGCCCAAAGCAAGGTCCCCAAGCCCGGTTTTCTCCGAAACACTGAGAAGCGCAGTATGAACTCGAATCATTCCCATCCCTCCCGTCACTTTTCTTCATTGTATCTGAGGAGGGAAGCGCTGAAAAGGAGATATGGTACAATACCCAGGGGTTTTATGCAATGAAAGAGGTGGGTATCTGTGGGGAGAGCAAGGGTTCTTGTTATCGGTAGCCTGAACATGGATATGGTTTTGAAGGTTGAGCGCATGCCTGAGGTTGGAGAAAACCTTTTTGCTCGGGAATTTTCCATGTTCCCTGGAGGGAAAGGGAATAACCAGGCCATTGCCTGTGCCCGTCTTGGTGCTGTAGTGAGTATGATCGGTAAAGTCGGAGATGACGACTTTGGGGCAAGGCTCCTCCTCAATCTTGAGCAGGAAAACGTTGACTATGCCTTTGTTACCAAACAACCCCTCACCCATACAGGTCTTGCTTTTATCTTCATCGATGCACGAGGAGAGAATCGTATCCTTGTCGCCCCTGGGGCAAATATGAAGCTTTCAGTTCGAGATGTGGAAAACGCTTTAGAACTCTTTAAATCTTGTGACTTTCTGCTCTTGCAACTTGAAATTCCTCATGAGGTAGTGTATCGAGCCATTGAGGTGGCTCACCGCTTTGGGCTGACAGTGGTTTTGAACCCTGCGCCGGCACAGCAATTTCCCATCGAAATCTTGACCGCCAATGATATAATGACTCCAAATAAGTACGAAGCGGAAGTCTTAAGTGGTGTCACCATCACAAGCCGCGATGATGCGGTGCGGGCGCTTCGGGTTCTTGCGGAGCGTTCTCGAGCCCGTGTGGTCATAACCCTTGGGGAACAAGGGGCCATTGCGGATCTTGGGGATGGGCGCTATGCGTATCTTCCGCCTCGCAAGGTCCCGGTTGAGGATACCACCGCTGCAGGGGATGCCTTTAATGCAGGACTTCTTGTGGGCATTGCACAGGGCCGAAGCTTCCTTGAGGCACTGAAGCTCGCTAACACTGCTGGAGCCATTGCCTGCACTAAGGTTGGTGCCCAAACCGCTCTCCCCTATATGCGGGACCTTGAAGAGTTCATAGCGCAACACGGGGAGGGAGAAGTGGAGTTCCTCAATGCTTGAGCTAACCATATTCCTTCGCCTTTGTGCTGCTTTTATTGCGGGAGGAATCATCGGCTGGCAGAGGGAACTGGCTGAGAAACCGGCCGGACTGCGGACCCACATCCTTGTTTGCCTTGGTTCAGCTCTTATGACTATAGTTTCAGTTGTCTTTTTTCCGGGGGATCCAGCTCGCATTACCGCACAAATTGTGAGTGGCATTGGGTTTCTTGGAGCCGGAACCATCTTCCGCTATGGCCCAACTGTTGCTGGACTCACAACCGCAGCGAGTCTTTGGGCTACCTGCGGAGTGGGCATTGCCATGGGAGTGGGGATGTTCTTCCTTGGTTTTGCTGGGGTTGGCTTTATTCTCCTTGTTCTCTGGCTTTTGGAGTACTTTGAGGGGCATTTTTTGAAAACCAAAGGGAAGTATTCCCTTGAGCTTGTCCTTGAGGATGAACCAGGAGCCCTTGGGAAGGTTGGTCTGGTTCTTGGGGAACTTGGGGTGAATATTGATGCTGCTCGACTGCACAAAAGGGAGGGAAAATCCTGGTGTACGCTCTTTGTACACGTCCCAAAAACGAGAACCATCGTTGAGATAGTTTCGGCTTTGCGGGGGCTTGAAGTCGTGCATGATCTTGAGATTCAGTGAGGAAGGGATGCGAAGTGGCTGAAGTTATCAAAGCGCCGCGAGGAACGCGGGACATTCTGGGTGAGGAAGTGTTCCTCTGGCAGCGCCTGGAAGAGGTGGTGCGAAAGTACGCTCTCCTTTTTGGGTATGAGGAAATCCGCACCCCCATTTTTGAGCACACGGAACTTTTTACTCGGGGGGTTGGGGAGGAAACAGACATTGTCCAGAAGGAGATGTACACTTTCACCGACAAAGGGGGGCGAAGCCTCACCCTGCGCCCCGAAGGTACGGCACCCGTTGTTCGGGCCTACCTTGAACACGGGTTCTCAGTGCATGAGCCCCGGGTGAAGTGGTACTACATTGGTCCTATGTTTCGGTACGAGCGTCCCCAGGCGGGGCGCATGCGCCAGTTTCACCAGTTTGGCTTTGAGGCCCTGGGTTTTGGGGAGCCAGCTTGTGATGCGGAGATTATTCACCTTGCCTGGATGATTTACCAGGAACTCGGTCTTCTCGACCTCTCCCTCGAGGTGAATAGCATCGGTTGCCCCCTCTGTAGACCTCGCTACATCGCAAGACTTCGGGAGTACCTTGCTCCGCTTGAGGACAGACTCTGTGAGAACTGCCGGAGGCGCCTTGTCAGCAATCCCCTTCGGGTCCTTGACTGTAAGGTGGAATCGTGTCAAGAGGTTTTCGGAGAAGCAACTTTCCCAAAGATTCAGGATTTTCTCTGCGATGCGTGCCGCAAGCACGAAAGGGAGCTCTTTACCCTTCTTGAAAACCTCCGCATTCCTTTTGCTGTGAACCATCGCCTTGTTCGGGGACTCGATTACTATACTCGTACGGTCTTTGAGATTAAAGTGCGACACCTCGGAGCACAGGATGCTGTAGGTGGTGGGGGAAGGTACGATGGGCTTTCCCAAGCTCTTGGGGGACCTGATGTCCCTGGAGTTGGTTTTGCTTCTGGGATGGAACGCATTGTCCTTCTTCTTGAAAAGACCACGCAACCTTCTTTCCCTTTTCGGGTCTACCTTGCGCCTCAGGACGAAGCAGGGGAAGGAGTGCTTCTTTCCTTGAGTCGGGAACTGGTTGCCTGTGGTATTCCCTTTCACCTTGATTTTGCAACCAAAAGCCTGAAGTATCACCTCAAGCACGCGCAGAGAATGCGTATCCGGTTTGTAGTCATTGTTGGAGAGAGTGAGCGCACTCGAGGGGTCTTTGCTCTAAAGGATCTCGCCAGTGGAGAACAGGTATCTCTTCCTCTTTCTGAGCTTCTTGCGCGGTTACGAAAGGAGCGGGAGTTATGCTGAGAACGCATACCTGTGGGGAGCTTCGGCAGACTGATGTGGGGAAGGAAGTGGTTCTTGCTGGCTGGGTGCATCGAATGCGAGACCACGGGGGAATTGTGTTTCTTGACCTCCGGGATCGCTGGGGGATAACCCAGGTGGTGGTGGATTCCAAAAACGCCAGGGCTTATGCGGTTGCCTCTGCTCTTCGCCCTGAATACGTCGTACAGGTAAAGGGTGTGGTGCAAAAGCGTCCGGAAGGGTTTGCAAACCCACGCCTGGCTACTGGTGAGATTGAGGTGCATGCAGAATCCCTTGAAATCCTTTCCCCTTCGGAGCTTCCTCCTTTTGAAATTGAGGGGAAAAAAGAGGTGGATGAATCCCTTCGTCTTCGGTATCGATACATCGATTTGCGACGCCGCAGAATGCAAGAGAATCTTTTCCTCCGTCACCGAGCGGCTCAGTCTATTCGTCGTTTCCTTGATTCTCGGGGTTTCATAGAGGTTGAGACGCCCTTCCTTACGAAAAGTACTCCTGAAGGAGCTCGTGATTTTCTCGTGCCAAGTCGCCTGAATCCTGGGTCGTTTTACGCTCTTCCTCAGTCGCCACAGCTTTTCAAACAGATTCTCATGATTGCTGGTTTTGATCGTTACTTTCAGATTGTCCGTTGCTTCCGTGATGAGGACCTCCGGGCTGATCGACAACCTGAGTTCACCCAGGTAGACATTGAGATGTCTTTTGTGGATCGAGAGGATGTTATGAAACTTGTAGAGGAGCTCATGCAGGTTCTCTTCGCCGAGGTTCTTGGGGTTTCTCTTACAATTCCTTTTCCTCGCCTTTCCTATGAAGAGGCTATGAAGCGGTATGGGACGGATAAACCTGATCTTCGCTTTGCCCTCCCCATTGATGACCTTACCCCCCTTTTCTTCGAAGAGGGAGAAAAGTTCTTTGGAGGGCATGTAGCCATACGGGGTCTTTTTGTTCCTCAGGACCATGGGTTCTCGAGGAAGAAACTCGATGCCCTTGCCCAGGAAGCAAAGGATAAGCATCTTTCCTTTTCCTGGGTTCGGAAAACCCAGGAGGAATTTTCCTCGCCTCTGAAAGGGAAAATCTCCGATTCCCTTTTCCAGCGCCTTGTAGCCCAGTATCCCTTTCAGGAAGGCTCGGTGCTTCTCCTTTCCTGGGGGGAAGAGGAGGCGCTTCAGGAGTTTCTTGGGGAGCTTCGGGTACGTATCGGTAAAGACCTTGAAGAGAAAGAGCGCTTTGCCTTTACCTGGGTTTTAGACTTCCCCCTCTTTGAGTGGAGCAAAGAGGAAAACCGCTGGGTTTCGGTGCACCATCCTTTTACTGCACCCTTTGATGCAGATCTCCCGCTTCTTGATACCGATCCAGCGCGAGTCAGGGCGAAGGCCTATGACCTTGTCCTCAATGGATACGAAGTGGGAGGGGGGAGTATCAGAATCCATCGGCGGGACCTCCAGGAGAAAATCTTCACCCTTTTAAGCCTCACCGAGGATGAAATTCGCGAGAAGTTCGGCTTTTTTGTTGAGGCATTGCAGTTCGGTTGCCCTCCCCATGGAGGAATAGCCCTTGGTTTTGACCGCTTAGTTATGCTCATGTGTGGAGAGGATTCTATTCGGGAGGTTATTGCTTTTCCAAAGACCCAAAAGGGTGTATGTCTTCTTACCGGTGCGCCTGCACCGGTTACCCGGGAGCAGCTTGACGTCCTTGGCATTACCCTTCAAGGGAGCCGAAAATAGTTTCGTTGCAAAAGGGGATAGCTTGTGCTATTATTTCCCTGAGGAAGAAGTCTCGGTTTGTGACCCTGCCCTGCCCGTGATGTCAAATGAGGCTTTGACCCAACACCCTTGTCCAGGGAGCCCGGACTTCAGGGAAGCTGCGGCTTCCTTGAGAGGGCACCCACTTTTTGGAGGACGAGGATCAAAGCGGTTGACACACGACAGCGGCGGGGTCACACTGTGAGGAAGGAGTGTGTTGGGTGTGGAAAATGAAAAGGCTATGGAATTGCTCCACGAGAACCTCGAGCAAATCCGCATGGTGCGCCCCGGTGATCTCATCAAAGGAAAGGTTATCAAAAAAGGCGAGGAAGGGTATTTCGTAAATATTAATTACAAAGCTGAGGGTATTCTTCCTTTCCGGGAGCGGGCACAGGGTCGTGAAGGAGAGGTGGAGCACGATTTCCAGGAAGGCGAAGAAATTTGGGTCATGGTGACTCGAATTGACGACCAGGGATATGTATGGCTTTCCCGGGAGCAAGCTCGCTACCAGGGAGCCTGGATTGATATAGAGGAGAGCAAAGAGAAAGGCAAACCCCTTCTTGCCAAGGTCAAGCGGAAGGTCAAAGGTGGACTTATTGTTGATGTCGGGGTTAATGCTTTTCTTCCTGCTTCTTGTGTGGATGTCGTTCCTCGCAACCTCGATGAACTCATTGGCGAGACTATTGAGGTTAAAGTTATCGAAGCTGACCGCAAGACCCGTAATGTCATCGTCTCTCGTCGAGCGTTAATTGAAGAGGAGCTTGCTCGTCGCCGTCAGGAAACCATTGCTTCTCTTGAGGTTGGTCAGGTCCGTAAAGGTATTGTCAAAAACATCACAAACTTTGGTGTCTTTGTCGACCTTGGGGGTATTGACGGACTCCTCCACATCTCTGAGGTTTCCTGGGGGAAGGTAGGGAAGCTTGAAGACCTCTTTCAGAAGGGCGACGAGATTGAGGTGAAGGTCATTGGCTGGAATCCGGAAAAGGAAGAAATCAGTCTGAGCTTGAAACGCCTCACCCCTGACCCCTGGGAACGCTTTGCCCAGGAAGTCAAGGTTGGCGATACGGTGAAAGGGAAGGTTGTTTCCCTGAAGGACTTTGGCGTTTTTGTGGAGGTTGAGGAGGGTGTTGAAGGGCTCATCCACATCTCGGACCTTTCCTGGGGGTATGTGAAGCATCCTCGGGAAGTGGTGAAAGTTGGCGAGATTGTGGAGGCTAAGGTCTTAGAGCTTGACCCTGAGCGCCGGAGGCTTTCTCTTGGGCTGAAGCAGATTTTCCCCGATCCATGGGAGGACATCGAGGAAAAGTATCCCATTGGGAGTACAGTCCGTGTCCGGGTGCATAAAATTAATGCTCGGGGAGCCCTTGTAGAGGTTACAGAAGGTGTTGAAGGGCGCATTCCTCTTGAGGAACTTTCCTGGAAACGTGTCACTCGGGTGAACGACGTGGTCCGAAGGAATCAGCTTGTAGAGGCTAAGGTTATTGCCATTGACCGGGAAAGCCGCCAGCTTACCTTGAGTTTGCGCCAGCTTCGCCCCAATCCCTGGGAGAGCATCGCGGCACAGTGGAAGGTGGGCGATGTGGTGGAGGGGAAAATCCAGCGTCTTATGAATTTTGGTGCTTTTGTGGAGGTTGCTCCCGAAGTTGAGGCGCTTCTTCCCCTTTCAGAAATCGCCTGGGAAGCAGTAAAGCATCCAAGTCAGGTTTTCAAAAAAGGGCAGACCGTTTCTTTGAAGATTATCGAACTTAAACCTGAAGAGCAGCGCATCGTGGTGAGCCGGAAGGCTCTGCTTCCTGACCCCTGGGAGATTGTCAAGGCACGGTATCCTCTGGGAAGCATTCACGAGGGGAAGGTTGTCCGGATTGTAGACTTTGGAGCCTTTGTAGAACTTGAAGAGGGTTGGGATGGTCTGGTGCATATCTCAGAAATCTCCGAAGAGCGGATAAGTTCCCCTCGGGATGTCCTCAAAGAGGGTGACATTGTTAAGGTTAAAATCATTAAGCTCGATGATGCGGAGCGGAAAATTGGTCTGAGTATTAAGCAAGCTCTCAAAGAGGAAGAAGAGAAAGCTCGCAAAGAACAGGCTCAGGATAGCCGTGTTACTTTGGGTGACCTCATTGGGGAAAAGCTGACCACAATTCTTCACAACCTGAAAAAATGAGTGTTCCCTTTACAGAGAGAGTACCCTCTTGCACCACCATCCTTGAGGAGATTCGAGAGGTAGCTTCGCGTTTCCGTAGGGTGGTGGTAGCTTTTTCTGGGGGGATGGATAGCACCCTGGCTCTCTTTTGTACCATCGAAGCCCTCGGCCGCTCTAAGGTCCTTGCCTGTACGGTTGATTGGGGTCCGTACCTTCCGGAAAAAGCACGGGAAAACATCGCTTTCCTTGTGGAGTATTTTGGAGTGGAGCATGTGTACATCCCGGGACAAGACGCCCTTGAGGAGGTTGCCCGAGGTGGTCCATCGTGTAACCTCTGCACGAAAAGGGCAAAGCTTGGGCGCATTCGCGAGTACTTTAAAGAGGGTACGCTCATCATCGGTGGAGCGAACAAGAGCGATAGCTGGGGACACCGGGGGGTAAAACTCTTGGGTGACACCTTCTCGCCGCTTTTTGACCTCACCAAAGAAGACATCGCTTTTTTGGTGGAACGCTTTGGCATACCTATTCGTCGTATTGGGGAAAACCGAGTTCGGGAAGGGTGTTACCTGAAACACCTCTTGAAACCTCTTGCTGTCCCTAACTATCACGGAAAGGCCGTTGTTGAAGCCAATGCTTTGCTTTTGCGTCTCCTTGACGAGGCATCCTATCCCAGGGATATCGCCAATGTCACCATTATTGGACCACTGGCGGAGAATATTGCCCTGGTGAATGTTTTTCCCCTTCCAGAGGAATCGCTTCGAAAGCGTATTATTGATGCTTTGGCGGCTCTCCCTGAACTTTCCCAGGTTGTTTTGGTTGACGCCCCGATAACCCTTTTTATCCGTGCCAATTTGGGGATTTACCGTAACGACCTCTCACGCTTTTGGCTTTCTCGGGGGAGAATCCAGCCCGATTTTGCCTTTCCGGTAGAGTGCGTCTTTTTGCCCTCAACCAACAGGAGACTACGGACATTCCAGGTGGTGGATTACCGTGTTGCACAGTGGTGACATCCGGAATCTTTTCCTCTCTTTTTTCCAAAAGCGGGGACATGCGGTGCTTCCAAGCGCATCCCTTATTCCCTCTGACCCAACCCTGCTTCTCACCATTGCTGGTATGGTGCCTTTCAAGCCTATCTTCCTCGGGCAGGTAAAGCCAAGCTTTCGACGGGTTTGTACCGTCCAAAAGTGTGTCCGGGTGAGTGACCTGGAGAAAGTCGGTTACACCCCAAGGCATCATACCTTTTTTGAGATGCTCGGAAACTTCTCTTTTGGCGATTACTTTAAAAAAGAGGCTTGCCAGTGGGCCTGGGAATTTCTTACCGAGGAGCTCCACCTCTCTGAAGAGCGTCTCTTTGTTTCCGTACATGAAAAGGATGAGGAAGCGTTTTTCATCTGGCGTGATGTTGTCGGTCTTCCAGAGGAAAAAATTGTTTTCCTTGGAGATGCAGATAACTTTTGGGCTTCAGGACCTGTGGGACCCTGTGGGTACTGTTCGGAGATTTACTACGATACTGGAGAGCATCGGGGATGTGGGAAGGAGACCTGCCGTCCGGGGTGCGACTGCGACCGCTTCTTAGAGGTCTGGAACCTCGTCTTCATGGAGTTTGACCGTCAGTCTGACGGAACGCTTGAGGAGCTTCCCAGCAAAAACATCGATACCGGTATGGGTCTTGAGCGGATTAGTGCCGTGGTCCAGGATACGGAGTCCAATTTCGAAACAGACCTTTTTCTTCCTATTATCCAGGCCCTTCAAGGCTTAAGTGGTGTCGCTTACTCAAGTGCCAAGCCTTTTTTCCGCCTCATTGCCGATCACTCTCGAGCCGTGGCTTTTCTCATCGCCGATGGGGTATATCCGGCCAATGAGGGACGAGGATACGTCCTTCGTCGGCTTATCCGCCGGGCGCATCGCTTTGGGAGGAAACTTGGCTTGCAAAAACCTTTTCTCCATGAACTCACCGCTTTGGTCGTTGCCCTTATGGGGGAGGTGTATCCAGAGCTCCGTTCCCGAGAGACAACCATTGCTCAGGTCACGTTTCAAGAGGAGAAACGCTTTGAGGACACCTTGGCTTTGGGATTTGCTCGCCTTGAAGAGCTCATCGAAGAGGCAAAAGCGCGCAAGGAACGGACGATTTCCGGAAAAGAGATTTTCAAGCTCTACGATACCTATGGTTTCCCGGTGGACTTTGCCGAGGAAATTTTGAGGGAAGAAGGCTTTTCCTTCTCTCAGGAGGAGTTTGCACAAGAGATGGAAGAGCAGAGAACCCGTGCCCGCAAAGCCCAAGAGGAAAAGGTTTTTGGTCTCAAAGGACAGAAAAAGGAGGAGGAGCTGTTCTCTGGTTTTCGCTCCACTTTCGTAGGCTACGACACCCTTTTAGCAGAAGCCACCCTCTGTGCCCTCTCTGACGGGGAGAAGCTTATTCCTGAGGCGCACTTGGGGGAAGAAGTTCTTTTTGTCCTTGATGTGACGCCTTTTTACGCTGAGAAGGGAGGTCAGGAGTGGGACACGGGGGTTTTTGTGACCCCCTCAGGAACAATTGAAGTCCTTCGGGTAAGCAGTCCTACTTCGTCCCTTTCGGTGCACCGGGGTATTGTCCGGGAAGGAACGGTGGTGGTGGGCGAGCGGGGGAAAGCACAGGTAAACGCCAGACGCCGCAAAAACCTTGAGACTCACCATACGGTAACGCATCTCCTCCATCGGGCACTTCGGGAAATCCTCGGTGAGCAGGTTCACCAGGCGGGTTCCTTTGTAGGAGAGGAAGGTTTGCGCTTTGATTTTACCCATTTTGCTCCCCTTTCCCCTGAGGAACTCGAAGCGGTGGAAAAGCGGGTCAACGAGAAGATCCTTGAAGACCTTCCGGTGTACATAAGCTTCGGTTCTCTTGAAGAGGCTCAAAAGCGTGGAGTGATTGCCCTTTTTGGGGAGAAGTACGAATTTCCGGTGCGTATCGTCCGGATAGGGGACTACACTGCAGAACTCTGTGGAGGAACCCACCTTCGCCGCACAAGCGAAGCCTGCGCTTTTGTGATTCTCTCTGAGTCAAGCATTGGTGCGGGGATACGACGCATTGAGGCTGTGGCTGGAGAACGGGCACTTCACGTCCTTCGTACTTCCCGGAGAATCCTGGGAGAGCTTAGAGGGCTTTCTGGTGTTCCTGAGGCGCGTCTTCCTGAGTTTTTGAAGAATCTCCTTGAGGAAAATCGCAGTCTGCAAAAATCCCTTGCCCGAGAGAGGAAAGAGCGTCTTCTTCTTTCCCTGGAGAAAGAAGTCGCCTCTCTTCCTTCAGAGTCGCTTCTTTTTGCGCACCTCTTTTCGGACACCCTCGATATGGATGTTTTGCGGGAGATTGCCGATGTCTTGGGGAGAAGGTTCACTCGCGGTGTCATCGCCCTTGGGGTGGAGGAGGAAGGAAAGGTTCGAGGGGTTATCGCTGGGGTTGGGCTTTCCAAGGGGGTACACCTTGGGGCATTCCTTCGGGAGGTCTCAAAGACTGTTGGAGGAGGTGGGGGAGGGAAACCACACTTTGCCCAGTTTGGAGGAATTCCAAGGTCAAACTGGGGAGAATTTCTCAAGCTCCTTGAGGAGTTCCTGAGGCGCTATGAAGCGGGTCATGGCACTTGATGTGGGAGAGAAACGCATTGGTGTCGCCCTGAACTGGGGAACCTCTTGTGCTTTCCCCTATACCGTTCTTCTCCGGGAAGGGAAAAAGGACATTGCTACTCTTGTGTCCCTTGCTCGGGAGCTTTCCGTTGATACCATTGTTCTTGGGTTTCCTCGAAGGACCGATGGGTCTTTAGGAAAAGAAGCTCAAGCTCTCTGGGAATTTGCCGAGGAGCTCAAAAAGCACTTTCCGGGAGAGATTGTCCTCTGGGATGAACGCTTCTCTACGAAAGAAGCTGAAAAACACCTCATTGCCCTTGATACCACGCGTTCCCGGAGGAAAAAGCTTGTAGACAAAATTGCTGCTTGTCTTATTCTTGAAGCGTATCTGGCGAGGGAAAAGGTGTGAGGCTTTGGGGTATCCTTGTCCTTGCGGTTCTCTACCTTTTGGGCGTTTTTGCGTACCTTGCGTTTTTCCTTGACCTTCCTTTTGGAGAACCCAAGCTTGTAGCGATTCCTAAAGGGACTCCCCTTTCTGGTATTGCCCAAATCCTTGAGCGGGAGGGGATTACCTCTCGTTTCCGATTCCTTGTCTTTGCCCTTCTTTCTCGAAAGACTACCCTTATTGCTGGATGGTACCGCCTGACTCCTGGAGTGTCTCCAGCGTCGTTGGTTCGCATCCTCTCCCAGGGACCACCGCAGGTGCGGGTAACCTTTCCGGAGGGCTTCACTGCCGAGGATATGGCTCAAACCCTCGAGAGCATAGGGGTTTGTGAAGCCTCTGCATACCTCTTTTTTGTGGAGCACCCCGAGTACTTTAGTAAACCATGGCTTTCCCAGGCTTTGACCCTTGAGGGTTTTCTCTTTCCTGATACCTATTTTTTCCAGGTTCCCACTCCTCCTCAGGAGGTTATTGCGACGCAACTTGCCCGCTTTGAGGAGGTTGTTCTTCCCCTTTTTGCTGGAAGGGATAAAGGACTTAACGAGGTTATTATCCTTGCCTCCATTGTGGAAAAGGAGGCTCGCCTTGAAGAGGAGAAACCCCTTGTGGCTTCGGTTTTTCTCAACCGCTTAAAGGAGAATATGCGCCTCCAGTCCTGTGCGACCGTCGTCTATGCCCTGAAAAGGGAGAAAGGGGTTACCGTACATACCCTGCAAAAGAAAGACCTTGAGATTGATTCTCCTTTTAATACGTACCGTGTGATGGGTCTGCCGCCGCATCCAATCTGTAACCCAGGTCTTTCCTCTATTAAGGCCATTCTTGAACCAGCGGAGACCGATTACCTCTATTTCGTCCTTCAGGAAGATGGCCGACATGCCTTTTCCCGAACCTATGAGGAGCATCTCAAAAACAAGCGAGGTACTCCATGAGGGGGATTTTTCGATACTTTCTGCCCCACCTTTTTGTAAGTGCTCTTGAGGACATCGACCTTGTGAAATTGCGAAACCGTGGTATCCGTGGGCTTATTGTCGACCTTGATAATACCCTTGTGGCCTGGGATACGTACGACCTTCCCGAGCGTATTGCCCGCTGGATAGAGAAAGCCAAAGAACAGGGCTTTGCCATTTGCATTGTCTCTAATGCCTTGGAGAGGAGAGTAGCGTACTTTTCAAGGCTTCTTGCTATTCCTGGGATTTCTAAGGCCCAGAAGCCTCGTCGAGGTGCGTTTCGGGTAGCTTTGGAAATCCTTGGACTTAAGAGGAATGAAGTTGCCGTCATCGGTGACCAGGTTTTCACCGATGTTTTTGGAGGAAATCGCCTTGGACTCTACACCATTCTTGTTCGTCCCCTTTCAGAGCGGGAATTTTTTACCACCCGTCTGGGAAGATTTTTCGAGCGTCTGATTCTTTGGAGGTTCGCAAATCGTGATTGATGCCCGAACGAAGCTTCTTGCCCTGATAGGACATCCTGTGGCTCATTCTCTCTCTCCGCGATTCCAAAACGCTGCGCTCCAGTACCTTCGCCTCCCTTTCGTGTACCTTGCTTTTGACATCCCCCCAGAACGGCTCAGAGATGCTCTGGAGGCTTTTCGAGTTCTTGGGGTTTTGGGTTTCAATGTTACTGTTCCTCACAAGGAGGCGATTTGTCCCTTCCTTGATGTTCTTGAGGAAGAGGCCAAAGTGCTCCAGGCAGTGAACACTGTGGTCAACCGGGAAGGGAAATTTTTTGGGTATAACACCGATGTGTATGGGTTTCAGGAGAGCTTACGGCGCGAGGGTGTGGTGGTTTCGGGAAAAACCTTTCTCCTCCTTGGGGCAGGAGGAGCGGCAAAGTCGGCGCTTTTTGTCTTGGCGAAAGAAAAGGCGCAAAAAGTCTATCTCATGAACCGCACCCATGAGCGTGCTGTAGCGCTTTGTGCCTGGGCAAGGAACGTTTTAGGGTTTTCGTGTGAGGTCCTTCCGTGGCTTTCTCAGGAGGTGCAAGCAGTGCATGGTATAATCAATGCAACGTCTCTTGGCCTTGGAGGGGAGGTTCTTCCTCTTCCTTGGGAAGCTTTTCCTTCTCTAGAGGTGGTCATCGACCTTGTCTATCACCGGGAGGGGACGCCTCTTGTATGGGAGGCGAAAATGCGTGGCATAAAGAGTTTTGATGGAAAGTACATGCTCCTGTACCAGGGGGCAAGGAGTTTCTCCCTTTTTACCGGGGTTTCGGCACCCCTCGAGGTTATGGAAGAGGCCCTTTTTGGGGGGTTCTGATGGAAGAACGCATCGATCGTCCGGCAAGACTTGGAGAACTCCTTGTTCAAAAGCACTGCATTACTCCTGAGCAGCTGGAGAAAGCTCTTGAGATGCAGAAAAAGACCGGTGAAAAACTGGGAGAAGTCCTGCAGAAAATGGGTCTTGTGGAGAGCCGGGAGGTGTACGAGGCTCTAGCTGAGCAACTTGGAACGCCTTATGTGGACCTTGATAGTTACGTCATCGACCCAAGAGTGGTAACCATCCTTCCTGAGAAGTTCTGCCGCCAGCACCAGGTTGTTCCCATAGGGGAAGAGGGTAACACGCTTATTATTGCCATGGCCAATCCCGTGGATGTTATGACCATCGACCGGATACGGCTTATGACCAAACGGGAGATTCAGCCAGTTATCGCCACTCCCCACGACATTGAGAAGACCCTGAATGCCTACTACGGTGTTGGGGAATCGGTTGAAGAGCTCATTCGGGAAGCAACCCAGGAGAGCCTTGTCCTTCCCGAGGAAGAGGAAGAGCTGAAAATTGACCAGCTTAAAGCCCTTGGGGAGGAAGCACCTATCATCCGGGTAGTGAACATGATTATCCTTCAGGCCATTCGCTCTGGGGCAAGTGACATTCACATTGAGCCTCAAGAAGACCAGGTTCGCATCCGCTTTCGGATTGATGGTATTCTCCACGATGTTACTTCGACTTCTATCCGGGTGCACCCGGCTATAGTCTCCCGCATTAAGATTCTCTCCCGGATGAATATTGCTGAGCGGCGCTTACCGCAGGATGGGCGCTTTCAGGTCACGGTGGACAACCGTACCGTTGATTTTCGGGTTTCGTCGCTCCCTACGATTTTCGGCGAAAAAATCGTTATGCGGATTCTCGATAAATCCACTCTTCTTCTTGACCTTGACCGTTTGGGTTTTGAAGAAGAGGACCTTGAGAAGTTTTACCGCCTTATTCAGCACCCCTACGGGATGATTCTTCTCACCGGTCCTACTGGAAGCGGAAAAACGACGACGCTTTATTCTGCCCTTAATTTCATCAATAAACCTGACCTCAATATCATCACTATTGAGGACCCGGTGGAGTATCGTCTCCCTGGTATCAACCAGGTTCAAGTCCGTCCCAAGATCGGTCTTACCTTTGCCAACGCCCTTCGGGCTATCATGCGTCAGGATCCTGACGTCATCATGGTGGGAGAGATTCGGGATTACGAAACTGCCGAAATCGCTGTTCACGCTGCTTTAACTGGACACCTCGTTTTTTCTACCCTGCACACCAACACGGCAGCGGGAGCCTTAGTAAGGCTTCAGGAAATGGGTATTCCTTCGTATCTTATCGCTTCGGCTCTTGTGGGAGTTGTTGCCCAGCGTCTGGTACGGAAAATATGTGAACGGTGCAAAATAGAGTTTGAGGTTTATGGCAACATCGCCCGGGAGTTGACCTATGGAGAGAAAGACCGGGTTACCGTTTTCCGGGGTAGAGGATGCCCTGAGTGTAACAAAACCGGATATCGAGGCCGGATTGCCGTAAGTGAAGTTTTGGTTATGGATGATGATCTCCGGGCTCTTGTTCTGCGAAACGCCACAGAGCGTGAAATTACCGAAAAAGCCTGTGCAAAGGGTATGAAAACCCTTCGAGAAAACGCCATCCGGAAGGTCCTTCGAGGAGTAACCACGGTAGAAGAAATGTACCGAGTTACTGCACGGGTGTAAAGAAAGAGAAAGACGTACCGATATATACAGATGGGAGATGGAGCAATGGCCTTAGATGTCTTTGAGCTTCTTCGAAGGACCGTGGATCTTGGAGCTTCCGATTTGCACCTTACCGTGGGTATTCCTCCCACAGTGCGAATTCATGGCCAACTCACCCCTCTTCATTCCTACCCACCCCTAACACCTCAAGACACCGAGGTTGTAGCCCAGACTCTTGCTGGGGAAGAGCGGTGGGCGAAGTTTGTAAAAGAGCTTGAGCTTGATTTCTCCGTAGGCGTTCCCGACCTTGGTCGCTTTCGGGTGAATGTTTACCGTCAGCGAGGGTCTTGTGGTTTGGCCATCCGCGCTTTGAGTTATCGTATCCCCACGATGGATGAACTGCACCTTCCCAAAGAGATTTTGCAGCGCCTTGCCTCGCTCCCTCGGGGTCTTGTCCTGGTCACCGGTCCAACAGGAAGCGGAAAATCGACAACCCTGGCCTCCATGATTGAGTACATTAATACTACTCGCTCGTGTCATATCGTGACCATTGAAGACCCTATTGAGTACCTCCACTCTCACAAGAAGAGCATCGTCAACCAGCGAGAGGTAGGCTCGGATACCCCATCCTTTGAGAGCGCTCTCGTTCATGCCCTTCGGGAAGACCCTGATGTCATTCTCGTTGGGGAGATGCGAAGCCTTGAGACCATCTCCATTGCTCTGCAAGCGGCAGAGACCGGACACCTCGTTTTGGCTACGCTGCATACCAACAATGCTCCCCAAACAGTTGACCGCATTGTCGATGTTTTTCCTCCTTACCAACAAACACAGGTTAGAGTGCAGCTTGCTGGATGCCTTCAGGGTATCGTTGCACAGCAGCTTCTCCCTCGTGCCGATGGGAAGGGGCGTATTCCAGCGGTAGAAATCATGATCGCCAACACCGCCATTCGTAACCTTATCCGGGAGGGGAAGAGCCACCAGATTTACACCATTATGCAGGCCTCTCTTGCTGAGGGCATGGTTACCATGGACCGGGCTCTTTTTGAGCTTTACAAGAAAGGCCTTGTTACCTGGGAGGAGGCGCTCTCTCGGGCTATTGACCAGAAGGAGTTTGCCACCTGGAGGAATCGATTGTAATGCCTGTCTATTTGTACCGTGTCCGTGACCGAAGTGGGAGTATTTCCTTGGGGCGAATAGAGGCTTCAGGAGTCCAGGAAGCGGTATCGAGGCTTCGGGAACAGGGTTTTTTCGTTACGGCAATTGAAGAAGAAAAGGTTGGGAAAGTTTCTGAGAGGAAGCTCTCGTCTCTTTTTGAGGCAAAGAAAGTGAAGCTTCCCGAACTTGCTTCCTTTGTTCGGGGGCTTTCAGTGATGCTTGAGTCTGGCGTTCCTCTGCTTTCTGCGCTCCAGAGCCTTGCCCGCCAAGCGGAAAATCGGTACTTTGCCTCGGTCATTGATGAGATTGCTTTGAAAGTTGAGCGGGGGTATTCGCTCTCTCAGGCTTTTGCTGACTATCCTAAGGTTTTCAATCGAGTAGTTGTGGGTATGGTGCAATCTGGAGAAGCCGGGGGAAACCTCGACTGGTCTCTGGGGCGCCTGGCTGATTACCTTGAATGGGAGAAGGACCTGCGAGATAAAATACAGTCGGCGATGTACTACCCGATTATCCTTGTAGTTGCCATGATTGCGGCCTCCTTTTTCCTGGTGTACTTTGTTTTCCCCCAGTTTCTCCTCCTTTTTGAGGGCTTCAATATTGAGCTTCCCCTACCGACCCTTCTTATGCTTTCCGTTATTCGCTTCATGAATACCAACTGGTCCCTCGTATACGGTGGGCTTTTTGGGGGGATTCTCGCCTTTTTCCTTTACATTCAATCTGAAAAGGGCCGACGGTTCTGGGATGAGAAAAAGCACCGTCTTCCTCTCTTTGGCCAGCTCTTCAGAAAAGTTATCCTCTCCCGCTTTGCTTGGGTCCTTAATGCCCTGGTTCGAAGCGGCATGCCCATGGTTCAGGCTCTCGAGGTTACGGCAAGTGCTGTTGGGGACCTCTACATGAGGGATATGCTTCTTTCTGTTGCCCGGAGTATCCGCCAGGGCAAAAACCTTACCCAGAGCCTGGCAGAGCATGAGTTCTTCCCCCCTTTTGTGGTGCAGATGGTGAGTATCGGTGAGGAATCAGGAAATCTCGAATTCACCCTGGGAAAAACGAGCGAACTCTACGACAAGGAGGTTGCCATTTTCGTCTCTCGGCTCTCGGCAGTCATTGAACCTGTTCTCACCCTCATTATTGGTGTGGGTGTTTTCTTCGTTGCCCTTGCCTTCTTCATGCCTATGTTTGAGATTGCCTCAAAGGGCATGGGAGGGGGGATGTAGGGGTGCCAGAGCGTTGTGCTTGGGGGTTTGGTTCTTTGCCGGGACAAGCTTGGTCTCTAGAGAGGCGATGATTCTACGTACCCAGGAGTAAGAAATGCTGAAAAATGAGGATTGAGGGAGGATGCTCTTTTCATGGTGCTTTTTGGTTTCTTTTTCACCGCGCTCCTTTTTGCCATTTCCGTCTTTGATTTGAAACACTATATCATTCCTGATTTTCTCGTTCTTCTCCTCTTTGGTCTTGGGGTTGCCAAGATGCTCCTTGAGGGACATTTCTTTCCCCCTCTCTTTGGTGCTTCTTTGCTTTTTGGTTTCTTCCTCCTTGTGCACCTTCTTTTTCCCAGGGGTATGGGTTTTGGGGATGTGAAATTAGCCGGTGCCATCGGTCTTTTTCTGGGCTGGAAGCTTGGGGTCCTTGCGGCGCTTTTGTCCTTTTTTCTGGGAAGTATTGTGGGAATTCTCCTTATCCTCTTTCGCAAAAGGACCCTGAAAGACCCTTTGCCCTTCGGTCCTTTTCTTGCTCTTGGGGCTACGCTGAGCCTCTTTTGTGGTGAAAGGATTCTTGAATGGTACTTCAGAATGTGGGCGTTGTAGGCAAAGGTGGGCAGGGTATACGTCCTGCCCAGAGGAAGAGCTCCTATCAAGGAGGGAGTTTTGCAAGGCGTCTACAAACGGGGGTCCGGAAAACCCCGCCACAAGAGAGGAGGAAGGCCTCCCTCTGCTCACTTATTGCTACAGAAAAGAGGGCAAAGTCTGCGGCTTCGGAAAGTATCTCTAAAACAATTCCTGTTCTTTTTCCGGACCAGTAATAGCGCTCCCCTCTCGGATCTTTGTAGGGTTTACCAAAAGCTTTGTAGGCTGCTTTTTTGAGCCTTTGAGCATTCTGGTAACCGCTTGTGCTCATGTACACAGCCCAGAGTTTGTCGTTCCAAAAAATGTACAAGATCTCTTTGAGTTTAGCAGAACCAAACCTCAGCCTGTCTCCTTCCCTTATGCAAAGCTTAAGCATTTTTTCCTTTTCTTCTCCGATCACCCTCATGCCACCAATTGCGCTGAGTTCTGTTCCCCACTTTAAGCACCGGAAGCCATTAGGTTCTTTGTTCTTGAACGATAATGGGTTGTATTCTGCATAGGCAACAGTACTCACCAAAAGAACCGCAACCAGCACCAAGAGGAATTTTTTCACATTTACCCCTCCTTCACAGAACTTGGCGTCCTAAAACGCTCCACAGGAGGTAGCTATCCCCCCAGAAAGAGTTTACAACAGTGCCCCACTACTGCGGAAGATTGCATAGGGTGTCTTAAGGCGTTCGCAAGCTCTCTCGAAAATCAGTGCACCCCGTCTTTTCTTGTAGAACACCCTCAGATTCGTGTAGAGGGTGGTACGACCTCCTGGGACAAACACCCAGATATTCTGTGCCGGAGGATAAGCGGTAGCAAAGTTTTTCGGATTTCTCGGGGAAGTATGAGTAACGATGTGACACAATCGGTAGGAAAACTTTCTCCTTCAAGGGAGGATTGCTAGATACCTTGCAGAACCTGGTGAGCCGTGCAGGAATCGAACCTGCGACACCCGGATTAAAAGTCCGGTGCTCTACCTACTGAGCTAACGGCCCACCGGACAGGGTAAATATACTATGAGTGGAACGGGATGTCAAGAGAGAGGTGTTTCCCTGGGGGAGCAGCTTCTCCCCCAGGGGTGGTGCTCTGTGAGGCTCACCACCAGGAGAAGCTGACTGTAGTGATTGGCCCGCTGAGGTTCACAATCTCAATATGACTTTGTTGACCAAACTCATCAATAATCTGAACACTAACTTGCTGACCACAAGAGTAAGGACCGACCTGTGCCACGCCCATTGCATTGAGGTAAACACCGGTATTCATACCATTCACCCAAACGTACCCCCACACATTAGGTGAGGTTGATGCAACACGGAGGTAACACATCGCGGGTTGGGTAGGACTGGGTGGTTGTGTGTTGGTTCCGCCACATCCGGCGAGGGTCAGGGCAAGAGTTGCTGAAACCACAATGATCAAAAGTAAAAACTTTTTCATATTTACTCTCCTTCCCATGGTAAAAGATGAATAATGGTAACCCATTTGTGCATAATTGTCAACCCATTTTCCTGGCACTATAGGAGGCGCATCTAAGCTTCTCTTGAGGGATTCTGGTGAGGGCTAAATTTTACGAAAACCGCACTGCAACCCCTTGCCGTGCTTCCTCTTCAGCTTCAAAGTACGCTCGTTTAGTGAAACCGAAGGCACGGGCAAAGATTAAAGCAGGAAACTTCTCGATTGCGGTGTTGTACCGGTACACGGTGTCGTTGTAAAACTGACGAGCATAGGCAATTTTATTCTCCGTCTCAGTGAGTTCCCCTTGAAGACTCTGAAAGTTCTCACTTGCTCGAAGAACAGGGTATGCCTCGGCAACGGCAAAGAGTTGCCGCAGAGCCTGCGTTAAGGCATTCTCTGCGCGTCCTTTCTCTTCGGGTCCTTGAGCAGCAATAGCTGCCTGACGAGCCCGAGCCACAGTTTCGAAGACCTCTTTTTCGTGAGCAGCATATCCTCTCACCGTCTCCACAAGGTTCGGGATGAGGTCGTAGCGGCGCTTGAGTTGCACCTCAACCTGAGCCCAAGCATTATCTACCCGATTCCGAAAGGTGATGAGACGGTTGTAGAGAGCCACAAGGTACAGAAAAAGAGCAACAACAATGGCAAGAACAATCCATCCCATGAGGAGTCCTCCT
>CALAIW010000025.1 GCA_937922705.1 uncultured bacterium | reverse complement strand
TCTTGAACACGGTGGCCTTCCAACCAGAGCCTCTGCTGCTGAGAAAATCGCAGCCCAGAAACCTATTCTTGCTCCATTCCTTGAACAGGCGCGATATGCCCTTCCACGACCCCTTGTGGGTGGCGTAGAGAAGTACCCCGATGTGTCCTCTACGGTCTGGACAGCAATCCAGCGTGCCCTCACTGGAATGAGGACCCCAGAAGAAGCCCTCAAAGAGGCGGCAGCAACCATTCGAGGACTTTTCTCACCTGAGGAGTTCGAAGCATACAAAAAGCAGGCTCGAGAGCTTATCTCAGCAGCCGCAGGAAAGTGAAAAGAGGGGGAGGGGAAAAATCCCCTCCCCAAGAAAGGTGGTACGGATGAAAGAAACACGTACTGCGTACTTTTTTCTTTTGCCTGCCCTGCTTTACGTTCTTGTCTTTGGGCTTTATCCTCTCCTCTACAATGTCTCCTTAAGCCTGAAAGATGTAACCTTTATCACCTATGTCCAGGGAACGGCACGCTTCGTGGGGCTTGGGAATTACTCTGAACTTGCCAATGACCCCATCTTTCGCCGAACCTTTTCCAACACCCTCCTTTTTACCGGTCTTTCCATTCTCTTCCAATTCACCATCGGGTTTTTCCTGGCGCTGCTTTTTAACCGCTCTTTTCCTCTCAAAGGAATTCTCCAAAGCCTTATTATGGTTCCTTGGGTTCTGCCAATCATTGTGAGTGGTTCATTTTTCAGATGGTTTTTCAGCGACAACGGTATGCTTAACGGTTTTCTCACCGCTTTTGGTATTGTTACACGGCCCATTCCCTGGATTACAAGCGGCCATCTCCCTATTTTCTCAGTAACCATGGCAAACATCTGGCTTGGTATTCCCTTTAACTTTGTCCTTCTCTACACGGGGCTTCAAGGGATTCCCGAAGAGCTTTTGGAGAGCGCAGCAATCGATGGAGCCACGGGATGGCAGAGGGTGGTTTACATCATCACTCCGCTTCTTCGACCTGTCATCCTTGCTACCCTTACCCTGGGATGCATCTTCACGGTAAAGGTCTTCGACCTAGTGTGGATCATCACCCAGGGAGGGCCAGGGGACGTTTCGCACCTCTTCAGCACCCTATCGTACTCTCTTGCCTTCAACAAGCTCCACTTTGGCAAGGCCTCGGCAGTGCTTGTGGTCATGCTCCTTGTGGTAATGCTTCTTACAGTTTTTTTGAACCTTTTCCAGAAGGAGGCATAACATGAAACGGAAAAAGGTCTGGACGCAATGGAAATGGACTGTATATGCAGCCATACCTACAGGCATAATCATTTTACCTTTGTACTTCATCGCCATTGGGGGCTTTCAGAGCGTTGCCGAAATTTTCCACAAACCCCCTCATCTTTTCCCTCCTAACCCAACCACAGCATACTACAAAGATGCACTCTTTACCCTTGCTCCATACCTGCGCAATAGCCTCATCATTGCCCTTGGAGTACTTGGGGTAACTCTTGTAGTGGCTTTACCCTCAGCCTTTGCGCTTGCAAAGTTCCAGTTCCTCTTGAAGCGACCCGCCTCTTTTATCCTTGCCTTTACCCAGGTTCTTCCAGCAACAGCCATCATCATTCCCCTCTTTCTCATCTTTAGTCGCGTTGGCCTTATCAACAACTACCTTGGAGTTATCCTTGGGATCTCGGTCTTCACCATTCCTTTTGCTACCATTGTCCTTAATGCTTACATCCAGGCCATTCCTTCTGGGCTCATAGAGGCTGCTCTCATTGACGGAGCAGGCTTTTTCCGAATCTTTACGAGCATCATCGTACCCTTGGCCAGTCCAGCTATCGCTACGGCAAGCATTCTTACCCTCATTATGGCCTGGGGTGATTTCATTTTTGCCCTTTCCTTCTTGAAAGAGCGAACGCTGCAGCCGATGAGCATAGGTCTCTACAATTTCATTGGGCAGTATGGGATACAGTGGAATAAGCTCATGGCGGGGAGCATGATATTTGCTATCCCTCCTCTTATTGTGGCTCTCCTTGCAGGGAAAGCCATTGTGGCGGGGCTTACTGCCGGAGCTTTTAAAGAATGAGCAGGAGGTGGAACTATGATTTTCACTCAGGATGGAAAAAAACTTCTCATCCAGGGCGGAGGAGAAATCATATGGATTGAACCCTTTGGACGGGATTGCCTTCGCTTTCGTGCATCGCGCCGAGGGCGTATTGAACCCCTTGACTGGACCCTCCTTCCTCAGGAAGATGTGGAACCAGAGATAACCATAACTCCCCAAGGAGCGCGAATTCGGAACGGGAAAATCGTTGCCGAGGTCGATGCCAAAGGAACGGTACGATACCGAAAGGACACTGGAGAAATACTCCTTGAGGAACTTTGGATTGACCAAAGGGTTTTAAACGCTGACCTCCTTAAAGCCCGAAACTACAAGGCAAAGAGTTCCGACCTTTTTGAGATTTCCCTGTACTTCAAGGCCCATCCTGAAGAACACTTCTTTGGCATGGGGCAATACGCGAACGACTGTCTGGATCTTAAGGGGTGTGTTCTTGAGCTTGCCCAACGGAACACCCAAATCAGTATTCCTTTCCTTCTTTCCTCTCGGGGATATGGCTTTATCTGGAATAACCCCTCCATTGGACGGGCAGAGCTTGCGAAAAACCACACCATGTGGTTTTCTGCTGGATGCCGACAAATCGACTACCTTGTCATTACTGGGGATACCCCAAAAGATATCCTCCGCCGCTACGCAGAAATCACCGGGAAGCCTCCCTTGATCCCTGAGTGGGCTTTGGGATTCTGGCAATGCAAGCTCCGGTATCGAACACAAGAGGAGGTTCTTGAGGTTGCCCGGGAATACAAAAAGCGGGGACTCCCGCTTTCCGTCATTATCGTTGATTTCTTCCACTGGCCCAAGCAGGGGGATTGGAAGTTTGACTCAAAATACTTTCCCGATCCAGAGAAAATGGTCCGGGAACTTGAGGAACTCGGAGTAAAAGTCATGGTCTCTATCTGGCCCACCGTGGATATCGAGAGCGAAAACTACCAAGAGATGGCTCAAAAGGGGCTTCTGCTTCGCACTGAGAGAGGTATCCCCGTTCTCTTTACTTTCCGCGGTATTACGACCCTTTTTGATGCCACAAACCCTGAAGCCCGGAAATTCATCTGGGAAAGGGTTCGAGAAAATTACTACCGCTATGGTATCAAGATGTTCTGGCTTGATGAAGCAGAGCCAGAATTTGGTATGCCGGGCTTTGGGTACGACAACGTTCTTCCTTACGACTACGACAACCTTCGCTACTTTTTGGGCAATGGCCTTGAAGTGAGTAACATCTATCCCTTCTTCTATGCCCAGGCCTTCTTTGAGGGCCTGCAGAGTGAGGGAGAAAAGGAGATTGTCAACCTCATTCGCTGTGCCTGGCTTGGGAGTCAGCGCTTTGGGGTTGTGGTATGGTCTGGAGATATCCCTTCAACCTTTGAATCCTTAAGAAAGCAAATCAAAGCTGGGCTCAACATGAGTGTATGTGGCATTCCCTTTTGGACTACAGATATTGGGGGATTCTACGGAGGGGACCCAGAAAGTCCAAGCTTTAGAGAACTCATCGTTCGCTGGTTCCAGTTTGGAGTGTTCTGCCCAATTTTTAGGCTTCACGGCTTTCGTCTTCCCTATCCGAAAGACCCAAACCGCTGTCCAGCTGAGGAACTCACTGGAGGGCCAAATGAAATCTGGTCCTTTGGGGAGGAAGCGTATGCAATCATCAAAGGGCTTCTCTTTCTTCGAGAACGTTTGAAACCCTATATCCTTGAGGGCATGCGCAAAGCCCACAAAGAGGGCATACCCTTCATGCGACCACTGTTTTTTGAGTTTCCAGACGACCCAGAGTGTTACACTGTTGAAGACGAGTACTTCTTTGGACCAGACCTCCTCGTTGCCCCTGTTACCGAGGAGGGCGCTCGAAAAAGACCGGTGTACCTCCCCAAAGGAGCACGCTTTACCGACCCCTACACCGGAACAGTATACGAGGGAGGCCAGTGGATTGACGCCGACGCTCCGATAGAGCGTATTCCCCTATTCCTCAGGGATGGAGTACAACTCCCAATCCTCGGGTAAACCTTCCCCCCTTTCCTCAGGGGAATTTTTCTGGTATAACCTGAGGAAAGGGGGGATTTGATGGAAGCAATTCTTCGTGCTTTCCCTGAAGAGCTCCTTGAGGGATACCAAAGAGGCAAAGAAGCCGTTTCAGGATCTCTTTTGCATGCGCCAAAGGCTGTGCTCTTTTGTGGTATCGGAGGATCAGGGATTGGTGGGAAAATCCTCGCACGTATCCTTGAACCACTTCTTTCTTTTCCTTTCCTTACTGTTTCCTCTCCACCACTTCCCGCCTGGGTGAACGAGAACACCCTGTGTATAGCCTCTACGTACTCGGGGAATACGGAAGAAACCCTTGCCCTCGCTCGGGAAGCACGCAAACGAGGGGCATTGCTCCTTCTCCTCTCCCAGGGAGGAAAGCTGGAAAAGGAGAAGGAAGACAGAGACATCTTTGTACGCCTTCCTGGGGGACTGCAACCTCGCTTTGCCTTAGGGTACATAGTCGGTGGAATCCTTGGAGCTCTCGAAGCACTTTTCCCTTTCCTCTCTTTTTCTCAAGACCTTGAAGAAACACAAAATCACCTTCAGGCAGTCATTCCTACCTACGCTTCCTCTCAAGGCCTTCCCTACCAGATGGCCCAGGAGATGGCCAACCTCATTCCCGTCTTTATAGGCATCGAGCACTATACAGATTGTGTCGCCTGGCGCTACAAAACTCAGTGCAACGAAAATGCTAAGCACGTAGCCTTTGCCAGTACCATTCCTGAAGCCATGCACAACGAAATCGTTGCCTTTCTCCACCCCGAGGCTCTGCCTCTTGCCTTTGTGTTCCTCCACGATCCAGAAGAACCAAGTTGCTGCACCACTATGGCCCGAATGTACCTCAAGCATGTGGCAAAAAGGGGTATCAAAACTTTTGAAGTCTGGGCACAGGGAACGTCATCCTTGTGCCGTGCCCTATCCCTTGTGGCTTTTGGAGACTGGTTGAGTATCCACCTTGCTCAGATACACACTGAAGATATCGAGCGTATCCCAATAGTCACGCACTTCAAGTGGCTTCTGAGAAGACTTGAATGTAGCTTCGAAGGAGGGAGAAAACCGTGAGACGTGCCATCCTTCTCTTGGGGGTACTTCTTTTTTTGCTTTTCGGGCACGGCGAGGGAAAAACAACGCCTTTTTCCTGGACGCTTCAGGAAATCACTGGCATCACCGAAGATTTTGTTCTTGAGGGACCAGCACCGTCTCTTTCTCTGTATCTTCCGGTCTTACCCGGGATGCGCCCTAAAGACACGGCACTCCTTCTTGAGTATGTTGCCTCTCCTGCTCTCTCTCGTGGTGCAACCCTTTCTGTCTCTGCCGAAGGCATACTCCTTTCCTCCTGGGAAATTCGCCCTGGAGAGCACCGCGCGAGAATCTCTCTTGCCCCCCTTGAGGGATTGCCTCTCAAAGACCTTATCCGAATTGAAGTCCGGGGAAGCTTGCAAAGAAGCGAGAATCTCTGTGAGGACCTTCTCTCCCAAGACCTCTTTGTTCGTATCCGTGCAATAAGTTCCCTCGTTACCGACCTCGGTGTAGCAAACTGGACGGTCCGAGATTTTTTCCGTTTCCCCGCATCACGTATTCGCGTTTTCCTCCCTAAAGATTCCCCCTCAAAAGAACTCCTTGCGGCGTATCTCAAACTCTTTGCCTTTCTTCGCCGCATCCGGCGGGAAGTCGTTACCGAAATGCTTCCCTTAAGACTTCCTGAAAGAGAAGACGCCAAGGAGCTCCGTATTATCCTTCGGGAGAAAGCCCTTCGAGACGTAGAGCTGCTTGGATTTACCCTGTACCTTACCCCTCAGGGAGTGCAAGGGGTTCTCGCCGAGCTCCCCCTCTTTGCCGGCCGTTCTTTTAAAGTCCGGAGCCTGCCCCTCTTTTTTGAGAGAAAGCGTACCCTCCAAGACTTTGGAATGCGAAGCACAACCCTCCGGGGCATTGGGGAACTCAGGCAAAGGGTGTATTTTACCCTTGCAGATCTTGGAGGTATTCCGGCATCTCTTTCCCTCAACCTCTTCTTCTCAAGCACACCTCTTCCGGAAACCCCAAAAAGTGAGGTATTTCTTAAAGTGTTCCTCAACAATACCCTTGTTTGCACTCGAAAGATTCTCAAGAAAACCCAAAAGGGTATCGAAAGAGAGGTTATTTTCCTCCCTCCAAGGCTCCTCGGGCGAGAAAATACTTTGGACATCGTTTTTGCATACTTCCCAGAAGTGGGTGAGTGCAGAAGAGGGACCATGCCCTTTGAGGCCACAATTTTTGAGCAGTCGTATTTCTCCGGCACTTTCAGGGCAACCCCGGACACCGTAACCTTTGCCGATGCCCCCACCTTGTTCTCTGGAAAGGCCTGGGTTGTTCTTCCTGAAAAGCCTTCCCTCGAGGAAATCGAGGTTGTGGCACGACTCTACAGTGCCCTTCGGGAGATTGACACAACTCCCCTTGTCCTTGAAGTGGTACATACCATCCCTGAAAGACGGAAGAAGTTCCCGCCTTTTTCTCTTCCTTCTCTCCTTAAAGCCCTGAAAGAGCTGGATTTTCGATTCCTCCTCACCCCACCTCTTGTGCTGCAAGAGTACTTCCTTGTCGTGGACCGAGAGGGTATGCTACCCTCACCAACTCCTGCCCTCCGCAGAAGCGAAACCCTCGTCCTTGCCCCTCTCCCAGGTCTTGAAACCTTTGCCCTTGCTCCTGATACTCCAGGAGGAGTTCTTATCGCTCAAAGAATCTCTGGGAAACCAGCTCTTGTCTTTACTCCCATTGGACGCAGAGACCTCGCCTACAGTGCTTTCTTGAAACACTTTAGGGGAGCCGAGACCCTTCGCCGCATGGTAGGAAATGTGGCAATCTTTACCCCAGGAGGGTGGGGAGAAACACGCGTTTCCCTGAGTACCACCTCTTCTCTTGAAGAGGCTTTTTTACGCTGGAGGTTGCTTCTCTTTGCTGGTGCTTGTGTTGTCCTCCTTGGGTGGTGCCTTACACTGTACCGCAAACTCATCCGTTCAAGGCCCCTATGACCTGGAAGCCTCTTGGGGAAATTCTGGTTTCTCGGGGTATTCTCAAAAGGGAGGAACTTGAAGAAGCCCTGCGGCTCCAAAGGGAAAGTGGAAGGCTCCTTGGAGAAATCCTCATTTCCCGGGGCTTTGTGCATCCAGTAACGCTTTACGAGGCCCTTGCCGAACAGGGAAACCGCCTTTATGCAGGCAGAAACCTTTCAGAACTTCTCGTAAGCATTGACCCTAATGTTGTTTCTCGCTTGAACCCTTCGGAGCTCCTTCGTCTTGCTCTTTTTCCCCGTCGTATCGCAAATGGAACCCTCGAGGTGCTCACCCCTTTTCCGGATAACGAAGCCCAGGACGCCTGGCTTAAGCGTACCTTTCCTGGGGTATCCGTGAGCAAAGCGCTCATAACTCCTTATGAACTTGACTGGCTTCTCCACTTTTTCTTCAAGGAGCGTTTCCTTGCCGAAGCCACCACCGGGCTTTTCTTTCGCGCTCCAGAAGAATCAGCTGCCTCTGTTCTTGTCCCCTGGCAGTGGGGGATACTCGTCACGATACTCTTTACCCTCCTTGCAGGAACGTTCTTCGCCCCTCAAACTACCTTACGTATCCTCTTTGCCATTATGAATCTCGCCTTTTTTGGTCAGGTCCTTTTCAAAACCATCGTGGGGATACAGGGGGCAACACCGGTTGCGTCAGTCACAATTACCGAAGAAGACCTTGCTTCTCTTGACCCTCGCACCCTTCCCGTTTATACTATCCTTCTCCCTCTCCATCGGGAGCCTAAAGAGGTCATTGAGCAACTTGTCCACTCCATTCGGTCTCTTGATTACCCTCAAGAAAAGCTTGACGTTCTCTTTCTCATCGAGGAAGACGATGCGGAAACACTGAGGGCTTGCAAAGAGGCACATCCTCCGTACAACGTTCGCTTCATCCTTATTCCCCGAGGACAACCACAAACAAAACCCCGGGCTTGCAACTTTGGCCTTGCCTTTGCCAAAGGGGAATTCCTCACCATTTACGATGCGGAAGACATTCCCGAAAAAGACCAGCTTAAAAAAGCCGTGGTTGCCTTTTCAAAACTCCCCAAAGAGTTCGTCTGCCTCCAGGCAGCCTTGAACTTCTACAACCCTACCCAAAACATTCTGACTCGCCTTTTCACTCTTGAGTACTCCTTCTGGTTTGATTACCTTCTCCCTGGGCTCTTTCACCTTCGCCTTCCCATCCCCCTTGGAGGGACGTCGAACCACTTTCGGACGGAGGCTTTGCGAGCACTTGGTGGATGGGACCCCTTTAACGTCACTGAAGATGCCGACCTTGGTATGCGCGCACACTACCGAGGCTTTCGGGTGGGAATCCTTCCCTCCACAACGTACGAAGAGGCGAATAGCCACATTCGAAACTGGATTCGCCAGCGTTCTCGCTGGCTTAAGGGGTACCTTCAGACCTTCCTCGTGCATACCCGGAGACCTTATTATGCCCTTCGGGTTTCAGGCATCAGAGGGATCCTCACTCTCTGGCTTTTCATTGGTGGAACACCTCTTGGATACGCCGCCTCCCTCATTCTCTGGGGGGTGTTCTTTGGGTGGCTTGTGACCCGCAGCGAGTTCCTCAGGACGTACTTCTCGGGAGCACTGCTCTACATCGGTGCAGTGAACCTCTTTGTGGGGAACCTCCTTGGGGTGTACTTCTCCATGTTTGCCGTCTTTCGTCGCAACCTTGATCATCTCCTTCCCTTTGCACTTGTAAATCCCCTCTACTGGATGCTTGCCGGTGTAGCCGCCTGGAAGGGTATTGGACAGCTCGTTTCCCGACCCTTTTTCTGGGAAAAGACTGTCCACGGACTTCACAAGGGGAAGAAACAATGAGGCAGAAAAGTGCACCATACGGTATCGTTGGTGTTGCAGCATTTTTAAGCTTATTAGGTTTAAGCGCTATCCTCCGTGGGGAGAATTTCTCGCATCCTGAAGCTCGCTTTTTTCTTCTCCGGGCGCTTGCCGTTCGGTATCTCCCTGACCCTGCCCAGGGAATCCTTGCCACCCATCCTTCACTCCCCCTTCTCCTGGCCTTAGCTTTCCGCGAGTACTTTCCACATATTGTCGGATGGAGTGTAGCGTTTGCCCTTCTCCTTTTTGGGGCACGACGGCGTAACCTTTTCCCTGCGCTTTTGGTCCTCTTCTCCCCAGTGTATATCTTCGGAGCCTTGATGCGACCAGCTCTAACCCTTTTTTCCTTTTTTGTTGCCCTAGGGTTTTCTGTCATGCTCCAGAGCACCACCAAAAATGCTCTCGAGGAGCTTCTCATAGGCAATCTTGCCTTTGGTTTTGGTACCTCCTTACACCCCTTTGGGCTTTGGCTTTTGCCCTTCTTTGCGCTCTGCGAGGCCCTCCTCTTCCAGGTACCGTTGCACCGCCGGGGAACGCTCGCTGCCCTTGCCCTTTTTCCGTCCCTTGTCTTTCAGGGAATGTCGCTCTTTTTTGGCTGGGTCTATGAGGGATACGCCCTGTCCGCCTTCCGGAATCCAGAGCTTTCCCTTGAAGCATTCCTCAAAACGAGGGAAATGCTCGTTCAAGCCCAAAACGGTACTATCCTTGCGCTTCCCCTTCTCTGCGCCGCTTCTTTTTCCGGAATCGCCCACACCATAGTCCTCTGGGGCATTTTTGCACTTTCTCTTCTTGCCCCCCATCTTGTAGCTCCATTTACTTCCCTCCTTCTTGCCTTTCTCTGCGCCCTTGACCCAAATCCCAAAAAGGGCGCGCTTTTTGGACTCCTTCTCTGGAACGCTCTGGGCTGGGTGCTTGCATTTTGCGGATTCCCCTCATGTTGAGCATGGAAAAAGCTTTATGCTACAATAAGGACGCTTATGGGAACAGTATTGGCAGTAGCCAATCAAAAAGGCGGAGTGGGAAAGACAACAACCTGTGTGAACCTTGGGGCGTGCCTTGCCGAGCGAGGACATAGGGTTCTTATCGTTGATATCGACCCTCAGGGAAACGCAACAAGTGGTTTAGGTATCGATCGCCGAAACCTCAGGCAATGCGTATACGATCTCCTCATAAATGGCATTGAAGCGGGAGAGCTCCTCCGAGAAACAGAAGTTACTGACCTTTGGCTTCTTCCCTCGACTATCCGTCTTGCCGGAGGCGAGGTAGAACTTGCCACCCTACCTCGAAGGGAAACCCGCCTCAGAGAAGGCCTAAAACACCTTGTTCCAGCCTTTGACTGGATTTTCATAGACTGTCCTCCTTCTCTTGGACTTTTGACCTTAAACGCCCTGACTTTTGCTGAGCTTCTTCTTATCCCTATTCAGTGTGAGTATTACGCTCTTGAAGGTCTTGGGCAACTCCTAAGCACCATCACTATGGTTCGAAGTTCCCTCAATCCCCATCTTGAGCTTTTGGGGGTGCTCCTTACGATGTTTGACCCACGAACGAACCTCTCCCAACAGGTTGTGGATGAAGTCCGAAAGGTCTTTGGTGACAAAGTCTTTCGTTCTATCATCCCCCGAAACGTTCGCTTAAGCGAAGCTCCAAGTTACGGCAAACCCATTACGCTTTATGAGGGGAGCTCAAAAGGTGCCCAAGCGTACCGAGAACTTGCCGAGGAGGTTTTAGAGAGGACCCATGACAAAGCGCGGTCTCGGTAAGGGACTCGAAGCACTTATCCCTGGGGCAGGGCTTTTCGGAGGCCGTGTCATCCAAGAGGTGGAGATTGACAAACTCCACCCCAACAGCCTGCAGCCCCGTAGCGCTTTAGACGAAGAACGACTTGAAGAACTTGCTACCTCCATCCGCCAGCACGGCGTTCTACAACCCATTCTTGTGCGCCGAAGCCCTCAGGGGTTTGAAATTATCGCGGGGGAACGCCGCTGGAGAGCAGCACAGAAAGCAGGACTTCAGACGGTTCCGGTTATTGTGGAAGAGGAAATAGACGAGGAGAAAAAACTTGAACTTGCTCTTGTGGAGAATCTCCAGCGTGAGGATTTAAACCCCATCGAACTTGCCCGGGGTATCCAAAAACTCCTCGAAACCTTTGGTCTCACCCAAGAGGAAATTGCTGCACGCATCGGTAAAAAGCGCTCAACCGTGGCCAACCTCTTGAGACTCCTTGACCTTCCTCCGGATATCCAGGAACTCATTGCCCAGGGAACGCTCTCCCCAGGCCATGCTAAAGCGCTTCTTGGACTCCCGGAAGATGTCCAGAGATCTCTCCTTTCTGAAATCCTCTCCCGCGACCTTTCGGTGCGGGACACCGAAACACTTGCGAAACAAAAGAAAGTGAAGAAGGAGATTCCCAAAGACCAAGAAGAAGCCCATGTTGAGAAACTCCTCACTCACTACCTTGCCACTCGAGTCCGGGTCGGAAAGGGGAAAATTACCATTGAATACTATGGTCCTGAGGACCTTAAAAGAATATATCTGCTTATTATGCGGCCAGAATAAGGAGGGGTTCTGGTGAAGCGTCACTTCACAGTGTTTTGGATTAGCCCCCTGCAGGGTCAGGTGAAACGCTTGCACCTGCGGTGGCAGATGCTGCTTCTTGGGGTTTTCGTGCTTTTTTTGGGCATCGGTCTTGGCATCGGGGGGGTGCTCTGGTACCAGGCACGAATGAAACATGAGCTTTTCGCCACCAGGGCAAAAATTGAGGAAATGCGAAAAAGTCTCCTCGTTCTTGAAGCGGAGAAAAGGGAACAGGAAGCGCAACTGAAGCGCCTCACGAAAGAAGCCGAGAATGTTCTTACTGAACTCAATAACCTCCGGGAACTCGAGCAAAAGGTGCGGGAAATTATGGAAAAGAACCTCCAGTCCCAGCTCAAACGTCTTGGTGTCACTCTTACCCTTTCAACAACTGAAGTCCAAACCTGCATCCCTCTCCATCGTTTTCTGGGAAGTCTTTTTGTATTGCCCCCTGAGGGTGAAGGAGGTCCAGAACTTGCCGCTTTCTTGCCACTCCCACCCCAAATTGTCCCTATGTTCCCTTCGCCCCATGACCTCACCACAAAGGCTCTGGAAGACACCCTCATCTGGCTTCGGGGAGAGATACTCCTCAGGCGCAAGGCTTTTGAGGAAATCATCGACCTTGCAGCCAAAAGAGACCGAATTCTTGAGGTTGTCCCTTCCCGCTGGCCTACTTGGGGACGGGTCTCCTCAAACTACGGTTGGCGACGAGACCCCTTTACCGGTCGGCGGGCCTGGCATACCGGGGTAGACATTGCTGCTCCAGTGGGACGTAGCGTCGTCGCTGCGGCTGAAGGACGAGTGGTTTTTACCGGATGGAACGGAAACTATGGAAAGTGTGTTATTATTCGTCATGACTTTGGATTCGAGACAGTATACGGTCACCTTTCAAGAATCTCGGTAAATGTTGGGGACTGGGTGAAAAAGGCACAAAAAATTGGAGAAGTGGGAAATACCGGTCGAAGCACTGGTCCACACCTGCACTACGAAGTTCGCCGGTATGGAAAAGTGGTGAATCCCTGGCCTCATCTCCCCTGAAGGGAACAATCGCGCGAGAAGTTGAGTATGGAGAAAAAGAAAAACCAACAGGAGGCGAGACCATGCGAAGATCCGTACTGAGTGTTGTCACTGTTCTCTTCGTAGTGCTTTTTCTGGGAAACATTGCCTTTGGAGTGGTGGAGAAAGTGCGAATCACAAAAATGGAAATTTTGAAAATTGATGGAGTACCACAGGTTCGTCTTGAACTTGAAGTTGAGGGACAGGATGGGGTTATCTTTGTCCAGGCTTCTACAGACTATGATAAGTATACGTACTTTACTGAGCCCGTAACCCTTGATCTTTCGGTCCGTCAACCTTTCTTCGTCCTGCGTTTTACAAAAAGTGACTTCCGGCGGGTGCACCTCCTGGAAAACATCAATGAGGAGATTCCTGAATTTGCTGAAGGCAAAAAGGTCACCGTGTACGTGTATGAGGCAAAATATACTTCTCCGGAGGGACAACCTGAAGACATCAAGCAGGACATTGCCAAGTATGGATATGCCCTGCGAGGGGTACTGGCCAAAGGGACAAAAACTATAGAACTTGCCAGGAAATGAGAGAAAATGAACACATTGTATCGGGAAATCAGCGAGCAGCCAGAAGTCTTCCGGCGTATCGCCAAAGCTTATGTGAACGAGGAAACTTTTGAAGCCTGGTACGAAGACCATCCCGGGACTGTGTATTTCACTGGGATGGGAAGTTCCCTTTTTGCAGCGTATCCAGCGTATCTTTACCTTCTCTCTCGTGGGTTTCCAGTCATCTATATTGATGCTTCAGAATTCCTCCACTATGGGCTCTCAGGAGTGAAAAACGAAGATACCCTCCTTCTGATTTCCCAATCCGGTGAGTCCTATGAGGTTCTTGAAATCCTTCGCCACCTTACCTCCCGTCCCCGAATTTTTGCCTTTACCGCATCACCCAAAAGCACTCTGGCTCAAAAGGCGCATCGGGTTTTTGATATTCTAAGCGGCACAGAATATGCGGTAACCTCCACAAAAACGCATACCGCAATGCTTGTAACTCTCAATCTCTGGGCACTTGCCCAAGCAAAGGACAAAGATGCTTTCCTCCATGCCTCGCTAGACCTTGAACTCCTTTCTGAGGAGGCAGAACGCCTTATTGAGAGTGCCCCGGAGTGGACGAAAAAAACCCTTGAAGCCATGGCCTTTGCACAAAACGCCGAGACTAAGGTCATTATCGCTCGAGGACCGGCTCTTGCCTCTGCCTGGCATGGATGCCTCCTCATGTACGAATGTGCAAAGGAAACCTTTTTGAGCTTTTCCGGGGGTCAATTCCGCCATGGTCCTTTGGAACTTGCCATAAAAACAATGCTCGCTATCATCCTCGCACTCCCTGGAAAAACTCAGAAACTCTTGGTGAACCTTGCCGAAGAGCTTGCTGCGCGAGGAGTTGGGGTTTTACTCCTAGGACAGGAACAAAAGCTACGATACAATGTTGAGGTCATACCCTTACACTTTCCAAACGAACTCTTTGCCCCAGCTTTGAGTGTCATTCCCCTTATGCTTCTTGCCTATGCTCTTGCTGAGGATAAGGGCATAGAACCAGGAAAGGCGTTTCTCATTCAAAAAACGACGCTTAAGGAGTGAGCAATGCCTAAGGTCTTTGTGGTGGGCAATGTGAGCCTTGACCTTGTTCTTGGGGGGATTCCTGAGTACCCCGAGTGGGGAACAGAAATGCTCATTCCCGGGTACGTTATGCGTCCTGGGGGTGCAGCAAGCAACGCCTCCTTAGCCCTTGCGGCCTTGGGCGTGTCGACATACATTGTTGCTACGGTGGGAGAGGATTCTCTTGGGGTAGATATCCGGACGCAGTTTGAGAAGGCATCAGTCCATACTGACTTTCTTTTCCATGTTCCTGGATACGAAACGGCTCTTTCCATAGGGGTAACCAATGCACGTACTCAAGAGCGGAGTTTTCTCACGGATCTTGGAGCCCAAGAATGCCTTGCAGAAGAACACCTTAAAGCGATGCTTCCACTTCTTGGCAATGGGGACTTTGTGCTCCTTTGCGGGTACTTCCTCTCACCCCGTCTTCGCACTGAAACTCTTAAAAAGACCCTTGAATTCCTCAGGACACAGCACAAGCTCACACTCCTTTTTGACACAGGATGGCCCACCGAGGGCTGGACAGAAAAGGTGCGCCGGGAAATCCAAGGCCTTCTCCCTGCTTTTGATTACTTCCTCCCCAACGAGAAAGAATTTGAGGGTGTGGGGGGAAAGGATGCTATCCCCCTTCCAAGAAAAGGGGTCATCATGAAGCAAGGAAAAAAGGGATGCACCGCGTATACGAAAGACGGAACTTTCTCTTCTGCAACTCTCGACATCTCCGTCACGGATACCATTGGAGCGGGGGACTATTTCAACGCTGGATTTATCTTTGGTCTTTTGCAAGGGTATCCTTTTCCTCGTGTTCTCCGATGTGCAAACCTTGTTGCCTCTTTAAATATCTCCCTTTCCCCGACACGGGACCGCTTAGTTACCAAAGACATGCTTGAGAAAACTCTCTTTTTGGAGGACCAAAGATGAGGGAAATTGCTCCTGGTATTGTACTCCTTGGGCATCGCATTACCCACTTTGTTTTTGACGCCAAAAAGACCGAGAATAAGAGTGGGTGGAGTGTGCATTCTGCAACTGAGGTAAGGCAAAATCCCGAGGGCAAATGGGAAGGGAAACTTACGCTAACCATGGACTTCTTCTCGGAAAGAGAAAAAACCTTTACCGTGCATCTTGTCGCTGAGGCTGAATTTCTTGGTGATACCCTTGAAAAAGAAAAGTTTGAAACTCTGTGTCGCACTCAGGGAGCCGCACTCCTTGTGCATCCCCTCCGTCAATTCGTCCAGGATTTCCTTGAGAAGGCATGCCCATGATATTCCGCCACAGTCGTCGTCTCCAGCAGATTCTGCACACTTTTGCTCGATACGGCTTGCCCCTTCTCTCCCGCCGAATTCCTCTTTTTGAACGATTGCGCTTTTTCCTTTCTCCAGAAGTTCTTTCTCGACCTCCTCAGGAGAACCTTCGCCTGGCCCTTGAAGAACTTGGCCCTACCTTTATCAAAATCGGTCAAATCTTGAGTACCCGTCTTGACCTTCTTCCGGAAGAGTACTGTCGGGAACTTCGCAAGCTCCAGGACCAGGCTCCTCCGGTAAGCTTTGCATCCATACGACAGGTAATTGAGGAAGAGTTCCGGAAACCTCTTGAGGAAGTTTTCCCTCACTTTGACTCCTCCCCCCTTGCCTCTGCCTCCATCGCCCAGGTCCATCGGGCACGCCTGCCTGATGGAAGGGAAGTCGCCGTGAAAGTGCAAAAACCAGGAATTGCAGAGGTTATTCTCGAAGACCTTGCAGTCCTTGAGAGTCTTTTTCGGGTTGTTGACCGCTTGAACTTCCTTGAAGGTGTCCCAGCCTCTGAACTGCTCCTTGAGTTCCGTAAATACTTTCTCCGGGAACTTGATTTTCTCATCGAAGCGCAAAACATGCGCCGTTTTCGAGAAAACTTTGAAGGCTTTGATGGCATTACCATTCCCCAAGTCTTTCTTCCGTATTCTACTCGGCGAGTTCTGGTGAGCGAACTCATAGAAGGTATTCCCCTTTCCCACCTTGATCCTGCATCCCTCAAGAAGGAAGACCGCCAGTACCTCGCCCAGCGAGGCATTGAAGCGATTCTCAAAATGATTTTTGAGGATGGATTGTTCCACGCCGATCCCCATCCTGGTAATATCCTCTTTCGCCCCTCCCAAAAAGACCTCGTACTCCTTGATTTTGGAACCGTGGGGGTTATTGACCGGACAACACGAGAACACATGGTGCGAATGCTTTTTGCACTCCTTGAGAAGGACACCGAGCGTGTCGTAGAAATTCTCGAAGAAGAATTCCTCCTTTCCTCTCTTCCCTCCCCTCTTGCCTTTCGCCTTGATTTGAGCGAGGTTATCGAACGGTACGTTGCCTCAGACCTTCGAGAAATACGTCTTGAAAGCATAGTTCAAGAATTCTTTTACCTGGCGCGAAAACACCACCTGCGTTTTCCTACACACTTCTCCATACTCCTTCGAGCCCTTGTCGTTGCCGAGGGAACAGGGCTCCTCTTTGACCCCGAGTTCAACGTCTTTCCTCACCTTGAGGAAGCCTTAAAACGCATTATCGTCCGTTCCATGCAATTGGAGAGGGTTAGAGAGCGCCTTGAAGAGTATGTCCTTGACTGGAAGGAATTCCTTGAAAACCTTCCACATCGCCTCGACCGGCTTCTTGCCCATACCATTTCAGGCAAAATACGGCTCCAGGCGGAAAGCCACGACCTTGAGGGAATGAACCGCCGTATTGAGCGGATGAGCACGCGTCTTGCCCTAAGTGTTATCCTCGGATCCCTCCTTATCGGCTCCTCACTCATTTACACCAACTACCCGTACTCGCGCCTTCTCGGTATCCTTGGTATTCTCGGTTTTGCTATTGCTGCCTTCCTCGGTATCACCCTGGTCATTGAGATGCTGAGTCACCGCTAAAATCCTCAAGCTTTACCGCTGTTCCGTAGGCAATAATCTCTGCGGCTCCACTCATCACCATACTTGTGGAAAGTCGTACTCCTAAAATAGCATCGGCACCAAGCTTTCGTGCCTCTTCTATCATTCGTTCAAGGGCAACACGCCGTGCTGTTTGAAGCATTTCGGTGTACTCAACAATTTCCCCACCCACCAGGGTCCGAAAAACTGCAGCGATATCCTTTCCTATCCAGCGCGCTCTAATGGTGCTCCCACAAACCACCCCAAGAACCTCTTTGACTCTTTTTCCTGGAATCGCCTCAAGCGTTGCAAGAACCACACTTTCACCCCCAGAAAGTATTGTACAAAAGCCAGAAAGTCTCAGAAAAGGGGATTCCCAAGAACAGGACAATTTCGGCACCTTCAGACCAGACACAACAACATATTCCCTTTACCCTAAGACGGAGCCCAAAGTGGAAAACATCGAGTACAAGAGGACCCAATCATGCAACCCAGAAACGATTGCACGATGCTTGCACCATAAATCCTCTAGAGAAGACCCAGCCTTGAGTCCAAATACGTTGCACAGGTCCTATGAAGACCTTCCCACCCTCAGAAGAAGAAGGAAAAGGACATCGAGGAGGAAAAGACGGGGTCTCTCGGGAAAAAGGAAACACAAAGCAACGTAAAAGTAACTGGCGGAGGGGGTGGGACTCGAACCCACATTGCCCGTCAAGGGCGTACCGGTTTTCAAGACCGGCTCCTTAGCCAGTTCGGACACCCCTCCCAGGGAGCATTATACCGACTTTCCCATCCTCCTGCAACCTCGCTCTCAATCCAGAGAGTAATCGCATACTCCGCTTTTTCCGGAGGCTCCAACGAAAGACGTGACGGAAAAAGTTCAGCAACAACCAAGCGATACCTTTCAGAAGGCGAGAAAGACACAACGGTCTCTACAGGAAGCTTCGAGGGTTGCACTTCAAGTATTAGCGTATCTTCTCCAACCTGGAGGAGAATGAGAACTCGGCCCTCCCAAAAACACTCTACTCCTTGGGGACAGCGAGAGTCCTCAAGAACATCTTTAAAAGTTACTGCATACTTCGTGCCTTTGAGGAAAAGAGTCTGGCCAAATGCAAGCTGGACCTGCTCACCGAAGGAAACACTTATGCTGGGTGATACCGCACACCCTAAAAACAAAAGACAAAAAAGCATGCTAAGAACCGGTACGACTCTACTCCAAACCATTGTTAGTAGCAATTGTACCTCTTCTCAACCACAAAGGGAAGTACTCGACTCTGCTTTTTCGAGCCCTTACGAAAATCCTCAGGCCAAAACCCCTTAAAGTGTACGGCCTGTCTTAAGTACTTTCAGCAGAACCTTAACTCCCAAATCCCCCGTCGGTATACTCTTTCCTAATCAGGAGGAAACATCCATGAAGCGTGAAAACTTCCGTATACTTAACCACAAAGTTATTCTTCGTACTGAGTATCGGGTTTGTGAGACTCCAAGTGAGCTCTTTGAAAGCCCTCTTTTTCGGGAAATTGTCTGGAGAGGGTTGAAACAGCTTGAAAAGAAGGGGTCCTCACTGCTTCAAGTCTTTGGTAAAGACGAGACCGATACAAACGACCTTGAGCTTTTCATAAAGGCTCTGCAGATACTCGTTAAAGTTCCTCTGCGTTTCCTCCCTTCCCTCCTTCCAGGGACAGAATCTTTCTTGCAGGACCCTGGAAAGCTCAATGACCTTGCGGAGTACCTGTACAATTTCTGGCGAAGTTTTGACCGTTTCCTCATCTGCACCTCACAAAACGAAGGTCCCGACAAACGTCCCTATCGCACCTTTAATGCCACCGTTGCAACCTGAGAAGCATCCCCGAATCTATCGCCAACTCCCTGCGGGAGCAAACATTGCGGGGATTGCGGTACCAAAGGATATCCCTTTCCCTCACCCATTGTATAAGGAAAAACTTGCGCACCTTCCCGTTATCCGGCAAGTTCTCTTGAATCCGCCGCTCATTTTCAACCCGCCAATGAACAAAAGAAGCGGTCGCTTTGAGCGAATACTCGAAAACCCCCTCAAGCGTTTTGACCTTGACGCAAGCGAGTGGTTATGTTACCCAGCAAAGGTGGGGCCATTGCTTGTCCTTATATACTTCCACGAGAAGTTCTTTGAACTTGGGTTCTCTCTGAGTAACCTCTTTGAACTCGCCACTGAGGACCTGAAAAAAGCCCCTGACGCAATTTACACCTTTGGGGTTCCAGGAGACGTTTGAGACGACCTTGCCCCTTACCCCACGGTCTTCTTCGATGATGAGGAGAACAATATTCTCACAGCAGCCTGCCCCGGCCGTGATGAGTTCGGATACTTCGGATATCTCAAGAAAATGGTCCTTACCCTCCACAACGTCGTCATGATGAAGCGAGGACGGCTCCCCTTTCACGGAGCTCTTGTGAAAATTGCGCTGAAAAATGGCATTGAGAAAACAGTGCTTCTCATTGGAGATACCGCTGCGGGGAAATCGGAAACCCTTGAAGCATTGCGCATTCTCTCAGAGGAGTATCTCCGTGAAATCGCCATCATTGCTGACGACATGGGGTCTTTGGAAATCAACGAAGAAGGAGAAATTATTGGCTACGGAACGGAAATTGGGGCTTTTCTGCGCCTTGACGACCTGCAAAAAGGATACGCTTTTGGTCAGATTGACCGGGCAATCATTATGAGTCCAAGTCAGGGCAACGCCCGAATCGTCATTCCAGTAACGACGTACGACGTTGTCATCAAGGGACATCCCGTTGATAAACAGCCATGAGTAAAGGCACAACCACCTCCACAGGCATTGTGCATTCATACTTTGCCAATATCTTTGGTCTCCCTCAGTACCGAGATCTCCATGAGGTTATTGCCGAGAAATTCTTTCGGGCTTTCTTTGAGCGGGGCATTTTCGTCGGGGAAATGCGCACGCGGCTTGGTCTTGAAGGATTCGAAACCCACGGGCCCGAAGAAGCTGCACGAGAGCTCCTCGCACTCATCTCCGGGCCAAAAGCATCCTAAAGCCTTTTAAAGGGGAGTTTGAAACTCGTTTCTTTGTCAGAAAGTTTATCCTCCACTGTGATCTCTAAGGTGTACTCTCCAGGATCAAGTTCAAAAGAAAAGGAAAGACTCAAAAAGAGCTCAAAGGTCGGTGCATAAGTAACGTACCGGAAATTCTCCCAAGGGTCTTCACCACCAAGGTACTTTCCGTCTTTGTCGTAAACCGAGTAGCTTAAGGAAAGGTAGACGTGGTAAATATTGTCCTCCTTCAAAATGGTGTAGTTCTTAGGTTTAGCGTAAACGTGCATCGTCTCCCCTGCAACAAAACTCCGCGAAGGTCTTTCCCGGTATACTCCGAAAAATTCTGGCTCCCCCTCAACGAAGAGATACACCGGGCAGGTCAAGGGTGCCTTGTTCCAGAGAGCAAGGTACGCCTCCTCAACAAGAGCTTGAGCCTCTTCAAGCTTTCCCTCAGTCACAAGAACTGCTGCGTCTTGCAAAAGCGTTGCTGCATCCTGGGTAAATCCCGGACCCACCACAAGAAGGAAACCAAGGGCAAAAACAAGAAAAACGAGGAACTTCATACGACATCCCTCCTTTCCAACTCCTTTTATTATACCAGCCTCTTTGCTACAATATGAACGCCATGAAAGAGAAACTCCTTGTTATCCGAAGAGCAAGGCAAGAAGACCTCCAGGCTATTACTGAAATCTACAACGAGGCAGTCCTTACCACCATCTCCACATTTCACCTTTACCCCAGGTCTTTAGAGGAACAGGTTCGCTGGTTTGAAAGCCACAACGAACGTTATCCTCTCCTTGTTGCCGAAGAGGAGGGCCTTATAGTCGCCTGGGCATGCTTGAGTCCATATTCTGACCGGGAGGGGTATCAGTACACCGTAACCGATTCTATTTACGTCCGCCGGGAGTTTCGCCGACAACACATAGGATACGAACTCCTGAGTACCCTCGTTGAGGAGGCAAAACGCCTCTCGTATCACTCGATCGTTGCCATCATCGCTAGCGAAAACATCGCAAGCATTAAACTCCATGAAAAACTTGGTTTCGTTCTCCGGGGTGTTTTGAAAGAAGCGGGGTTCAAATTTGGCCGATGGATTGATGTGTGTTTCTACCAAAAAATGCTCTCGTCATAGGATGCTTAAAAGAGGTAAGCAACCCTTCTGACGAATGCAGACGTGCAGAAGATGATTTCTCAAGCAAGTCTGGCTACGGAAGAAAGGAGTAACAAAATGGTTGTACAGAGTGGTGATGCCAATTGAAAAACAGGGATATCCTCGAGAAGAAGTTTGCCAAAAGGGAAGTGAAGAGCCGGCCAGGTCCTGGGGGAAAGACCATACTCTATGTCGATACAGCCTCAGTCATTAGGCGCCTCAATGAGGCCTTTGAGGGAGACTGGTCTTTTGAAATTAAAGAGAAACACATTGACACAGAGAACGGTTATGTCTGGGTCCTGGGGCGTTTAAGCTGCGGAGGTGTAGTAAAAGAGCAGTTTGGGTCAAAAGCTATAGCGTATAACCCTGATGGCTCCTTTGTAGACCTTGGAGATGACCTTAAGGCTGCTGCCTCTGATGCCCTCAAAAAATGTGCTACCCTTCTTGGGGTGGGACTGTACCTTTATGAGGGCGAGGAAGAAGAACCTTCTGAGGCCTTCCGTCCCGCAACAGAAAGACAGAAAAGCTTTATCCGGGATCTTCTCAAAAGCCAGGGAAAACCAGTAGACGAAGGAATGCTCTCTTCGCTTTCTGCCCAGGAGGCTTCAGAACTCATTGACCGACTCCGGGGAGAAACAGGGAAGCGGTAAAGGAGGGTTTATATGCAGCTTTTTGGAAAAGTGGTAACTGGGATTGTAGGGATTCTTGTGCTTCTTTTTGCCGTGGGTGTGGCCATTCTCTTTTTCAACGTTGTACCCCTTCTGGCTATCCAGGAATGGCTCGTCGATTTCCATACGCTTCTCCATCGTAATACCCTCACTAAGGCCCTAAGTGCTACAGGCATTGTGCTTCTCGTCGTTGGGGCAGTGTTCCTTTTTCGTCTTCTTCTTCCCCGAGGAGGCCGGTTCATTGTGCAAAGGACAGAGGAAGGAGAAATTCGAGTTTCCTTTGAGTCCCTTCATGTTCTTGCCCGAGAAGCTCTGCAGGGTTTCCGGGAGATTGTTTCCGTAACACCAAGGGTGACGAAAATTGGACAAGAAGCGCAGCTTGTGCTGCACCTTGTGGTTCGAGCTGACGCCTCGATTCCCGAACTCTCAAGCCTTGTACAAACAAAGGTTCGGGAACGTATCGAACGGCAAACAGGGATTACTTTGCGAGACGTTAAACTCCTTATAGACCTACAGCCTAAGGAAGAGACGGTCGAGAATCCGTAAAACTCCAAACCCCCGGAGATAGAAAAGAAGCATCACCAGAGCAAGGGTTCCAATGGTTATGATTTCCCGCTCTAAAAGAACTCGAAAAGAAAAGGTGCCTTGGCGATTTGGGTAAGGTGCAAGGCGGGGCACAAAGCGAGGGACCGAAGAGGCATACTCTTTATAGACTTTGCCAAACCGCTCTACAAGAAAGGCTTCCTCGGCACGGATAATAGACCCATAAAGGAAAGCAAAAACCCCAAGAAACAGTGGAATAAGAGCTAAAATACCCGAAAGGAAAACGATGCCAAGACCAATGCAGCCGTTGGCAAGGTAAAGAGGGTTCCGAAGGTACGCATATGGCCCAGCGGTGGTAAGCTCTTCCACTTCCTCCATCGGACCACGATATGTCTTGATGTATCCGCAGGCCCAAAGACGCAAGAGTTCTCCAAGGAGAATAAGAAAAACCCCAAGGCGAAAAAGTGGAGGCCGGGGATGAGCAAAGAGGTACACCACACCTCCCATGGTACCCCAAATGACCCCTCGGTAAGGGAAAAGTCGCCTCCCTATGGCTTCGATACCTCCAAAAGACGCCAGAGTTCGTCCTGAGGACACTCAGTAACCTCCTCCCGGGTTCCGTCTTTGCGAATGAGCACACGGCCATTCTCTGTCACCTGACCAATGACCGAAGCAGGAATCCCCGCATCTTGAAGCGCCCCAAGAAGAGGCAAAGGATGGGGAGTAAAGACAAGAAGCGTTCCGCTTGAGATAAGGCGGAGAGGGTCGCACCCAAAGTACCTTGCTATTTTCTCAGTCTCGGGAAAGAGAAGGACTTTACCCTCCTCAAGGATAAATCCAAGACCTTGAGCGCTACAGACTTCGAAGACTGCACCAAGAATCCCACCTTCGGTAGCATCGTGGAGACAGTGGGGAGAGCATCGAAGAGCAATCCTTCCCTCAGGAAGAACGCTCACCCTTTTGAGGAAGGTCTGAGCCCTCTTGAGTTCCTCGTCGGTGAGAATCCCCTGTAGCTCTTTGGCCCGTTCCAAGGCAAGGATTGCTGTCCCCTCAATTCCTGCACCTTTGGTCATAACAATAGTATCCCCTGGCTTCACCCGGGTCACATCGGGAAGGGGTTCAAAGGCAATTATCCCAATACCGGTACAGTGAATAACCGGACGGGTAACTGCATCGGTAATTTCAGTGTGCCCCCCAAGAATGGCAAAACCAATTGCTTTCGCTGCCTCATCCAGCTCCCGCATAGTCTCTTCTAAGAGCGACACGGAAGCCTCAGGAGGGAAAAGAAGACTCACAACGAGTGCTACCGGCTCTGCTCCCGAGGCAATGAGGTCATTAGCCACAAGATGCGGAGCCAAAGATCCAGCACCAAAGCTTGTTCCCGTTACCGGATCGCAAGTACAGGAGAGGTACAAGGGGGAAAGTCGTAAAACCCCACAGTCTCGGCCAAGGCGAGGACCAAAGACAACCTCTTCCCGTTCGGCCCCCTGAAAAGGAAATACCAAGCGTTCAAGTTCGTGAGGCGAGAGCTTCCCAAGTCTCATAAGCTTTTCCATGTCCCCCCACGCAGATTCTTCCTCGCATTTTCCCTCCATTTTCAATATACAGTGTCTCGGTATGTATTTCCCCCTCAACCTGGCTTTCAGGGGCAAGATAGAGGAGGTTACTTCGGAAGACCCCACGACAGTGTCCCTCAATATAGATGCAGTACGATTCTACCTCTACGGTTGCCTTTGCCGTCGAGGCAAAGACGGTAACCGGGCAGCGAATACTTCCTCGTACCTCTCCTTCAATACGCACCAAAGCAGTACTCTCAATCTCACCATCAAAGGCTACCGAAGGAGGGAAAAAAACATCCACAGGGTATCGAGAGAATGCAGGGTCAATTCTTCTCCAAAGCTTTCCCAAAAAAGTATTCTTCCAGGACGTAAGAATCGCAAGGAGAGACATGTACCCATTATACCGGAAAAGGGGGCAGCAAAAAAGCCCCCCGGGAATTCCCGGGGGGCTTTGGGAGTCACCTACTTAGAAGCTCACCGTAAGCTCTGCAGTAATTGTGCCGGCACCGTCTACGATGTTACCCTGACCAAAGTCATCACCAGCATCCCAGGTATTGAGTTCGTAGCTCAAAGTAAGGGTAGTGTTTTCAGCCATTTCCCAGTCGAGTTGTGCAAGCACACTGTAGACTGGAGCACCAGCAGCAGGTGTGCTGTCGTAGCGAGCTTCAAGAGTGGCAGTGGTCTTTTCCTCAAGCCACTGGTACTTGAACTGACCAACAGCAGTAATACCCTGGGTGGCCATATTGTACTCAGCACCAACGGAGAGGTAAGCAGCGTTATTTTCACTCTCAAGATCAAGTGGGTAGTTCAGGTATGCACCGTAAAGGGTGATACCATTGGTAAGAAGGTCGTAGGTCACCTTCACTAAGCCTTTCTCCTCAGTACCCTCATTGGTGATTTCCGGAACGTCTTTGACTGCATCCCCTGGGACGTAGGTCACCGTACCGCTGACTTTGTTGGTGGTTACTGCACCGCTTGAAATGGCCTGAGCATAGTCGTACTCAAGATCAAGCATCCACTTCTCAGCGCTATCTTCACCAGAGAGGTCAAAGGTTGCTGCCACGCCAAAGCCCATCTCATCGGCGTTGAAAGAGCTTGGAGATGCCGAAGAAGTAGCCGGTGTGAACCCAGCAGTGACGTAGTGAGCGTCAAGGGTTACAGTGATGTCTTCACTTGCCTTGATGTCAATCTGGCCAGCAACACCATAGCTTCCAGAGAGGACTCCATAGGCACCTTCGAGGGTCAGTTTGACGTCTGATTCATCAAAATCAGTCCAGCCACTAGCGCTTACAATCAGGTCAGAACCAGCATTGGAGAGAGACGCGCCTTCGGGCATCCAGGTGACGCCAAGGGCAACCTTTTCCCATTCCATACGGAGTGTGTAGAATTTGTTGACATCGGCGTACATTTTCCAGGTGATGTCACTGTCCTCTGGAGCATAGACAACGTAGATACCTTCGTAGCTCAGGTCGTCGTCATCATCGTCTGGCTGGTACCCACCAAGCACAAGGCCAAGGTCGACTTTGGGCTGGTCAATGTCCCCAACTCGAATGTACCACTCGTCCTTCTTGTACTCGATGAAGAAGTTATCGGCTGAGAGGGAGGGAGTAGCAAAAGTATCCTTAATAGTGAGTTTTACCCCCGCAGTGGTGTAATCGTTGATGGTAGCCACAATGTTGAGGGTAGTCTCGTCAACGAGCTTCGCGTCAGTCTTCCCAGAAGCAGTGGGCATGTACGCAGTGTAGGTAACGTCAAACTCTCCGGTAACCTTTACTGGCTCGGCGTACTTCTCAAGTGCGGCAACGCGATCCTCAAGGGCCTTGATGGCAGCACTCTGCTCACCAAGAGCTTTCTTGAGGTCATCAACAGTCACACCAAGCTGCTTGAGTTCATCGGCAAACTCTTGAACGAGTTTCTCAACAGTAGCGATATCTTCCCGGGTTGCGTAGCCAGCTTCTTCAATCTTCTGCTCGAGGTAACCAACCGCGCGAGCAATGGCCATAGCGAACTCATACCGGGTTAGTGCACGGTTACCACCAAAAGTCCCATCAGGGTATCCAACAATAATCCCCTTGGCCGCCAGGCTCTGAACCGCGTCATAGGCCCAGTGGTTCAGGGGAACATCCACAAAGGGGTTTGCCGCCAGAGCATAACCTGCAAGGGCAAACACCAAAACAATCGCAAGTGCAAGCTTCCTCATATGCCAACCTCCTTGGTTGCTTGGATTTTCAGCCTTCCGTCCTCCCAAGGAGGGATAAGAGAGTGTCCATGTTTCCTCTCGACTCCCGTCCTTTGGACTTCCGGCTGCCACCGCATATCCCTTCTCCCGGGCCACCAAGTCCTCTTTTTCACCTCCTTTCCCTCACCCAGGAGTCCGGGATAGGATAGCCACCTATCCTTCACCTATAATATACGTCAAAAACGTCCATTTGGCTACACTTTCCCCAAAAAATTTCCAAAAATTATCGGAATCGGGGCGTCGCCATGGTCTCATCGTCGAGGTAAAAATCCAGGTCAAAGGCTACGTCCCCCACAACCAGAGGTTTTGGTTCTTCCACTGCCTCACAACGGATAAAGCTCGAGCGGAACCAATCGGCATCAGCAGGCAATGGAAAATCCATATCCATGAGTCGGCGCATCATCGTTCGATCGTAGAACTCTTCACCGAAGTGATTGTCCGAATCGGGGTAAGCACTGAAGCGCCGCAGAATGTCAGTAATCACAAATCCCATATCAAGGAGCATCCGTTCCACTTTATGCCATTTATGCCAAGAGGACTCGATGGTCGTGAGACCAAAGTACAGTACTCCACCCTTTTGGAGTGCTTGAGCTCCACGGGAAAGAGTAACCCTAAGACCCTTCTCACTCTCCACAGGGTCGGTAACAAACACGGAGAAATTGTGTTCCTTGAGAGGGTACGCATGGGCGGCATTGTACTCCAAGACCTGGATGCCGAGATGGTACTCCTCTGACCGTTTTGCGATGAACTTTACAATACGTTCATCAACCTCAAGAACGGTAATAGAACGCGGAAGCCTAGTACTGGCAAGGGCAAGGCTAAAGAGATCGTCGTCTCCAAGAATGAGGATGTCCTGTCCTTCAAGATCCCCCCGCTCATAGAGAAAAGCCACTCGGGCAAAGACATCCTCCTCGGTCATGAAACCCTGGTCAAAATCAAGGTTGGGAAGAGGTCTCCCCTGTACAAGCTCGTGGTACAGAGAAAAGGCGTCTTGGAAAACATCAAAGACATACCCACCGTGACAGTGGGGACACCGAACGTCTTTTCGAGAGGGAAGGCCCTGTGCCTTTTCTTCCCCAAGAGGGGTGAGAGAGAACTTCCCATCGTTATACCGTACAAGACCTGAGTCAAGAAGACCTCTCAAGCGCTCTACAAAACCCCGAATGTGCTCGTCCTGCTCGTCAAGGAGTCTCCAGAAACTCTTCGGGCTCTCTTTGAGCGAACGAAGAATTTGAACCTCGTAACGATGCATACTTCCACCTCCTCCCCGTATCGTATCGCCACTGCGCAAGATACCTTATAAGCTCATCCCAGTGCGTGGCGGAAGCAAAGGCAAGACCTTCGTACTTCCGCACATACCCTGTATAGGGGAAGTAAATGCTCAACCCAGATGTTGGTATTATACCAAAACTCTCAACCGAAAAAACACACGCGGTGAGCTTGTCCAAAACCACACGCGCTTTTTCTTGAACTCCAAGGGGTATTCTTGGGTTTGAAGCCAGAATACGCATGAAATCTCCAAGGTCCACGAAATCAGGGTCTTCAAAGTACAACGCCAAACCACGCAGGGCAAGATACACCCAAGGAGGGGTTTGCGTATCACTGAGTATCGCTAAAGCAAGCGCATCGAGAGCTCCCACAAGGTCTCCAACTCGGGTAAGATCCACCGCTGAAAGAGTGTAGCGGCCTGGGACGCCGCTTCTTCTGTAGTACGCAACGTAACTGGCAACAATAAGTCGGGCAAGATCAAAAGGGTGCATCGTAGGATTTCCTGTGAGCGCACGAAGAACCGTCTCGTAATCCCATCCTTCTCCAGGGACGGTTTCTTGGGATGAGACCAGGACCCGGGCTTGATTTCGTACCTCATACGCTACCTCCACCATCTGCATGAGACAGGCATCCATCCCAAGAAGCTCAAAGAAAACCCCAGAGAGGGCTAAGGCGCTCCTTAAGCCTGGAAGAGTTATGGCGCTTTGAGCGCTCCAATCGAAGGCAATGTCCTTACGCAGGCTCTTCACTCCGGAACCATGGTTCCAGAGAATGAGAGCATAGCGCTGTGCTGGGTATCTCTCCCGAGCAAAACGAATGAAACGCAAGAGCGTTCCGGGATTTCCCGAATCCACATTCCCCAAGTATTCAAGGACAGTTGATCCTCCGCGATTGACAAGATAACGAGTAGCCCCAGAAGGGGTATCAAGCTCCACAACGATAGCCACCGCATCGGTTGAACCCACCTGTTCCATAGACTGGAGGTCTTTTAAGGCTTCACCCGCAAGGTTGTTGTCTGCCGCCATGTAGACCATAACGGTCCATTGCCTTCCCCCCTGGGGGAACTCCCCTCCCCCGGGAAGAGAACATCCAGCCACAAGGAAAAGGAAAAAAAGGGCGATTAGAGCAAGGTTTTTGAGACGCATACTGTCCCTCCTTTCAGAAGCTCACTTCAACGCTGACGCGAAGTATATCTGCCGAGGGATTCGAGGCATCTCCCTCCTCGTCACTCCGGGAGACCAACTGCTGGTACTTGAGCCGTATTGTGAAGAAGGTTCGCAAGCGCTCAAGAATATTGCCTCCACTATCCTCAACCAGGGCCATAACTTCAAGCTGCTCTGGACTCCCAAGGGTTTCAAGACCAATTTTAGCTTCAGCATTCTGCCCGGAGAAACTACTCTCAAGAAGGTACGTACGCGTCCCACCAGGAGCGAGAAGGAAGGCGTTGCCATTGCGCCACTCAAGGACGTACAGATTGTTCCACTCGCTTGGATTGCTTGAGGGACCAGTGAGAGCATCACCATCGGTATCTATAGCAATGCGGTAGGTAAGCTCTGGATCAAGCTCACCCCTACAGGTTATCCGAAAGGTTACCGCCCTCCCTGTTTCCCCCCATTGGGGCTGCTCACCCCGAGCACATCCAGCACAAAGCACGCCACAAAGAAAAAGAACACAAAGTATCCGGAGCACCGTTTATTCACCCCCAAGACGTACCACCTGTTCTGGGAAAGCTTTGAGGCTGTACTCAAGCCAGAAGGTGTCGTCAGAACGGTCATAGAAAAGGCTAACCGTACGGCAGTGGAGATCCTTCGTGAGCCGAACCCGCAAAGACTCAAGCTTCCCATTTATCAGGTTCCATCCCCCATCAAAGCCAATGTTCCACTCTTGAGAGAGAGGCCAGGAGAGGCTTACCATCACTCCTACAAAAGTTCCCTCGTTGAAATCGTAACTTCCTCGAAGCTCGATGCTTTTTGCGTCACTCTCCTCGTAGCGGACCTGAACAAGGCCCTCGGAAAAAGCCTTACCCATCGTGTCGTATCCCGTCTCAAAGCGTGCATCCCACGGTCCCTTACTGTAAACTAACCCAAGGCTCCAGTACTCGGTTTTTGGCGTGGTGTAATCGAAGCGAAAGGGCGTTGCCCCGGCGTACCCTGCCCGATTGTATCCTAAAACTAGGTTCATCCCTTCGCTTATTTCCCCTTCAAGAAGCAGCGACCCAGAAAAAACGTACCGAGCAAAACCATTCCCATAGAAGTTCTGCTCAAAACGCAGCTTTGGCTTGAGGAATAAGTCTCTTCCCAGGGAACTCTTCCCTTCGAGGTCAAGGAAAATGTTTAGGCGCTCATCCTCAACCCCCGTATCCTCCTCTACGTAGTGCCCAAGAGTAGCTCCCACCACATAAACAAAATCGGATTTCCCGATGCGTTCTTTTGCCCGAACCACCTCAAGCTCTGGAACCTTCCGCACAAACCGCACAAAATCCCCAGTATACGTATCACCCTCAAGGTCTTCATGGCCGGTGTAGCGAAGGGTATACGTGTACTTCCCGAAGGTCCTCTGGAGCGAGAACTCATACTGGAGGTCCTCGTCGGTATATGCACCCCAGCGGCTGTCCTCCCGGTAAAGGAACCGTGCCCCTGCCACCACTCCTCCAAGGTCATAGGAAGTCGTCCAGGTAAGAGAGAGGGTGTCGCTCTTTTGAGCTGTATCTGTAGCGTAACTCGTGCTGAGTTGACTTGTTATTTTTTTCTCCTTGTAGGTCAAAAGAGCTTGTAGCGAAAGGCGATCCTTTGCTTCACCCAGGGTCTTTGTATAGGAAAAGTTTGAGGAAAAGTCAAGAAATTCGCTAAATTTTCGAGAGTATTCGCCCCGGGCCGCAAGGGAGGGTGAAACTCCTCTTTTATCCAGGTATTCCACGTAAAACTTTCCTTTCTCGCTTTTCTTTGCATCTTCAATGTAGTGGGTTACCGCAAGTTTCCACCCAATCTTCTCCCAAAAACTCGCTTCAATCGTCCCGAAAGCAGCATCCCCAGAGAAGTAGTTATGGTAATAGGTCAGGTAATACCCCGTGTTTCTTGCGTATCCCAAAAGAGGAAGAAAAGGAAGCTGTTCCTTCCGGTTCAAGAAGAAGGCATAGGAGGGAAGGGAAAAGAGCTTACGACCGAAGTCAAAATACGAAAGGTGGTACAGAATAACTTTTGTATTGGGGTAGATGACAACGCGTTTCGCCTCAAAAAAGTAGTGAGGCTCTGGAAGATCACAACCCGTAACCCGAGCGCCCTCAATGGTCATAGTGTCATCCTTTTCTGCAACCAACTCTCCATGGAAGAAGAGTTTCCCCTGTATGCCTTTGCCAGTGATCTCTGAAGAGACCTTTTTGGAAAACCAGAAATCTTCCCTCCAGTTGTAGATGACCTCTTCCGCAGTAAACCCCTCGTCCTTTCGTGTTACCCGCACGTTCCCCCAGGCTTTAAGCTCTTCTTTCTTGAGGAGCACCTGGATTGCATCCGCGACAAGCTGCATATCTTTGTACTTTAGCTTCCCTTGAAACACTAAAACCTCTTCTTCACTCAAGCGATAGATAAGACGAGCCCCTTCAAGCTCTAGAGCTTCCTCTGAGGCAAAGGCAAAAGCAAAAGAAGCTGCACACAAAAGGACCAAGGCAAGAGAAAAAAACCTTCTCCAGAAATTCATTCCTTCTCCTTGATAATGAACTTTGCCCGAGCGATGCCCTCTGCCTCAAGAACTTCGGTATCAAGGAAATACACTGCCCGAGCCACCTCAATCTCTCGCTCTTTCTCGGTGATGACCACATTCCCCTCAAGGACCACACGTTCCTCTTCGTTTCTCGTTTCGTCCTTGGGAAAGTAATGAGCCCGATTGGCTTGAAGAAGGACTTCCTTCCAGGTAATCACCACGCTTCCCTCGCTCCAGGCCTCCTCGTTTTTCCCATTGTAGGAGAGGGTCTCAGCCTTCCAGAGAATCACCGAGGTTTCTCCATTCTTTTCCCTGGTTTTCCGAAGTTCCACGCCTCCAGAGAACGTATAGAGCTCCGCATCGAAATCTCCCTCCATGGTAAGAGCACGAATCTCCGTTTCTTTTCTCGTTACCCGAATCCCTCCCCGAAAGGTACCCCGATTCAGCTTAAGGTCAAAGGTAAGGTCCTGACACTCAATACGGTTTTCACCCTGGACGATAATAACATTCCCCGAAGCAGTGAAAACCTCGTTTTTCGAATCGTAGGAAATCTTTTCCGCCCTCTCGAGGAAAATTTCCCTTGGTTTCTCTTGAGCAAAGGAGACCGCGGTGCATAAGAGAAAGAAGAGGAAAACACCGAAGAGGATTTTTCTCACGTTCATCCCTTCCCCAAAAGCTCAATTTTCGTTTATTATACCCTAAAGGAGGATAATAAGGATGCAAGAGACATGTACTCTTCTACTTGACCGCCTCAAGGAGCGCTTTCCTGACGCCCGGCTTCTTCTTGAGTTTAGGAATCCCTTTGAACTCCTTATTGCCACTGTTCTTGCCGCACAGGCACGAGATGAAAAGGTTAACGAGGTCACTCGAGAACTTTTTGCCCGATTCCCAACCCCTGAGGATCTGGCAAAGGCACCTCCCCAAGAAGTTGCTGCAATAGTGAAACCTCTCAACTATGCCCGGAAAAAGGCGGATTTTATCCAAAAAGTGAGTGAGGCCATTGTCACCAGGTTTGGAGGAAAGGTACCAGCTTCCCTAGAAGACCTCGTGTCCCTCCCCGGGGTAGGAAGGAAAACGGCAAACATCGTTCTTGCGAACGCCTACGGCCTTCCTGCTATACCGGTCGATACCCACGTCGGACGGGTTGCCCTACGCATCGGCTTGAGCCGTGCCAAAACCCCCGAAGCGATTGAAGAGGACCTGAGGCACATTATCCCCAAGGACCGGTGGATTGAGGCATCACATCTTTTAGGTTTTTTAGGGCGGTTCATCTGCGAGGCGAAAAAGCCTCGTTGTTCCATTTGCCCTATTCCTGACCTTTGCGCGTATCCAGAGAAATCCCTCTAATCTGTCCTACCCAGGCCTTGGCCCAGAGCGTCACCGGGCCTTTCACCGGGACCTGAAGAGAGGGGAAAGCCTCCTCTTCGCTCTCTTTCTCCGTATCCTCTACAAACTTCCCCTCAAAGTCGACATCAAGGAAACAGCCCTCAAAAACCCCCTCGCCCCAGAGACGGACCCGACCGCGGTAGTAGATGGTAGACTCCACATCCAAAGAGTCAAGACGGCGGGAAGAAAGCAAAAGTACTCCATCCTCAGGATACCGGTTGGCAAAGAGACGAAATTCCTCATCCCGGAAAAATCCTACAACCTCGACAAAAGGAAACCCAAAACCCACCTCCACAAAATGGTCCTTAAGAGAAATTTCAGGAGGGACCTTCTTCCAAAGACCCAAAAGCTCTTCCCACTCCTCTTCACGGATTTTGACTCCCCGTCCCACCGGACCCCAGAAGAAGGAGCGATCCTCTGAAAAGTACATGGCAAGTGCCAAGTGACGAAATCCCTCTTGGGTAAAGCATTTTGGAAAGACACGCTTTCGGCTCAGGTCAAATTCCATTTCCACAGCAAATCCCCGTTCCTGAGCTCCTCGAAGGGTCAGAACAATCACCCCGTCCCGGTCAGAACGAAAATGGATGACCCGCCGCCCCCTAGTCTCTCGCCGGAGAATCGTTGTCGGTCCTTCCTGGTACCCAGAGAGCATGACTTCCCGTATCTGGGATGCAAATGGTGCCCGGACAACATACGTTGGGGTACGACCAAGAAGATTGGTAACATTCTTAGCCTCGAGAAAGAAGAGGTATCCTTCAAACTCCTCAACCGGAAGAACGAATCGTCCCTCTTTCCCTGTTGCCGGACCATCTTTCTGGAAAACAGGAAGCCGAAATGGGCGAAGGTAAAGGGTAACTTCCACCTCTTCTTTTGCTTTCCAGAGAACGACAAGGTAATGCCCGTCTTCTCCAAAGAAGTACTCAACTTTCTCAAAAAGATGCAAAGGATCAAGAGATATTGGGACATCTTTTTTGGCAATCTCCTTCCACGGCGGAAAATGGAGAAGACCCTTCCCTTTACGCCAGATTTGCAAAAGGTCCTCCCTCCAGGACTGCAGCATTTCCTTGGTAAGAGCCTCCTCCTGCTTTTCCGGAAACACAAGGGCACGCTTTTGCACAATAGCTCCAATGGTACTTTCCTCCCCTATGGTACCCACCTCGCAGTGCTTTCCTTCACCCACCTCAGCAAATCCCAAAGCCACAAGATTGCCCTCAATGGAGACTTCAAGGAAGTACCGTTCTCCAGAGGGAACTCGAGCGACAAATTCTCCGTTATCGTTGGTTACCGCCTGAGTCACCGGCACCCCACTCTCAGCAAGGACCACAAGGACTTTTGCTCCAGCAATGGGGATAGTTGGCGCCTCCTCGTCTTTGGATGATGGGTATTCCCAAAACCCATCGTGAAATGGAGCATCAGCAGGAAGCATTACTGTACCGTGGAGAAATGTCATTAGGCGTCACTCCTCTGTTTTTTCATTTCGTACATCCGCTGGTCAATTTCTTGGAAAAGCTCAGAGAGGGTCTTTTGGCCATCCCAGGAGCATACTCCATAGGAAACCCGAATAGGGAAGGGTTCACCCATGACCTGCGCTCCCCGCAAGTTCCTGCTCACTCTATCCATAACTTTGTGGGCATCCTCCTCTTTTGCTCGGGGAAGCACAAGCACAAACTCATCCCCTCCGTAGCGAGCCACAACGTCGCTTGAGCGAAGGCTTTCCTGGAGCACCCGGGCCACCATGCGGAGCACCTCATCGCCAAAAACATGACCATAGCGGTCATTAATGGCCTTAAACGAGTCTATGTCGAGCATAATAAGGGTTAGAGGATACCCTTCACGGCGGGTTCGCTCAAGCTCTTTGCGCAAGTACTCCTCAAGGAAGCGACGGTTGTAAACTTCAGTAAGTTGGTCGTACAGGGCAAAGCGCAAAAGCACCGCTTCGTAACGCTTCCGTTCTCCAATATCTCGAAGAGCAAGGAGGAAAAAGCTCGCCCCCTCAAGGGGAGTAAGAACCGCCTCAACATGAACAAGGTGCCCTGAAGCACCCCAAAGAGCAAGCTCCATCCGCGTACCATTGTTCTGGAGTATCCACCAAGCATCTTCCCCAATGAACTCCGCAACTCGCTTTCCCAGGATGCTTTCTCGCTTCCACCCAAGAATTGCTTCCACCCGGGTATTGACCTCAAGAACTCGTCCCTCCTTGTCGAGGAAAAAGAGAAAATCGGTAGTTCCATTAAGGAGAAATAACCTCTGCCTTCGCTCGTTCTCAAGACTCTCGAGGAACCGCAAAAGTACAATGAGGAGAGAAAGGACCAGAGAGGGAAAAACCCAACCATCCTTTTTCCAGAAGACGACAAGATACGCGCCTGGAGCAACAGGAACCTTCCGAAAACGGACGAAACCAATCTTCCCTCGCCGAGGAGCGCTCTCTACAGAAAACGAAAGGGGCAGTTCCCCAACCCCAATGGTCTGCCCCTCCCTCACATAGAGAAGCCCCAGAACGTCTGGAATCCGCAAAACACACCCCAGGAGCTTCCGGACACTCTCCTCCCAACTCTTACCAAAAGGGGAAAGTCGGACAAGCTCCCGAATAACCTCACGCTGGGCTTTATGCACCCTCACCCCAAACGGCGCTCCCCTCAGAAGACGATGACCACTCGTTGAAGACGTACAACCCGTCCAGAAGAAGTAAGACGGAGTACATTGGTCCTAGCAACGAAGTCCCGGAAGGTCACAATGAGCCGCTTCTCAGTACTCGGAGAAAGGAGATCCGTTACCGCCGGTATGGTTCCAAGGTTATTCCCATTGAGGTTCACCTCAATACCACCATCTCCCTGAATCCAGAGGTAGATAACCCCTTCCTCCGGAACCGCTCCAGGAGTGAAGCGAAATTCAACGCTCTCTCCCCGGCGCATCTCAAGGAGGGTGACACCGTTCACCGAAAAATCAGAAACCATCCGTCCCTTGTAGCTCAAACGGTCACCATTGTGCTTTGCCGTGCCGCTTGAAAAGTCAAGGAAAAAGAGGGTCTCAGAGAGTACAGGACGCGCATACTCCACCGTTACGGTCACAAAAGCTTCTGAAGGGGCATACTGAGCACTTCCTGGGAAACGAGCCACAAGGTCGATATCGGTTGTTTCCCGAACCCGTGGAGCAGTGTAGAAAACCGAAGCCCGGCCGGAAGTATCAGTAACGCTTGAAGTAGTACTCAAGGTTCCCCGGGGAGCCTCCCATTCGATGGTCCGCCCAGAAAGGGGATTCCCATCCCGATCCCTAAGGCGAGCAACAATTCGTACCCGCTCACCTGGAGAAAGAACCGTCTTTGCTGGCTCAAGACTCAAGTATGTTTCGACAATACGCCGTCCCACCTCAACGGTAGCACGCGCCGAAGACGGAGCAAGACGAACATCGCCTGCAAAATACGCTTCCACAGTCACTGTCCCTGAAAAGGATGGAGCATAGAAGGTATTCCTCGAGGTCCCATCAGGACCAGTAAAGGTTCGAAGACTCGCTATGGATCCGTTACTCACCGACCAGCGAATCTCTTGTCCCTCAAGAGGTCTTCCACCCGAAGTGGTCAAGGTAGCAGTAAAAACGAGAGCGCTCGATGGGCCAATTTGTACCTCCTGGGGCTCAAGGGTGAGGATTGTTCCCTCTACCCGGGCAATGACCTGAAAGTGGGTCCGATCGGTTGCGTATTGGCCCCGGAAGATACGACCTGCTTGGTGCGGCGCTTGGATAAAGCGCTCCAAATCCCCATCAGACACTGGAGCAGGGGTAAGGAGAGCAACAAGGCGCTCTGTTCCCCCAGGACCAGAAACCGTTCCAGAATACGTTTCACTGACTCCCGAACGAACAAAACGATTACGCACAAGGACTCGCACCTCTCCGCTTGGAAGGTAATCGATAAGGTTAACGTAGCCATCGCGGTTCGTACGGTAACGAATGGTTATGGGGTCACCAATAGTGTAAGTTGCTCCTTCGCCTCGATCAACCGAGACATTGATATCCGCCGAACGGGGAATAGAAATGTAGATTTGGGGACTCAGGGTAAAGCGGAGGAGAACTTCTGCCTGGGCAAAGGCCATAGCACCCCACACACAAAGAAGCACGAAAAATACCATTACAACCCTCCGGGACATCGCCGTCTCCCCCTTTGCCTTTTGTAGCATTATACCATATGGCGAAGGAGCGCCCTGGCGTGGTCTACAACTAACCCTCCGTCCTCAAGGAGGATACGAAGTTTCTTTTGTGCTTCACCTCCCGTATAGTCATGGTCCTCTCTCAAGGCATCAGAAAAAACAAAAACCCGTTTTCCCTCTTTCTGAAGGGCAAGGGCAAGATCGAGGTTGCGCACATTTCCCCATCCCCAAAAAGTTGGAGCAATGACCACGTAGTCTGCACTTCGGGCAAGAGCAAGGGTCTCACGCATAGCCTCCTCACCTACCGGGGAAAAGGGTTTCTCCAGCACGGTTTGAAAACCAAGGTATCTTGCCATTTCTGCATCGGAGTCAAACTGGTTCACCACCCCCACACTCACTGTAAACCCTGCCTCGTAGAGGAGCCGCATAACCGGTACTCCACTTCCTCCCCCACATATGAGATGCACCCATCCGCGTTGAGGTCGTGCACGAGGTCCCTGAAGAGGCACAAAAAGCGAGCGCATGGCAAAGGGATGGGCCACTTCCGCAAAAGGCACTCCAAAAAGCTCCTCAAGAGACTCTTCGGAAAGCACCTCCGTAACTTGGCCAAACCGGAGGAGATACCCAGCCTTCAAAAGGAGTGCTTTCCCACAGAACTGGGCAACACAATTCACGTCGTGGAAAATGGCACAAACCGTAATACCCATTGCAGTAAGATTTTTGAGGATTTCAAGGATTTCAAGTTCGTGAGCTACATCAAGATGGCTCGTTGGCTCATCAAGGAGTAAGAGTTCCGGTTTTTGGGCTAGAGCCCGGGCGATCAAAACCCTCTGCCGTTCTCCCCCGGAGAGTTCGCTAAAAGGTTCCTCAGCGAAGGGGAGTGTTGCAGTAACTTCCATGGCCCAGTGTACCGCCTCCTCATCAACCTTTGTCTCCTTCTGGAAACGGGAAAGGTAGGGAATACGCCCCATCATGACAACATCAAGACACGGAAGATTGATATTCCCTGGTATCTCCTGGAAAACCACCGCTATCTTCCGGGCAAGAGCACTTCGGGGAAAAGTCTGGATGTCTCTCCCCTCAAGGAAAATAGCCCCCTTCCGAGGCACAAGAAGACGAGCCATAAGGTGCAAAAGTGTTGTTTTCCCAGAGCCATTTGGGCCAAGAACTCCAACGAAATCCCCCCGTTCCAGGGTAAAAGAGATATTGCTTAGAACCTCTTCTCCATCGCGATAGGCAAAAGAAACTTCCGAAACCTCAAGATACGGCCTCATAGACCTTTCTTTCTCTGGCGGAGAAGGTATACAAAGAAGGGAGCCCCAAGGAGGCTGGTCACAACCCCAACGGGGAGTTCCGCAGGATGGATAATGCTTCGAGCAAGAGTATCGGCAAGAAGAAGTACCACACCCCCCACACAAAGAGAGAGGGGCAGGAGCTTACGATGGTCCTGAAACCCAAGAAGGCGTAAAACATGAGGAACCACAAGACCAACAAATCCAATGACCCCGCTTGTTGCTACACAGCTTGCCACAAGAAGAGCCACAACAGAAAGAAGAAGCCGCTTCGTGCGTTCCACATCGATTCCTAGGCTTTCAGCCACCTTCTCCCCAAGAAGGAAGGCATTCAGTTCCCTTCCAAAAGAGAGAAGCACTGGGACTCCCACAGCAAAAAAGGGAAGGACCATCCCGACGTTCCCCCAGCTTCGGCCCCAGAATCCTCCCATGGTCCAAAAAACCACCTGATGGAGGTTTTCTCCCGAAAGAAACATCCCAAGGGAAATAAGAGCAGAGAAGAAAAAGCCCACGGCAAGGCCGGCCAAAAGCAAAACCTCAAGGGGCATTTTTCTTCCCACCCGGGCAAGACGAAAGACAAAAAACACTGTCCCCAGAGCACTCAAAAAGGCACACAGAGGCACGGTAAAAAGGCCAAAGTAGATTCCCGAGAGTATTGCCACCACCGCTCCAAAGGCAGCCCCAGAACTTACCCCAAGGATGTATGGGTCCACAAGAGGATTCTGAAACACTCCTTGAAGCACAGCTCCCCCTAAGGAAAGCCCTCCACCCACGAGAAAAGAGAGGAGAACCCTTGGGAGACGGATGGCAAAAAGAATAGTCCGCTCACTTGGTGCAAGGGAAAAGGCGCGAAAGAGCGCAAGAGAGTCCCAGAAATGGTAACCCCCCTGCCCCACCCCCTGAGCAAAAAGGATACTCATTCCACAAGCACAGACAAAGATGCCGGGAAGAAAGTTTCTCCTCTTTCCACGCCTCATAGGCAGGATTATACTCCTTCACAAAGGAGGAACTCACCATGGAACCAAAAACCTTCGTTTTTCGAAACGAAGATGTTCAGAGTATCATTGTGGAAATCCCCGAAGGGCACAAGCACATCAGGACAACCATTGTTCTTGTGGATGGTACTTCCCTCACGTTCCAGGAGGCAACCATCGCAAACCTTGTCCGAGCCTATGTCACAGTGCTCACACACCCCACAAAGAAGCGCGTAGTCCTCTCCGCACGATTGCTCCCTACTCGGAAGGAGAGCTACGCTCCGTGGCAGCTTCTTGAGGAGGAAAAAGTTCAGGATGCATGATGGAAGCAAAAATGCGTAACGCCTCCACAACCCTTGGCCCCGGGCGGGAAACGATATCGCTATCAACCACAAAAACCTTCTTGTTTCGGACTGCCCCAAGGGTCTGGAGCCTTGAGTCAGAGGTGATGAACTGATAGGGGAAATTCTCCCCACCGTGGGTGCTTACCACCGTAAGGATATCGGGATTTCGGCGGATAAGCTCTTCAAGGTCGAGAGTAACGTATCCCTCAAGATCTCCAGCGACATTCTGCCCGCCTGCCAAGGTAATGAATTCATGAATGAAGGTATTTTTCCCTGCGGTCCAGAGAGGATCGTGCCAGATAACGTGGAACACCCGAGGACGGGAAGCCTCAGGAATGCCCGCCACCTTGGTGGTAATATCCGTAATCGCTTTCTCCAGAGAAGCAACCAACTCCCCCCCTTCCTTTTCCCTCCCAAGAAGAAGGGCAACTTTTCGTACATTCTCAAGAACTTCGGCTATGGACCTTGCGTCAAGTACCACGACCGGGTACCCAAGCTCCGCAATGCGGTCGACCGTTTCTCTGGGAGTGAGCGAACCTGCAAGGACAAGGTCCGGGGAAAGGCGAACTACCGCTTCAAGGTCAACCTCAGTAATACTTCCCACTTTTTCCTTCGTCTTTGCTTCTTCAGGATAGTCACAGTAGGTTGTCACCCCAACGAGTTCCTCCCCTGCCCCAAGGGCAAAAACAATTTCCGTATTTGCTGGGGTAAGGGAAACGACGCGATGTGCCGGAGCAGGAAGGGACACCGTTCTTCCCACGCTGTCGACTACTTGAAGCCCAAAAGCAAGGGACCCAAGGAAAAGCAAGATACAAAAAGCAGAAAGAAAAACTACACCACGTTGCATTTCCGCTCCTCCTTTACTGTTCGCGAAGGAGGAGGGGGAGAGGGAGGGATACCTCGGTGGCCTGGGGCGGAGTCCAGGACACTTTCCCCACCTCCTCTTTCCGCGAAGAGTGGTTGGGATACGTTCCAGGCAGGTCTCCTGGCTCCCGGTTCATCGGTTACAGCACACCTTCCCAGGTTTCCCCAGTGGCTTAGGTGCTTTCCTCCCCGGTCACAGTGGCGGGACCGCGCCGGATTTCCACCGGCTTCCCTATTAAGGACTACGTCCACCTGAAACGAACCACCTTAAGTATACCATATCCGTAGTCCAACGCATACCCCACAGAAAGGAGTGGTACCCATGTCTTTCTTTGAAGAAGTACAGAAACTCGGCACTCCACTTCTCAGAAATGCTCAGAAACAAGCCTTTGGGATTTCCTCGGATAAGGGTAGTAGTACTGGCTTCGGTTTCAAAAAAGAAGGTACCCGTACTACCTCTTCTTGCGCAATGGGACCATTGAAGAACACTCAAACCTCTTTGGTGCAGAGTACCAATTTGACTACAGAACGGTTCGGAAAGCTTCAAGGACAGAGCACCAAAATTCAGCGACAAGTTCGAGTGCCACATGTGTTTTGGAAGTTTCTGAGTATGATATAATGGAATATGGTGGGCGAATAGCTCAGGGGGAGAGCACTTGCCTTACAAGCAAGGGGTCAGAGGTTCGAATCCTCTTTCGCCCACCAGGATTTTGGTCTCCCTTTAGCCCTTACCCGCACGAACCCTGTGAGGGTACCGCCTGCAGTGCACCTTGTGGTACTGCACTCCCAGAGTACCTAAGCGGCGTCCATTTGGCCTCAAAAGGGGGGTCACAAAGTGTACCCTTTGTGACGTGTTCTCCAAAAATCCAAATACCTCCCTTAAAAACCCGAGGGAACGATCACAAATGCCCCAAGAAGGAGTCTCTCCCAGACTTGTTCAAAAACTGCGGGGAAGGCCTTGAGCAGGGTGCTCGGAAGGTGGTAAATAAGCCATGTAAAGTTGACAACCTTTTACGAAGATACCACCAGCAGATGGTATACCCTGAGAAAGGAGTGGGGCAACATGAAAGAAGTTCTTCAGGTTATAAAATCCCGAAGAAGTGTGAGGGCATACGATGAGACAAAAGAAATCCCCCGAGAAATCCTTGAAGACCTTATCGATTGTGGAAGACTTGCTCCCTCTGGCTACAACAGGCAACCCTGGGTCTTTGTAGTCATCACCGAGAGCGAGAAAAGACACGCCCTGGCAGAACTCTGCCCATGGGGAAGATTCTTGAAAGAAGCAAGAGCAGCCATAGGCATTTTTTACGAAAAAGATGCGGAAACCGGTTTAGAGGACGCTTGTGCTGCTGCAGAAAACATCATTATCGCTGCCTGGGCATATGGCCTTGGGACGTGCTGGATTAATTCACACCGCAAAGCCCACTCAGAGGCGGTAAAGCGCCTCGTACACTGCCCAGACAATTTTGAACTTGCGGTGATTCTTGCTGTCGGATACCCCAGGGAAATACCAAAAGCACCAAAGAAAAAGGAGCTCTCTGCAATCCTGCGCTGGGAAGATTTCTCAAGCGCTTAAGGCGGCAAAAGCAAAGAAAAGCACGACAAAGAAACCACCAAGGATAAAAGGTGTAAGGATCGAGAGGGTATCTTTTTTCCCTGGCTGAAATCTCCGCAAAAGAAGGGCATTGGAAACTACAGAAAGAGAGCTCAGTGCCATGGCAAGACCAGCAAGCTCTGGCCGAAGCACAAGACCCCAAGGGGCAAAGACTCGAGCAGCAATAGGAATACCCAAAACATTATAGAAAAGGGCGAAGAAGAGATTCTCGCGGATTTTTCGAAAAGTTGCTCGGGAAAGGGCAAAAGCTAAAGCCACATCCTTTGGGTCCCCCCGAGCAAGGACAATGTCTCCCGCTTCAAGGGCGATATCGGAACCCTGGCCCATGGCAATACCAAGGTCTGCCTGGACCAAAGCGGGAGCATCGTTTATTCCGTCACCTACGAAAGCGACTTTCTCTTTGTTTTCCTGGAGTTCCCGTACAATTGCCACCTTTCCCTCAGGGGATACCTCGGCAAAGACCGTTGGGATACCAACCTTTCTTGCCACAGCCTGGGCAACACGCCAAGCATCCCCAGAAACCATGGCCACCTGGAGTCCCATATCTTCAAGTGCTAAAACCGCATCCCGTGCCGTCTCTTTGAGAGGATCAGCAATGGCAAATATTCCAAGAAGCTTTCCCTCCGACCCAAAAGCAACAACCGTTTTTCCCTCTTCTTCAAGGCGAGCAACGTGACTCTCGTAAGATACAAGGGAGATTCCCAAAGTCTCTGCGACAAAAGAGGGACTTCCAAGGACATAGGGTACACCCTCAATAACCCCAGTGACCCCTTTCCCAGGAAAGACGGAAAACGTCGCAACCTCGCGAAAGGGAATGGACCTCTCTTCTGCTTTGGCAAGGAAAGCCAAAGCCAGAGGGTGCTCAGAACGTACCTCCAAAGAGGCAGCAAGAGCCAAGAGCTCCTCTTCAGTCCCAGACAAAGCCACGATATCAGTCACCTCGGGATTGCCCCGAGTGAGTGTTCCAGTTTTGTCAAAGATAACCGTAGTAATGTGTTGTGCTCCTTCTAGAGCCTCTCCACCCTTTATGAGGATTCCAAACTCTGCACCTTTCCCAAGACCGGTAACGAGTGCTGTTGGTGTGGCAAGACCAAGAGCGCAAGGGCAAGCAATGACGATGACTGCAGTCATGGCCATGAGGGCAAAAGAAAGAGAAGCGCCAAAGGCAAAGTACCATACAAGAAAGGTCACAAGGGCCACAAAAAGGACCACCGGGACAAAAACACCAGCAATACGGTCAGCAAGGTTCTGAATAGGGGCTTTGGAACTTTCCGCTTCCTCCACAAGGCGAATAATGCGAGCAAGAACCGTATCCTTCCCAACCCGGTGAGCCACAAAGGTAAAGCTTCCCGTTCGGTTGACTGTTCCCCCAATAACCGTATCGCCCGGCTTCTTCTCTACGGGAATGCTCTCCCCAGTAAGGAACGATGCATCAATCGAGGCGTATCCTTCAAGGACTTCCCCGTCAACCGGCACAGTCTCTCCAGGACGGACAAGAATGACATCCCCCACATTGACGGCAGAAAGAGGAACATCGACAAACGCACCATTTCTCTGCACCCGGGCTGTTTTTGGAGCAAGGGAGAGGAGTTTCTCAATAGCCTGAGAGGTACGCCTTTTTGCCTTTACCTCAAGCCACTTCCCAAGGAGAACAAAGGTGATAAGGAAGGCTGAGGTTTCAAAGTACAGATGTGGTGGCTCCACTCTGTGGTGGAAAAGAAAAGTACGTGAGGCAGAAACGTAAAGGAGGTAGAGAACGAGACTGTATCCATAGGCTACTGACGTTCCAATGGCAATAAGGCTATCCATCCCAAGGAGACGACGTCGAAACTGGGCCACAAGCCCCCGGTAGAAGGGCAATCCAAGGATAAACTGAACAGGAGTAGCACAGAGAAAGGACACAAGGCCCATAAAGGGGTGGATACGCTCTCGTACCGCAAAAAGAGGGACAAAGTCAAGAGCCATGAAGACAAGCAGAGGAAAGCTCAAAGCGAGGGCGAGGAAAAATCGCTTCCGGGCAAGCAAAACAGCCTCTTCCTTCCTCTCTACCAGGGATGCCCGGTATCCCGCGTTTTCCACAACTTGGATAAGGTCCCCAACTGTTGTGGTACCTGGGTCAAAAACCACCCAGGCCTTCTCGGCAGCAAAACTCACCCGCGCCTCTCTGACTCCTGGAGTACGCATCAATTCACGCTCAATAAGAAGGGCGCACGAGGCGCAGTGCATTCCTGAAATCTGTAAAGTTACTCGACCACTACTTGAGGCATCTTCAGGTCCCGCCCGCTTTTTGTGAACTTCTGAACCTTCTTCAATTTCCTCTTCATTCGCAAACTGAGCCTGGTATCCAAGGTCCTCCAAAGCTTTGACCAAAGCAACAGGCTGCACCTTTCCCTCATCAAAAACCACTATTCCTTCTCCCTCCGGAAAGCGTACTTTCGCCTCTCTGACCCCTTCTTTCCCCAGAAGCTCTCTCTCAATAAGCTTTGCACAACTTGGGCAGTGCATTCCCTCTATACGTAAGTGGACACGACGCATAATCCCACCTCGTTTTCCTACTCAAATTATAGATTCACTAAAGTATATCACACAGGAGCGGAACGGTCAAAAAGGGAGCGCAAACGTGTGCAAACCTGAAGTCCTATCTCCTAAGGCAAAAGAGAGCTCACAACCGGAGAGGCCAAAAGGTGAGAAAAGGGGGCAGGATCTACAACCCTCCTGCCCCTCGGTTTTCTCTGACCTCACCAACACAATTCCCCTTTACTCCTCCACCCTCAGTGTCCCAAAAGAAGAGAGGCTCGAGATTCCCGGGTTATACATGCACTCGGCTTTTACAGGGGGAGCGGTAAAAGTTCCAGAGGTAACGGCAGCAGTGAGATACCTGTACGAAACCCTCCCCTCAAGGCGCGAGAAAAAGATAATCACTCGGTCATCTCGGCGGTCCACAAAATCGGGAGCAATTCCCTCCTGGGGTATTACACCCCTTGCTGGCTCAAGACCCCCAGGGAGAAGGTCTACAACAGCCACATTCTCAAGAACTCCTGGCGCTTCAATGTCAAGAAGCACTGTAACATCGTCACCCTTTTTGACTCTACCATCTTTGAGGGGATTCCCATCCCGGTCAAGATACGTTTTCCGTACCCGAACTCCTCGTTCCCAGGGTTCGGGAGGAGTTACAGGAACCCCATCACAAACAAGGGCATAGAAAAGGCGAGTGGTTCCAGTGTTGGTAAGCATCCAAGGTGCTCGAGGAAGAAGAGCAACGTCAAGAGTCACAGCCTCTTTTTCAGCAAAGGAGGCAATGGCTTTCCCTTTCTCATCAGAGAGCTTCGCTGAGAAGAGACTACCTCGCTTCTCCTGAGCAAAGTACCGGGAAAGGGCAAGGAGGAGGAAAGCCCCTTCCTGAGTCGTTACGTACGGTCGCTTTGCCAGAACCTCTCTGAGACGCTCGGCAAGAAAGGCAGCCTGAGCATGGGTTGGGTCAAGCTCAAGAGCAAAGAGCAACGCTAAGGCACCCTCTCGAAGAGGAGATTCAAGGACTCCCCCAGTTTGCGGTTCGCCAGAAAGGGATGGCACATAGTCCCCAACAAGGTTCCTCGCAAGGTCTCTTTGGCCAAGAGAAAGATAGGTCAGAGCGAGGAAGAAGAGACCAGACTTTCGAAGGTAGAAATGCTTCTCCCGAAGTTCCTCAAGAGCCGCCAGAGGACGCTCTCCAGAAAGGGTAAGGACGTAAGCAGCATAAGCTTTAGCCGTGTAGAAGTCCCGAAGTCCCTCTTCATCAGCCTCATATGGTACAGCCACAAGGAAACGCAAGAGGTATTCCTTGGCAGCCACAAGTGGCTCTTGAGGAAGGTCTATCTCCCGTTCTTGAGAGGCGTAAAGGAGATGCAAAGCATACGCGGTGTTCCAGGGAGTACTTGTCCCCTGCGGCCAGGAACTAAAGCCACCATCGTAGGTTTGCAACGAGAGGATGCGACGGATTTTCTGAGTAAGGAGTCTCCGGGCAAGTTCCTCCGGCAAGAGGAGAGGGTCTTCTTCTTTCAAGTATTCAGGAAGAAGCAGTGCTACCCAGGCGCTTGAAACAACCTGTTCAAGGCAACCATAAGGGTAATCCCAAAGGGATGAAGCGATGCGCTTGAGGTCGATATCGGGTGTTCCTGAGAGGAAGAGCTTTCCCTGTTCAGTCGCAACAATAAAGTTCTCAGGAACCTTGATGGTTACGGTCTCTCCTGGCTCCACACTCCCCACAAGGGTCACTGGTACCCTTGGAGAAGCCGGACGGACCGGGAAACGGAAAAAGTGACGTTTTTCTTCTCCATCAGCACGAACGATGAGCTCAAGAGTGGCATCGCCCACAAGCCCTTTGGCCTGAACCGAGAAGAGCGCTGTTTCCTTCCCTCGCGGTGGAAGGGCAAAGGAAACGTCCTTTGGCGTGACCTCAAGAAGGTCATTGGGTACAAGGTTTACGGTAATCTGCAAAGGTGCGTCTTTCTGGGAAAAGAGGGTAACGGGAATGGCACAAGAATCACCGGGAGCAAGAACCCTCGGGTGGGTGAGTTCGGCAACAATATCCTCCTGCAAGACAACCTCTTTTGCCCCACTTCCAAAGCGGTCGTCCTTGAAAGCTACCGCAACCACACGAAGGGTTGTCGCCACATCCGGAAGGTCAAAAGTCGCAGCAACTTCCCCGTTGGCATCAGTACCATAGTCTGGAGCGAAAATGGAGACAATACGGAAGAGTGCTGGTCGCAGGAAGGAGAGCTGAGCCCGAAGGAACGCTTCCTCTGGGGCTCCCCCTGCGGGATGGAGGAGGGGTGTGGTCTCAGGCTCTCCCAGGATGAGGCTGCTGTAGAGGTCAAAGGTTCCCACCCCAAGTTTTCGTTTAGCGGTAAAGAAAGCAAAGGGGTCCGGTACCGGTTCATCAGTCAAGGCAAGAATGCCTACATCGACCAGGGCAAAAGTGACTGAGGCACCAGGAACAGGATTCCCAGAAGAATCCCGAACCCGAACCTTGACCTCAAGCGGTTGTCCTGGTTTTGCTTTGTCTGCACATTCTGTAGTGACCTCAAGGCGGTGGGGGCTTGCCTCAACAAAAAGTGGAAGAACCCCAAGAGCCCGAAGGGGTAGACCCTCTCTTGGAGCACCTTCCTGCAGGAGAACCAAAGAACAGTATGCATTCGGGAACATGTCTTTTGTAACTGGAAAACGAATTTCCCCATTTTCAGCAACCTCAAGGACTTGCGCAAGGATAATTCGGTCTGTTTCCACGGTGAAGAGCGCCTTTCCTGGGAAAGGTGCCTGGTACCGGAGAACTGCTTCCTCACCCTCGCGATACCGAGGCTGTGTAAGGCTCAAAATGACCCGGTCGGGGAGGGCTGCAGGTCCCGGGAAAAAGCCGTATCGCCCAAAGACGTAGAAGCGGCGGGTTGTGATGCTCAAAGAAGCGGGGTCACTTACCTCCACAAGGTACTCGCCATAGGCTTGAGGAGTAAAAGTATAGGTACCTTTTCCCCGGGCAAGGAGAAGGGTTAGAGCAACCTCGGGGATGCGCTCTTCTTCCTCCCGATATCGGAGACCCTCACCCTCCTGGGGAGAAGAGAGAATAAAATGGCGGAGAATGCGAAAAACGCGAATACTGACTTCGGTCTCTTTAAGCGAATACAAGGGGTCAAGGGCAACAAGGGAGAAAGTTATGGGTTCCCCAGGTTCAAACTCACCCTCAGGAAGGGCAACGCCAAAGTACACCGGATAGGGAGAGATGGCCACAGTAGCGCTTCCCGATACTGGACGGCCTGCCGGGTCATCTACCGTGACGGTGACCTTTCCTGAGAGCATCGCCGGGGGACGGAGGTCCGGGGGAACGGTAAAGGAAAAAGTGGCCTTTCCTGCAGCATCGAGGACTCCTTCTCCAAGGGGGAGGGTTACAGGAGTAAAGGAGAGCTCTCCGTTTCCAAAGGTGTAGGTAGCAAAATCGGGGGGCGCAAAGGGTACGCCTTCAAAGACCACCTGGGCACTATAGGGGAGGTCACTGGCCTTTCGACCAAAGAGGTACTCTGAGGAAACGGTAACACTGACATCCCCTCCCGTGGACACAAAAGAAGGCGAAGCACTGACCTCCATCCGGATTCGGGGTGGAACGAATTCCTCAACGAGGAAGGACTTTTCAGCAAGAAGGGTCTTCCCATCAGGAAGGGTAAGGGAAAGAGTGTACACCCCTGTGGGAGCATTCTCAGGAAGGGGAAAAGTAAGGGTTACGCTTCCCTGTGCAGAAAGACTCGTTGTGATTTCTCCAATGCTTCGCCCAAAGGGATTCTTTACCACAAACCGCACTGGAAATCCCGAAGGCACAGAGAGTTCCGAACCCCGGATAATAGCCTGAGCACTGAGTTCCTCTCCGGGGCGAAAGACTCCGCGAGGGAGAAAGAGGAAAGCCTCGTAACCCTTTCGGAGGTACTGCCTCCCGGTAATATCAAAGCCCGAAGTAGCAAAAAGTTCGTTCTCTAAGGTGACAAACGACAAGTCGTTTTCCATCTGCACCGTCACCACATAAGGGGTCTCTTTCTCGCCCCAAGGAAGGTCTCTGGTACCAAGAAAAACCCCATCCTCATTACAGGTGCCCTCAAAAAGGAGCTGATTGGCTCGAGAGAAAACCTTAACCCAGGCCCCAGAAAGGGGTAAACCACTGCTGAGAGAGTTTGCCCAAACAAGGATCCCCTGAGGAAAAATCTTAGCCACAATACCAATATCCGTGAAGGTAAAAAGGTGCTCAGCAAAAGCCCAACCTTCTTCGCTTGCATCCTGAGCAACGAGAAGATACGTACCTCTGCGATTCCCGGTTACCATTCCCAGGTCAACAGCCTTGCGAACAGGGGTATTTGGAGGACTGTCGTTGAAAAGAGTGTCCTCCCAAACAAGTTCTCCTAAAGCTGAAGCGGGAACTTGAGGGAAATTGGCCAAGGCTATGGGGATGTTACTGTCATAGAGTCGCCAGAGAGAAAGGCGCACTTTGGGAACGTTCACCAGGTCTATAGGGATACGCACCCCCAAAGCAGAGGTCATATAGAGCCCTGTGACCGGAAAGGATATAGAGGGATAGAGATCAGGAATAATGACCGCCTGGGTAAAATCAGAAAGGAGCTTTGCCCCATTCTCGGCCTGTGCACCCTTTTGCACCGTAATGACTTTGCGCTCTCGAGGCAGAAAAGGTCCGGCAATGGCGAATCCGCTGTAGCTTCGGCGAACGGTAAAAGGACTCTCAGGTTCCACGCGAATGAAGGGAGAAAGCTTTTCTGGGTCTACTGGGGTTGAGGTGTTGAAAGTAATGACACACTGTTTTGGAGACTCAAAGTACACATAGTACCCAAGAATCTCAAAGGCATACGTTGCCGTGAGTACCTTTCGATAGGCGGTCTCAAGACCAAGAGGTCCTCGCTCGCTCGTGAGGCCTGGAGCGATTTCAATGGTCAGAATAGGGTTTCTGAGAGGCGCAGTGGTAATGTACAGCCTTGTGCTTGCAGGACCAAGGGGCAAAGAATAGGGAATTTCGTTGCCCTCCTGATCACGGAGGGTGAGAAAGCCTCGGAGTTTCTGAGGGAGAACGGGTAGAGAAAAAGAGCACTCTAAGACAACACTGCCATCGCTTACGTAATCCACCTGTTTCACATCGAGAACCTTTAAGGGTTCGGTATAGAGGGTGAAATCGTGTCGGCCAGCAAGGAGTTTCCCCCGCACATTTCGAAAATCGTCTCGAAAACGAAAAGTGTACCGCGTTGCCTCTCGAAGAGCGCCCTTGATTTTCAAAACGAGAGTTTTTGCGTCCTCCCAGACAAACTGCCCCGAAAGGGGCGGGGTAATGGAAAGGGGGAGAAGAGAAAAGTCCCGTAAAACCCCAACCTCCTCTTGTGGTACTGCATCCTGGGAAAAGGTTACACGGATTTCGGTAAGGACTGAGGGAACCAGGGAATCAGGAGGTGGGGAAATAGAGAGAATGGTGAACTCTTCCTCTTGGGCAAAGAGGAAACCGCAAAAAAGCGCCACAAAACTCAAAACAACCCCAAAAACAGAAAACCACTTCATAGAGTAACCCCTCCTCTCCTCCCTATCATACCACTCTACAGGACTTTTTCCAGCCGCTTCTCAAGATCGAGGAGATTGAATGCCCGGAAGTACTTGTCCAGTGACCGTTCAATGGCAAGAAGAACGATTTCCTCCGGGAAGTACCCGTTGCGTCGTAAATTTTCATAAAGGAGCATTCGGGAAGCGATGACCTCGGGATTTGCCCAAATGTAGCGGCATCCAGTCTTGACAAGCCACGTCTTGCGTTCCTCCGGGAGGGCAAAAAGGTCCTTCCCCTCTTCCTCTGGGAGGAGCCACTTCTTCCAGCGATTGCTTCGGTACACCGCCTGGGTAAGAACCTCAAGAATCCCAGATCGCTGAGGGACAAGGCCTCTTTGCGCAAGCTCCTCTTCAATGCGAGCAAGTTCTGCTAAAGCATTGTACTCTTCTTCGGTGAATTCTGGGCCCACGTTCGCCCCTCCCATACCAGATTCTGGGTACTCTTCAGGATTCTCCACGTAATCAGTGTAGTGCCCTTTGATAAAGGAACCATAGGGACGCGCCTTTTCGGTAAGAATCCGTGCCACCTCCGGGTCAAAAAGGGTGGTGTGGAGGTCGGTGCCAACCTTTCCCACTACGAAAATAGGCCACACCTCAGAAAGTCCTCGAGCGCAAAGCGCCTTTTTGAGGCCCGCAAGGAAGGCTTCAAAAACGCTTAGGTCCGCTAAACCCCCATGGACTTCCTCTGTCCCTACCTCGTAGGAAATTGGGGGAAGACCTCGAGCCCTCCGGTACCGCTCAGCATGTTCTATGAGTTCCACCGTCCGCTCAATGACCGTCTCCACAGGAAGCGGCGTTCCAGGTGGAAGCGTACGGTCAACGGTTGGGTCAACATGGAGAAGGTCGTATCCCGCATCGATGGCAGCCTCAAAAGAGCGCTTCACCCAATCCATACACTCTGCAAGACTCCAACCCTCAATGGTGTGCCGGTCTTTGACCCAGGGGCCACCGTGGTCTACGGCAATGATGATAAGCCCCCGGAAATCAAGGGCTTCTGCCTCCTGCTTCACGAGTTCCACAAATTCCTTCTGCGTGAGCCCTGTGTATCCCCGGTCAAGGTCCACTTGGTTGAGGGTGGCAGCAAATTTAAGGGGTGCTCCTGCCCTTTTTGCCGCCCGGATAGCTGCCCGAATAACTGTTCGGGAGTTGGGACAAACGGCAAGAAGAGTTTGGCGCTTTCCTTCCACCCGAGCAAGGGCATCCATCTTTCCCATGAGAAAATCACACACGGGGATACCTGCTTTCTCAGCTTTTTGGCGAATGGGACTCTCGTCGACTTTCCTTCGGGGAAACACGACACGTCCCTCCTTCACGAATGCCGCCTGAGGAACGCTTCAACTTCCTCTCGGGTAGGAGCACCTTCCATAGGTCCTTTTTGTGTCACCGCTAATGCCCCAACAGCATTGGCAAAGCGCGCTGCTTCTTCCATCTTCATCCCCCAAGAGAGAGCAGCTAAAAATCCAGCACAGTAGCAATCCCCCGCTCCTGTGGGGTCAACCTCCTCCACCTGGAATGCTGGAACCGACCACTTCCCCTCTTTCGTCACCACTGTTGACCCACGCTTCCCCTGCTTCACAGCAATGATTTCTGGACCCTCAGCGAGAACCTTTTCGCAAGCCCGGTCAAAGTTTTCCTCTCCGGTGAGGACAGCGAGTTCCTCCTCAGTAGGAAAGACAACGAAGCTCTTCCGCAAAATAGGTAAGAACAGTTCTCGTGCCCGGTCCTTCCCAAGAAGCTCTGGACGGAAATTGGGGTCAAAGCTTATCCGTTTCCCATGTCGCTCTACAATGCTCATGGCCTTTTCGTAAGATGCCCGGCAGTTCTCGTTAATGAGCATTGTGGAACCCATGACATGGAGCACATCGAGTTTGGCAAAGTCCTCTTCCCGCACATCCTCTGGAAAAATCTGCCCTGAAGCTGCCCGGGAAATGTGGTAGATGAACTTCCTTGAGCCATCGCTGAAGTACGTTACAAAAGCAACGCCGGTGGTGTAGCCCTCGAGGATTTTGATGCCCGAAGTGTCCACTCCATCCCGTCGTAGCCGCTCAAGGATAAGAAAACCAAAGTCGTCGTTCCCAACGGCGCCTACGAAGAAGACCTCTTCCCCAAGGCGAGCAAGGCAATCGGCAAAAATTGCTGGGGCTCCACTCGGATACGGCCCGAGGAAAACCCCAGGAACCCCCAAAGGCACATCCACCCGATCCCGCATAATCTCTACGAGAAGCTCTCCCATGCATCCCACACGCATTGTCGAAACCTCCCTCCACAAGGCTGGAATTACTATACCATAGGGAGAAGAGATTGCCTGCACCTTTTGGCGGCCCATCCTCCTCGAAACAAACCAAGTTCCTTTTGAGTGTACCCCTGCATCTTACCTGCGTTCAACCTTTTTCCTTATCTAGCCCATTAACACTCCCTCGTGACCCGATGGCCGATACAAACTTGTGCTTTTCATAAAGTTTGTCACGTTCCAAAAAGTATGTATTCCCAGAGCTTTGGACTAAAGGATGCACTTTAGGTTCTGGTGCAACGCCTTACCATCTCCCTTGGACGCAGCGGCAGAAACCATGGTAGTTGGCACAAACCCCACCCATGAGGGAGAAAAGCCCCCAAAAGAGTGGGCGAGTGAGGATATGGACCAAACGAGGTTGCGATACGGGAAGAAGGTATATCCCCCAGGTGATGAGAAAACATCCCAAAACGATGCAGCCATGACCGAAAAGGAGGAGAAAAACCCGTTTACCTCTAGTCACAAAAATCCCCCTTTCTTGTTTTTCTATCCTACCAGATGGCTTGCAAAGAGTTCGCGCGGTACCACGGTCAAGCAATTGCAAGAGCACAAAAATAAAACCACTGCTAGAGAAGAAGCGCACCTGTAAACGCTTTATTTGTCACCCCAGCAATCCTCCCTTTTCCAGCCTGCCCCTGGATGTATCTACCAGGGGCCTGCCCCTGGATATATTTACCAGGAGCTTGCCCCTGGATGTATTTACCAGGGGTCACCCCAGCAGTCCTTGAGCCAGGGTCTAAATGGAGATTCCCACCTACTGGGTGCGGGAGTGAGGGGGTGGAGGTCGTCCAAAAGTTACAGAAAAGGGTACCATGCGGAAATAATGGAAGCAGCGTGTGAAAATGACACAAAGAGTGGCGCGGAAACATAAGTGGTTTTGCGGAAAAACGCTACAGAACCCAGAATGAAAAAGAAGAAAAGCCCCAAAGGGTGGAAACAGTTGGCCATGGCAAGCCCTATGTCCTTGCTGGTGGAATTACCGAAGAGTACTTCCGCAGCTTTGCCCCTCTGGGGGCAACGCTGCGCCTTAAACCTGTACTATAATATAGCCATGAGCAAGAAGGGAGAAACGTTCAGGGAGATTTGCCAAAAATACGGCGTTGCCCTTGCCTATCTTTTTGGGTCTCAAAAAGAGAACGCGTATAAGATTTTAGAGAACCAGAACGTTCGTATCGATGACCCACTTGCCGATATAGACGTGGGAATAGTTTTTCTCAAGAACATAGAAGAGATACGAGAGAAACACCAACTTTACGCTGATATCTACAATGCACTCGAAGACCTCTTCAAACCCTATCCCCTAGATTTGGTATTCCTCCAGGAATGCCACTCTGTCTTTCAGGCCGAGGCCCTCAAGGGAATATGCGTATACCGTGTATCAGAGGAGTTCAAAGAAGCGTATGAAATGATGGTTCTGAGAAGGTCAGCCGATTTTCAATATGTGCTTGAAAAATTCTACGAAGAAGTGCTGGAGAAGTACTAAATGGTTAACAAGCAGTTTATTGCTCAAAGACTTGTCCTCATAGATTTTTTCCTTCGAGAGCTCTACAAACTTTCGGCTCTCGATAAAGCCTCTTTTCTCTCGGATACGAGAAATCCGGCAGCAGGGGAAAGCTTTCTCCGAAGGGCGCTAGAGGCTATATTCGATGTGGGTCGCCACATTCTGGCAAAAACCGGATACATGGAAATGGCCACCGAATATAAGGCCATAGCACAAGGACTCAAAGAGGCAGGAATTGTCGATGAAGCGCTCAGTAAAAAACTCGTCCAGATGGCAGGGTACAGAAATCGACTAGTGCACCTTTACAACTTAGTTAGCGATGAGGAGCTCTATACCGTGATTTGCTCAAACCTCAAAGATATAGAGGATTTTATAGCCGCGATTAAAAGATACGTACAAATCTGAGCAACAGGCCCTCCAAACGCCGCAGCCCTTTACTTTTGCTCTCACTCACTAATAACTTGTCCCTGGATGTATTTACTAGGGGCTTGCCCCTGGATATATTTACCAGGGGCTTGTCCCTGGATGTATCTACCAGGGGCTTGCCCCTGGATGCATTTACCAGGGGCCTATTCATACCGTCATTCCTGAACGTATCTATCAGGAATCTCACATTATCCCACAACGAAAGATGCCCGATTACAGATTTCGGGCATGACGGATGAACGTAATTCGTCATTCCTGAACGTATCTATCAGGAATCTCAGTAACTTTCCCTTCAGTGACTAAGGTTCCTGCTTACTACATACAGGAATGACGAAAGGGGGGTTCATGCGGGAATGACCTCCTTTTCCCGTCACCCCGGCAATTTTTTAGCCGGGGTCTCACTCCGTTTCAAAACCAAGACGTCTGGTTAAAGACCTTAGACGGAAAAAGGATTTCCCCTGCAAGCTTGAGGAACAACGAAAGGGGGTCTACTACACCTTTGGCAGAAAAAGCTCATTCATAATCCCTTTTCTCTATATCTTTCAGAATCTCCTCAAACAAAGGTTTCAAAGAAGGTATATCCCTCTTTACGGTCTCCCAAACACGTCTAGGGCTAACTCCAAAATACTCATGGATGACTTTATCCCTCATGCCCGCCATTTCCCTCCAGGGTATTCCTGGATACTTTTGCTTGAAGCTTTGGGGAATTTTCTTGGTGGCTTCACCGATTATCTCTATGGCCCGAACAACAGCATACATTGTCTTTGTATCCCGGGTAAACTCGTCAAAATCCATATCCGCAACAAACTCTAGGACATCGCTCATAGCCTTGAGAATATCCTCAAGATAGTCACCTATTGCTCTTTTCCTTCCCATATGTACCTGGTTTCTCTAAGGATGTACTTACCTATCCTTGGTTTCAGGGTTGATTTCTCCACCAAATCAACCTTGACACCCAAAAGGTCTTCTATAGCCTGCTCCAGGCGGATGAAATCGAGGAGACTCACCCGAGCGTGGTTTGCAAACTCCACCAGGATGTCGATGTCGCTTCGCTTTCTTGCCTCCCCCCTCGCATAAGAGCCGAAAATGCCCATCGTTCTTACTCCGTATTTTTCTTGAAATTCCCTCCTGTGGGCTGAAAGAACCTCGACAATGGTCGAAAGGTCTAAATTCCTTTTTCTTTCCACGAGTACATCACCGCTCTTTTCCCCCTCAATATAACCCACCCCTACCTCTAATTCAAGAGTGCAAGAGATTTAAAGCCATCCATGAGACTTCCTAGTACTTTGCGTCTCAAAACGACTCTCTTTGTCCCCGAATGTTTTAATCAGGAACCTAAGATGTTCGATAAAAATGTGCAGAACGACGGGCAAATAAAAAGCGTCATTCCTGAACGTATCTATCAGGAATCTCAGTAACTTTCCCTTCAGTGACTAAGGTTCCTGCTTACTACATGCAGGAATGACGAAAGAAGTTTGTGCAGGCATAACAGAAAGGGTTTTTGCGGGAATGATGAACTAAAAACTGTCACCCCTGAACGTTTCTACTAAAAACTGTCACCCCTGAATGTATTTATCAGGGGTCTCACATTCTCCAACCTGTCCTCGAATGTTTCTACCAGGAGTTTAAGATGCCTGATAAAC
>CALAIW010000024.1 GCA_937922705.1 uncultured bacterium | reverse complement strand
AACCTTCTGAAAAGAGAATAACTTTTCCCCATTTCTTTGTCAAGAGAATATCTTTACCTTGGAGGGTGGAAAACGTAAATTTTTTCATTTATATCAAAAAAGTTGATACTAATGTGTAAAGGCGCGAAAAGGGGGCAAAGTGAGGAGGACAAGACGTACTCCCCAAGGGAAAATCACCATAGAAGGAATAAAAAGGGCAACACCAACCATTCCTTGCAATTCGTATACTTTAAAAACTATGCAATCCTGGCAGCACATTGTGTCCAGAAGATCCAGAGTGCTACCAGGAAATCCTGTTCCAAAAGTTAGGACCTTCTCCTGGGACAATTCTTTGGGTAATCATCCCGGGAGAAGGCCCTTTCACAACACCCTCCGACGAAAAAGAGAAACACTACCCAAAACGTCACACGTTACCCCTCAGAACCGCCAAAACCTCCTCAATATCTGGTCGCTCCTTCAAGGGATATTCCTTTTTCCAGATAATTGTGCCGTCTTCCCCAATAACGAAAACCGCACGTTTCGAAAAGCCCTCTTCTGCATCAAAGACACCGTATCTTTGTGCTACCTCGCCGTGGGGCCAAAAATCCGAAAGGAGAAGCGTTTCCTTCACCCCTATTTCTTTCGCCCAGGCGTGCTTGGCGGGTACTGGATCCACACTCAAGCCTAAGGCAACAGCCCCGAGCTCGTCAAACTCCGCCTTTTTGGCCTCCAGATCCTGCATCTGGTAGGTACATACTCTAGTAAAAGCAAGGGGGTGAAAAGAGAGAATTACCTTTTTACCACGAAAATCACTCAGCCTTTGTTCTTTCCCGTGCTGGTCCTTCAGGGCAAAATCGGGAGCCAAGTTTCCAACCTCAGGCACAGGAGAAACCTCCTTTCTGAGCTACTTGTGTTTGGTAACCAGAAGACGGGCAGAGTATTCCCGATGAAAAAGGCGCAGAGGATGACCCCTCAGAAAACCGCACGCTACTTGCTGTGAAGACTTTGCCTCAACCTGGGTAGAATTTGGCGGGCAAGAAGATAGGCAAAAAAGGCCTTCACCAAATCTGGTCCGGCAAAGGGAATAAAGGCAATTCGTACAGTGTCCCAAAGACCTACAGGTTTTCCAAGAAACACGTTCATGGCAAAGAAAAAGTAGAGAATCCCCGGAAGGTACAGGAGTGCCATTCCAGCGCCTATAGCCTGGGCAATCCTTCGCGCGGTTTTCCCCTTTGAGAGGAAAGCCACACCTGGGGCAGCAAGGACAAAGCCTAAAAGAAAACCGAAGGTGGGCCGGAGAACATACAAGGGCCCTCCAAAGGGAGGGGTAGCAAAAACAGGAAGTCCAGAAAGCCCAAGGAGAAGGTACAAAAGCATACTCAAGAACGCCTCAAGGGGCGGCAAAAGAAACCCTGCAAGGAAAACGACAAAAGGAACAAGGCTAAAAGGAACAACGCCTGAGCTGAACCTAAAAGTCACCGCGGCAACAACGCAAAGGGCAGCAAAAAGAGCTACGCGAGTCATAGAAAAGGGAGAAAGGGACATAAGTATTCCTCCTTCCTCTTTTCGTTAACAATAATTATAAAATAAGTTAACGAAAAGAGGAAGCGAATTACCTAACGGATACTATCCCTCGGGCTCCAAAGGCCGAAAGTCCTTGAGCAAAAACCCCTAAGTACGTATGTCTTTAGCCCCACACGCGCCTTTGCAAAAGGCATATGAGCTAAGGTAGCTGGCGGATAAGGTTCCCCTGAGAGTCGTAAAACCCAATAACTGGGTCCTTTTCGGTTAGAGCCATACCCATGCGAAGGATTCCCTTTGGGTCTCCAAAGGCAATCCCAGCAATGCTCCCCACAAGGGCAATGCCCATCCGCGGCACCCCCTGGGAATCGCAGAAGGCAATTCCTGCCATATCCTCTCCTGAAACAAGAACGATTCGTGCCCTCCCATTGTCTCCAAGAAAGGCAAGCACCGGCCCCAGAGGACCAGCAGACAAAGTCACCTTGGGGTTTCCCTTGCCATCAACAAGCACGAATCGCTCCGCCACCACTTCCCTATTCCAGCGGGTTGCCCCAAAGAACAAAAGGGCACATAGGGCGAAAACAAGAAACACAAACGCTTTCCGCAACCAACGGTTTTCCGCCTCAAGCCTCCCAAGTCTTTCCATCTCTCCGGCCACTTTTCTCCCTCCTTCCAAGGAGGAACAACCCTCAAGAGGCATCCTTATTCCTTTCTCAGAACGATTTTGAGGTAATGCGACCCGATAAGGTCACGCAATCTCTCCCCAGGTGAGAGCAACCTCTTCCCCATCCTTCTCAAGTCGAAGAGCCCCCCGCGCATCGACACCCCGGACAACGCCAGAAACGAGCTCCCTGCCCCCCGAAACGGTTACGCTTTTCCCCATGAACGCAAAGCGGTGGTTGTACTCTGCAACCCAGGGGGAAAAGTCTCCAGATTGCTTCCATTCTCTGTAGTCCTCAAAGAAATGGACAAGAAAGCGGCGGAGCACAAGAACCCTCAAAACGGGCTCTCCTCGCTCCATCCGGAGTGAGGTAGCCGGAAAAGGAAGGGGGAGCACTTCTTCCTCTTTGAGGTTTACGTTGACCCCAACCCCGAGGACTACCCAGGGTACCTCATCAAGGTCGGTAGCGGTTTCAAGGAGGATGCCGGCAACCTTTTTCCCCGCAAGGAGAAGGTCATTGGGCCACTTGAGCTTCGGCGAAAATCCAAGGTCTTCTAAGGCTTTAGAAAGGGCAATACCAGCCAAAAGCGCCAAAGAAGGACACACCTCAGGAGAAAGGCAGGGTCGAAGAAGGAGGGAAAAGGTAAGGCTCTTCCCTGGGAGGGAGAACCAGCTCCTCCCCCGCCTTCCCCGTCCTCTCGTTTGCGACTCCGCCACAAAGAGCGTCCCCTCTGGAGCGCCTCCCTCAGCAAGAGTCTTAAGGCGGGTATTCGTTGAGTCCACTTCTTCCTCATACACCACCTGGATACCCTGGACTTCTTGGGCAAGGTACGGTTCAAGAACATCGGGGTCAAAAGAGTCAGGAATGGTAAGGAGACGATACCCCTTGCGGGATGCGGCCACAGGAAAACCCTGCGCTTTGAGTTCTTGGACTACTTTCCACACCGCAACCCGACTTACCCCAGCGAGAGAAGCGATATGCTCTCCAGAGACATCCTGAGGGAATGCCTCAAGAAGGAGGGAGAGGATGCTCCTTCGCAAGTTCTTTCCGTTCATGGTTAGTGTTTTGGGAGAGACCACGCAAGACCCGGAAAAAGACAATCCCTCCCACAAGGAGAGGAAGGTAGTACGTTGCTGTTCGCCAAAGAAGCACAAAACTCCCCAGACGATACGACCCGACAAATCCCCGAAAAACGGAAGCAACAGAGAGCTCTACGCCTCCGCTTGCTCCGGGAGAAGGGATAAAGGAAAAGACAAAAAAGAGGGGGATTTGCACCCCCACCACCCGAAAGTAGGAAAAGGAAAGCCCGAAAGACCGGAGGATAAAGTACGCCACGGAAAAAGTGAAAAGGAAATGAGTGATGTAGCACCCTACGTTCCAGAGGAGATACTGAGGTTTGTGAAGAAAAAGAGTGGCAAACCCTTCCCGGAATTCGTCAAAAAAGGTCTCTATCCACTGACGCACTGCTTCTTCAGAAAACTTTGCCCTTGGAAAGCGGCGGCGAACAAAGCGAATGCCCCAGTCAACAAGGCGGAAAAGCACCTTGGGCCGAAAAAGGAAGAAAAAGAGGAGAAACATGATCACGCTGTAAAAAACGGCAAAGGAGTACAAAAGTCCAAGGAGCACGCCCCGAAGGCTCATAGCCGCTCCAAAAAGGGTAAAAAAGATAACAAGCAGTACTAAAAGCCCCACCTGGTAGAGAATCCCGCAAATAACCACAAAGCTCCCCGCTTCACCCCAGGAGAGGCCTGAACGAGCAAGGACGAAAAGCTGCGCTGGGCTTCCACCGGTGAGGAAGGGCGTAATGGCCGACATGAAATAGGTAGAGAGAGCTGCTGCCATAGCATTCCGAAAGCGAATCCTTCGTCCCCATGCCCGGGCGGTGAGGAAAATGCGCGTCCCATCCACAAACCACCCCGCCACAACACAGAGAAGAGCAAAAATGAGAAAATAGGGCTGAAAAAGCACTTCGTCGATCTCGGTCACCGAAACCCCGCGAAAAGATCCAAGAGAAAACACGAGAAAGATGGTTCCAAGGCTCAAAAAGATTGCAACGAGAATCTGACGCTTGAGTCGTGAAGGGTCATACGGGGGTGCGGTAAACCGCTTTGTTCCCACAAAACCACCTCCTAAAGAGAGACAAAAAGGGCAACACAGGCAAAAACAAAAAGGGCTATTCCTGTTCCCACGGCAACAAGAACACGGGCCTCCCGAATGCGAGCCGGAACAAGATCAAGAAGGGGGTCCCCAAGAAAGGGTCGCTCTTCCCTCTTTCCCCGGTAGTAGTTCACTCCACCAAGGCGTACCCCTAAGGCTCCTGCCATGGCGCTTTCTGGCCAACCGGCATTGAGGCTTGGGTGTTTTCGAGAATCCCGAAGGGCACAAAGGAGCGCTCCCTTGAAGAAACGACCGCAGAACAGGGCAGAAAGGACGATAAAGAGGGCACTCAAACGGGCAGGAACAAAGTTCAGGATATCGTCAGCCCGGGCAGAAGCAAAGCCGAAAAAGTAGTACCGAAAATCTTTGTACCCAAGCATGGAATCAAGGGTATTCACCGCCTTGTACACCAACCCCCCTAAGGCTCCAAAAAGGGAAATGTACAAAAGGGGAGCAACAATGGCATCGTTAAAGTTCTCAGCAAGGGATTCCACACATCCCCGCACGATTTCCCACTCTGAAAGGTGCTCCGTGTCTCTTCCCACAAGGTGCTTTAGGGCTTCCCGTGCCCTGGGAAGGTCCTTGGACTCCAGAGCTTCTTCCACCTCTTTCCCCCGGGAAAGAAGCGTTCGAATGGCCAGAAAGTAAAAGATAAGGCATACCTCCACCGCCAGAAAGGCGACCGGGGCAACTTGGGCAAGCCAACGACGAAGAAGGTAGTACCCTACCCCAAGGCCTCCAACCACAACTCCCAAAACCACAAATCCCAGGACAAACTCGCGCTTGAAGTTTCGCTCTTTAGGGAAAAGGAGTCGCTCAAGAAAAGCGATGAAACGCCCTATTCCCACAACAGGATGGACCACCTGCGGATCCCCAAAGGCAAGGTCAAGCCCCACCCCAAAGAGCATTCGGAAAAGCCCAATCATGGTTCCACCTCAAAGTTCACGAGTTCTGTCACCTGGGTAAACCCGTTATTTTCCCGAACCACAATGAGCACTCCCGGGTCAAGGAGAAGCGAAAAGGTCTGTTCAAAACGTATTCCAAGAAGGTGCACAAGGAAACACCGCAAAACCCCTGCATGGGTGACGACAAGGTACCGCCCATCGGGGAAACCTTTGAGCCTTTCCCAGAAACGGGCAACCCTCTCTAAGACCTTCTCAAAACTCTCCCCTCCCGGGGGGGTAAAGCGAAGAGGGTCCTTCTCCCACTCAGCCACCTCTCTGGGATACTTCTCCCGAAGATTCCTCCACCCCTCTCCTTCCCAGCTCCCAAAGGACCGCTCTTTGAGGTCTTCACAGACCTCAAGGGGAACTTCTGTTCCAGCAAGGAGAAGCGCTGTCTCAATGGTTCGAGCAAGGGGACTGGCAAAAACGTAGTCGAATGTCCTTGCCCCAAGAAACTCTCGAACCCGGCGAATCCGCTCCCGCCCTCGATGCGTAAGAGGAATGTTCATCCAACCAGCGAAATACTCTCGCTCTGTTGCATCCGTGTCACCGTGACGTACGAGGCATATTTCCTTCATCCCTCTACCACCCGCACCCCTCCACCGATAGCCCGAGCCGTCCAGAGGGTGACCTTTTCTCCCTCAAGGACTTCGGCCACTCGCTTTAGAGCCTCTCTAAGATTTGTGCGGCGAAGATCGAAGAGTACCCCAAAGGCGCTTCCGGTGTGAGCCCGACTCACCCCTAAAGCGCCAATCTCCCGCAAAGCCCAAGAAAGGCGAGAAAACAAGGCGCTTCGCCTGTACTCCTCCATGATGGAACTACTTATCAGTGCCGCTTTACCCACAAGAATAAGGTCTCCTTCCTCCAGCCCTCGCTCAAGGAGCCGAAAGGCCTTTTCTGTCTCCCGAGAAAACCGCTCAAAATGGCGGCGGAGTTTCTCCCGGTCTACTGAAAGGGTGTCGACGCTTTCTGGCGGTTCCACAACCACAAGACCAAGAAAGGAGGGAACTGGAAGAGAAAGAAAAGTCTCCCCCCGAAGGTGGTCAAAAAGGCACCAATCGCGGAAAAACGTTCCATCCGTTGGTTCCACAGACAGAGCAATACGGGCAATTTCCTCACCCCGAATGCTCTTTCCAAAAAGCCGTGCTAAAGCCCCAAGAAGCGCAGCGATATCAGCAGTGCTGGAGGCAAAACCCTTTCCCTCAGGAAGAGACCGTCTCCTTCGAAAGGTCACTTGCCCCTTGAGGTGTTCTGCCCCGAAGTGCTTAAGGGCAAGTTCTAGAGCTTTCCTGCTTTTCCAGAGCTCTTGGGGGGCCTCCCTCTCGCTTCCCAAAAAAACCTCCATTTCGCTGAAACGGTCAATGGTCAAGGAAACGAGAACCTCTCGCCCCTCGATAATCCCCTGAATAACCTCTCCAGCACTTCCTGGACAAAGCGCTCTTGCGCCTTTCACAACCTCCAAAAGAAAAGCCACACGACCTCCCCCCACTCTATTCCTGCACCAACCATGTCTCCATTTATTCCCCCAAAAGCTTGAGCCATTCCCTTTCCAAGCGTGAACATAATACCAAAGCTTGCCAGGGTTTTCAAAACCGCTGACCATCCCAAGGTCCAAAAACTGGAAATACCGATTCCCAAGGCCCAGAGGGAAAAAACATACCAGGGAACCTTTCCCACAAACTCTTCGGCAAGCCCCTTCACTTCCCGGGGAGGAGGAAAAAAGAAAGCACCAAGAAGAAGGGCAACGGTCCTCCCAAAGAGGGGAGCAAAGATAAGGGGGAAAGCATTCCCTGAAAGACGGGCAAGAACCAATCCCTTGGCACTAAGTACAAAGAACATCCCTAAAACCCCAAAGGTCCCGACCCTTGGGTCCTTAAGGATAGCCTGGCGCTTTTCTCCTGGAGCCCAGAGGGCATCACACACATCAGCCACTCCATCAAGATGGAAACCCCGAGTAAGAAGGACCCAAAGAAAAAGGGATACAAACGCCGAAAGGAGGGAATCGCGGGTCCTCCAAAAAACCAGGGAATGGGTTAAGAACAGCACCCACCCAATCCCAAGACCAACCAGAGGAAAAAATACCGCTGACCTTGCCAGGTCTTCTGGTTCGTAGCCTCCTGGATCAAGGGGGAAGGGAGTGAGAAAACTCACCGAAAGGCAAAAAAGCCGCACCACGCGCTTCATTTGAGTTTCCACGGAATTCCAGCCACCATAAAGTACACGTGGTTTACTCTCTCTGCAAGCCACTGATTCACCCGCCCAAGGAGGTCCCGAAAGGCGCGTCCAAGGGGAAACTCCGGTACTACACCCATCCCAACTTCGTTACTCACAAGCACAAGGAAGAATCTCTCCCTTTCTTGCCGGGAGAAAAGGCTCCCAAATTCACCCACCACCCTTGTGTAGGCCTGTTCCTCGCTTCCCTCTTGGAGAAGGATATTGCTCACCAAGAAGGAAACACAGTCAAGGAGTACCGCCTTTCCTGAAAGGCTCAAAGAAAAAAGAGGAGCAAATCCATAGGGGACTTCAACCGTGGTACAGTGGGGTGGGCGCTCTTTCTGGTGGCGGCGGATACGTTCCTCCATTTCTGCATCGGTGGGGATTCCCGTAGCACAGAAAATCGTTGGAACTTTCTTCTCCTCCACCATCTCTAAGGCAAAGCGACTTTTTCCGCTTCGTGCTCCCCCAAGAACGAGGACTCGTTCAACGTCCATACTCCTTCACCGCCTCAAGAAAGCGTACATTCTCCTCTCGTGTCCTCACGGCTATACGGAAGAAGCACTCACCAAGCCCCTCAAAATCGGCTAAGCTCCGGACAAAAATTCCCCGCTCTTCGAGGAAAGGGACAATGCCTCCCTTTCCTTCTGTCACCCACAAGGTGTAGAAGTTCACCAAAGAGGGGTAAAAGGAGAGAAACGGACATTCTCTGAACGCTTCTTCAAGAAAAGCCTTTTCTTCCCTAAGCCAGCGCTCTGTAGCCTCTCGAAAAGGGGTAAGGTTTTCTTCGGCAAGAATTTCAAGAACGCGAACCAAAAGGGCGTTCACACTCCAGGGTTCAAGGCGTTCGGCAAGGTACCGAATGTTCTCAGGATGGGCCACCAAAAACCCTCCCCGAAGCCCGGGAAGGGCGAAGTACTTTGTGAGAGAGCGAACGATGTAGAGGTTGCGGTCTTCGAGCACCCTCCCAGTGAGCGAGGTTTCCTCGTGCATAAACTCCTGGAAAGCCTCATCTACCACAAAAACCGTGGGCAATCCTCTCTTGCGGATGGAGAAGTACAGGTCCAGAGCTTCCGTATCCCCAAGGGGGTTGCCAGGGTTTCCAAAGACAACGATATCCACCTCCTTAGGGTCTCCGATTTTGCGCTCAGGAAAAGTGAACCAAGAAATGACCCGTTTCCCAGCAGAGGCAAAAGCCACACGGTACTCTCCAAAGGAGGGTTCCACAATGGCTACTGTCTTTCCTGGGAGATGCCGGGCAAGAAGGTATATTCCCTGAGTTGCCCCATTGCAGGGAAGGATGGTGGCTTGAGGGAGACCGTACATCTTTCCAATGAATGGACTCGCAAAAAGGGGGTCAAGGGGAGGATACAGAGAAACGTAAGGGAAGAGTTCGCTCCATCGGCTCTTGAGTACCTCCGGCGGACCAAGGGGGTTGGTGTTTGCGCTGAAATCCAACCCCCTTTTTCCCTCTCTCAACCGTTCTATCGCCCGGCCGCCATGGAGAGCCCTTTTCATGAGGGTACAACGGCAAAGGAAGCTACCCGGTCGTTTTCCTCAAGGCGAATAAGGCGAACACCCTGCGTTACCCGTCCCTGGATGGGAATTTCCTCAGTATGCACCCGAATGAGAAGACCGTTTTGCGTAGAGAGGAGAATCTCTTCATCCCCTCGCACCGGGGCAATCCCCGTGATTTCTCCGGTGCGGGAAGACTCCTTGAGGATCCGGACACCCATACAAGCACGATGGTGCACCGGAAACTCAGAAACGTCTATCCGTTTCCCCATCCCCAGAGAAGTCACAACAAGGAGCGTCTCAGAAGATCGTACCGGACAAGCCCCTACCACCCGGTCGTCTCCTCGAAGACCTATGCCCCGAACCCCCGAGGCACTTCTTCCCATAGGCCGAACTTCATCTTCCTCAAAACTCAGGCCAAACCCCAAGGCAGTGGCAAGAAAGACCCGGTCATTCCCTCCGGTCACAAAAACGGCCTCAAGGGTATCGCCATCTTCAAGCTCTATAACCTTTACCCCACGGCGGGTAACGGAGAGGAACTCAAGAAGGTCCATCTTCTTCACTTTCCCCTGTGCAGTCGCAAAGAAAAGGTACTTGCCCTCTTTAAAGTCCCGAAGGGGAATCGCGGTGACAACCCGCTCCCCTTCTTCAAGCGGGAGAAAATTCACAAGATGCATACCTCGAGACCTCTGGCCCATCTCCGGCAGACGATGCACTGGGAGTTGGAACACTCTCCCCCGAGTGGTGAAAAAGAGCATCCGGTGAAGGGTTGTCGTCACAAGAATCGTGTGCACCACGTCCTCTTCACCCGGGGTAAGGGCATTCACCCCTTTCCCACCCCGACCTTGACGCCGGTACAACGCAAGCGGTACCCTCTTCACATACCCGTCGTGGGTCAGGGTGACCACCACATCCTCCTCCCGGACAAGGAGTTCCTCCTCTTCCTCTTTTTCCTCCTCTCCGTCGATAATCCGAGTCCTTCGCTCATCCCCGTAGCGTTCCTGGACCTTGCGGAATTCCTCCCGAATACACTCTTTGAGGACTTCCTCTTTTTCAAGAATGTCCCGAAGGTGGGCAATTCGCGCTGTGACTTCCTGGTACTCCTCTTTGAGCTTTTCCCGCTCCAGGGCAACAAGACGCTGCAGGCGAAGCTCAAGAATTGCTTGAGCTTGCCTCTCGGTGAAACCAAGTTCCTCCACAAGGCGGGCCTTTGCTTCGGGGACACTCTGAGAGGAACGGATAAGGGCGATGACTCTGTCAATCAGGTCCAGGGCTCTCAAAAAGCCCTCGAGAACATGGGCTCGCTCTTCGGCCTCCTTAAGTTCGAAGCGGCTTCTCCGAAGCACCACTTCCTTGCGAAACTCAAGAAAGTGCCAGAGCGCATCCCGCAGGTTGCAAATCTCTGGCTTTCCTCCCACCAAAGCAAGAAGGATAACCCCAAAACTTGTCTCCAAGGCAGTATGTTTGTAGAGGTAGCGGAGGATGTACTGCGGATTAGCACCCCGCTTGAGTTCGAGAACTATCCGAATGCCATCCCGGTCGGATTCATCCCGAACCTCCGAGACGTCGGGGAGTTTTTTCTCCTCTATGAGTCGAGCGATGTGCTCGACCAAAGCAGCCTTGTTAACCTGGTATGGCACTTCTCGAATGACGATGGCTTTCCTTCCCCGGGCAATCTCCTCAACCATGGCTTCACCACGGATAACGATCTTGCCTTTTCCCTCTCGGAAATACTCGTGAATCCCCTGGCGTCCAATGATTTTCCCTCCGGTGGGGAAGTCAGGACCAGGGATAAACCGCAAGAGGTCATCCGCAGTCGCCTCAGGATGATCGAGAAGGAAAAGGAGCCCATCGATGAGTTCTCGTAAGTTGTGAGGCGGGATGTTTGTGGCCATGCCGACGGCGATGCCTGAAGTGCCATTGGCCAGAAGCTGGGGAAAGCGCGCGGGAAGCACTACCGGCTCTTTGAGGGACTCGTCAAAGTTGGGAATAAAGTCCACGGTGTCCTTTTCAAGGTCTTGAAGCATTTCCTCGGCGATTGGAGCAAGGCGAACCTCGGTGTAGCGCATCGCTGCCGGAGGATCCCCATCAATGGACCCAAAATTCCCATGGCCATCCACCAGAGGATACCGGCAGGTGAAATCCTGGGCAAGACGCACCAAAGCTTCATACACTGCCATGTCTCCGTGGGGGTGGTACTTTCCAAGAACGTCTCCCACCACACGGGCACTTTTTCTGTAGGGTGCCTCAGGGCTAAGGTGCATCTCCTGCATGGCGTAGAGAATCCTTCGCTGCACCGGTTTTAACCCATCGCGGATATCCGGAAGCGCCCTTCCCACGATAACACTCATGGCGTAGCTCAGGTACGCTTCCTTCATTTCGTCTTTCACATCGACAAGGAGGACCTTTCCCTTTTCGTCCACAGGCACCACCTTCAGATGTCGAGGTTCACCACTTCAAGGGCATGTTCCTGAATGAATTCCCGGCGGGGTTCCACGGCATCCCCCATAAGGATACTGAAAATTGCCTCAGCTTCAAGGGCATCTTCAATCGTCACCCTTTTAATAGTGCGGGTTTTGGGATTCATAGTAGTGTGCCAGAGCTGTTCGGGGTTCATCTCTCCAAGACCTTTGTACCGCTGAATAGTGTACTTCTTGTTTCGGAGGCCTTCAAGAATTCTCTCCAACTCTCGGTCGTCGAAAGCATAGTAGTCACTCTTTTCTACCCGAATACGGTACAGGGGTGGCAAGGCAATGTAGATGTGCCCTTCTTCAAGAAGAGGACGCATGTACCGATAAAAGAAGGTGAGAAGAAGCGTTCGAATATGGGCACCATCCACATCGGCATCGGTCATAATAATGACCTTGTGGTAGCGGAGCTTCTCAAGGGCAAGGTCTTCTCCAATGCCACATCCTAAAGCAGCGATAATATTCCGGATTTCGTCGCTAGAGAGAATACGGTGGAGGTTCGCCTTTTCCACGTTGAGAATCTTTCCTCGAAGGGGTAAGACTGCCTGGAACCTTCGGTCCCTTCCCTGCTTTGCCGAGCCTCCCGCCGAATCTCCCTCAACGATAAAGATCTCGGCAACTTTTGGGTCCTTCTCAGTACAGTCAGCGAGTTTCCCAGGAAGGGAAACGGAATCAAGGCTATCCCTCTTCCGGGCAAGTTCCCGAGCTTTTCTCGCCGCAACACGAGCGCGCACACTTTCCAAAACTTTTTCGACAATTGCCCGGGCAACACCCGGATTTTCTTCAAAAAAGGCACTGAGGAATGTTCCCGTGAGATCCTCAAGAAAGCTCCGAACTTCAGGATTCCCAAGACGAGTCTTTGTCTGCCCTTCAAACTGTGGAGAGGGCACAAGGACATGGATAACCGCACATAGACCCTCCCGGACATCGTTCCCTGTGGGTGGCTCATCTTTCTCCTTGAGCAACCCATGTCGTTCCATGTACTCGGTAACCACCCGGGTGAGGGCGGTCCTGAAACCGGTAACATGGGTTCCCCCCTCTGCGGTGCGGATATTGTTAGCAAAGGAAAGGATGGTTTCAAGGTACCCATCGTTGTACTGAAGGGCAACTTCCGCCCGGATGCCATCTCGGATACCGGAAAAGTACACAGGCTCTGGATGGAGGATACCCTTACCCTGATTCAGATGCGCCACAAGCTCGCGAATCCCAGAGTTCGAGACGTAGACCTTCTCCTTCCCGGAACGCTCATCAAAGAGGTACAGGGTGAGCCCCGGATTCAGAAAGGCGAGTTCTTTAAGGCGCTCGGCGAGAATATCAAAGTGGAACTCCGTCTGCGGGAAAATTAAGGGGTCGGGTTTAAAACGAACATAGGTCCCTGTTTCCTCGGTTTCTCCCTGAGCACAGAGAGGGGTTACCGGCTTCCCCCGCTCGTAGCGCTGACGCCACACCCTTCCCTGAGTCTTAACCTCCACCTCAAGCCATTCTGAGAGGGCGTTCACCACCGAAATCCCAACCCCGTGGAGCCCCCCAGAAATGGTATAGGCACCACTTTCAAATTTTCCTCCCGCATGGAGGGTGGTAAGGACAACTTCAAGGGCTGGCTTTCCCGTTCCCCTGTGAATATCCACTGGGATGCCCCGCCCATTATCGAGAACCGAGACGCTTCCGTCCTTGTGTATCCTGACGGTAATCTCGGTGCAGAAGCCGGCCATGGCTTCATCGACACTGTTGTCCACTACCTCAAAAACGAGGTGGTGAAGCCCACCGACATCGGTGTTCCCGATGTACATGCTTGGACGCTTCCGCACCGCTTCAAGTCCCTCGAGGACCTGGATAGCGTCAGCAGTGTAACATTCTTTTCTCGTCACCTTGTGTCACCTCGCGGACGCACACGAACCTTTACCATGGCAACCGAAACTCCTTTGTCTCTAAAGAGAGCCAGGATTTCACCCGCCCGACTCTCAACCTCAAGGAGGTACAGGGGGTCTTCCACTTCAAGAAAGAGAACACCCCTTACAATCTTCACAGGTGTGCACAAAGAGGCAAGGTCAGGAAACCATTCCTTGAAGTGCTCAAGCGCCTGGTACTCGCAAACCTTAGGAAAAAGCCCGCTCTTTTTCAAGTACTCTGTGACAACCTCTCCAAGAGGAGAAGGTTTAAACATCTTGAATCCTTCCTTCGCACACCTTAAGTACCCGAGCTCCGCGTTTTTGCAACTCCCAGGCCACGTCTTCCTCCGTGGTGGTCAGGAAAGCCTGGTCTTCGGAGAAAACACACGAAGAAAGACGCCCCTTTCTTCGTGTATCAAGCCCGGGGAACGCATCGTCAAGAAGCAGCACCGCACTCTCTTTCCGTATCCATTGTACCACAGCTTTCTCTGCCATGCGCAGAGCCAGGGCAACACTTTTTTTCTCCCCAAAAGAAGCGAATTCTCGAACCTCCCGCTCCCCCAAAAGGAAGGAAATCTCATCCCGGTGAGGACCAAAAAGGGTCATCCCCCGCTCCCACTCTTCTTTCTCAAGGCTTTTCAGAGCCTTTTCAAGACCAGCACGGACCCCTTCTTTGAGGCTGTACCCTTTTGATTCGTATACCACCCGAAGAGGCTCATTACCCCCTGAAATCCTCTGATACGCCTGGGAAAGAAAGGGGGCAAAGAGACGAAGGTACCGCAACCGCTCCTCAACAACCTCTGCCCCAAGGGCCACAAGCTGCTCCCCATAGACACGAACGAGGCCTTCCTCTTTCCCCTCCCGAAGGAGGAAGTTCCGCTGGGCGAGGACGTACTCGTACTCACCAAGGAGCCTCGCAAACTTTGGCGAGAGGAAGCGCACCGCCTGATCAACAAAATCGCGACGCTTCTTTGGCTCACCCTCAGCCAGAGCGAGGTCTTCCGGGAAGAACCCTACCAAAGGAAGAGGAACACGCTTCCTCTCAAGCTTCCCGTCCCTTCTCCACTCCTTTTTTCCACCCTTTTTCAGGATGACCTGCCGCGCAAAAAATACATCCCTTTCGACAAGGCGAGCCGAGAGCACAGCAAAGTCCTCACCAAAGGTGATGAGTTCCTCATCGCGAGAAGCAAAAGGAGAGAAGCCCCTGGCAAGAAGAAAGAGAGCCTCAAGAAAGTTTGTCTTTCCCTGGGCATTCTCTCCAAAGAGCACCAAAACTCCTTTTCCTAGGGGAAGTCGAACTTCTCTGAAGTTTCGAAAGTTCGAAAGGGCAACTCCCTCAAAGTGCACCAGGGGTGGTCACACCCCCTGGAGCCGCACAGGCATGAGCACGTATTCAAAGCCCTGCGAGGTTCCAGAAAGCCTGGCAGGAGCAAGTTCCCCACTCAAGCCAATCTCAATGCGTTCATCCTTCATAACCCGAAGCGCTTCAAGAAGATACCGAGCATTAAAAGCAACCTTAAGATGTGTCCCCTCGATACTCCCCTCCACTTCCTCCTCCGCAACCCCTAGGTCACCGCCACACCGAAGCCCGAGAACTCCACTGCCAAAGGACACTTCGACCACTGGAACCCCCGAAGTCACAAGAGTCATTCTCTCTAGAGCTTCGAGAAACTCTCCTCGCGAAACGGAAGCCTTACTCACGAACTCCCTGGGAATGACATCCTGGTAATTTGGGTATTCCCCTTCAACGAGAGTAGAGAAGAGCACCGTCGTGCCAATCTGAAAGAGAACGCTTCCATCCTGAGGAGTGAAACGCACCACCTCTTTCCCAAGTAGGCGAAGGAGCTCGGTAATGGCTTTTTGTGGGAGAATATACTTGACTGTTTTCTCCACTCCAGCAAGGGGAAGAACATTTCGGCTCAAGCGGTGTCCATCGGTAGCCACAAGCTCAAAGGAATCCCCAAGAAACGCGAAGAGCACCCCGGTGAGCACTGGTCGGGTCTCATCTCGAGAGACCGCAAAGTACGTTCGAAGGAGTGCTTCCTTTAAAGCTTCCCCAGGAAGCTCAACTGCAAAGGGAGCCTCAACAATGGGGAAAAAGGGGAAATCCTCAGGGGAAAAACCCGAAAGCTCAAAACGACTCCGTCCTGAGGAAAGATACGCCTTTTCCCCCTCAGCCACAAGGCGAACCTCGCCTTTTAAGGTCCGCACAATGTTGTACAGCACTTTTCCAGGGAGGACAATCCTCCCTTTTTCGACGATTTCTCCCTCAAGAGTTGAGGTAATGCCCACTTCAAGGTCCGTAGCAGAAAGCCTCACCCTATCCCCAGAACTATCCACAAGAACTCCTCCTAAAGCTGGGGTTACAGGACGTGCGGAAACGACCCGGTAGACTTTGCTGAGAGCCTCCCGAAACGCTGGTGCGCTGACCCGAATATCCACACAATGCCCTCCTTCCTCTTCTCCTCTCTTTACATTCTTTTTTAGGAGGAGTCGTAGGAGGGGGAAGAAAAGCTGTGGAAAAGTCCTCCTCTTCCTCCTCCCATAAGGTCTAGGCTTCTGTGTACAAGATGTGGACGATTACTTCTCTGAGCGAATCCGTTCAATGAGTTCCTCAATCTCCCGGGCAAGTTGCGGGTTTTTGGCTATGTCTTCTTTGATTTTCTCACAGGCGTGGAGAACCGTGGTGTGGTCCCTTCCTCCAAACTCTTCCCCAATTGAGGGAAGGGAAAGGTCGGTAAGCTCCCGGGTGAGGTACATGGCTATCTGCCGAGGATAGGCAATGTCTTTGCTGCGCTTTCGCGCCCTGAGCATGCTTGCTTTGAGACCAAAGTGCTCAGCGACAACCCGCTGAATGGTGGCCACGGAAATTTTCTGGGTCTCCTTCTTTGGGAAGACATCTTTGAGGACTTCCTGAGCGACACTTAAACTTGGAGGTACGCTATTGAGGTGGCAGAAGGCCTTCACCCGTACCAGGGCTCCTTCGAGTTCTCGGATGTTTGAGGGAATGTGATTAGCGATAAAGAAGATGACCTCATCGGGAATGTCGATTTCCTCGAGTTCCGCCTTCTTCCTGAGAATGGCAATGCGCGTCTCTAGGTCTGGCGGTTGGATATCGGCAATGAGCCCCCACTCAAAGCGCGACCTGAGCCTATCCTCAAGGGTTGGAATCTCCTTTGGGGGGCGGTCGCTCGTGAGAACAATCTGCTTTGAGGCCTCATGGAGCGCGTTGAAAGTGTGGAAGAACTCTTCCTGGGTTCGCTCTTTCCCGGCGAGGAACTGAATGTCGTCAATGAGAAGGACATCCACATTGCGGTACTTCTGGCGAAACTCTTCCGTTTTATCGTCGCGGATAGCGTTGATGAGCTCGTTGGTGAATTTCTCCGATGAAGCGTACACGATGCGCATACTGGGATTTTTATCGAGGATATAGTGACCAATGGCATGCATGAGGTGGGTTTTCCCCAAACCTACTCCCCCATAGATAAAGAGGGGGTTGTACGCTCGGGCCGGACTTTCAGCCACTGCCATGGCAGCAGCGTGAGCGAATTTGTTGCTGTTACCTACGACAAAAGTGGCGAAGGTGTACTTCGGATTGAGGTTTGGACGTTCCCACTCCGCGCTTGGAGAGAGGTCTTGAGGTTCCTGGCCCTTGCGAAGAAGCGATGGGTCAACAATGAGTCCAATCTCAAGGTTATTGTAGGGGAGGCCTGAAGCTCTCTGGAAGGCATACCGGATGAGCTCAAGGTACTTTTGCTCAATCTTTTCCCGAGAAAGCTCAGTAGGGACGGCTAGGACAAGGCGCTTCTCTATGAGGGACACAGGCTGGATGGTCTCTACCCAGGAACGGTATTCTGGAGTGGTCATCTGCTTCTCAAGGAGAGCAAGTGTCTTTATCCACATTTCCCGAAGGGCTTCGAATGAGATTTTCATAGTTTTACCCCCTACGAAATCCACAACCATCCACAGAGTTATCCACAATTCCCCTCCACAATCGAAAAACGCAAGAAAGAAAAAGGAAAGAGAATACTTCTCCCCTTCCCCCTGTGCACCTTACGCCCTTACATTTAATCACAAAAATCAGGGCAGAGCAAGTTATCCACAACTTATACACAGCTGTGGATAACTTTGTGCAGCGAAAAATGCGCGTAGCACAAGCAACACGAATGAAGTAGAATTTTGCTATCCACAGAATATGTGGACACAAGAAAATCCTAGGTAGATACACGGGAAGAGGGGGGTGAAAGGGTGCAGAAAATCCCTTCTAGCACTGTACAACGTCTCGTCCTTTGCTATTCGCTGGCTCAGAGGGCCCTGGCCCGAGGGGAGATGTACCTGCGGAGCCAGGATCTGGCTGTGCTCCTTCAGGTTGATGAGACCCAAATCCGCAAGGACATGGCCATAGTGGGTATTGGGGGAGTGCAAAAACGCGGGTATCCCATACACCGCATGATACAACGCCTCGAGGAGCTCTTTGCCGTTCGGGTAGAGAAGCTTGCCGCTTTAGTAGGGGTGGGAAACCTCGGACAAGCCCTCTTGAACTATCCTGGGTTTGCCAAGTACGGAATGCGCATTGTTTGCGCTTTCGATAAGGATCCTAGTAAGGTGGGAAAGGAAATCAGCGGCGTCTCTGTGTACCCTGTAGAGGCGCTTGAAGAGGTCATTCCCCAATTCGGCGTACAGATGGCCATCCTTGCCATTCCTCCCCACAGCGCTCAGGAGGTTACAGACACTCTTGTTGCCTTGGGGATTAGGGGAATCTGGAACTTTTCTTCCGCCCTTCTTCAGGTCCCCAAGCATGTGGCGGTGCGCAATGAGTGCTTGGAGAGCGGGCTTTTGCTTTTGCTGCACAAGATGTGGGGGGAGAACCATGTACCTCTTTCGAAGGAGTGACTGGTTTACCCTTGGCGCCATTGGTGTCGTTTTAGGCGTTCTCCTCCTCTTCCGATACGTTCCCTTTGGGGCGCAGAACCGAGAGCGCTTTAGCGTGGTTATCGAAAGTGCTCAAGGGACGCAGGAGGTCCTTGTTACCCCGGAAAAAAACGAGGAGATTGCCGTCCCCGGTCCTCTTGGGGTGACAATAGTGGCCATACGCGGGGGGAAAGTCTTTGTGGTGACTTCACCCTGTCCCGATAAAGTTTGTATTAAGACCGGCAAAATCCCCGATGACACGGATTTTATTGCCTGTATCCCCAACCGGGTGCTCATCCGGATGGGGCGTTAGAATCGCCCCAGTTCCCCAGCCATGAAGTGGTCAAGAACGAGAGAGGCGGCACCAAGGAGGGTGACATCCTCTCCCCACTGGGAGTAGAGGAGTTTTGGGGCGACGTACTCCCGATAGAGGAGTCGCTCTTCGAGAACCTGCCGGATAGGCCGATCGATGAAGTCTTTGGCCAAAGACGCCTCGCCTCCGATGACCACTGCCTCAGGGTCGTAGAGGTTTACGAGGTTCACAACCCCAACCCCGATGTAGCGGCCAAGTTGGTGCAAAAGCTCAAGGCACGCTCCATTTCCTTCTTGGGCTCCTTCGACAATGTGGCGAAAGGTTAGGGGTTCGCCTTTTTCGATAAAGGACCGAAGATACGGTTCTCCCCCGAACCAGCCAATTTCCCTTGCCTTCTCCACAATTTTTTGCGTACTGCAGTACATCTCCAGGCACCCGTAGTTCCCGCATACGCATCGCGGACCAAAAACGTTGATGCTTGTGTGGCCTACCTCTCCTGCCTTGCGATGTTTCCCCTGGTAGATTTTTCCTTCAATGAGTACCCCAGCCCCCACACTCTCTCCAACCATGAAGTACACCATGTTCTGGATATCCCGAGCACTGCCACACCAGGTCTCATGGAGGCAGGCAGCGTCGGCATTGCTCATCATGAAGATGGGGAGGTCGTACTCCCAGAGGTACCGGCGAAGGTCAAGGCTTCGGTGGATGAGGAAGGTTGGATGGGCGAGAATGGTGCACGACTCGGTATCCACTGGGCCTGGCGCACTGACCCCAATGCCAAGGATGAGGCTTAAGGATTGCGTAGCGTACTCAAGAACATGGATGAACTCTTTTTGGAGTTCTAAAAGGGCGATGTCGGTGTCCTCAAGGAGGCTGTAGTGCGAGTCACGCCGGAAGAGGATATTCGGACCAAGGTCAGTGAGGGCAACAGAAAAACCCTGGCGAGTGAAATTAATGGCGATAATATAGAAGGCCCGGTCGTTCACTGCAAGGAGAATGGGTTTTCTTCCAGCTTTAGTGTCGGAAGTCCCGACTTCCTGAACAAGGTTTGAAGCAAGGAGCTCATTGATGATATTGGTGATGGTGGGCTGGGTGAGGCCGGTAATCCGGGCGAGCTCAATACGCGAGAGGGGCCCCTTCTTTTTCAGGAGCTGGAGGACAAGGGAACGGTTTTTGATTTTAACGTCGGTGAGATTGTCACCAACCCAGGTGTTCTTTGGCATAGGCCTCGCCTCTTCCATTATATCCTTGCTTCTCTCAAAGAGCAACGCGGACTCTTGCCCAGAGCTTTCCCCACTCTTCAGGGGTAAGATCCTCTGCCCTTTTTCTTGCTATCTCCTCGGGGAGCGTCACCTCGGGTATAAGGTTTTTCAGGATTTTTCGGCGAGAACGAAAAACCCGGGTGACGAAGCGTAAAAAGTCAGGGAAATCCTCCCGAATTTCAGGCCTTCGCTTGCCACAAAGCAAAAGGGAGTACACTTTAGGGTTTGGCCAAAAGGAAGAGGGCGGCACCACGCAGAGCCGCTCTACCGAAAAGGCTTTTGCGATCCCGATGGAGAGAGGATTCCCCTTGCCCTGTGGGGGAAGAGAGAGAAGCTTTTCCCCAAATTCGTATTGCACCATAACCACGAATCGCTCCCACTGTACCTGAGGAGTACTCTCCAGGAACCGGAAGAAGAAGGGTGTGGATATACCGTAGGGGAGGTTGGCGATGCATTTGCGACGTTCCGCTTTGAAGGGAGAAAGAAGGGTCGGAAAATCAATTTTCAGAACATCCTCCTTCACAAGAACGACATTTGTGAGGGTTTTGAGACGTTCCTGGGCATAGGTAAAAAGGTCAGAATCAATCTCAATTCCCACGACCCATCCCGCATGCTGCGCAAGGCGTTCGGTAAGCACACCTTTACCAACTCCCACTTCGAGGACAAGGTCCTGAGGGGAGAGCTCTCCCGCACTCACAATACGCTCAAGAATTGCTGCATCAACGAGGAAGTGTTGTCCAAGCCTTTTTCGCCGCACTGCTTAGGCTTCCGCGGTTTTCTCTGCCGATGCCAGGTGGTCCGGGAAGAAATAGTCACAGCGATCCACCGGTTGGGTTCGCTCCTTCTTTTCTCCAAGAAGGCAACGGTAGACCCCCTTCTTTTTCAACTCTGGATCGCAGTGACGGCACACCTGGCATAGCCCCTCTGGATTGTACAAGGCTATCTCACCCCCTTTCCCCGAGTTCTGACCAATCCACGTTATCCACCTCGACGTCCACCCTCTGGGGCGTAAGGCCAAGACGGTGCTTTAGGGCTTCGAAGACGTTGCGCTGCACAAGCTGGGCAACCGCAAAAAACGAGGGAGACGAGGGACTCACGGTGATTTTCAGGCGTACGATAAGGCCCTTTGCATCCAGGGGAATTTTCTCTCCGAGGGAAAGAACAGTATCGTTGCGGAGAAGCTCAACGCTTCGAAGAAGGCTTTGAAAGTCGCTGCGTACGCCATGGGTTTCACTCGCCGCCCGGGCAGCAATCTCCGCGATAGTTGTGCCACTTAAGCGAATGGTGCCGCTTGTATCCATCAGAACACTCCTCGAAGCTGGGAAAAAACATACTCCACAGCCTCTTCAGGATTGGCAAAAGAAGGGAAGAAATCCCTTTTCCCCCGGTGGTCCTCAATGGTCCAGGTGCATACTCCCGCTAGGATTTTTCCCATCCGGAGAGCAAGAGCAATCTCGCTCAATGTTCCCGCCTGTCCTCCGCAGGCAATGAGAGCAGAGGCGGCGGAAACGAGAATGAAATTACGGGCTTCTCCAAGTCCAGTGGCGATGGCAAAGTCGACAAAAGGGTTTGCGTCGTTTGGGGAGTCTCCGGGAAGAATCCCAATGGTTATCCCGCCTGCTTCCTTTGCTCCCCGACAGGCTGCTTCCATCACCCCTCCAAGACCCCCACAGAGGAGCACTCCACCTCGTTCTGCAATGCCCTTTCCAATGCGGTAGGCAAAAGAAAGAATAGGCTCCTCTGGGACACTTTGTCCAAGGACACCAATGTAGTATTTATGTCTCGTAGCCAAGGTATTTCCTGAGGTCATCGGGTTTCAGGTTCTCGAGGAACTGGCGGAATTCCTCTATTTCTTTATCGTCGATTTCACCCATAGCGACAGTGGTGGAGCTTCGAATTTCTTCAGAAATGTAGATAGGAGCCCCCATGCGGAGCGACAGGGCGATGCCATCGCTTGGACGAGCATCCACAGTCACTTCTTTGCCGTCGATTTTGAGGTAGAGAAGGGCGTAGAAGGTATTGTCGACGATTTTGGTGATGACGACCTTTTCGAGTTCTCCACCCATGCTCCGGATGACCGAGGCCATGAGGTCATGGGTAAGGGGGCGAGGGGTTTGCACTCCCTGAAGGCCAAGAAGGATTGCCTGTGCTTCAAAGAGACCAATCCAGATAGGGAGACTCCGCTTTTCCTCTTCGTCTACGAGGATGACGACGGCCATGGCGCTTTTTTGGTCAAACATGAGACCCTGAACCTTCATTTTCAGCACGGCGCTCACGCCCTTTCTTCACCTATATTATACCCCTCCTTAGGTTTTTCTCAACGCGTTTTCCACAGAGGTGCTCTAGCGGCTTACAGGTTGTAGTGCTTAGGAGGGATCTTTGTGCTCCTCTCCTAGAGGAGTCTTCCCAAAAGGGGAGTTTTGCAGGGAGTTTGGGGACCCTGGCACTCTTGGGGATTTAGGGGAAAACTTAGTACTTCACGATTGGAGAAGTTCCCAAGAGGCTTTGACGATATCCTCAACCTGAGGCGCAATGCGTCGCTCAAGGTTCGGGTTATATGGTGGGGGCATCTCTAAACCCCCCAGGCGCATGACTGGGGCATCAAGGTAATCAAAGGCTTTTTCGGCAATGAGGGCGGCAATCTCCGCCCCAAAAGACCCAAAGCGGGGAGGTTCGTACACCACCAGGGCTCGATTGGTCTTTCGGACCGAAGAAAGGATGATTTCTTCGTCAAGAGGGCGGAGCGTGCGAATATCAACCACCTCAGCTTCTATACCTTCGCGGGCAAGAAGCTCTGCAGCCTCAAGGCTTCGCCGCACCGTTATCGAGTATGCAACGATGGTGAGGTCTTTCCCCTTCCGCTTGACCTCTCCAACCCCAAGGGGAATGGTGTACTCTTCTTCAGGAACAGGACCCTTCACCCGGTAGAGGAGCTTATGTTCCATGAAAATTACCGGGTTGTCATCGCGAATTGCGCTTTTGAGAAGGCCCTTGGCATCGTAGGGTGTTGCGGGGGCAACCACTCGAAGCCCTGGGATCTGGGCAAACCATGATTCCAAACTTCCCGAATGGTGCCCAGCAGCTCCGGTGCCAGAACCGGCAGGAGACCGAAAAACAATGGAGACCTTTGCTTTCCCTCCAAACATGAAGCGAATTTTTGCTGCCTGGTTTACGATTTGGTCGGCGCAGAGGGTCATAAAATCGAAGAACATGATTTCTGCTACTGGTCGCATCCCAAGAAGGGCCGCTCCAATGGCAGCACCAACGATAGCGGTTTCAGAAATAGGAGTGTCAATAACCCGTTCTGCACCAAACTCTTCAAGAAGCCCCTGGGTGACTCCAAAGGCTCCACCATACACACCGATGTCCTCACCGATGAGGAACACCGAAGGGTCTTTGCGCATTTCCTCTCGAAGGGCTTCCCGTATGGCTTCGGCATAGGTAATTTCTCGCTCAGGCATAGACCATACCCCTTGCTTTCTCAAGGTCCGGCTCAGGACTTTCTGCAGCAAAACGCACTGCCTCTTCGATAAGGTCTTCAGCTTTCTTTTCAAGGTCTTTGAGAGTCGCCTCAGGGACGCCTTCGGCAAGAAGATGCGCTCGGAAACGCTTAATGGGGCAGCGTTCCATCCACATGTGCACCTCCTCTTTGGTTCGGTACACTCCTTTGTCGCTTTTGGAGTGCCCTCGAAAACGGTAGGTGCGGGCTTCTACAAGGGTTGGTCCAAAACCGGAACGGGCGAGTTCTACCGCCTCTTTGGTTGCTTCGTACACTGCAAGGACATCCATCCCATCTACGGTGATTCCGGGGATGCCGTACCCCTTTGCCCGCTCGGCAATGTCGGGAATGGCAAAGGCTTTCTGCACGGGGAAGGACATGGCGTAGAGGTTATTCTCGCAGAGAAAAACCACAGGGAGCTTAAAGACGGCAGCCATATTGACTGCTTCGTGGAACGCCCCCGTGTTTGCCGCTCCATCCCCAAAAAAGCAGAGGACTACCCGGTTGTTCTTTTGGAGTTTGCAAGCCAAAGCGGCACCAACGGCAATAGGAATGGCTGATCCTACGATACCTGTGGCACCAAGATTCCCACCTTCAAGGTCGGCAATGTGCATGGACCCCCCAAGGCCATAGCAATACCCTGTGGCTTTTCCCATAAGTTCTGCCATCATCTTTTTCACATCGGCTCCTTTGGCGATACAGTGGCCATGCCCCCGATGGGTTGAGGTGATGTAGTCTTCAGGTCGCAGGGCAAAGCACGCTCCAGTGGCCACCGCTTCTTCTCCGATGTACAGATGAAAGGTTCCCCAGATTTTTCCCGCCATGTAGAGTTCTTCGGCTCTTTCTTCAAAGCGCCGTATAAGGAGCATGGTGAAGTACATCTTGAGTTTGTCTTCTTGGAGGAGCATAGTCTCTCCCCTTTTTGAGCAATTTCTCATTTGCATTTGACCAAAATCTTAAAAGATTATACTCCATTTAGGGAAAATGGCAAGATGTGGCACGGAAGTTTTTGCAGCAGGGTTTGAAGACCCTTCGTCGGTAAGGTGTAAGCTGGCCGAGTTTTTGCCTGTCCGCCTTCGAGGCATCAATAGCCCATTGCATGAAGGACGAAGCAATCCCTCGTGAACTTCTTAAACCCAGGTGAGGGTGGCGCTGGACCTTCGGTCTGGAGCTGGGAACAGTGCCTTTGTGAAAATTTATGAGTTTTGGGAAACGAAGAAAATGTCTGTCTTTTAGCGTGCCTTTAACTCGTGTTAAGTTGGCAGATAGTTGCAAATTCATAGATTGAGGGGAGGTGAAGGTGGAAGGAGTTCCATTTTCCGGATTTGAAAATGAGCGATTTTGACTTGCTCTGGATTCCTGGAGCCATGAATCCTTTGCACATTGCAGCATTGCATCGGAATTTCTGAGAGACGCCCATGCTGCCGGCAAGATCATTGGTGTTATCTGTCACGGTCCGATCTCGGCAGCAGCTCTGATATCGTAGGCGGCAAGGGTCTTACCGGATGGCTTGCCTGTGAACACTCGGTGAGTATCATGGGAGGAGCGTTCAGACCAGAGTGGGCTGCAGCTATCTGTGGGCGGGTCGTCAGCGGACGTACTCCTCCCGAGGTTCCAGAGTTTCTTGATGCCTGCACTGCGGCTCTTTTGAAGTAGTGGCAAAACTCTCAAGACGGTGCTTGGGTGTACCCAAGCACCGTCTTTGCTTTGTTGGAGGAAAGCAGGGGCTTTGTAGCACATTGACGGGCAAGAGAAAAGAAAGGTAGAATTTCTGAAGGAATCGGTCTCTCTTGGGGGTGGTAGAGGGCATAAGGAACTGGTAATTAGAATTTCCAAGAGCACGAACTTTGGAGCATGGGGATCAATTTGTGAAGGAGGGATAGGCGGTGAAAGGTCGCCTCTGGTGGATAGGTGGTATTCTAATTTTAAGTGTTCTTCTTGTGGGGGTTGTTCAAGCAGCAGAAGTGACGATTCGATTAGGAAGTGCTTTCGAGCCCGCTCACATTTTGTGTCAGGCTGCGCAGAAATTTAAGGAGCTCGTAGAGGAGAGGAGCAGTGGTGCGATTGAGGTACAGCTCTTTTTGGGAGGAGTGATGGGTTCAGAAGAAGAGTGTACTGAGGCGGTAAGCATTGGTGCTTTGGAAATGCAGGCTGGAGGGGGATTGCCCATCAAAACTTTTGCTCCGCAGTATTATTTCTTTGATTCTCCTTACGTTATGAAGGATTGGGGCCACTTTCAGAGGGTTTGGGCAAGCCCTCTTGGGGAAAAGGCTCGAGAAGAGTTGATTAAAAATGGAAACATTATGTATTTGGGAATCGTGTACCGGGGACTGAGACATCTTACAGCAAATAAACCCGTTTACACTCCTGATGACCTCAAGGGCATTAAGTTGCGGCTTCCCCAGCTTCCCACCTGGGTTAAGGTTTGGGAAGCCATAGGTGCTTCAACTGTTCCCATAGCCCTTACCGAGCTTTTCACCGCTTTGCAGACAGGGGTAGCTGATGCTTCGGAGGGTGATGTTACCCAGATTCTCTCTTTCCGCCTGTACGAGGTACAAAAATACCTTATGCTTACTGGACATCTCGTACAGACCGGAGCACTTACCATCAACAAGCCTTTCTTTGACAAGCTTAAGAAAGAATACCAGGATATCATCCTTCAGGCTGGGAAGGAAGCAACAGAGTGGGCTTCAAACATTATTGTGGCTAAAGAAGCGGAACTTATTAAGGAACTGGAGGCTAAAGGCATGCAAATCATCCAGCCTGATGTCAATGCCTTCCGGGAAAAGGCAAAGCCTGCGGTTGAAGAGCTCTTTAGGACCGAGTGGCCGGTAACCACCTGGGGGGAAGTCCTTTCCTATTAATCTCCTGTAACGATGTGTTGCTCCTTTACCCCTGGGAAGCGATGCCTTCCCAGGGGATTCTCTTATCATGGGGATGGTGGCGAAGGTGTTGGAGAAGAAAGGCGCTATTCGTTTTGTGGATACCTTTGCGGATGTCGTTGGGGGTATAGCCCTTGCCTTCATGGTGTTTTGTGTTCTTCTGCAGGTTTTCGTCCGCTACTTCGTTAACCTTATGAGGGTGGTCTCGTTTGCCTGGACAGAAGAGATGGCACGCTTTCTTCTCATTTTTGTTACTTTCTGGGGTGCGGCTATCGCCATGCGCCGTAGGGAACACATTACCATACCCATCCTGATTAATAAAGTTTCTCCACGGGCACGGCTTTTTCTTCACCTGGTGTTCATCGTGGTCATGGGGATTTTTCTGGTGGTCGTAATTGTTGGAAGTACGACGATGATGCGCGTCACCTGGAGAACACCGGTGGGCTCGGGCATCAGTTGGCTCACTGTGGGAAGGGTTTACGTCTTTGTGCCTCTAGGGTGTGGGCTTATGGTGTTGTACCTTGCACTATGGACGATAGAAATCTTGAGGGAACTTAAATGCCCAGAACATGTTTCCCAGGAAGCGAAAGAGAAGTGAGGGGGGATGACAAGTGTTGCAATTTGCGCTTTTTGTTGGCGTTTTGATTTTCCTTTTCCTTACAGGGTTGCCTCTTGCTTTTGCTCTGGGTATAACTGGGCTTGTTTGCATGATACTCGCTTGGGGAACTTCAGTAAATGTGGGAATTATAGCTCAGAGGCTTTTTTATGGAGTGAATAACTTTGTTATTCTGGCTATTCCCCTTTTTGTCCTTGTGGGAAAACTCATGAATACTGGCGGAATTACGAATCGTATTTTTCGTTTTGCCAACCTTCTTGTGGGACACTGGAGAGGAGGGCTTGGTCAGGTTAACGTCCTGGCAAGTATGATTTTTGCCGGCACAAGTGGTCTTGCCGTTGCTGACACTGCTGGTCTGGGCATTGTTGAAATTAAAGCCATGAGGGACGCAGGCTATGACGATGACTTCTCCGCTGCAATCACTGGTGCTTCTTCTACTGTTGGACCGATTATCCCTCCGAGCGTTCCCCTTGTAATTTACGGAATTCTTGCTAACGCCTCGATTGGGAGGTTGCTCATCGGGGGGCTCATTCCAGGCATCCTGGTTGGCTTTCTTCTTATGGCTATGGTGGCTTTTTATGCTTCAAAAAGGGGCTATCCCGTAAACAAAAAGGCTTCAAGAAAGGAGCTATGGGCAGGCCTGAAGGAAGCCCTGGGTCCTGGACTAACCCCTTTTATCCTCATTGGTGGAATGCTCAGCGGCATGTTCACCCCCACTGAGGCGGCAGCGATTGCCGTTCTTTATGCTTTCATTCTGAGTTTCTTTGTGTATCGTGAAATCACGATATCGGATTTCTGGAGGCTTCTCAAGGAAACCGCGGTGGAGACGGCCATCATTACCTTTATCATAGCGTGTGCTATGTTTTACGGATGGGTTCTTATTCGGAGTCGTGTCCCCATTATTCTCCTTGAAGCCTTCACCGGTGTGAGCACCAATCCCCTGGTTATACTCTTTATTTTGAACCTCTTTTTGCTCATCATTGGTTGTTTTATGGATACCACGGCTGCGATATGCATTCTTGTGCCTGTTCTTGCACCCTTAATCACCAAGGTGGGTATTGACCCTGTCCACTTTGGGCTCATCATGGTGTTGAACCTTATGATTGGGCTTCTTACGCCTCCTTATGGAATGAACCTTTTCATTCTGAGTAAAATTACCGGGCTTTCTCCTTTACGTATTGCTAAGTCTTCCCTTCCGTTCTTCATTCCGCTTCTTGTGGCTCTGGCTATAATTACAGTATTTCCCCAGATTGTCACCTTCCTGCCCAATCTCATCTTTGGTCCGCCGAAATGAAGCTGGAGGAGGCCAAGCAATGGGCTGTGTACTTGTTCTTGATGTCGGTACTTCCTCCTTGAAAGCGGCTGTCTTTGACGAGCATTTTGTGCCCGTGGCGAAGGAGAAGGTGGAGTATACTTATGAAGCCGAAGGCCTGAAAATGCAAATCGACGTGGAAAGGATATGGAATGCCCTTGTAACTGTTACGCGGAAGTTTCAGAAGGAGGGGTACTTTAGAAACTTAGAGCTCGTTGTGCCCTGTGTTTTCAGCCCTGCTCTTATTGCCATGGACGAAGAAGGCAAGCCTCTTTATCCTGCTATTATTCACTGGGACCGAAGAAGCACAAAACAAGCAAAGAGAGCGCTTTCTCTCATAGGGAAAGAGAGGTTTCTAGGAACCTCTGGGAACATTCCTTATCCGGGAGGAATATCCGTAACCAGCCTTCTCTGGTTAAAAGAAGAAGAGAGCGAAGTCTTTCGCAGAGCCTTTCAATTCGGCCACCTCAACACTTTCCTCCTCAAGAGACTCACAGGACGCTGGGCTATCGACCCTACTAACGCTTCTATCACTGGTCTTTATGACACTGTAGGAAGGTCAGGGTGGTGTGAGTCTATTGCCTATGAGCTGGGAATTCCTCTTGAGAAATTGCCTCCAGTCCTTTCTTGTCTTGAAGTCGTTGGTGAGGTTACGAAGGAAGCAGCTCAGGTAACGGGTATACCCTCGGGGACACCTGTACTTATGGGCTCAAATGATACTTCTGCTGCAGCCTTAGGAGCGGGTCTTTTAGAAAGTGGGCAGGTTTTAAACATTTCGGGGAGTTCGGAAATTATCACTATATGCCTTGATAGGCCCCTTCCTCATGAGAAGTACTACTTGAGGGCCCATCCCCTACCGGGAAGATGGCTTGCGTACGACATTGTCATTGGGGGGTTTGCTCTTGATTGGTTTTTCGAGCAATTTTGTAAGGAGATGACAAGAGAAGAATTCTATACCTCGTATCTCCAGAGAGTGCTTGGGGGCCAGGGAAACAAGATACGCTTTGTGCCCTATCTTACAGGTGATAGAACGGATTTGCGCCAGCGCACCGGAGCACTATTTGGGCTTACTTTGAGTACTACTCGGGAGGATTGTCTTTACGCCCTTGTGGAGGCCATGGTCAACAGGATGCGAAAGACTCTAACCATGATGGCAGAACGCCTTCCTCTTTCACGGACCCTCATCCTTACTGGAGGAGGGGTCAAGGCTTTGGTGGATTACAAAAGGAGGGTTTTCCAGGATTTTTCCATAGAGGTTAAGGAAGATTGTTCTCTCTGGGGATGTGTGGAAATGGCAAAACGAGTACTTGTTTCTTAAATTTGTATTTTAGAGATGGTGAATGGTGTGGGAAAAGTAAGAGTGGCTTTAACTTATGGTACGCATAAGATTCTCTTGGAAGTACCCGAGAAGAATTTCCTTTACGCCATAAAGCCCCACGACATTCCCGGTGTCATCGAAGAGAAAAAGGTTATACAGGAATCGCTCCGGCATCCCATCTTTACCCTGCCTCTCCGTGAACAGGTAAAGAAGGGTATGAAGGTTGTCATCGTTGGGGATGACCTCACCAGAGCTACTCCTCGGGAAAAGATTTTCCCCATACTCCTTGATGAACTCAACAAAAGTGGTATCCCCGATAGGGATATCACTGTTCTTATCGGTTTAGGTACCCACAGGTATATGACCCAGGAAGAGATTGAGAGGTGTTTTGGGAAGGAAACAAAAGAACGAGTTTTGATTCTCAACCACGAGTGGAAAGAGCCACAAAATCTTATACGGGTGGGCTCCACGCCTGGGGGAATTCCCATCGAGGTTAATAAGCTTGCACTGGAGGCTGATTTTCTCATAGCTGTGGGGAGCATCGTTCCCCACTGCTACGCGGGATATGGCGGGGGAGGAAAGGCAATACAGCCGGGGATATGTTCCTGGGAAACCACGGGGAAGACTCACATCCTTCCCATGGAGAGGGACCTTTACCTTGAGATTGCCGGCCAGGTGGAAAATGATGTACGGCGTGAAATTGAAATGGTGGCCGAGGCCGTAGGATTGCGCTTCATAGTCAACGTAGTCGTGAACGATAGAGGTGAGATTTTGCAAGTTGTGGCAGGGGATCCTGTTGTGGCCCACCGAAAAGGAGTGGAAGTGGCTAAGAAGGTATATGAACGAAAGATTCCCGCCCTTGCTGATGTCGTTGTAGTGAGTGCTTATCCAGCGGATATCGACTATTGGCAGGGGATAAAGCCTCTTTCTTATGCCCAGAAGGGCCTTAAAAAAGGAGGGAGCTCGATACTTGTTGCCCCCTTCCCTGAGGGAATTTCTCCGGTGCATTCCGATCTTAAAAAGTTTGCCACCCTCTCCTATCGAGAGTTGAAAAAGATAGTCCAGGATGGAGCCTTTGAGGATCTTGTCTGTGCGGCTACACTTCTTTTGCACGCGAAAATTATGGAACACTCTCGGGAGGTCATTTGTGTCTCTGATGGTCTGAGTTTGGAGGATAAAGAGGCGCTTGGTTTCAAGCATGCGGGGACAGTTCAAGAAGCGCTTGAAATTGCCCTGAGAACCCAGGGTAGAGAAGCCAAGGTTGGCGTTATTGATTGTGGTGGAGACACATTACCGACAATTTAGGCGCTTCTGGGGGGTTAGTCTCATGGCTGAGTTACAGGACAGGATTGCTATTGTTACCGGTGGTAGTAGGGGCATCGGAAGGGCTATCGTGCGCCGATTGTGTGAAGAGGGGGCAATAGGTGTGATTGCCAATCGAAATGAATTGGAGGGAAAAGGGTACGCCGATGAGCTGTGCCGGGAAGGATACAAAGCAGTTGCCCTCCCTGTGGATGTTTCAAGGGTTCAGGACATCAAAAAGCTTGTAGAGGCGGTTATCAATCAGTTTGGGCGAATTGATATTCTTGTAAACAGTGCGGGAGTGAATGTGCGGAAACCGGCGCTCGAATACACTGAGGAAGAATGGCAATTTATGGTCGATGTGAATCTTAAGGGAGTATTTTTTACCTGTCTTGAAGTAGGCAAAAGGATGATTGCCCAAAGAAGCGGTGCCATCGTCAACATCGCCTCTCTTCAGAGTGAGGAGGTTTTGTCTGGACGGGCGATTTATGCCGCCACGAAAGGAGGGGTTCGGCAACTCACCAAGGCCTTGGCTGTAGAGTGGGCAGAATACGGCGTGCGAGTCAATGCTGTTTCTCCTGCTTTTATTAAGACCCCTATGGTGGAGAGAGTGTTGTCCCATCCCCTTTGGGATGCAATTATCAGAACTCGTACACCCCTTGGTCGACCAGGAACTCCTGAAGAGGTTGCGGAGGTTGTGCTCTTTCTCGTCTCTCCCCGGTCAAGTTATATCACGGGTGTGAATGTCCTCGTTGATGGTGGCTGGACTGCGGGGATGCACGTCGACGAGGCGATTTTGCAACTCTAGAGGCTTGTGTCCCCTAGCTCTGCGTTTTCTGCCGCAACTCCTTGACCTGGACGATTTGGGGCTAGGCTTGTGCCGACTTGGTGCTCCCCCGTTTTGGGGTTGTAGTTCTGAAGGCGTCAACTTTTTCAGTCTCTTTCTTAAGTATGCAAGGCCTTTTCTTCCACCAGAGTAACCATAATCCTGACGACCTGGGGGTCAAATTGCCCTCCAGAGCATCTCTTGAGCTCTTCAAGGGCTTCTTCGACACTCATTGCTTTTCGATAGGGGCGGTCACTCGTCATCGCCTCAAAAGCGTCAACGACGGCAACGATTCGTGACTCAAGGGGAATGTCTTCCCCTTTGAGTCCGTCCGGATACCCCATTCCATCAAGGCGCTCGTGGTGGTGTCGAACGATGCGGGCAACAGGCTCAAGATCTTTGACTTTCAAAAGGAGCTCCTCGCCCTTTATGGGGTGGAGTTGCACCAGGGCATATTCTTCTGGGGTGAGCCTTTCTGGTTTTCGAAGAATCGATTGGGGAATGAAAATCTTTCCCACATCATGCACCAGCGCTGCCCAGTGCACGGTTCGAGCCCTGTCCCTTTCAAGCCCAAGGAGCTTAGCAATCTCCAAAGCGTACTCTGCGGAGGCCTCAGAGTGTGCCTGAGTGTAGCCGTCATAGTACTCAAGCGCCTGGGAGAGGGTAAAAAGAAGCCCTCTCAAGAGTCCCTCTTCTTTTTGGGCGTATTCCCGCAGAGCGTGGAAAGCCAAGCATATTCTTGAGAGACGCTCCACAAGGTAGAGGTCCTGCCCACCAAAATGTACCCTTTCGCCCTTGAGGATATCGAGGCCCAAAAATCCAAAGAGGCTTTCTTTCCAGAGGAGGGGGATAAGAAGTGTCTCAGCGATAGGAAGACAGAGTTCGGTGAGCGTTTTGAAGCGTTCCGGAGAAGAGAACTTTCTCCCCGGGTCGAGGAACCCCCGAAAGACCTTTGGTTCGTGTGCGACGATAAGGTCCTCCTTCTTGAAGGTGAACCCTATGAGGTCTTTGCTGTGTCCTCGGATAGCCACGATGGTACCTTCTCCATCCTGGTCTACGAGAAACGCACCTCCTGCACGGGCTTTAGGGATAAGCTCAAGCGCAAGGTCAAGCATTGCGGAGAGAAATTCCGTTTCGCTTAAAGAGAAAAGAGGAAGGGATGCCGCAACTTCCACAGTTTTGAGGACTTTCTGTTCGGCCTCTTCAAGGGCTTTCGTCTTCAAAAGGAGCTCTTCTGTAGCCTGGACTACACGCCACTTAAGGAGGCGGTTAAAGGCAAAGAGGATACCGACAAACATCGCCGCACCAAAGGCAAGAACAAGAATAACCTTCCAAAGCCAGGGAGGATAGGTTCTGGTTGCAATCATGTAGGGCTTGAGAAGGGCGTCAATTTCCTCCTTCGAAAACTTGGCCAGCCCTTCTTTGAGGAGAGAAAGGACTTCGGCATTCCCCTTCCAGGTGGCAAGGTGCAGGTGGTTGAGGATAGGGAGGGGAAGGCGGGAAAACTCCCCAAGAAGACCGTATTTCACAAGGTAATAGTGTGCTGGAGGGTCATCCATAAGGAAGCAACCGATTTCCCCCCGTTTGGCGGCAAGGACAATTTCAGAGTAGTTCAAAAAGAGTCGAAAGTGAATGGCAGGGTTTTGGGAGGAAGCGTAATCCACAAGGGCGTCCCTAGATTTGGCGCCCACAACGTGAGGTGTGAGGTCAAAAAGGGACGAGACAGAAAGCCCCCGGCGAAAGTACACGCTTGAGGTTACGGGAAAAAGGGGGCCGGCAAAGTCAAGGTAGCCTTCCCGTTCTGGGGTCCAGAAAATAGTGTCGATGACCTCGGCTTCGTGAGCCTTCATAGCTTCGTGGGCTTTTTCCCAGGGGAGGGGAAGGAGTTCTACCGGAATGCCGGTTTTCTTCTCCCAGAGTTTCCAAAAGTCTACTGACGCTCCGGCAAATTCCCCGTTTTCGTCGATGTAGAAAAAGGGTGGGTAGTCTTGGTCAATGGCCACACGAAGGACACGAGGCTCTTGAGCCCAAATGGGGGAAAGGATGCAGAAGAAAGCGGTAGCTATAAAGATGCAGCAAAAAACCCTCATACGGCCACTCCCCCACCTTGGAGAAGTATACCATAAATTGGTATATAATGGAAAAAACGCGTAAGGGGGCTTGAATTTGCCAAAGGTGCTGGCTTTTTCGGGGAGCTTCTGGGCACTTTTTGTTTTAGCGCTCTCTTTGCGAGTGCTTTTCTCCTTTGCGGTGTCTGGTTTTCCTCCTGACATTGCTTGCTTCAAGGGCTGGGCAGACCGGGTAGCAGCGGTTGGTCCTTCCCGCTTTTACTCTGGTGAGATGTACGCTGATTACCCCCCTGGCTACATCTACATCCTTTGGGGTATTGGAAAGCTCAAAAATCTCTTTGGCCTTTCTGACGCTTCTTCAGCGTTCCTCGTCCTCTTGAAGCTTCCTGCTATTCTTGCCGACCTTGCTATAGCCTCTCTTTTTTATACGCTTACCCGGGGACGTTTTGGAGAGGATAAGGCTCTTGCCCTTTTTGCCCTCTTTGCCCTGAATCCGGCAGTTGGTCTTGATTCCGCTTTGTGGGGTCAGGTAGACTCGGTTTTTGTGCTTCCCCTTTTAGTAGGGACATTCTTTCTTGCTAAGGAAGCGTTTGCCCTTTCTGCTTTCTTTTTTGCCCTTGCGCTTCTTGTGAAGCCCCAAACCCTTATTTTTACTCCTCTTTGGCTTTTCGCCTTGATTGAGAAAAGGAGCGCTATGACCTTTCTCCAGAGTATCGGGGTAGGTCTTGCCACTTTTGTGGGGCTTTCTCTTCCCTTTGCTCTTTCCAAAGTTTTGGCCATATACCGGGGAGCAATAGGGTCGTACCAGTATGCGACGCTCAACGCCTTTAACTTTTTTGCCCTCCTTGGAGGAAACTGGGTGCCAGACACCCAGAGGATTCTTTTCCTCTCCTTTCGGGAATGGGGATACGTAGCCATTGGGGTGATCGTCTTTCTTTCGGCGCTTCTCTTTTTCTCAAGAAAGGACGAGGAGCGGTTTCCTATGGTAGCGTTTTTCCTTGCTTTTTCGGTCTTTCTCTTTGTTCATCGGATGCATGAGCGGTACCTTTTCCCTGCTCTTCCTTTTGCTCTCTGGTGGTATACTCATCGATTGGATCGTGGAGTCCTTGCTCTTTTTCTGGGCTTGAGCGCCACCTTTTTGGTCAACGTAGGGATTGTGCTTCTTTTTGGATTCTATGGGGTGTACCAATTCCCCCGGTATGACATCCGTCTTGTTGGCACCTCTTTAGCTAATCTTGTGCTTTGGGTCTTCTTCCTGAGCCTTGCTTTGCGAAGGAGAAAGGGAGAAGTCTTATGAGAGAGAAACGGAGTTTCTTTGGAGTCCTTGTGCTTTCTCTGCTTTTTCTGTTCCTCTCTCTTTTCCGTTTGGGGTCCCGAGAAGTTCCCCAAACGTACTGGGAACCTCAAGAAGCGCAAGAGGTAGTCCTTGTTGACCTTGGGGGAGTGTATGCGGTTGGGCGCGTTTCGTATTTTGTTGCCCTGGCTCAGGGGAGCTCCTACACCTTTGAGTACTCTCAGGATGGGGTGAGCTGGGAAAAAGGGCCAAAGCTTGAGTCTCGCTGGGTTTTCCGCTGGGAACATGTGGATGGACCCTTTCTGGCGCGGTACTTTCGCATTACAGCGCAAAAGCCCCAGGGGATGCTGGGAGAAATTGCCTTCTTCGAAGCAAGGACCTCTCGTCTGCTTTCCGTTGCCTCCTTTTCCCCTCATGCGCAAAGTCTCTTTGATGAGCAACACACCGCGCAATTCGAGGGTTCGTACCTCACCGGAACGTACTTTGACGAAATCTACCATGCCCGTACTGCTTTTGAGCACCTCCATCGTCTCCCTCCGTATGAGTGGACCCACCCGCCCCTTGGAAAGCTCATCATTGCCCTGGGAATTGTCCTTTTTGGGATGAATCCCTTTGGGTGGCGCATTATGGGGGTGGTTTTTGGAACGCTCCTTATTCCCGCAGTATTCTCCTTTTCTCGCCTTTTTGTGCAGGATGCATATGCCCTTTTTGCTGCCACTCTTTTCACCTTTGACTTTATGCACTTTGTCCAGGCTCGTATTGCCACCATTGACACATATGTAGTCTTTTTCATCCTCCTGGCCTACTTTTTCCTCTTCCGGTACTTCCAGCGCAAGGACATGTCTTCCCTGTTTCTCTCTGGTCTCTTTTTTGGCCTTGGAGCGGCGACAAAGTGGACGGCGGTATACGCTGGGATAGGGATGGCCCTGCTCTTTTTCGCCTACCACTCCCAGGCAATCAAAGAAGGTACAGTGTCGCTTAGAGAGTTTTTGTGGCGTATCCTTCCTCTTTCGATGGTTTTTTTCCTTTTCGTTCCGGTTCTCCTCTACTTCCTTTCGTACTTTCCCTATCTTCTTGTTCCAGGGTACTCCTTCCGCGACCTTCTCCGCCTCCAGGTTTCCATGTACCGTTACCACCACGACTTGAAGGCAACGCACCCCTTTGCCTCACCCTGGTGGGAGTGGCCCATCATGGCTCGACCCATATGGCTCTACAAGGGAGAAGGACTTCCCAAGGGGTACATATCAAGCATCGTCTCCTTTGGTAACCCAGCCCTTTGGTGGGTTGGAGGCATTGTAGTGCTCTTTGCCCTGGTGACACCAGCTTTCCTCAGAAGAGAGGGAGTTTCCTGGATTCTTGTGGCCTTCTTTTCCCAGTATGTTCCTTGGATGCTTGTTCCCCGCATTACTTTCATTTACCATTACTATGGGTGCGTTCCCCTTCTTGCGGTGCTCCTTGGGATCTTTTTCGCTTGGCTTGAGAGGGAGCACCCTTCGGCTCAGGTGTGGAGGTGGGTACTCCTCTGTGGAGCAGTAGGTCTTTTTGTGCTCTTTTACCCCATTCTTTCGGGGGCCGTGGTAAGTAAAGCCTATGTCTTGAGGTTTTTGCGTTGGTTCCCGAGCTGGACCTTCTTTTCGGGAGGGGAGTAAGGTGGAAGGCATTCGGTTTTCAGTGGTTGTTCCGGTCTTTAATGAAGAGGAGGTTTTGCCAGAGACGTACCGTCGCCTCACCGAGGTGATGGAGGGGCTTGCCGCACCCTATGAGATAGTCTTTGTGGATGATGGGAGCAAAGACCAAAGCCCAGAAATTCTTGATGGCCTTGCTCGGCGCGACCCCCGGGTTCGGGTGATTCACTTTTCCCGCAACTTCGGGCACCAGGCAGCTATTACCGCCGGAATGGACCACGCCCGGGGAGAGGCGGTCATCGTTATCGATGCGGATCTCCAAGACCCTCCCGAGGTTATTCCCCAGATGGTGGCAAAGTGGCAGGAGGGGTATGAGGTTGTCTACGGAAAGCGGGCAAAACGGGAGGGAGAAACCCTTTTCAAGCGTTTTACTGCTTCTTTCTTCTACCGTCTTCTGCGCGTGGTGACTGAAATTGATATTCCTCTTGATACGGGAGACTTTCGCCTCGTGGATCGGAAAGTGCTCGAAGTCATGAAGCTTCTTCGGGAAAAGAATCGCTTCATCCGGGGCCTGGTGGCGTGGGTTGGTTTTCGCCAGGTGGCCCTGGAATACGTTCGCCACAGGCGTTTTGCGGGGACAACAAAGTACCCCTTACGGAAAATGCTCAAACTCGCCTGGGATGGCATTACTGCATTCTCCAATAAACCCCTGAAGGTAGCAGCCTACCTTGGCTTTGCCCTTTCCTTTTTGAGCTTTATATACCTTCTCGTTATTGTAGTGTCGAAGCTCCTTGGCAAAAGCACCGTTCCTGGCTGGGCCTCTCTTGCGGTGATCAACCTCTTTTTCAGTGGGGTTATCCTCATCATTCTTGGTATTATGGGAGAGTACCTGGGACGTATTTACGACGAGGCGAAAAATCGCCCCCTCTACATTGTCGATCGGATTGTAGAGTCGGAAAAAGGCAATGAAAGATCTTCGTGAGGTTCTTGGGAATCTTTGGCAGCTTGGGAAGTTCAGTGTTGTAGGCATCGCGAACACCGCTATAGATTTTGGAGTCTTTATGCTCCTCCACGGGAGGATAGGTCTTGCCTACTCCCTAAGCCAAGTGGTTTCTTACTCCTGTGGAATGACCAACAGTTACCTCTGGAATAAGTACTGGACCTTTAAGAGTACAAGGCGGGTGCATATTGAAGAGGTAGCGCGGTTTGTCCTTGTGAACCTTGCCTCTTTGGGTGTTGCCCTTTTGCTCCTTTTCCTTTTCCGGGGGAAGGGGAAGATGGGAGCAGCAGAGAGCAAAGCCCTGGCCACTTTTGGGTCACTGGTGGTGAACTTCTTGGGGAATAAGCTTTGGGTTTTTCGGGAACGATGACCCAGGACGAATTCTTTATGCGCCTTGCCCTTAAAGAAGCGGAGAGGGCCTTTTTCGAGGACGAAGTCCCGGTTGGTGCTTGTATTGTTCGGGATGGTGTTGTCGTAGCCCTTGGGCGGAACCGAAGGGAATGGATGGATGACGTTACCGCCCACGCAGAAATCGAAGCCATCCGAAAGGCTCAGAGAGTCCTTGGGGATTGGCGCCTTGAAGGATGCACCATATACGTTACTTTGGAGCCCTGTCTTATGTGTGCTGGAGCCATTATCCAGGCACGCATTGCCCGCCTGGTCTTTGGGGCTTTTGACCCCAAGGCTGGAGTTGCCGGGAGCGTCCTCAACGTCTTCCTTCCAGGTCTTTTCCCCCACACTGTTTCTGTTACCGGGGGAGTTTGCGCTCCAGAATGCGGAGCCATCCTGCAGGAGTACTTCCGCAGGAAACGATGCCCTTAACTTCGCCTTGTTTTGCTCAAGAAAGACAGAGATAGAGTAGATCGTAAAGATGCTATACTGGTTCGGACTTACTATTGTAGTCCTTTTTCTCTTTTTCAGCCTTGATGACCTTTTCTGGGATCTTCTCTACTACCTTTGGGGTAGGAAGAGGGTTGGCAGTCGTCTTCGGTTAAGCGATCTGGACAGTGTTCCGGCACGGCTTTTGGCAGTTCTTATACCTGCCTGGAACGAGGCTCGGGTCATAGGTCCCATGCTCGAAAACCTCATGTCTTCGGTAAACTATCCCCTCTCACTGTTCCACGTCTTTGTGGGAGTGTATCCAAACGATGAGGAAACACAAAGGGAAGTAAAACGTTTGGAAGGACTCTACCCCAATATCCATGCAGTCGTCAATTCTAAGGAAGGACCAACGAGTAAGGCCCAGAACCTGAATCAAGTCTTCCGTTTCATTCGTCGTTTTGAGGAAGAGAAGCGCTGTCGCTTTGCTTGTTACGTCATTTTCGACGCAGAGGACGTTGTGCATCCTACCCTTTTGAAGCTTGCTAATTACCTCGCCTTCCAGCATGGAGTTATCCAATTGCCAGTGTTTCCGCTCCAGTTTTATCCCACCTGGAAGAACTTTTTCAAGTATCTTACTTCCTCGACGTACGCCGATGAGTTTGCTGAGAACCACTATCGGGGTCTTCTGGCGCGTGAGGCAGCCCAGGCCTTTGTCCCTTCGGCAGGCACGGGATTTGTTATCGCCCGTTCGGTGCTTGACCGTGTTGGGTGGCAAGATCTCTTTGATGAAAGAAGCTTGACCGAGGACTATAAACTTTCTCTCCACTTTGCCCAGCTTGGTATCCCCACGCATTTCTTCCTCGAGGGGGTTGAGCGAGTACTCGATGACGGCCGTGTGGTGGTAGAGTACATCGCTATTCGAGAAATTTTCCCAAATACCCTGAGAGAGGCAGTAAGGCAAAAATCGCGCTGGATATACGGAATTTCTTTCCAGAGCTTTTCTCTTAGAGATGTCTTGAGGAATCGCAGTCTTCCCCCTATGGCGAAATATAGCCTCTATCGAGATTGGAAAGCAAAATACGCCAATCTTCTTCCCTTCCTAGGGTATATTGCCTTCGTCTACTTCCTCCTTTCCCTTTTCGTGCCGCTTCCACCGATGTATCCAAGAGGAACACCCTCATTCTGGCTCAGTGTGTTCCTCACTTTTCTCATGGTGGAGAGGCAAGTTATGCGGGCAGCCGCTCTCAAGAGTGTGTATGGGTGGCGTTCTGCCTTTTTTGGGTGCTTTGTACCCCCGCTTTTGCCTTTACGCATGGTTTGGGGAAACATCGTGAATTTTTTGGCTGCGGTTCGAGCTTGGAGAGTGGCGCTTTTTGGTTTTCCCAAGAACCGTCCTCGGTGGCAAAAAACCGACCATTCCTACCCTTTACCTCAGGTCCTTGCCCGGTACAGGCGACGCCTTGGTGATCTTTTGCTCGAAAAAGGGGTCGTTGACCCAAAGACGCTGTACACCGTTTTACAGGAGAAAGATGACAAGCCCTTGGGAGAGAAGCTTGTGGAAAAGGGAGTGGTAACAGAAAGAGACCTTCTTGCCAGTCTTGGGGAACTCCTCAGGAGTAGCTTGCTCGAGATACGTGATTTCTCTCTCCCCCAAGGCATGGTTGAAGAGCGCCTCCTTGAGATATGTAGGCGACTTGGAGTATTTCCTGTGGCGTGTGGTAAGACGTTTCTCATCCTCGCCTCTTCTAGGCCTCTTTCCCAAGGAGTTATCGAGGAGATCCAAGCGAGGCTTGGAAAAAGGAAGGTTTTCATGGTTCTTGCTCCTTTCTCTGCCATTGCCCGGGGGCTTGATGCCCTTGAAAAGCCTTTGTTGCTCCGTTCTTTGCGTCTTGGAGAGAAACTTGTCGAAAGAGGCTTAATCGAAGAAGGACACCTTGTTGAGGCGCTTCGAGTGCAAGCGATAGAAAAACGGCCTCTTGGGGAAATACTTTGTACCATGGGGGTCATTTTGCCTGAAGACCTTGAGAAGGTGCTCAAAGAAGAGGAATAACTTAGTGGCGGAGAGGGTGGGATTCGAACCCACGAGGCAAGCTCTCACTTGCCTACTCGATTTCGAGTCGAGCGCCTTCGTCCAGCTCGGCCACCTCTCCAGGAAATATTGTACCTGAAAAAGAGGGTTCTGGCTACTCTTTCCTTACTCCTGATATAATGGGGAAGGAGGCAAAAGGCATGTGTGGCATAATCGGATATGTGGGGAAAAGGAAGGCACTTCCTATTCTTCTTCAGGGCTTGAAGCGGCTGGAGTATCGGGGATACGATTCGGCAGGTGTGGCGCTCCTTGAGAGAGGCGGCATCTGTGTGGTTCGGAGGGCAGGAAAAATTGCTCTTCTTGAAGAAGAGCTTTCGGGAAAAACCTTTGAGGCTTTCTGTGGGATAGGCCATACCCGCTGGGCAACCCATGGAATTCCCGCTGACCACAATGCCCATCCTCATACCGATTGCCGAAAGACCCTTGCTCTGGTTCACAATGGCATTATTGAAAACTACCGGGCCCTCCGAGAAAAACTCCTTTCCGAGGGACATCGCTTTTTCTCTGAAACCGATAGCGAAGTCATCGCTCACCTCCTTGAGGGGAGTGGCCCTCCTCTTAAGCGTATTCTTCACGTTCTTCCCCTCCTTGAGGGGTCGTATGCTTTGTGCATCCTTTTTGCCGACGAGCCAGGGGTGCTCTATGGCGTTCGTCGCTTCAGCCCCCTCATCCTCGGGGTGGGGGAAGGAGAACATTTTCTTGCTTCAGACGTTCCTGCCTTTCTTGAGCATACGAGGCACGCCGTATTTCTCGAGGATGGGGAGATTGTTCGAGTGAGCCACGATGGGTGGGAGGTCTTTTCGGAGGAAGGAGAGAGACAAGAGAAGACCGTAACCGTTGTTCCCTGGGACCCGGTGAGTGCTGAGCGTGGGGGTTTTAAACACTTCATGCTCAAAGAGATTCACGAAGAGCCTAGGGTTTTTGAGGACACCATCGCTGGGAGGGTAAACCTGGCACGAGGCGAGGTTACTTTTGAGGAACTTGAAGACTTCTCTGGAGAGTACAACCGGGTGGTTGTCGTTGCCTGCGGGACGGCGTGCCATGCGGGTATGTTGGGGAAAATGTACCTTGAAGACTTTGTGCGCATCCCGGTGGATGTGGAATATGCTTCGGAGTTTCGGTACCGCGACCCTCTTGTCGGCGAGAAAACCCTCGTTGTGGCTATCTCCCAGTCAGGCGAAACTGCTGATACGCTGCGGGCGGTAGAGCTTGCCCGAAAAAAAGGAGCCCAGGTCCTTGCGGTGTGCAATGTTTTGGGGAGCTCTCTCACCCGCCTTGCCCACTGGACGGTGTACACCCGAGCAGGACTTGAGATTGGTGTTGCCTCAACGAAAGCCTTTCTTGCCCAGATGACCGTACTGCTCCTTTTTGCTCTCTTTTGGGGGCGAAAAAGGGGAACGGTTTCGCCTGAAACCCTGGCCTCGGTACTCTTTGAAATTCCTACCATTCCTCGAAAGCTTCACGCATTACTTGCCAAGGAGAACGACGTTCACGCCCTGGCAAAAGAATTCTACCTCTTTAAGGACTTTCTCTATCTTGGTCGGGGATTGTACTACCCCCTTGCCCTTGAAGGGGCGCTAAAGCTCAAAGAAATTTCGTATATCCATGCTGAGGGTCTTGCCGCAGGAGAGATGAAACACGGCCCTATTGCCCTTATTGAGCCTGATGTGGCGAGTTTTGTCCTTGTAGGACAGGGAGAGCGAAGGCTCAAGGTTCTTGGAAATATCGAGGAGATTAAGGCTCGCCGAGGGAAAGTTATTGCCCTTTGTGATGAGGGTGATGTGGAAGTTCTTGAAAAGGCAGACTATACCCTTGAGATTCCCAAGACTCTTGAGCCCTGTAGCCCCCTTCTTGCCATTGTGCCTTTGCAACTTTTTGCCTACTATGTGGCCTTGGAAAAGGGGTGTGACGTGGACCAGCCAAGGAACCTGGCAAAGAGCGTAACGGTAGAATAGCGTCTTTTTTAGGCGGTGAGGGATACGTTGTTTGCGAAGGGAGGACAACCAAAAAGGGTGCATCGGTTCCTGCCCCCAGGGCCTGCGGTAGTAACGGTGCTTTTTCAGGACGCGGCCCTCATATGCAGAGTGTCGCTTGACCCCTCGGGATGGCGAGTAAGAAGGAGGTGAAAAGAGCCGTTGCAGATTGAAGATCTCCTCAAGGCCCTGTCCTGTCGGTGGCGCATCGCCATTGTCAAGATGGTGGCACAAAGACCCCTTTGCCAGTGCGAGATTATGGGGCTTCTCCCCATCGATAAAACGAATCTCTCCCGCCATGTAAAGGTCCTCCGGATGGCGGGAATCATAGAGGATAAAGTTGAAGGCCAAACAAAGCGCATGTACCTCAAGGAACCGCGAGCCCTAGAAATCATTGCTCTTGCAGAAGCCATATCTGGAGATACCGTTTACGTAAGTGAGGAGGAAAAACAATGAAGAGGTGGATTTTTCTTGTTGTTGTTATCTGTGCGGGATTGGCGATTTTTGTGGCTTTTGCTAAGGATCAGCTCTTCACGGTTGTGGATATACAAACGAAGGATTTTACGCTTCCCCTTCTTGGGGGTGGAGAAGTACGCCTCTCCCAGTACCGAGGAAGGCCTATTGTTCTCACCTTCTTTACCCCCTCTTGCTCTCACTGCTGGAGTGAGGCACCAGTCCTTGAGGCAATGTACCGTAAGTACAAAGATCGGGGACTTGTGGTCCTTGGCGTTGGGTACATTGGGGGAAGCACAGAGGAAGCCTTAAAGCACTTTGTGGAAGAGAATGGACTCACCTATCCTGTAGCCATTGATACCCAAAAGACGCAGGTTGTCAAACTCTACGACGTCTCCTGGGTCCCCCATAATGTCTTTTTCAACCGCCGGGGGAACATCGTTCGAGAGGAACGGCGCGAAATTTCCGAAGCAGATTTTGAAGCGTACCTTAAGGAAATTCTTTAATCTATTGTTACGTACCAGTTACCCTGTTTTTCCCAGGCGGAGAGGAATTGAGGAAGCGGGTAGTTATTGTAGGCGCCATTTGGTTTTCCTGGGTCATGGACGTAGATGCAGGCATTGTCTATCCCTACGGCTACCATGGCGTGTCGTGGCTGAGCCACATTCATGTTGGCAAAAACGGCGACAAGAACTGGCTTTCCCTCTTCCAGAAGCTTTCGGAGAGTGGCAAAGTTCCCCATGCCGATGCGAGAGGGAACTCCCCGATTCTCAAGGTACGCCCGAATCTGGAAGACATTGGTGTATTCCCCGTTGTAGCCGTTGATAGGAAGACCGAAGCGATTGTGGAGCCACTCGTTGGCCTCTCTGATGTCTTCAGGTGTGGGCGTAACGCCATGGACGTATGCGGCGATCATAACTGCTGAGGCCACACCACAGTTTCTGGTGTTTGACCAATCTCCAGGGGGAACCTGGGGAAGGAATGGTACATCAAGAAGGACACGCTCAGAAGAACGTTCAATGAATTTACCGCCTATTTGGCTTGCAGGCGAAAGAGGCTTTGTCTCAAAGGAGACAGGAGAACATCCGACGATAAAGACCGCAAGAAAGAGGATACCCAAAAGGGCCAAGTATATCTTGCGTTGCACGTCTTCTCACCCCTTCGGCATCCTCTCCAAGGAGAGAAGACGCGCCAAGGGACTTGGCAGCCCAGCCGCCGTGGCGTTTTGCCGTAGGCCTGTGGCTTTGCGCCCTCTCCTTTCGGAGAGTTTGCCCTTTCATTCCCTCACCTCGAAGTATCGGAATGGAGTGGAAAAACTTTAGGGGTTTTCTCAAAAATTTTTGCCCTTTTGGGTTGTGGTTCACAGACTAGGTCCTTTTCTGCACCCTTTGGGTACATCGAGGAGATTAGCTTTAAGGAGTGAGAGCTTTCGAGGAGAGTGCCTTGCGCCGATTCTCGTTTGGGAGTCTCATCTCCCCAGCTAAATACACGCTGGGGTGATCCTTCCCTAATCGTCGTGCCCGAAGGTATGAATCGGGTATCTTCACTCAGATTTCGGCTGAACTGTGCGCTGGAATGATGGAAAAGTGGTCGTCATGCCTGAAGGTATGTATCAGGCATCCTATTGTGAAAAACGTAGGCCCCTGATTACTACATTCAGGGGTGACGAGAAAAGGGGGTCATTCTTGCACGCTCCCCTTCGTCATTCCCGCATGTCTTAAGCGGGAATCTGACGTCATGAAAAAAAGATTCCGGCTTAAAAACGTGCCGGAATGACGGAAAATGATCGTCATGCCTGAGTGTCTCTATCGGGCATTCTTGGTCTTGGTTTTGAAAAATACTCAGTGACGAGTAAAGGAGGTTATCCCCGCATGCTCCCTTACTCCGTCATTCCTGCGTGCTTTGAGTAGGAATCCAAGCATAGACCCTGGCCCCAGCGATGAAAAATAAGGGAGCACTACAGGGTGGGGAGGAAGGTGGTGAAATAAAAGGAGAGGAGGCGGTCGCCGAAAAAGAGGGCGCAGATGGCCCCGGCGCTCAAAAAGGGGGCGAAAGGGAGGCGGTCTTTGAGGGTTTTGCGGTGGAGGAGAAGGAGAACACCACCCACC
>CALAIW010000023.1 GCA_937922705.1 uncultured bacterium | reverse complement strand
CATTAAGTGAGAATGAATTAAATTTACTTAGACAAAAAGAAATTGGATATATTTTTCAAAATCCTTTTTCAAGTTTTAATCCTGTAAAGAAAATCAAGACTCAATTCGAGGAATTAACTGAATTAAAAAGCATCCCTTTTGATTCTTTTATTGTCTTGATGAAAAAACTCAATCTTGAGGATCATGAAGTCATCCTTGAAAAATATCCTTTTGAACTAAGTGGTGGAATTTTACAGAGACTATCTGCTGTCAGGTGTCTTGCATCTAAACCATCTCTTATAATCGCTGATGAACCAACTTCGGCTTTAGATAAACCAATTGCTAATCAATTATTGAATATTTTTAATGAATATGTTAGAAATGATAAAGGGACTTTAATATTAATTACACAGGATATTTCAATTGCAGAAAGATTCGCAGATAGGATTGCATTTTTAGATAATGGGGAATTGAAAATATTTGAAAATAAAAAAAGTTTCTTTTGTTATAATGAAAACCTTGAGCTACATAACATTCTCAAATCATACGAACAATTAAAAGTATGAATAAACATGTAATTCTTAAACTAAAAAATATCTCACTTAAGGTTGGTAAAAATCAAGAGATTCTGAAAAATATAAATCTTGAAATTTATAACGCAGAAATTTTCGGCATAACAGGTGAATCAGGTTCAGGTAAATCAACTCTGGCTAAAGTCATAGCTGGACTTGAGAGACAAACAACAGGTGAAAAATTCATTCACAATGAAAGTTATTCTGGGATAGATGAAAAGCACAGAATCCAGCTTTTATTTCAAGATTACTCGGCTTCACACGATCCTTTACAAAAAATTGATTCAGCATTTAATGAATTATTAAAAATTAAAAAAGTAAATCCACATGAATTATTCAAACGGAAAAAAGAAATTTTGAATTTAGTTGGACTCAGTGATGAAATTTTGGGTTATTATCCTTCACAATTAAGTGGAGGACAACTTCAAAGACTTGCCCTTGTAAAATTACTTTTGCTTAATCCTGAAATTTTGATTTTGGATGAGCCTTTCGCTTCGCAGGATGTTGTTTCAGTGGTTAATTTAATTAAGATTCTTACTCAGATCAATCAAAAATTTAAGACAACTATAATTTGTATTTCTCATGATATACCATATTTGATAAAATTCTGTAATCGAATTGGGGTGATGAAAAATGGTGAATTGGTAGACACTTTGATTATTGAAAAGATAAACAACAAAATAAAAATTCAGAACTATTATTCTGATTATACTTCCTTTCTATTAAAATCTTTTGAAGTTTTAGTTTGATAATTAAGATAAGATTTTTCTGTCAGGCTTAAACAAAAGTTTTGACTACACAAACGTTTATTAAGTTTATCATTTGATTAATTTTATTTTATAGTTTTATTCTAATCCATATTAAAATAAAAAAGCCGAATCAAATTCGGCTTTACTTTTTGTAGCGGGGGCAGGATTCGAACCTGCGACCTCCGGGTTATGAGCCCGACGAGCTTCCTGACTGCTCCACCCCGCGTCGTATTCACCTTTCACTTTGATCCTATCTTCCTGGTGCCGAAGGCCGGAATCGAACCGGCACGAGGCTTGCGCCTCAACGGATTTTAAGTCCGTTGCGTCTTCCTATTCCGCCACTCCGGCACAACCGGCCGTGCGCACCCTAATATTTTAGCAGCAATCCTAGAAGAGTCAAGAGGGTATACACCAACGAGAAATACTCCGCTTCCTCACTTCCTGCCCATTCCCTTTTGGTTAAGAACCCCAGAAAGAGAGAGGACCTGGAATCCACTCTGGTTTTTGCCGAACCTACTTCCTTCCCACTCTCCCTCCCGGAAGTTCCTCAACGAGCCCTTTAAGCTCAAGGGCGAGAAGAACCTCAAACAACTCTCCTTCATTCCATCCAGTCTGTGCAAGAAGTTCTTCCTTAAAAACCCCAGCGTGGTCGATAAGGGAGAAAAGTTTTTCCTCTTTCGAACTCAAAGCAACGCGTCTCTCTTGCAAAATTTTCTGGTTCTGAGAAGAAAAATAACCGAAGACCTCAAGGACATCAGCAATGCTTTGTACCGGCTTTGCCCCTTGGGCAATAAGAGCATTTGTTCCTTCGCTTTGGGGAGAAAAAATGGGCCCAGGGACAGCCATAACCTCCCGCCCAGCCTCAAGGGCAAAATCGGCGGTGATAAGAGCACCACTTTTTCTCGGAGCCTCAACAATGAGAACCCCTAAACTGAGTCCCGCGATAATACGATTCCGGAGGGGAAAGTGTTCTGGGCGAGGTTCAGTAAAGGGGGGATACTCACTCACCAGAGCTCCCCCTCTCTCCACAATTTCTCGAGCAAGGGAGATATGAACCTTAGGATAGATGCACCGCAAGCCGCTTCCAAGGACAGCAACAGTAGGATACCCTTCCTCCGCAACAATCTTTTGTGCCTCTCCATCAATACCCACGGCAAGGCCGCTCACGATGACCCATCCTTCCCGAGCAAGCCCCTGAGCAAAAAAGCGTGCCGCTTTTACTCCATAAGGAGTAGGATGGCGAGTACCAACAATGGCAAGATACCGATCATAAGCCTGAAAATCGAAGTCCCCTTCGACGTAGAGGAGAAAAGGAGAATACTCAACGTTCTGAAGCAAAGAAGGATACAAAGGATCAGAAAAAGGAACAACTCGGATATTTTCCTTGAGAACAGATTCGTAGAGTTTTTCAGGAACGATTTTCTTGCGAGCAACCGCAATTTCCTCAGCAAGGCGTTCCCCAAGGGTTTCTCGAAGGTCATCAAGGGGAGCACACCATGCCGAGGCTGCAGTCCCAAAGGTCCTGAGGAGTTTCGTAAAGCGTACTGGTCCGATACCCCGTATGTGACTTAGGGCAACCCAGAAAGGAAGGTCCTCGGTCATAAGCGCTGTCGGTCAAGGAAGCGATACTGAATGGCTTCAGCAAGATGACGGACTTCAATATGCTCCTTCCCCTCAAGGTCAGCAATGGTTCGAGCCACTTTCAAAACTCGGTGGTATGCCCGAGCGCTTAAAGAAAGCCTGTGAAGTGTTTCTTCAAGGAAATGCTTGGTATCTCTCGAGAGGAGACAAAACTTTTTTATGTGGCGAGTTTTCATCTCCCCATTAGTAAGAATCCCTTCTTTCCGGAAACGTTCCTCTTGAATCTTTCGAGCTTCCTCGACCCTCTTTCGGACATCTGCTGAAGACTCTTCTGGACGCTCTGAGAGAATTTCCTGGACCTCAAGACGAGGAATCTCCACTTGAAGGTCAATTCGGTCAAGGAGAGGACCGGAGAGCTTACTCCGGTACCTTAGAATCTGCTGAGGTGAACAAGTGCAGGGACGCTTCGGATCACCAAAGTACCCACAGGGACAAGGGTTACAGGCAAGAACAAGGGTAAAGCGAGCGGGATAGGTAATGGTAGCATTTACCCGAGATACGGTGATTTTTCCTGTTTCCAGTGGTTCTCGGAGGGCTTCAAGAACGTTTCGCCGAAACTCAAGCACCTCGTCGAGAAAAAGAACTCCATGGTGGGCAAGGCTTATTTCTCCTGGCTTTGGCCACTGCCCCCCACCGATGAGAGCAACGTCAGAAATTGTATGATGTGGAGCTCGAAAAGGAGGAACAGTTACAAGAGGCTTATCTTCAGAAAGGATTCCCGCAACGCTATGAATTTTTGTTACCTCTATGGCCTGCTCGACGGTGAGAGGAGGAAGAATTGAGGGAAGCTTCCTGGCAAGCATGGTCTTGCCAGAACCAGGTGGACCCATAAAGAGCAGGTGATGTCCTCCCGCAGCAGCAATCTCAAGAGCCCTTTTGCCATGACGCTGACCCTTTACTTCAGCAAGATCCTCCTCATGTTGAGAAAGAAAAAAGCACTCCTGCCAAGAGCGAGAAAGAGGTTGCATTGCACGTTTTCCCTCAAGAAAATCACACACTTCGTTGAGGTTTCTAAACCCAAAGACTTTTATCCCTTCAACGACAGCGCTTTCTCGGGCGTTTTGCAAGGGAAGGAACACATGGTATTGCTTTTCTTGGAGAGAAAGGAAATGTGCCACCGGGAAAACCCCGTTAACTGGCCGTAGCTCTCCTGAAAGAGAGAGCTCCCCTATAGCCACAATCCCCTCCGGAAGGGAGCGAAGCTGTTTCGTGGCAAGAAGAATCCCAAGGGCTATAGGAAGATCAAAATCGCTTCCGGTCTTTTTCAGGAAGGCTGGAGCAAGATTCACCGTAATTCGTTGAGCAGGAAAGGCAAAACCACTATTCTTCAGAGCACTACGTACCCGTTCCCGTGCTTCCTGAATAGCATTATCAGGAAGCCCCACAATGTGGAATGAAGGAAGACCTGCCCCAACATCGACTTCAACCTCCACAAAACGGGCGTCAATTCCAAAGCTCGTCGCACTGAGTATTCTTGCAAGCATAGCCTCTCCCTCAAAAGGCAAAGGGATAGTGACGGATGCAAGGTTTTCCAGAATTCAGGTAAACAGCAATAACATCAAAGCGAAAAAGAGTTTTTTCAGGATCGTACCCCCGCTGGGTAAGATACAAAAGAGCACACTTCCGCAAGCGTTCTTTTTTCTCCTCGGTAACAGCCTCTTCAGGAAAACCGGTTCTGAGGCTTTTCCGGGTTTTGACTTCGACAAAGAAAAGGATTTTTCCCTTTCGAGCAATAAGGTCAATTTCTCCCAGAGGGGAACGAAAGTTCCGCTCAAGAATCTCCGCTCGGAGTACTCTCCGAAGCCATTGCTCTGCAAGGTCTTCTCCCTGGATGCCTCTACTTTCTGGAGAAACTCTTTCGATGGCACGAGGAGAGCCCAAGGACTTCGAGGCGCGCAAGGTGCGTTGCCGTCCCGTACCCTTTGTGTTGCGCGAATCCATATCCTGGAAAAAGGGCATCATACCACTCTTCCATGAGGTAATCTCGAAAAACTTTGGCCACAACCGAAGCACAGGCTACCGCAAGGCTCTTTTCCTCAGCCCGGGGAAGAGAAAGGCAAGGAGTAAAGAGCCAGTTAATAGGAAACCAGTCAACAATAACATATTCGCACTTTCCAAGAGAACTTGCCCACCACACCGCTTCGTAAAGAGCAAATGCGTTCGCTTCTTGAATACCAAGGCAATCGATGAACTGTTCCCCCACAACGCTCAAAGTAACACAAACAGCTTCGCGACATATGATTTCGAAAAGCTTTCGCCTTTTCGCTGGAGTAAGACGCTTTGAGTCTGGCACACGGGTTAGGGAAAAAGAGGGAGAAAGGACCACACAAGACGCTACCAGAGGACCAGCAAGGGGTCCCCGGCCTGCCTCATCAGCACCCCCAATGAAACGGTACCCTTTCTCCCAGAGTTCATGCTCTAGATACTCAGTGGAGGATACGGACACGGTGCGGTGGCCAGTATACGAGGAACGCTCGTCCCAGGATATTTTTTCGAGGGACATATCCCCAAAAGCGGCTGTCATCACTGTTACTACTATTATCTCCAAGGACAAAGTAATGTCCTTCAGGAATCACACGTTCTCCCTGACCGTAGTAACCAGCACTGTAGTACGTCCGGTTAAAAAGTTCTCCGATAAGCGGTTCACCGTTAATGAAAACCCTACCGTTGGCAATTTCTACACGCTCACCAGGAAGACCAACAATACGCTTTATAAGGTTTTTTCGGTTGTCAATAGGGTACCGGAAAACAACAATGTCTCCCCGCTGAGGCTCGGTGAAGCGATACAAGAACTTCGCAACAAGTACCCGCTCTCCTGGGACAAGGGTCGGTTCCATGGAAGTACTCGGAATATAGTACCCTTCAACAACGAAATACCGCACCAGGAGGGCAATAACCAGAGCCCACAGAACAGTTTCAACAAGTTCTCGCAAGGCGCTCTTTTTAGATTTCTTAGGCTTCTCGCCTTTCTTCAAGACGCGATTCTTTGGCACTCTTTTTCCTCAGGTAGTAAAGCTTTGCCCGACGAACTCTTCCACGTCGCAGAATTTCAATGCGCTCAATGCGAGGAGAGTAAAGAGGAAAAATCCTCTCAACACCTACACCAAAGGAGACCTTGCGCACCGTAAAGGTTCGATTCACTCCAGACCCTCGTACTGCAATAACCAGTCCTTCAAAGGGCTGAATACGTTCTTTATCACCTTCAATAACTTTAAAATGAACGCGAACCATATCTCCAGGCGCAATCTGTGGAATTTCGGAGTCGTCTTTTATGAAACTTCCCTCAACCGCTCGCAGGATTCTTGCTCTATCCATGGAAACCTCCTCCTCGAGTCAGAGAAAAATCTCGAAATACTATACCACGCCCTCTTTCTTTTCGCAACGGCTGTTGAGAAAAAGGTCTGGGCGCATCCGCCGCGCTTTTTCAAGGGCTTTTTCCCTTCGCCACTTTTCTATACGTGCATGGTCTCCAGAGAGTAAGATTTCTGGTACTGCAAGGCCACAGAATACCCGGGGTCGCGTGTACTGAGGAGGACCAAAGGGGTACTCGGAAAAAGAATCGTAACGAAGCGACTCCTCATCCCCCAGGGCTCCAGGGATAAGTCGCACCACTGCTTCAGTGATAACCAGTGCTGGAAGCTCCCCACCTGAGAGCACGTAATCTCCGATGGAGATTTCTCGAGCATTGGTAAGGGTAATGACTCGCTCGTCAATCCCTTGGTAGCGACCACAGAGGATAACAAGATGCTTTTCTTGCGCTAGTTCCCAAGCCATATGCTGAGTGAAGAGCTCTCCCTGGGGACTTGTAACAATGACCAGGGGTATGCTTTGAGTGTATTCACTAATAAAACGCACTGCTCGGACAAGGGGCTCGGGCTTCAAAACCATTCCCGGGCCACCTCCAAAAGGATAGTCATCCACCGTACGGTACCGATCTTGGGAGAAACTTCGAAGGTTGTGGATTTTTATGAAGACAAGACCCTTCTTTTGCGCCCTTCCAAGAAGAGCCGCATCTACATAGGGTCGAATGGCTTCCGGAAAGAGTGTTACAATGTCAATACGTAACCTCATTCCCAGAAACCCTCAGGACATTCCACCTCAAGAAGTTCTTTGTCAAGGTCAACCTTCACAACAAAAGCAGAAACAAAGGGAAGGTAGAATTCCCTTCCCGCGGCATCTTTTACCACAAGGTAATCATACACTGACATAGGAACCACCGAATCGACGGTTCCTCGTAGAACTCCTCGCTCAAAAACCGTAAGACCCACGAGTTCGAAATGATAGAAATGACCTGGTGGCAAAGGAGGAACATCCTCTCTGGGAACAGCAAGAAAAAGGCCCCGAAGCATCTCTGCTTCTGTCCGAGAGAGGACACCCCTAAAGCGAAGCAGAAGAAAGTTACCTCGCCAGGCGACATCCTCCACTACTCGCTCCACGAAGGATTTCCCAGGGGACCCTACGAGAAAACTCACGCCCTTTACAAAGCGGTCTCCAAAGTCGGTAAGGGGCAGAACCCGGACCCATCCTTTCAAACCATGAGGGGCGGTGATTTTTCCCACGAAAACTTGCTCAACCCGACGAGACACAGGGTCCCCCCCTACTCGAGAATCTCCACCACTGCCTTTGTCCCACTTTTCGCAGAAGCAGCCTTAACGATGGTACGCAAGGCTTTCGCTACTCTTCCTTGCTTTCCGATAATCTTTCCCTTATCGGCAAGGGAAACCCTGATCTCATACACCACTGAACGTTCCCCTTTAACTTCGGTAATACTGACCTTATCCGGTTCGTCAACCAGGGAACGGACAAGAAACTCAAGAAGTTCTTTCACCGAACCTCTGCCCCCTCAAGTTTTCCCGCCTTCTTAAGGAGGGCTTTAACCTTTTCCGAAACCTCAGCACCCTGAGAGATCCAGTACTCGATACGATCCCACTTTACGGATGTGAGCTCTGGTTCCTGAAGGGGTGAATAGTTCCCAAGAACCTCAAGAGGCTTACCACTCCGGGCTTCCCGCGAGTCAGTCGCCACAATCCGATACTGAGGAAGATGTTTCCGTCCAACGCGCATAAGGCGAATACGTACCGCCATAAACAACGCTCCTTTCTTATACTTAGAATCCAAATCCTAAAAATCCTCTTTTTCGAGCAAAGGGAAAAACGTGTCCCTTTCGCATCTTTTTCCAGAGTTTCCGAACCTCCTCAAATTCTCGAAGAAGCCGATTTACTTCCTGGACGGTTGTTCCACTCCCCTGAGCAATACGCCGCTTTCTCGAAGCATTAATTATCGAAGGATTTCGTCGTTCCTCCTTTGTCATGGAGAGAATAATCGCCTCAGTTCGCTTGAGGCTTTTCTCCCCATCAACCTGGGTAAGCATTCCTCGCAGCTGCAAGGGGAGCATATTCACGAGCTCGTCGAAAGAGCCAAGTTGCTTGAGACGGCGAAGTTCCTCAAGGAAATCCTCAAAGGTGAATTCTTCTCTTTCGATACGCTGTTCAATCTTCTTCCTCTCCTCTTCAGTTATAGCCCGCTCAATTTTCTCAATAAGGCTCAGCGTATCTCCCATCCCAAGGATACGGCTTGCCATACGTTCAGGATGGAAAACTTCAAGTTGCCCAAGCTTTTCCCCAACGCCAACAAACTTGACTGGCCACCCTGTCTGAGCAACAATGGAAAGGACCGCACCTCCACGAGCATCGGTATCAACCTTCGTAAGGATAATACCTGTGGGCTCTATCCATTCCCGGAAACGCTCGGCAACTTTCACCGCTTCCTGGCCAGTTGTGGCATCAAGAACAAGGAATATCTCATGGAACTCCTCGTTCTGCGCAAGTTCCCTAAGTTCGGCAAGAAGCTCCTCCTCCACGTGGAGCCTCCCTGCAGTATCCACGAGAATCACGTCTCTCCCTCGTTCCCGAGCGTATTGCTTTGCCGTCCGGACGACCTCACAGGGGTGCGAAGCTCCAGGAAGGTCGAAAAAGTCAAGCCCTGTGGAAACCGCAAGGGTTCGAAGTTGCTCTCGTGCCGCTGGCCGGCGAGTATCTGTTGAAGTGAGAAGGGGGAAGTAGTGTCGTTCTTTCAAGAAAAGTCCAAGCTTTCCACAGGTCGTGGTTTTGCCCGATCCTTGAAGGCCCACAAAGAGGAAAAGCACAGGAGTTACCGAAGGGAGGTGAAGAGCCCGAACTTCTCCCCCCAGAATCTGCCGAATCTCATCCCAGAGGATTTTCATAACCATCTCTCCAGGAGTGACGCTTTCAAGAACCTCCTGCCCAACAGCTCTCTCACGCACCCGGCTAATAAGGTCTTTCACTACCCGGTAATGGACGTCGGATTCAAGAAGTACAAGACGAAGCTCCCGCAGTGCTGCGTCAACATCCTCTGCGGTAAGACGTCCTTTTCCTCTAAGCTTTTTGAAAATACTGGCGAACTTTTCAGCGAGTTCCTCAAACAAACAATTCCACCTCGCCCCTTCAGAAGAGACACATAGAGATAATAAAGAAAAACACTTCAAAAAACAATAGCACGGACAAACTCGTGAGCATCGAAAGGAATAAGATCGTCAACACCCTCCCCAACCCCGATGTACTTTACTGGAAGACCGAACTCCCGTCGTATGCGGAAGAGAATCCCCCCCTTTGCCTGACTATCCCACTTGGTGAGAATAATGCCCGTAAGTGGCACAACTTGAACAATGGCAGAAACCTGGACGAAAGCGTTTTGTCCAGCAAGAGCATCAATTACAAGGATATTCTCCACATTCCCTTCAGGAAGAAAGCGACGAACTACTCGGGACACTTTCTCAAGCTCAGCAAGAAGGTTCTTGTTCACATGAGACCGTCCCGCCGTGTCCACGATAGCCAGGGTTTCCTTGCTCTTGAGAGCCGATTGCAACCCGTCGTAGACAACTGCTGCAGGATCAGCACCTGGGGAACCACCAAAAAAGCGACACCCAACCCGCTCAGCCCAGATGGCAAGCTGTTCATTCGCCGCAGCCCTGAACGTATCCGCACTGATAAGAACGACCTTTTCACCTCTCTCCTGGGCAAGGTATGCAAGTTTTCCGGCAGTTGTGGTTTTCCCAACACCGTTGATCCCTACAAGGAAAATGGCCTTAAGGAAATCGGGTTGAGCTTGGGGGAAAAGATTATGTTCTCCTTCCTTAAAGAAAGAAATGAGTTTCCCATAGAGCCATTCTCTCCAGTCAGCACTTCCCCGAGACCTTTCCTTAAGGCTTCGAAACTCTGTAACGAGCTCCATAGCAAGAGCTGGGCCAATATCAGTGGCAATGAGCATCTCCTCAAGCTCTTCCCATTCTTCCGGTCCTGTACTTTTCTGTGACCAAAGCTGCGCAAGGCGTTCTTTTACCCCTTCTTTGATACGTTCCACTCCTTGAAGCCATCGCTTCCACAACCCTTTTTCCATCTCTCTCCTCTCCTCAAAAGCCCTCACACAGAAGAATCTGTGATACGCCTGGCTCGCTCATGGTTACCCCAAGAATGCGGTCCGCCACTTCCATAACTTCCCCCTTATGTGTTACGATAACAACTTGCCTCTTGGAAGCAAACTCTCTAAGAACCTGAGCAAGAAGCATACTGTTTGTATGATCAAGGTTTGCATCGATTTCATCAAAAAAGCACATTTGTGCGCCCCCTGCTTCAAAACAGGCACAAAGGAAACATAAAGCCACAAGAGTCCGCTCCCCACTTGAAAGCAGTGCTATACTTTGTTTTTTCTTGCCCGGAATTTCTACTTCAAGGTGCGCCCCATCATCTCGTACGACGAGTGTCGCCTGACCACCACGGAATATTTGCTGAAAATACCGCGAAAAAGCATCCTTTGCTGCACCCAAAAAGGAAAGAAATTGGCGGTGGACACTTCGTTCAAGGCTCCTGCACTCTAAAGAAGCAAGGGTAATAAGTTCCCCAAAGAAGGCATCTTGTTGCATAAGATCTTCCTCTCGGGACTTCAGCTCTTCATACTCCTCGATAGCTCCTCGCCGAACTGGGGTATTCAAAAGAACTCGCTCTTCTTCCTCAATATACTTTCTAAGATCACCAAGATCCATGGTTTGAAACTCTAAGCACACAACACCCTCAAGAGTAGCAAGCATACTCTCCGTACGCTCAATATCTACGCGAAGTCTCTCTTTCGCAAGACGCAAACGTTCCCTTTCTTTACTCCACTTCTCTTTCTGAAGCTCGAGAGCCTTCTCCTTCCGGAACTTCGCCTCTATGGACTTTTCAAGGAGCCGCGCTTTTTCCTCCCTGTCCTGAAGTAATGCCTCCTTTGCTGCACCTTCACAGAGGAACTCACCAAGTTCCCGACCACACTGAGCAATTTGCTTTCCAAGAGAGTGGAAGTTCCTCACACTCTCCTTCACACCTGCAATTACAGAGAGAACCTCTTCGCGAGTCTTCTGTATTTCCCAAAGGAACCTCTCGCAACGCCTCTTCTCAGCTTCTCTCTGCCGTTTTTTCTCCTCAATCTTTTTCAGAGCCCTCTCTACACGAGAGATTACCTTTTGAAGGGTATTCACTTCTTCAGCAACATTCTGAGCTTTTCTGGTACTCTCTGTAAGGCATTCACGAAGACGAAAACGTTCTGCGGAAAGGAAAGCAATCTTTTGCTCCATCGCACACTGCGTTTCACTCTTTTGACGCAAGCGTTCCTGCCACGTAACAGTACGAAGCTCAATCTCTCTTTTTTGCCTCCCTATCTCCTCAATTCGATGAGAAATTCTCCACAGAGCTTCTTCAAGCTCCTGCACTTTGCGCGCAAAGCGGGACTCCCGCTTTTTCCAACTTTTCACAAAGCGAGCTCCAGGGGCAACCTTCCGAGGAAAGAGAAAAAAGCCGCTCTTAAGGACAACAACACTCCCGTCAAGAGCAATATAATTCTTCTGGAGCTCTATTCCCTTTTGGAGTCTTAAAAGAAGCATCTCTCGCCTCTCTAAAGCCCACTCTGAAGAATAGGGTGGAAGAGAGACCCGAAAAACCATCCACTTTCCAGTGTCTTCAGGAACGCTCTCTTCCCCAAGAACCTGTATACCTTTGAGGAAACCAAAGAAAGCGTAAATCGCTCTATTAGGCCACCCTTTCTCCAAAAGACTCGAGTGTATCTCCTCAAACATTGCTCTTGACACGCCTTGAGACTCCACCCTCTCAAGGGCGTTTCGAATTCGAAGAAGTACCTCCTTTGTCTTTACAAGGCGATAGTGAACCTTTTCCCTTTCCTTTTCTAATACCTTTTCCTCGCTTTCACACTCTTCCTTTTGCCTTGACAAATCAGCACAAAGTCTCTCAAGGTCTTTAATTTCCTTTGCAAGTTCTTCACGCTGTGCAAGAAGGTGTTCAAGGTCTTGCTCTACGTTCCTGAGTGCTACTTCAAGCTTCACGGCTTCTTCCCAAAGCCGCCGTTCCCTGTCTTTGAGAGCTCTAAGCTCCTCTCCTTTTCTTTCACGAAAATGCAACACAACGCGCTCTGCTTTCTCAAGCCTCGAAGAATCTCCCGGTAGCGCCTGAAAAGACTTTCCCTCTTTTTCAAGGTAATCCAGTTTCTCAAAAAGGCTTTTTGCTTTGCTCTCAAGAGCAAAGAGAACCCTTTTTCCAACACGCATCTCAGTGAGGAGATGGTGCAGTTCTCTCTCCTTCTCTATAGCGCGCTGCCGTGCTTCTTCCACCTTGCGACGAAGAGAAAAAATGTCCTCACGAAGAGCAAAGAGGTTTTGTTTATCAACGTCAAGCGCAAGAAGTGACTGCTCGTATGAGAGACCACGCAGCTTTTGATCACAAAGGAGTTCTTCTTCCGAAAGACGTACAAAATCCTCCCTAAGTTTTTCAAGAAGTCTTGCATAATAGGTTTTTCGCGCGTCCTTCCATCTTCTCTCCCGGTGCAAGTACTCCTCCTCTTTTTTAGCCCATTCCGCCACTCGAGTTCGCTGAAAGGCGATCTCTCGCAAACGCTCCTGAAAACGTCCCCGCTTCTCTACCACCCTTTGAAGTAAGCGAGAAAGCTCAGCAAGGCGCGCACGCATCTCAAGAGTACCGCTTGCTTCTTCAAGCCAGCGAAGGCGTTCAAGGGGGCTCCAATCAGCAAGGGCATGGAGATCACGATTGGTAACGAAACCTACCTCTAAACGATGGAGAGAAAGACCAATCTTTGCAAGCTCCTGGCGGAGATCTCCAAAACGTACTTTCCTACCCTGAAAAAGGTACTCCACCTCCCCAGAGGCAAAAGCTCGCTTTTCCACTCTGAGGGGCGGCTCGAAAAAGAGTTCAACTGAGGCCATCCCAATTGGACGGTACTTAGTGGAACCATGAAAAAGTACGTGATGTCCTCCTCGCCGTTCCCCTAAAACCCAGCGGAGGGCATCAAGAAGGTTGCTTTTTCCGGCACCATTGGGACCCACAACGACGTTGAGTCCTGGGCTCAGTTCAACCTGCACTGGGTGTGCAAAAGACTTGAAACCATGAAGCACAAGTGTCCTTAAGTACATTGATTACCCTGACTATTCCCGCAGTGTTTCCCCTCTCCCATAATTCGTTCCCAAGCCCGGCGCGCCGCTTCTTGTTCCGCTCGCTTTTTATTCTTACCCTCGCCCCTTGCCACCACCCGTCCCTGAATTTTCACAACCACCTGGTACCAATCATTACCCGCCTCAACAAGCTCGTACTCAGGAAGACAGGCACAGTACTGAAGACACCAACGCTGCAAGAGGCCTTTATAGTTTACCGAAAGAAGGGCAAACTCAATACCTCCGTCACTACAGAAAATGCGTGAAAGGACTTCTCGAGTTCTCTCGTAGGATAAAGAATCGACAAAAATCGCACCTACCAGCGCTTCAAAAGCGCTCGAAAGGATAGAGTCCTTTTCCCGACCACCGTTGCGTTCTTCTCCCCGGCCAAGCTCGATAAATCTCTCGAGGCCAATTTTCCGAGCCAGATACGCAAGACATTCCTCACTCGCCCATTTCGCTTTCATAAGTGAGAGCCAGCTCCGGGGCCGATCGTAGTTCTGGAAAAGGTAATCAGCAATGAAAAGACCCACAACGGCGTCTCCTAACCACTCGAGCCTATCGTTACAGGCCCCGGCCTTACCCTCAAGGGCTGATTTGTGTCGGAGAGCAGTTCGAAGAACTTCTTGGTTGCGAAAAAAGTACTGAATTCTCCGCTCTAACTCCGAGAGATCCCTCTCTGGCGCGGACATTGATAACCCTAACTCAGCTTTGACTCGATATACTCGACCGCTTCTCCTACTGTAGTGATTTTCTCAGCGTCCTCATCAGGAATCTCGATGTCAAATTCCTCTTCAAAAGCCATGATGAGCTCAACGATATCAAGGGAGTCAGCTCCAAGGTCGTCGATAAAAGAAGCATCAGGGGTTACATCCTCTTCGTCGACTCCAAGCTGATCCACGATGATTTCCTTTACCTTGGAGAAAACGTCCATTCTCTCACACCTCCCAGAGAAAAGTTTTAAGCCATAAAGAGTCCACCGTTAATGTGAATAGTTTGGCCCGTAATATACCCTGCAGCTTGTGAAGCAAGAAAAGCCACAAGCTGCGCTACTTCCTCAGGATCACCCCACCTCCTCATTGGAACCTGTTGTAACCACATTTCACGAACATCGGGGGGAAGCTTTCGCGTCATTTCGGTATCAATGAATCCAGGAGCAATGGCATTCACCGTAATGCCAAGAGGAGCCACTTCCCGAGCAAGGGACTTGGTAAATCCCAGAAGAGCTGCTTTTGCAGTGGCGTAATTCGTTTGTCCAGCGTTTCCCGTAACACCCACCACTGAAGAGATGTTAATGATACGGCCGTATCGCTGTTTCATCATGTACCGGAGCACTTCCTTAGTACAATTGTATGTTCCCTGAAGACAAACATCAAGAACCGCCTTCCAATCCTCGTCCTTCATTCGCACAAAAAGAGCATCTCTTGTGATTCCCGCATTGTTTACCAGAATATCGATGCGACTCCATCGAGCAACAATATCCTCAACCATCTCCCGTATTTTTTCCCGAACGGTCACATCTACAACGTATCCCCAGGCTTCAATACCTTCTCTCTTTAAAGCTGAAACCGCTTCCTCAATTTCCTCCGGAGAAGCCACGTCATTTATTGCCACTTTCGCTCCACCCATGCCGAGGGTCCGCGCTATGGCAAAGCCTATACCACGCCTTGCCCCCGTAACAAGGGCAACTTTCCCCGAGAAACTCACCGAAACTCACCCACCTCACAAAGTGCTGTTTTAAGGTGTTCTGGAGAAAAAGTTGGAAAAGCTCGAACCTCAGGGTACTCGCGCTCAAAAAGTTTGGTTAAAACCGTTCCCGGCCCAACCTCAAGGACCTTCTTCACACCCTCCCGCACAAGAAGGTCCATAATATCCTTCCAGCGGACTGTCGTCGTGAGCTGCTCAAGGAGCAGAGAACGAATTTCCTCGGGATCCGAGACAAAAGAAGCAGTCACATTGCTTACATAAGGATAACGGGGTTTTCGAATCGTGATATCGTCAAGAACCCGAGCAAAAGATTCTCGCGCTTTCTCCATAAAGCTTGAATGGAACGGTGCACTTACCCGAAGCTCTAGAACCTTTTTGCTCCCCAGCTTCTTCGCTTCCTCTAGAACTCGGGGCAGAAGGGCACGCTCAAGAGAGAGTACAACCTGATCCGAGGAATTAATATTGGCAATTTCCACCCTTCCCTCACTCTGCAAGGACGAGACCATGGATTCCACAAAAGGAAGAGAAAGACCAATAACCGCAACCATGGTTCCCTCTCCAAGAGGAGAGGCCTCCTGCATAATTTCACCTCGTTTCCGCACCAAGTATACCGCCTCGTCAAAAGTGAAACATCCAGCATAAAGAAGAGCGGAGTACTCGCCAAGGCTGTGCCCCGCAACAAAATCAGGTGGAAAGGGTATCTTTTTTGCAACCAGAGCACTCATGGTGAGGATAACTGGTTGGCTATTTCGTGTAAGATTCAACTCTTGCTCCGGTCCCTCAAGAACAAGGTGAAGGAGGTCTTCCCCACAGATGCGACTTGCCTCCTCAAACATTTCTTGCACACTTTGTGGGTCTTCTTCCATCCACTCCTTAAGCATGCCAACTTTCTGCGAACCTTGTCCAGGAAAAAGGAAAGCAATCCTCATGAATTCCTCACTTTCTGTAACCGATCTAAAGTGTCCCAAAATTCTCGCAGAATGTCAGCGATGACTTCCCGCACCGGCTTAATTTCTCGTATAAGACCGGCAACCTGACCACACATTACCGAGCCTTCTTCCACGTTACCACACACTGCAGCTTCTCGAAGTTTCCCCACACCAAGTGACTCTATCTCTTCCCTTGGCGCACCGCTAAATTCAAGCTCTTCAAACTTCCGGGTTAGCCGGTTCCGAAGGCATCGCACCGGATGTCCTGTAGAGAGACCAGTGACAACAGTTGCACGATCATGGGCTTTGAGAATTGCTTCTTTATACGCTGGGTGCACCTCGCACTCCTCGGTACAAATGAAACGGGTTCCAAGCTGTACCCCTTCTGCCCCCAAAGCAAAACAAGCAGCCATACCTCTCCCATCACCGATGCCTCCTGCAGCAATCACCGGAATGCGAACAGCATCCACAACCTGAGGAACAAGACAGAGGGTGCTAATTTCTCCCACATGGCCACCAGACTCATTCCCCTCGGCAATAATGGCCTGAATACCATACCTTTCAAGCCGTTTTGCCAGGGCTACCGATGCTACCACAGGAATGAGGAGGATACCAAGACGGGTAAAATCTTCCACCAATGGCCCAGGGTTCCCTGCTCCAGTAGTGACAACTGGTACACGCTCTTCCTTAACTACCCGGATTTGATCCTCAATATGCGGAGAAAGAAGCATGAGATTCACGCCAAAAGGCTTATCAGTAAGAGAACGAACTCGACGGATCTCTTCTCGAAGCTCCTCTCCAGTCATTCCTCCAGAACCGATAATTCCAAGCCCCCCAGCTTCAGAGACGGCAGCAACAAGCGGAGCAGTTGCAACCCATGCCATACCTCCCTGGAGAATAGGATACTGTATACCCAGAAGTTCTGTTACTCGCGTCCTCATTGCTTTCTCCTTTTCAGCTTTCAAGGGAAAAATGAGAGAGTCGCTCTCGGATTTTCTCAAGAATTCCCTGCTCCACGAGTTCTTTCGCCCGAAGGATGGCACTTTTAATATCCCGGGCTTTTGATTTTCCATGGCAGATGAGACACACCCCTTCAACACCTAAAAGGGGTGCTCCTCCGTATTCGCTTCGATCAAGCTTTTTCCAAAGCGCTCGAAGTTTCTCCCGAAAGACAGGGTTCTCAATTTCTCGCTCCAAGAAAAACGCAATGAGCTCAATGAGTCCTTCACCAAACTTCAAAATGGCGTTCCCTGTGAATCCATCACAGACAACCACATCCACTGTCCCATCAACGATGTTCTGTCCTTCAGCATTCCCCACGAATTCAAAATTGAGTTCATTTCTTCGCTCTTTGAAAAGCTGGTAGGCCGCTTTGACGAGTTCGTTCCCCTTGCCCTCCTCTTCACCAATGCTCAAAAGTCCCACCCGAGGACGAGGAATACCAAGGACGATCTTAGCATATTCTGCTCCCATAACACCAAAGTGAAAGAGGTGCTTGGGCTTACAGTCCACATTTGCCCCCACATCAAGAAGCACACAATATGAGCGGGTATTAGGGATAAGAGCGGTAATTGCTGGGCGCTCGACTTCGGCAATATGCTTAAGACCAAGCCACGCTGCTGCCATGACCGCACCACTATTCCCTGCAGAGATAAAAGCATCGACTTTCTTTTGGGCAAGAAGCTGAATACCGCGACAGATACTTGAATTTGGTTTCCTTTTAACCGCTTCTGCAGGGTGTTCTTGCATATGGATGACTTGCGGCGCATCCTCAATAGGAAAATCTTTTTCATCCATTGCGAGCTCTCGATAGATTGCAAGAAGCTCTTCCCGGGGACCAAGAGCCACAAGGGTATATTCTGCGGAGTAAGCCTCTTTTAAGCCCCGGGCAATCTCAAGAGGGGCAAAATCACCACCCCACACGTCTACTGCAATCCTCATTGCCCTTCCTCGCTACTCTTCGACCTTAAGAACCTGTCTTCCCTTATAATATCCGCACTCAGGACACACATGATGTGGGAGCTTAGGCATGTGGCAATGAGGACAGCTCACAAGATGTGGCGGATGAATAACCCAATGCGTTCTCCTTTTGTTTCTCCGACATCGCGAGGTTTTATTCGTCAAGTTCGCCATCGACAAATACCCCCTCTATTCTGCGAACTCAAGGTGTAGGATAGTATAGAACAACTCCCCTATTTTTGTAAACCTCACTTAGGCTCCCATTTTTTAAGAATAGCAAGTCTTGGGTCTATTTCCTCTTCTCCACAAAGACACTGGACTTCATTTCTATTCGCTCCACATACTGGGCACAGTCCCTTACAGTCTGGGCGGCATAGAGGTTTCATCGGAACATTGAGAAGAATAATCTCCTGGATTTCCTGGGTTATATCTATGTAGTTTTCTTCTTCCGTAAAGTATCGAACCTCAACAGTTTCCTCAGCCTCAGCTTCAAAATCTGAAGGACGTGTCAAGCGGCTCGCGTTACGAAGTTCAAGACGAAAAGGAATATCCATAGGATAGAGAAAAGACTCAAGACAGCGAGCACAGTGCAAAAGAAGCACTGTCTTCAGCCGTCCTTCAACAAGGATTTCCGAACCACAGTTTACTAGGTGAACCGCGATCTGCACAGGTTGCGCAAAAACAATTCGGTCCCTACCAAAACGGAAGGGAGAAAAAACTTCCTCTTGAAGATCGAAAAACGTCTGCCCGGTACTCTTTTTGACTTCCCCAATAAAAAGTCGCACAATTCTCACCTCATGGCATGCACAATTCGCCAGGTATCCCGGGCGATCATGAGCTCCTCATTTGTAGGAATAACCATCACCTTTACCGGTGAATCATCCCGGCTAATAAACGCCTCTTTCCTTCGCACCGTATTACGCTCATCATCAATGAAAATCCCCAGATGTTCAAGCCCCAGACAAATGGACTTCCGAATGTACGGAGAATTTTCTCCAATTCCCGCAGTGAATACAAGCCCATCGAGACCCCCAAGAATTGCATAGTATGCTCCAATGTACTTTTTGGCCCGATAAGCAATAATCTCAAGGGTAAGACGCGCCCGATGATTGTGCGGAGCAGCATCTTCGATGTCCCTTGTGTCACTGCTTATTCCCGAAATCCCAAGGACACCACTCTTTTTATTGAGTATTTCCTCGACCTGCTTTGCTGAAAGACCCTCCTTTTCCATAAGGAAGAACACAATAGCAGGATCAATGTCTCCGCAACGCGTTCCCATAACCAGACCCTCAAGTGGGGTGAACCCCATAGAGGTATCTATAGACTTCCCATAGCGAATAGCAGCAAAGCTCACCCCACTCCCCATGTGGCAGGTGATGAGTCGAAGTTCTGCAAGGTCTCTTCCCATCATCTTTGCCGCTCTTTCTGCTACGTAACGATGAGAAGTCCCATGGAAACCATACCTTCGGATGCGGTACTTCTCATAGTATTCATAGGGAATGGCATAGATATAGGCGTACTCGGGAAGGGTTCCATGAAATGCTGTATCGAAAACCGCTACCTGAGGAACCCCAGGTATAAGCTCTTGACAGGCCTCAATGCCAAGAATGTTTGGTGGATTGTGGAGCGGAGCAAGATCAGCGCATGCACGAATAGCAGCAAGTACCTCTTCAGTGATAAGCGCAGAACCGGTAAATTTTTCCCCTCCGTGGACAACACGGTGTCCAACTGCGTCGATTTCCTGGACGCTTGAAAGGACACAAGCTTCTCCTGAAGTAAGCGCTGTGATAACAAGCTCAAGAGCAACTCGGTGATTGGCAATAGGTCGTTCGTCAACGAAATCTTTCGAGCCAGAATGGTGTTCTAGGCGAGAACCCGAAATTCCAATACGCTCAACAATTCCTTTAGCCATTACTTCGTAACGGTCCTCGTCCTCCATTCGGAAAAGCTGATACTTCACAGTAGAACTTCCACAATTCACCACGAGAATGTTCAAGGGCATCATCTCCCCTTCTCAGAATTGTGTCTGGAGAACAGTGACCGCAATCTGGTCTACAATGTCTTCTGCTTTACACCCTCGGGAGAGATCGTTCACAGGCTTTGCAAGCCCCTGAAGAATGGGTCCAATAGCTCTTCCTCCCGAAAGACGCTCAGTGAGCTTATAACAAATATTCCCCGCATCAAGGTCTGGAAAAATAAGGACGTTTGCTCTTCCAGCCACAGGACTTCCTGGTGCTTTCCGTGCTCCTACTTCTGGCACAAGAGCTGCGTCTCCTTGAAGTTCTCCATCGATGAGAAGATCAGGAGCAAGAGTCTTGGCAATACGGGTGGCCTCGATCACCTTATCCACTCGTGCGTGCTTTGCACTTCCTTTTGTGGAGAATGAAAGTAGAGCAACTCTTGGTTCTCCCCCCACAAGGAGACGAAATGTACGGGCAGTGGTAATAGCAATGTAGGCAAGTTCTTCAGCATTCGGGTCGGGATTGAAACCACAATCAGCAAAGAGGAACACACCCTTCTCACCGTACTGGGTATTTGGGAAAACCATGAGAAAGCAACTTGAAGCGAGTTTGATTCCTGGTGCGGTCTTAATAATTTGCAGCGCCGGCCTAATGACGTCAGGACTTGTGAAAACCGCTCCTCCCACAACTCCATCAACTTCCCCGTGAAAGAGCATCATACAAGCATAGTACATATGGTTTTGGAGAAGCTCTTCCGCTTTTTCAAGGGTTACTCCCTTTTCCCGACGAAGCTCAAAAAGCGATTGAACATACAAGGACCGCTTTGAATCTTTCCGGGGATTTCGAATTTCTATCCCCTCGAGGTTAAGCCCCAAAGACTGAGCCTTTCCTCTAATTTCCTCTTCGTCCCCAAGGAGTACTATAGAGGCAACCTTCTCTCGGGTTGCTATGTGTGCTGCTTGAAGCACCCGCTCGTCATTTCCTTCAGGGAGGACAATCCGCTTCCCCAAACCTCGTGCTCTTTCACGGAGGCGTGCAAGAATATCCATAACTCTTCATCTCCCTTTAACCATCGGTAAGCCAAATTTTTCGCGGAGTCGACGCTCCACTCCAGGGGGAACAAGGCCTCGCACGCACCCCCCGAAGCGAGCGATTTCTTTTACTACCGTGGAATTAAGATAAGAATACTCGGTGCTTGTGGGAAGGAAAACGGTTTCAATTTCAGGGGCCATTTTTCGATTTATAAGGGCAATCTGTGTCTCGTATTCGTAATCAGAAATGGCCCGCAAACCCCGCAGTATTATCCGACAGCCCTTTGAGCGTGCAAAGTGTACAAGAAGCCCGTCAAAGACCTCGACTTCCACGTTCGGGAGATCACGCACCGCTTCCTCAATCATGAGCTTCCGCTCCTCCACAGTGAAAAGCGGAACCTTGTGGGGGTTACGAAGCACAGCAACAATAACTCGGTCGAAAATCTTTCGCGCCCGGTCAATAACATCAAGATGGCCGTTCGTTATAGGATCAAAGCTCCCAGGGTAGATGGCTACTATCATTGAGGTCCCTCCATCTTTCCAGATCGCAATCTTCCAAAAAGAAGCACACTTTTCCCATACCTTCGCACGTCACAAAGATTAAAAAAGGAAAAGCTTTGCCCCTTCCAATTCTTTCGAGAAGAACGAAGAACCACAAGGGCGTTACCCACGACAACTCTGAAATTATACAACTTTTCAATAACCTGGGAAATGTCGTATACGAAAGGAGGATCAAGAAATACCACATCAGGCGCCTTAAGGTTTTCAGGAAACTTTCTTGCTTGCAAGAAATCAAAACGCACAATCTTTGCCCGATCCTCGTACCCGCAAAGCACGATGTTTCGCTGAAGAATCCGGCACACCTTGGGATTTCCTTCGAAGAAATACGCTTCCCTTGCCCCCCGGCTTAATGCTTCAAGACCAAGAGATCCGCTTCCCGCAAAGATATCATACACCACGCTTCCTGGAAGGTCATCTTTCAGAATTTCGAAAAGTGCTTTTCGCACTACTCCCTGAATGGGACGAACATCGCTTCCCCGAGGGACGACAATTTTCCTTCCTTTCCTCTCACCCCCAACGATATGAATGTATCCCACCTCAACCAACCTCCCCAAAAGCAAGGTAACGACCAAAACGCCTTTCTATTTCCATTCGCAGAGGACGGTAATCCAGATGCTCAAGAAACGGATCTGTAGCAAGAATCCGTTCGGCCTCCCGATGGGCTTCCTCAAGGAGCGCCCAGTCTGCAAAGGGATCAGCAAGGCGAAATTCCGGTACACCGTGTTGACGCACTCCATAAAACTCTCCAGGTCCTCGGAGACGAAGGTCTTCCTCAGCGATCCGGAAACCGTCGTCTGTTGCGGTAATCACCATCATACGCCTTCGCGCCTCCTCCCCCTGAAGTGAGGCAAGAAGAATGCATACTCCTTCTTCGTTTCCTCGGCCTATCCTTCCTCGGAGCTGGTGCAATTGGGCAAGACCAAAACGTTCAGCATTTTCCACTACCATAACGCTTGCTCTTGGTACGTCAATGCCCACCTCAATAACCGACGTGGCTACAAGGACATCAATATCGCCCTGGGAAAAACGACGCATGATATCCTCTTTATCTCTCGAAGGAAGCTTTCCATGAATGATCTCTATTCGAAACTCAGAAAGCCACTTTTCCTTAAGTTCCTCAAAAACTTCACGCACATTGGCAATTTCCTCTTCGCTCTCTTCAATAGCTGGACACACGACATACGCTTGACGCCCTTCCTTAAGGAGTTTGCGAACCCTACTGTACGCTTTAAAGCGCTCCTCAAGCGAAAAACATAGCGTCCTCGTCGGCCTTCTTCCTGCGGGCTTTTCATCAACAACAGAAACATCAAGGTCTCCGTAAAGGGTCAGAGCAAGAGTCCTCGGGATAGGTGTTGCAGTCATCACAAGAGTGTGGGGAATGGTTGCTTTCTCTTTCAGCTTTGCTCTTTGAAGCACACCGAAACGGTGTTGCTCGTCAACGATAACAAGACCAAGGTCGGCAAAAATAACCTTCTCTTCGAGGAGGGCGTGAGTGCCAATAACGATGTCAACCTCTTTCTTGCGAATAGCTTCAAGAAGGAGGCGTTTTTCTTTCGTATTCCCCCCCTTAAGAAGCCCTACTCGAACCCCCAAGCTAGAAAGGGGCTCCTTAAAACGAGAGTAGTGCTGTTCAGCGAGAATTTCTGTCGGGACCATAAAGGCGACTTGACGACCAGCGTCAACAACCCGCAAAGCGCTAATAATGGCTACAAGCGTTTTTCCAGAACCAACATCTCCCTGGACAAGACGATTCATTACTCTCCCACTTGCAAGGTCCCGGGCAATTTCTGCACATACCCGCTTCTGAGCTTCGGTAAGTGAAAAAGGAAGAGACTGGACAAATTTCTCCACAAGGGGGGACTCGAGAGGACACGGAGGTACCTGAAGCGTCTCAAATCTTCGCTTGCGCATCTTGAGACTCAGTGCAAATAGCAAGAATTCCTCAAGAATCAAGGTACGGTGTGCAGGACTTTTTCGAGTTTCGAGTTCTTCTAAGGACGAGGTTGTAGGTATGTGAAGCTCTCGAATTGCTTCTCGCTTTGAGAGAAGTCCAAGGCGTTCGCGAAATGAAGAAGGAAGGACTTCCGGGACCTCATGAAGGCAGGCTTCAAGAGCGTAAAGGATAAGACTTCGGAGTTTCTTTGGGCTTAGACCTTCTGTTAGAGGATACACCGGAACAATGCGCTCAAAGTTATGGGGATCCGGCTTTCCTATTTCGTAATCGAAGGTTGCTGCTTCCCATACACCAAAAGCACGCTGGAAACTACCTGAAACACAGACCCAAATGCCCTTTCGAAGAACTTGGGCAAGGTATCCTCGGTTAAAGCACACAAGACGCGCCTCTCCTGTTCCATCGCTTATGACGATTTTAAGGAGAGGACCACGGCGTGTTTTCTCCATCCGGTGCTCCACAATCTTCCCAACGATAGTCTCAATGCCCTTACCTTCAAGTCTTGCAATCGACTTTATTCCTCCTCTATCACGATACGTTCTAGGGAAGAAAAAAAGAAGGTCTTCGACTGTCTTGATGTCGAGACGATGAAGCTTTTTCTCAAGGCTTGGGCCAACACCTTTGAGATACCGCACGGGCTGAAGCAAAAGGGAGGGAACCACTCGGGGAGGAGACAGGTGCTTTCTTTGAGGACTTGCTCGAAGAGCATCCTCTATAGCCGAGAGGAGGCGCTTTCGTTCCCCAGGAGAGAGGAATTCATAGTTCTCAAGTCCCTCAAGCCATTCCCTTGTGTGGTTACCTTCTTCGCTCAACCACCTTTTAAGAAACCGGCTGAATCCGCCAAAAACAGAAGTATTGTCTAACCTCTTCTTCTCTTGCTCAATAATCTTAAGCACAACATCTTTTGTGCACCGAGCCATAAAATGTCCTCCCTCCTTATTGTACAACCGAGAGAGGACCCTGCAACCTCACCGCAAGGCTTCACGAGCTAAAACCACCAAGGTAGACTCCAAAGCTACAAAGAATTCGTTAGGATTCAAAGCATTACAAAAACCACTTCATACAAGCTTTATCCGGAAAAAGAACTTCTTGCCCACTTTCAGAACATCCCCGTCCTGGAGTACAACGTCCTCATTCGCGCTTACCCTTTCCCCATTGAGGTACACTCCTCCTTGCTCGAGACAGCGTCGAGCTTCGCTTTTCGACTGAAAAACTCCCGTTCGCTCAAGGAGTTTCATAATCCAAAGCTTTCCCTCAGAAAGCTCCTGACGCGCGATACACAGTTCCTGCGCACTTTCCGGACACAACCCTTGAGAGAAAGCTCGCTCAAAATCCCCAAGGGCCTTCTCTGCAGCTTCCTTTCCGTGATACATTCGCACAATTTCAAAGGCAAGTTCCTCTTTCCAGAGCTTGGGGTGGAGTTCTCCTTGCTCGTAAGCTCTCTTCTTCTCTTGGATTTCCTCGAGAGGAACGTCGGTAAGGAGCACAAAGTACTTTTCAATCAGGGTATCGGGAATGGACATAACTTTTCCGAACATCGAGAAAGGGGGTTCGTTAATACCAATGTAATTTCCAAGGCTTTTGCTCATTTTTTCCACACCATCGGTTCCCTCAAGGAGCGGCATAGTGATAATCACCTGGGGTTCCTGACCAAACTCCCGCTGAAGGTCCCGCCCCACAAGGAGATTGAAGCGTTGATCTGTTCCCCCAAGTTCCACGTCTGCCTTTAAAGCTACGGAATCATAGCCCTGGAGAAGGGGGTAAAGGAACTCGTGAAGACCTATGGGTTTTCCTTCCCTAAGGCGTTTCGCAAAATCTTCCCGCTCAAGCATCCGGGCAACTGTGAATTTTGCAGCAATGGTAACGATCTCTTCAAGGGTAAGCCGACTAAGCCAAGTACTGTTGAAAGCCACTCGCGTCCTTTCAGGGCGCAAGATTTTAAAAACTTGCTCTGCATACGTCGCTGCGTTGGCTCGGACCTCTTCCTCGGTGAGCTGCTTTCGCGTTTCCTTCTTCCCTGTGGGGTCACCTATACGCCCTGTAAAATCCCCAATAAGAAAAACCACCTCGTGTCCAAGGTCCTGAAACTGCCGAAGCTTTCGGAGTGTTACCGTATGTCCAAGGTGAATATCTGGTGCGCTGGGATCAAATCCTTCTTTCACGATAAGCGCCTGTCCAGTTGCATAAAACCGGAGAAGCTTTTTGCGGAGATCCACAAGATCAATAATCTCTTCGGTACCACGCATAAGGAGAGCAAGGTCTCTTTCAACCTGGATGTCAAAACCCATCTCCATCTCACTCCCTTCGGAAGCCCCATCGCTCAAGAAACATAAGGAGAGGATACCCAAGTCCAAAACACGCTACCGCTTCTCCAAGAAGGATATACAATGCAGTACCAAAATAGGGAATCTTGAAGAGGTATGAAAGGTACAGAGCAACACCAAATCCATTAACAAGCACTGGTGGAAGTGGCGCGAGGAAAGAACGCGATACACGAGAAGTCCACCATGCGGCACAGAAGGTGCAAAGGGTTCCAAAGAAAAAGTCCAAAAACCCAAGCCCTCCAAGAAGATTTGCTAGGAAACATCCAAGAGCGAGCCCCCAAATCGTTTCAGGGAAAAGGTAAGGGAGCACAGTAAGCGCTTCTGCAACCCGTACCTGCACAGGACCATAGGCAAAAGAAGAAAAGGGCGGCAGTACAACAAGGAGAACGTACAATGCCGCTACTAGTGCTGCTCTTACAATGCGCCCTGTTTTACTCCTTGCGGTTTTGTGATACCATATCATGGCACATATTATACAGCAGGTAAAGGCGATGAGGAGAAAAAGGATTCGAAAAAAACCACTTTTTGTACTCTCTTTTCTTCTCGGTTTGGTTGCAGGAGGCATTATCTTTAGCGGCATGTTTCTTTCCTTCTCCGTGGACTTTCGGAGTATCTCAACACAACTTGAGGGTTTTACCCCCTCTCTTACTACTCGAATCTACGACTTCCATGGAAGGCTTATTGGGGAGTTTTTCACCGAAAGGCGAGAGTATGCTCGGCTCGAAGAAATTCCTCCTCTTCTCCAGAAAGCTTTTATCGCCAGTGAAGATCAAAATTTCTACAAGCATCCCGGTGTAGACCTCTTTGGGATTCTCAGGGCTTTGTGGCAAAACCTCTTAAGCCTTCGAGTTGTTGAGGGAGGAAGTACCATCACTCAACAACTCTCCCGGAGTCGTTTCCTTGATAATCGTAGGAACCTTGAGCGAAAGATAAAAGAAACACTTCTTGCTCTTGTTCTTGAGCGAAGGTACACCAAAGACGAACTTCTTGAAGCTTACCTCAATCAAATTTACCTGGGACACGGCGTGTACGGCGTCAAAACAGCAGCTCGGCTGTACTTTGGGAAAGACCTCAAGGACTTGAATCTTGCAGAAATGGCTATGCTTGCAGGGATTGCTCGCTCCCCTTCTCACTTTTCCCCTTATGTTGACCTTTCTGCCGCTCAAAGACAGGAGCGACGAGTTCTCCGACGCATGCTTGAATGTGGCTTCATTACACAAGAGGAATATGAAAAAGCCGTCTCAACCCCTATCGTCCTTTCAGGCCTTGAGCGCCGGGCTTCAATCTGTCCCTACTTTCTCGACTACCTTATCAAGGAACTTCGAGCGCACTTTGAGGACCAGCAAATTTTTAGCGGCGGTCTCAAGGTGTACACCACTCTTGATGCTGATATTCAGAAGATAGCCAACGAAGCCCTAGCTCGAAGCGGGTATCAGGGAGCAATCCTCTGCATCGACCCCCAAAATGGATACATTAAAGCCATGGTCGGAGGAAAAAGCTACGAAGAGAGCAAATTTAACCGGGCCACCCAGGCATATCGACAACCAGGCTCTACGTTTAAGCCCTTTATCTATGCAGCTGCTCTTGATAGTGGTTTTACCCCAAGTACCGTCTTAGTTGATGAACCCCTTGAATTTCCAAACGGTTGGAAGCCTCAAAATTATGAGCGAATCTTTAGAGGGCCCATGACCTTGCGAGAGGCTCTGGAAAAATCGGTTAACATCATCGGCATTAAGCTTCTTCAGGAGACTGGCATTGATAAAGTTATTCAGTACGCCAAGCGCATGGGAATTCGGAGCACCTTAAGAAGAGACCTTTCTCTCGCCCTTGGTACTTCAGAGGTTACTCTTCTTGAGCTTACTACAGCGTATGCTGCTTTTGCCAACGGTGGCATGGTTCCTGAGCCCATAGCTATCCTCAGAGTAGAGGACACAGAGGGACACGTCCTTTACGAACAGAAGCCGGTACTCCGAAGAGCACTGTCTCCGGAAACAGCGTACATTATGGCACGCCTTTTACAAAGTGTTGTTGAGCGAGGTACGGCTCGAAGAGCAGCTATTGGAAGGCCTGTTGCGGGAAAGACGGGAACAACAGAGGACTTTATCGATGCCTGGTTTGTAGGTTTTACCCCCGATCTTGTGTGTGGAGTGTTCCTCGGTAATGATGATCGAAAACCATTAGGACCCCAAAAAACTGGAGGTATCATTGCTGCGCCGATTTTTGCTCAGGTCATGAAGGAAGCTTTGAAGAACGTCCCTCCCCGGGACTTTCCTCGTCCTGAGGGAGTTATAGAGGTTGCAGTTTGCGCGAAAACGGGACTTCTTCCCTCTCCCTCTTGCACAGCGATTACCCTTCCCTTTAAGCAAGGAACAGCTCCCCGAACCATCTGTACTTCATGCCCATAGCTACTCTCGCAAGGTCACTACTGTTACTCCCAGACCTCCTTCTTCTGGCCGACCAAGGCGGAAATCTTGCACATGAGGATGGTTTCTGAGGAACTCATGAGTAGCCTGGCGGAGCTTTCCCTCCCCTTTCCCGTGAATAATGTATACCGTTTTGAATCCGGCAAGAATTGCCTGGTCAAGATACTTCTCAAGAACAAGAAGAGCCTCTTCTTTTCGCAACGCCCGGATTACTACCTCATGGGAAACGCGATTCTTCAGAAAAAAGGAAGGAGGCCGTGCAGACGGCATATTTTGGAGACACGAACTGTCACTCCGCTTCAAACGATCCGGGGCGACTCGTACTTTACGATTCCCAACGGCAACAAGAACCTCTTTTCTTTTTGCATCTACAGCAAGAACCACGCCATGTCCCAGAGGATCCACAAAGACCGTATCGCCTTCATGGAATTCCTCCTCAGACTCTGACACGTCTTGCAAGGAAACAAGTCGATTGTGTCCCTCGGCAAGGACAGCGCGAAGTTGGCGGTACGTCTCCGTATCGAATCCTTGTGCTTTCCGCAGCTCACCCACAAGGCGAGCAATTTCTTTCTCCTTCTCTTTAAGGTAGGCTTCTAACTCGTCCTTTAGAGTTCTCTTTAGGTGACGACGTTCGGACTCAAGCGCTTTTTTGAGGAGTGCCACTTCTTCTTTCTCTCTGGTAACCTCCGCAATTTCTCGTTCAAGGTCGCGGCGAAGCTCTTCGACTCTTGCTCGTTCCTGAGAAAGAACAATAAGGAGCTCATTCAACTTCGCCTCTTCCCGATGGAGAAAAGAAAGAGCGTTGTCTATCACCTCTTTCGGAATTCCAACTCTCTCGGCAATGGTTATGCCGTAGCTCCCCTCAACACATCCTGCAACAAGGCGATACGTAGGTTGAAGCGTTTCAGGGTCAAAAGAAAGCGATGCAGGAAGCACATAAGGACACCGAAGAGCGTATTCCCGAAGTCTGGGAAGATGGGTAGTAGCAACGCAGGTAGCACCTCGCTTTCGCAGATACTCAAGAATTGCCATACCGATTGCTGCACCTTCGTTAGGGTCCGTTCCAGCACCAAGCTCGTCAATTACAAAGAGGCTCAACGGTCCTGCATCTTGGAGAGCATCGCGTAGGAACACCATACGGGAAGTAAAAGTACTCAAACTGTTCTCAAGGTTTTGGTGGTCTCCCACATCAACAAAAAGATGCCTATAGAGAGGCACAGAGGAATCCTTTGACAAAGGAGCTGGAATGCCACAAAAAGTGAGTACCACAAGGAGAGCAAGAGCTTTTACCAGAACTGTTTTCCCTCCCCCATTGGGTCCGCTCACAAGAACTATGTTTTGATCCTTCGGAACCTCAAGGTTAAAGGGTATTGCTCGATCCCCAAGAAGAGGATGCCGCCCCTCATGGATAGAGAGAGTATCCCCTCCCACCCGAGGTACGCTCCCTTTCCATCTCTCTCCAAGCTTTACCTTTGCCCTTGCAAGGTCAAGCTCCACAAGAGACGCAAAAGCCTCCTTGAGGCTTTGCCTTAAGGGTCGAAGTCGTTCGGTCACCAGGAAGAGAATTCGAGCAATCTCTTCTTCTTCAAGGGTTGTAAGGACCTCAAGTTCTCCGGAAAGTTCTGCTACAGACCAAGGCTCGACAAAGAGCGTAGACCCACTTGCAGAATAGTCAACAACAAGTCCTTTCACCATACTCCGAAACTGGGACCTTACAGGGAGTACGTACCGTCCTTTCCGTACAGTGTAAAAGGGCTCCTGAAGGTACCGGGCGATTTTTGCGTCTTGCACCATGCGATGGAGGACATCTTCAATCTTCGCTTTAACATCCTCCATTTTCTTTCGAATGTTCCAGAGTCTTTCACTAGCCGTATCAAGAATCTGCCCATCTTTAGAAAGAACCCCAGCGAGGTAGCTCAAAACCTCCGAGAAATCCGGAATTTTCTGAAAGTACCAAGAAGAAAGGAGCGGGTACTTGCTAGCAAGCCTTCTCTCCTCGACAAAGTGTCGTACGTCATGGCATAAAAGAAGGAATCGATGTATTCTCCGTGCTTCTTCTAACGACAGGCGACTTCCAGAAACCCCAAGGATAGTAAGAATGGGGCGAATGTCTGGAAACTCTCCAAAGGGGATGTCACCATCAAATCGAAGGAGCTCCTGAAGTTCTCGAATCATCTCAAGATACTCCGGTAAAAAGTCTGCCGGAAGGGGAAGGAGGTTTTGAGCCTTCTCTTTTGTCGCCGGGCAAATACAGAGTGCAACGAGAAGCTCAAGAACCTTATCGTATTCAAAACTTTTGAGTATCTCCCAAGATATCTCCATTTCCAAGTGTAGCTCCTTTAGCCAGCCAGGGTCTAAGGAAAGCAGTCTGGGGAAATTGACTAACAAAGCGGTCAACATACACTATAGCCGGAAGCGTACAATCCTTGTAAAAACGAGAACGGGCAATACTTTCCCCAAGAAACTCCAAATATGCCACATTCGCCACAAAGACGGTTATAACTAGAATCCAAAGCATGCCCTTCAAAAGTCCTACAAAGAACCCTAAAAGGGCATCCACCCAGATAATGTCCAAACGTTCAAAAACTCGGCGGAAACGAACACCCACAAAGGAGAAAGCAATAACCGTAGGAAGGAAAAAAGAGAAAAAACCTACAAGTCCAAGCCAGGGGCTTTCCCATCCAAAGTAAGAACGAAAGAGCACAACCATCTCAGGATAGTATTTGAGGCCAAGGAGGAGACCCAGAACAAGACCAACAAAAACTAAGAACTCTTTACTAAACCCACGAAGGGCACTGCGCACCGCACAAAGAACAAGGATGGCAAAACAGAAAAGAGTATACCAGTCACTCATGAGAGAGTATCATCTCTTCCCGTAACACCACCCTCCCAGTTTGCTTCAAACCCTCTTTAATCGCTTGTACCCACGCATTAACCTCTTCTTCGGCAAGAGTTCGATTTGGGGCCCTAAACACTAAACGAAAGGCAAACCCTTTCTTACCCTGAGGAAGGGGCTCTCCTGAGAAAACATCAAAAAGAATAAACTCCTCAAGGGCCATTGCATATTTTTGTACTTCTTTCTCAACACAGGAAGCCACAAAAGACCAGGGAGTTGTGACATCAACTACCACAGCAATGTCACGAACTACACTGGGAAAGGAGGACAAAGAAAACTCCAAAGGAAGGGAAACAGAAGAAATTTTCTCCAAGGGGTCAAGAGAAACTTCAAGGTAATACAATTCCCCTTCAACATCATGCTCTCGAAGAAGCGACGGAAGCACTTTTCCTCCAAAACCAAGTAATGTTTGCCGCAGATATACCGCAAAGGCTTTACCATCCTCAAGAAAGGAGAAAGGCTCCTCTCCCCACTCAAGCTCTCGTGACGATATTCCCACTATCTCTCCAACTTCCTCAAGAATACCCTTCAGCGTGAAGACATCCCAGGGAATCCTCTGCCAAAGAGAGGATTGGGGATAATTCCAGAGAAATACTCCAAGACGTTCCTCTTCCCAGTATTCACTCTCCTTACGAAGAAAAACATGCCCAAGCTCGAAAAAGCCAAGGCATCGGCGACCCCTACGAGCATTTGTTCGAACAACCCCAAAAAGCCCTGGGAAAAGAGAGGGACGGAGAACAACATGATCCTGAGAGAGAGGATTGAGGACTTTGATATAGTCCTCGATTCCCAAGGCTTTCACATCACCTTCGCTAACAAGAGAAAGAGTTACTGCTTCATAAAGCCCACGGTGCACAAGATGTTCTCGGATTCGCCGAGACAGAGATTCTCTTCTCGGGACATTTCCGGGATCAAAAGGAAACGAGGGAAACGAGGATACGATATTCCTATATCCGTGAACCCGGCCAATTTCTTCGACAATGTCGATAGCTTCCCGAACGTCAGAACGCCAACTCGGAACACGGACAAGAAGCACTCCGTCTTCAAGGGTTACTCCAAAACCAAGACCCTCGAGAATGCGCATGCTCTCTTCAGGAGAAACAGCACAGGATAACCTTCCGGTTACAAAATCCAAGGGTACCCTAATCTCCCGATTGGTGTGAGGAGGCTCACCACCTACAAGCCACCCAGCTGCTACCTCAGCACAACCTTCCTCAACAAGAAGAGCTACGGCTCGAGAAGCTGCTTGCAGAACCCCGAGGGGATCGACACCACGTTCAAAACGGGATGAAGCTTCCGTACGTATTCCTAGTGCCCGCGCCGTTCGCCGGACAGAAACTCGATCAAAGAGCGCTGCTTCAAGGAAAACTGCTTGCGTTGCAGGTCCAACCTCAGTATCCCTGCCTCCCATGATTCCAGCAAGAGCGATAGGACGCAGAGCATCGGCAATTACAAGCATTCCCCTCCGAAGTACTCGCTCCTCTCCGTCCAGAGTCACAATACGCTCGTTCTCCCGAGCCTCCCGAACATACAAGGTTTTTTGTCCTATTTTGGCAGCATCGAAAGCATGAAGCGGTTGCCCCATTTCGAGCATGACGAGGTTAGTAATATCCACAACATTGTTGATAGGTCGCATTCCCGCAAGAATCAGATCTCGAATAATCCAAAAAGGCGAAGGCCGGATGGAAAGAGAAGCAATGTACTTTCCAGTATAGTATGGACAAAGATGCAAAGCTTGATTTTCCACACGAAAACCATGATCGATATGTGTCTCTAAGTAGCGCGCTTCTGGAAGCACCAGGGGAATCTTGCAGGAAGCAGCAATTTCTCGAGCTAAACCAAGGACCGAAAGGCAATCCCCTCGATTTGCAGTTACTTCTACGTCAAAAACTACATCATCCCCCACGAGCGCTTCAAAAACGTCATCCCCTTCTTCCAGGAAAGTAGGAAGAGGAACAAGGAAATCTATGGTTTCTTTTTGCTTTTCCCCAGAAACGGGGAGAAAGAGAAAAACGCCATTTTCCACACCTACAAGAACCTTGCTCCCAATTTCTGGAACACCCCAAGAAGAGACAAGAACCACATCAACCTTTGGGCCCACCTTAACCGTACAACGCGAAAAAGCACCTTCTCTTTTAGCCTCTTCAAGTGTTCCAGCGTAGAGCTTTCCTACGAAAAAGTCACGGGCTGAGACTATCGACTCTACCACAAAACCCTGGTTGAGGAAGATTGCCGCAACCTCTCCAGGGGGAAGCGAAAGGTCAGGAAGGAACCTTCGGAGTAGTTGATACGAAACACGCATTGGTCTCTACCTCAGAGCTTTAAAAGAACTCAAAAACGCAACATCATTCTCAAAAAACCAGCGGATATCAGGAATGCCAAACTTTAGCATGGTAATCCGTTCTACACCCATCCCAAAGGCAAATCCCTGAACTTTTTCGGGATCGTACCCTGCATTACGAAACACTTGGGGGTGCACAAGACCAGCTCCCATAATTTCAAGCCATCCTTTTTCTCCGCAGGCTCGGCACCCCTGACCCTGACAAATGCTACAAGAAATATCCACTTCCGCACTTGGCTCAGTAAAGGGAAAGTAGCTCGGGCGAAACCTTACCTTTCTCTCTTCTCCGAAAAGGCGACGAACGAAAATCTCGATGGTCCCCTTAAGGTCTCCCATTGAAATGCCTGGCGCTACCACAAGACCCTCGACCTGATGAAACATGGGACTGTGAGTGGCATCAAAAGCGTCTCGGCGGTAACACTTTCCAGGAACGATAACCCGAAAAGGAGGGGCAAGCTTTCTCATAACTCGTATCTGAGCAGGGGAAGTGTGCGTCCGCAAAAGGAGATTCTCCTCAAGATAGAACGAATCTTGAGCATCTCTTGCCGGATGATCCCGGGGGATATTCAAAGCTTCAAAGTTGAAAAAGTCGGTTTCAATTTCCGGTCCTTCCTCAACGCGAAAACCCAAAGAACGAAAAATAGCAATAATTTCATCCATCACAATGCGAAGAGGATGGAAGGCCCCCAGAGGCTCTCGCTTCCCCGGAAGGCTTATATCCAGAACCTCTTTCTTCTCCTCTTTTAGGAGCGCAGCTTCTTTCTCCTTCAGAAGTTGCTCAATAAGGAGTTTGATTTCGTTAAGCTTTTGCCCTACAACTCTTCGTTCCTCAAGGGGAAGGATCTTTAAACGGCTCAAAAAGACAGGAAATTTACTCTTGCGACCAGCATACTTCCCCTTGACTCTATGCAACTCATCCCGTGTGGCAACTTGCGCGAGTTCCTGAGTAAAGTCACGGAAATACTGCTCTATTTCTTCAATCATCGCTCTCTACCTTCAAAACTCAAAGATACGCTTTGGCGACTTCAACAAGCTCTTGAAAGGCTTTGGGATCCTCAATAGAAAGCTGCGCAAGATTCTTCCGGTTCACAAGAATTCCTGCTTTTTTCAGTGCCCCCATGAATCGGCTATAGCTCAAGCCCTCACTTCGCACCGCGGCATTAATACGGAGGATCCAGAGCCTACGGAAATCCCTCTTTCTATTTCGCCGATCACGGTACGCATAGGCCAAGGACCTTATGACCTGCTCCTTCGCCCTTCGATAGGCTCGGGAACGGGCACCGCGATAGCCCCGAGCCATCTTCATAATTTTCTTTTTCCGCTCACGTGATACTACGCTTGTCTTCACACGTGCCATAACTCTTCACCTCTCAGATATAGGGAAGCAAACTTTTGATTCTTTTAGCCTCTACAGGGGTTAAAACCACAGTTTTACGGAGACGGCGTTTTCGCTTGCGTTCTTTATGGGCTAGAAGATGACTCTTTCCTGCCTGGGAACGCTTAATCTTTCCATGAGCAGTGATTTTGAACCGCTTCGCCGCACCTCGATGCGTTTTCATCTTTGGCATAACTTCTCTGTCCTCCTCACTTTTTCGGTGCTAAGGTAACAGTAAGCGAAGAGCCTTCACTCTTGATGTCTTGCTCTACCCGTCCTACTTCCTTAAGGTCCTCAATCATCCTTCGGAGAAGTTCTTGTCCCCGTTCCTGGAATGCTATTTCTCTCCCCCGAAAACGCACAATAATCTTAACCCGATCTCCATCTTGGAGGAAACGGAGAGCACTTCGGAGCTTTACTTGGTAATCGTGCTCGTCAATTTTGGGGCGCATATTCAACTCCTTAAGCTCTGAAGTTTTCTGCTTCTTCCGAGAAAGCTTTGCTTTCTTTTCTTTCTCATACCGAAATTTTCCATAGTCCATAATCTTGCATACTGGGGGGTTAGCATTGGGACCCACCTCAACTAGGTCAAGACCTGCTTCCTCTGCCATCTGTAAGGCCTTTTTGAGGGGCACGATGCCAATCTGCGTTCCCTCAGGAGAAATGAGACGAACCTCTCGCGCCCCAATTTGGTGATTTACACGGTACCGTATCTCGATACGAATCGCCTCCTTGTAAGTCTTCGTAGACGGTAGAAAAAAATACCATATTCTCCAGGCTCCGTCAACTCATCCCTCAAGGGTAACACATCCAGGGAAATGACAGGCCACAAAATGCCCTGACTCTATTTCCTGAAGCGAGGGCTCAAGCTCTGCGCAGACACGCTGCGCTTTAGGACAGCGAGTATGAAAGCGGCACCCCGAAGGGGGTTGAAGAGGACTTGGAACATCACCTTTCAGAACAATCCGAGATCTTCGCGCCTCTGGATCAGGAATAGGAACTGCCGAGATAAGGGCTACAGAATAAGGATGCAAGGGTCGACTAAAGAATCTCTCTTTTGGTGCAAGCTCCACTACCTTCCCCAGATACATAACGAGAATCCGGTGAGAGATCTGTCGGACCACGGCAAGGTCGTGAGAAATGAAAAGATAGGTAAGGGAGTACTCTTTCTTGAGTTCTCGAAGAAGTTCAAGAATTTGAGACCGCACTGACACATCAAGAGAGGAAAGGGCTTCATCAGCAATCACAAGACGAGGTCGAAGGGCGATAGCGCGGGCAATGCTGATACGCTGCCTTTGCCCCCCCGAAAACTCATGAGGAAAGCGACGAATATAGTCCCGGGAAAGACCAACTCGTTCAAGGAGCATTTCTACCTCTTCCCGCATCTTGCTTTGGGGAACGACACGATGCACCTTAAGCCCTTCCTCAATAATGGCCTGAACAGTCATGCGAGGATTAAGGGAACTAAAGGGATCCTGAAAAATCATCTGCATATCTTTGCGAATCAAACGTAGCCTCGCAGGAGGGAGATTAGTAATATCTTGCCCCGCAAAAACAATGCGCCCATCCGTCGGCTCAACGAGCCGAAGGATAGTCATCCCAAGGGTGCTCTTTCCACATCCCGACTCCCCAACAACTCCCAGAGTCTCCCCTGTGAAGACCTCAAAACTCACCCCATCTACCGCCTTAACCCACCCTACAACTTTCTTGAAAACTCCCGCGCGAAGGGGAAAGTACTTTTTAAGGTTTTCAACACGAAGCAAAACCTCACCGTTTCTCATAACACACCCCAGAAGAAACAACGTGGTGGCAGTACACTAAATGTCCATTGCCAAGAGAAACCTCCGGAGGTTCTATACAACACGTTTCATCTTCAAGAAAACAGCGACCCCGGAAGCGGCAACCCTCGGGGAAATGAAGAGGATCCGGTACAAACCCAGGAATGCTCACAAGGCTTTCCTCGTCCACGTCGAGACGAGGTACAGAACGTAAAAGCCCAATGGTGTATGGATGGCAGCAATGCTTAAAGATATCGTACTTCCTCCCTCGCTCAACTACCTTCCCAGCATACATAACCACAACTTCATCTGCCATATCAGCAACAATTCCAAGGTCATGAGTGATAAGGAGAATAGCCATGCCGATCTGTTTCTGGAGGTCTCGGAGGAGAGTCAAAATCTGTGCCTGTATGGTAACATCAAGGGCTGTTGTCGGCTCATCAGCAATAAGGAGCTTTGGACGACACGAAAGCGCCATAGCAATCATAGCCCGTTGCTTCATACCTCCTGAGAGCTCGTGAGGATACGCGTTGAGGCGCTTTCTCGGCTCAGGAATTCCTACAAGATGTAGCATCTCCTCCGCTAAGGCGCGGGCCTTTTCCCGGGACACAGATTGATGAAGAAGAATGGCCTCTATAATCTGATCCCCTATTGTGTATACAGGATTTAAAGCCGCAGAAGGTTCTTGAAAAATGATGGCTATATCTTTGCCCCGAACCCCTTGCATCTCCTTTTCTGAAAGAGTAAGAAGGTTCTTCCCCTCAAAAAGAACTTCACCCCCCGCAATCCACCCATTAACCTCAACAAGACGCAAGATAGCAAGAGCCGTTACACTCTTACCACACCCAGATTCTCCAACAAGGGCAACGGTCTTCCCGTAAGGAACAGAAAAACTTATCCCATCCACAGCCCGAAGCTCCTGACCCTCGGAGTTCCGGAAGTATACTCGAAGGTTCTTTACCTCAAGGAGCATAAGGGTATCACCACCGAAGGCGAGGATCGAAGGCGTCGCGTAAAGCATCACCAAGGAGATTCCAAGCAAGAACAAAAAGCACCATAGCTCCACCAGGAAAAGCAATCATATACCAGTATTTGAAAGTCGCTCCATATCCTCCGAGCATCCAATTTCGGGCATAATTCAGAAGTGCTCCCCAGTCAGCATATCCTTGGGGTGCCCCAAGACCAAGGAAGCTCAAAGCTGCTGCAGTAATCACCAAAGATCCCATACGCATAGAAGCCTGGATAAGCACTGGGAAAATGGCGTTAGGGAGAACGTGGCGAAGAATAATTACAAAATCACTTACTCCCAGGGATTTTGCCGCAAGAACAAACTGCTCCTCTTTCACCTGGAGGATATTCCCCCGGATAAGACGGGCGGGATACATCCAGCTGAAGACAACAAGAGCAATCATCACCTTATCCAGTCCCGTACCGAGAACCGTGGTGAGCACCATAGCGGCAACAAGAAAAGGAATAGCCATAAAAATATCCGTTACCCGCATAAGGATCTCGTCAAGGATTTTTCCAAAGTATCCAGCAAGAGACCCCACAAAAAGTCCAATAGCCGTCGAAGCAAGAGTTACGAGGATACCAATACGAAAGGCAGTGCGTGTTCCCCATACGACGCCATAGAAAATGTCACGTTTTCCAGCAACACCAAAAGGATGTTCCCGTGAAGGTGGAAGAGGGTCAGCACTCCAGGTCACCACAGGCATAAAATACGGATCCCGCCCAGATTTGGGAGGGGCAAGAAGGGGAGCAAAAAGTGCTACAACCACAAAAAACCCAAGAAGAACGACCCCCAGAACTCCAGAAACATTGGAAAAAAGCCGCCGCAGCGCTTTTCTCGTCTCTTCCTGCATCACTCAAGCCTCACCCGAGGATCAATAAACGCATAGGAAAGGTCTACACATAGGTTCCCAATAATCAGAATGAGTCCAAAAAAGAGGGTCCCGCCCATGATGGAAGCATAATCAAGCTGTTCCGCAGCAAGGGCTATAAAGCTCCCAAGACCGGTTCGATTGAAAATCGTTTCCACAATGACTGTTCCGGCAAGAAGCCCAATAACCGTCTGACCAGATACGGTGGCCACCGGGATAAGAGCGTTTCTCTTCGCGTGCTTGTTGATCACCACGCGTTCATCCAGCCCCTTTGCCCGGGCTGTTCGAACGTATTCCTTTCGGAGCACCTCAAGCATCGAAGAGCGAGTAATCCGAAGGAGAAAGGCAAATTCTACGTACGTCAGGGTAAGTACTGGACCAGCAAGATGCCGAAGCGCGTCAAGAAAAACATCGAATCGCCCATTAAGAAGAGAGTCAAAAGTTAGCATCCCCGTAAAATTCCGAAAGTAAGGAGATTTGACTATCTCCTCTGCCCAGATACTCAAGTTCCCCGGTGGGAACCACCCAAGAGTTCCGTAGAAAATCATAAGAACAAAAAGCCCAAAGACGAAGTCAGGGAATGACCATCCAACAACAGCAAAGATGCGCAACCCATGGTCTAGGGGTCTGTTGTGGTGGAGCGCTGCAAGAACCCCAAGAGACGTTCCAAGGAAAATAATAGGAATAGCAGCAAAGAGGGTAAGCTCCAGAGTATATGGGAAACGTTTCAAAATCGCCGAAAGCACCGGCTCTTTTCCTACATAGGACCATCCAAGGTTCCCTCGGAGGAGATTCTTTAACCACCGACCGTACTGAACAATGAGGGGGTCATTAAGCCCATAGAGTTCAACAAGCTTGTCGACGTCGACTCCCTTCAAACGCTCTGGACTGTTAATAAAAGTAGCCAAGCGCTGATACGGACCGAGAAGACCAATCATAAGAAAAAGAAGAAGCGAGATTCCAAAAAGGGTCAAAGGGAGAAAGAGTAAGCGTCTCAGGATATAGAAAATCATAAGCGCAAACCAAACCCTGTAGGGGCCATGGCCCCTACAGGGTTCCTGTATAGTATCACCTCACTCTTCCTTCCAAATTCCATCGTAATTTGCCTCTCCAGGGCGCATAGGATTAAACATCCAGCCCTTAACCCAGCTCCGCATAACGTACACTTCCTCCGGCTGGTAGAGAGGTATCCCCAAAGCATTTTGGTAGGCAATCTTTTGGATCTCTTCATATATGGCCTGTCGTTTTACAGGATCCGTTTCTTCGATGGCGTCTTCAATGAGGGCATTAAGGTTCTCCTCAGCGAACTTTCGGAATGCCGCTCCCTGGGTCGTCCCGTATACGCCGTTGCTGTGGTAGTAAGTAAAGATAAAATTGTGTGGATCCGGATAATCGGCAAGCCATCCAATGATGAACGCCGGAAGTTGCCCCTGTCGGTACGCATCGAGGTAGGTTGGCCACTGGACTCCTTGGACCTCGATTTTAAACTTGGGGTTCAGAGATTCGATGTTTTCTTTGAGCATCTCACAAGCTGTCTGGCGGGCCTCATTTCCAGTATTGTAAAGGAGCGTCAACTTAAAACCTTTTTCCCAGACTTCCCCATTCCAAGCTTTTTGGAATTCTTCTTTTGCTTTCTCAAGGTCAAAGGGGTACATAGGAAGATTCTCATTGAAACCAAGGAGCCCTCGGGGGATAACCGAAGGAATACGATGTCCATACCCTTTGAGAACTTGCTCAATAAAGGTGTCGTAGTCAAAGGCGTACGAGAAGGCTTTACGTACATGCACATCGCTAAAGAAATCTGGGGGAATACCTTCGCCATCGAGCTTGCCACTCCCTAAGTACTTGCTTTCTTTCGCAACATTCCAGTTAAAGTGCAAAGCAGTGATGGTCAGTCGAGAACCCTCTTTAATCACAACCCCTGGTAATTCTCTCACCTGATCAAGGTATTGAAGTGGTGTATAGATTTGGTCTGCATCTCCTGCCTCAAGCATAGAGCGCCGTGTACTCCACTCATCAACACCCCAGATAATGACTTTGGCAAGCTTTGGTTTTTCTCCCCAGTACGCATCGTTCCGAATTAAGGTAACCTTCTGCTGCGCCCTGTCCCACTCAAGGAGCTTAAAAGGACCGGTACCAATAGCCTTATCGTAAAGGGGGCTTTTCTCCTTTTTCCAGTTATGGTATTTCCACCATCCATCTGCCTGGCCATCCCAGAGACCTAGGGAAATACAAGTCTCTCTGTCGAGGATAGCGCTCCAGCTTGCATTCTGAGCAAGGATACTCAAAAATGGGGCAAAGGGCCTAGAAAGGCGGAAAACTACACTATCCCCCTCCACCTCAATTGCTGGATCAATATAGGTGGTATAGAAGTCGATGAGTTTCTGTCGATACTCCTCACTTTTGAGATTCCCTTCTTCGTCAACCATATCACTCCAGGCAATTCCTACCTTGTCTTGCACAAAGTCCTCAAGAGTTTCATAGCCAAAGAGGGCCTCGATGAGCATCCACATAGGTCCTCCGTAAGGGTCAAAGAGAATACCCCGCTCAAAGCTATACTCTACGTCCTCGGGAGTAAGGTCGTTTCCGTTGTGAAACTGTACTCCTTTCCGGATAGGAAAAACATACGTTTTTCCACCATCCCGGATAAGGCCATTCTCTAGTGTAGGTACTTCTGTCGCTAAGCGAGGAACAAACTCGGTAACGCTTTCCCCTTTGTAAGCAATAAGGTTCTCATACACAAAACCGATTACTTCGCCACTTGCTGTATCATACGCATAGTGGGGGTCAAGAGTATCTGGTTCTCCAATGCTAAGAAAGATATACGTATCGGGATTTTTAACTTCTGCAAGAACAAGCGACCCCGAAAGAAAAGCACAAGCTACCAAACCCAGAACAATCAAAAACCTTTTCATAACGTACCTCCTCATTTTAGCCTTTTCAGGCGAGGATTGGGGATAATCCCTGGAATCCTCCCCCTTTTAGCCACATTCTGTCCAGCCACTTCCTTAATATCCATGGTCATATCGATAGGCGGGAATCCGCTAATGTAACTTCCAACCCCAAAAATATCCGCTTTATCCCTTAAAAGAGCAATTTTTTCTGGATTCAATCCTCCTGACACTACAATCTTCACGTGGGGGAAACCCGCCTGTCGCAACCGCTCCCGAACCTCTTCTACAAGGGCTGGAGTTACCCCTCCCCGCTCATCAGGTGTGTCCAAGCGAACACCATAGAGCTTTTCCCCTAAAACTCTTGCCACCCGAAGGGATTCTTCAGCCTCGTCCTTAAAGGTATCCACGAGAATAATCCTTGGGAAACTTGGCGGAACAACTTCTTCGAAGGCTTTAGCAGTAATCACTGTATCTCCCACGATAAGGATAACCGCGTGAGGAATCGTTCCCCCTGGCTCCTTGTCAAAGAGTTTTGCTCCAAGGATACATGCTGCGCCATCCACACCACCGACAAGTGCAGCTCGCTCAAGAACTGGAGCTACCGCAGGGTGTACATGACGGGCACCAAAGCAGATAACGGTCTTATCTCCCGCTGCTTTCTTGCATTCTCGAGCAGCTGTAGCCCAACCAGAACTGTGAGCAAGTATCCCAAGAAGTGGCGTTTCAAAGATACCAAATTCTGAATACGGTCCTCGGATGCGCATAATCACCTCCTTCGCAGCAAATTCCTCTCCCTCCTCAAGACCCCAAATCTCGACATTGCTCGCGGCAAGGAGATTCAAAACCTCCGAAACACCACAAAGAACTCCAGATCGACGAGGAAACACCTCTGCAGTTACGACAGTATCAGCAAGTTTTAAATGGCGAAGAATCTCCTGAGCAGTAACGAAGTAGACATCTGTGGTGTACCCTCTTTTAATCTCCTCGTGCGTTGCTGAATAGAAACTCCGGTCCTTCCCAGGCGAGAACTTCGCCACTTCCTCAAGGGAGGTGATCCAAAATCGCTGCACAGAGATCCCCCCTCACCGGGAGAGGAGAAGGGAAAAAGCAAGAGACAAGACCATGAGCGCTATACCAAAGACAACAGTGAGCTTGCTTAATATCGGAAGTGCTTTAAATTTAGCGCTTCGATCTGCCCGAGTCATGCCCCCAAAGATTCCTCCACCAACGCCGGATTTGCGAGGCTGCAGCACAACAACGAGAATAAGGATAACTGAAACCACGATTTGAATAACCATCCACGCTTCCATATTTCAGGCTCCTTTACTCTTTTCGATAAATGCCCGCTCCGTCTCCTCAACAATCGAGAGGAACTTCGAAGGATCAAGACTTGCCCCACCCACAAGCGTTCCGTCAATATTCTTTTGTACTACAAAGGAGAAAACATTATCCGGAGTCACGCTGCCTCCGTAAAGGATACGGACGTACTCAGCTACATGGGGATTGAAGGCACGAGCAAGTTCTTCCCGAATAAAACGAATAACTTCCTCTGCATCTTCCGGGGTTGCCGCTCTTCCAGTTCCAATAGCCCAAACTGGTTCATAAGCGATGACGAGATTGCGCGCTTCTTCAGGGGAAAGATGAGCGATACCTTTTTGGAGCTGTTCCCTGACCACTTCATAAGTTTTTCCTCTGTCTCGCTCTTCAAGCTTCTCTCCAACACAAAGGATTGGAGAGATTCCAAAGACACAGAGCGTTTTCACCTTACGACCAACTTCCTCAGAAGTCTCGCGGAAAATGTGTCGCCGTTCTGAGTGACCAACAATAACGTACCGACACCCAAATTCCTGAAGCATGCGCACCGAAATCTCGCCTGTGAACGCTCCCTGGGGCTCCCAATGAACGTTCTGTGCCCCAAGCTGCACCTGAGTACCACGAAAAGCGCTTTGCAAAACGGAAAGAGCGGTGAAAGGGGGACAGACGACAATTTCAAGGCCACGATACATCCGCATCCGTGGAAGGAAGGCCTCGGCATATGCCGAGGCCTCCTCCATAGTCTTGTGCATCTTCCAGTTTCCTGCAGCGATAAGGAGACGGCTCATGCAAGGATCCCTTTCTACTGCATCATGTATTGGGCAAGATCAACAACGCGGCAGGAATACCCCCACTCATTATCGTACCAAGCAAGGACCTTCACCATGTTTCCGATAACCTTGGTGGAGAGAGCATCAACAATGGAAGATTCTGTAGTATGAAGGAAATCCATTGACACAAGAGGCTCCTCACAGTAGGCGAGAATGCCTCTGAGCTCTCCCTCGGCGGCTTTCTTCAGAGCTTCATTGACTTCTTCTTTGGTAGTTTCCTTCTCCACCACAGCTACGAAATCCACAATAGACACATCAGGGGTAGGTACACGGATAGCCATACCATCGAGTTTCCCTTTAAGCTCTGGAATGACCTCACCCATAGCCACTGCAGCTCCAGTAGTAGTTGGAATCATCGACATGGCCGCTGCCCGAGCTCTTCGGAGATCCTTGTGTGGAAAGTCAAGGATAACCTGGTCATTGGTGTACGCGTGAACAGTAGTCATGAAACCTCGCTGAATTTTAAAATTCTCATGGATAACCTTGACAACCGGAGCAAGGCAGTTCGTGGTGCAAGAGGCATTCGACACAATGTGGTGGTTCGCCTTGTCGTACATGGTGTGATTGACACCCATGACAATGGTTACATCAGGATTCTTAGCTGGAGCAGTGATTAAAACCTTCTGCGCCCCTGCTTGAAGGTGCAAAGAGGCTCCCTGACGATCGGTGAATTTTCCAGTCGATTCGATAACTAGTTCAACCCCAAGGTCCTTCCATGGGAGCTGGGCTGGATCCTTTTGAGCAAAAACCTTGATGGCTTTTCCATCAACAATGAGAGAATCATCGGTTGCCTCAATCTTGTTAGGAATCCTCCCGTGGACCGAATCGTACTTGAGAAGATGAGCGAGGACCTTTGCGGTTGTAAGATCGTTGATTGCTACAACGTCAATGTCGCCACCAACCTCAAGAATTCTGCGAAACACCAGTCGTCCGATTCTCCCGAATCCGTTAATTGCAACTTTCATCAGTCCTACCCCCTTTTACTTGAGTGGATTAAGCACCTTATAATACACCAACTTTAAAGCGAAAGCAATCACATCATATGATGGCTCTCTCTGTGTTAATGTCAAACACGTGCATCTTGCTTGTATCGACTACGATTTTCATGCTGGCCCCAACTTCGGTATGGGTCTGCATATCCAGGACAGCGACAATGGTATGGGGACCAGAGGTCAAATAGATAATTTGCTCAGAACCAAGAGGTTCAATAACATCCACTACAGCATCGATAACATTGCCATCATCTCGAAGCATTTCCTTGGAAACCGCAAGGTCATAGACATCCTGTGGACGGATACCAAAGGTCACCTCTTTGTTCACATATGGTTCAAGAGGAGCCTTATACTCAGCCGGGACCTTAATTTTGAAAGATCCACCATCAAGAATAAGAGTATCGTTTTCTTTCTTCAAAACAACATCAAGGAAGTTCATAGAAGGAGTGCCGATGAAACCTGCAACGAATTTGTTGATAGGCTTGTTGTAGAGTTCAAGAGGAGTTCCAACCTGCTGCACAACCCCATCCCGCATAACCACAATGCGGTCTCCAAGGGTCATCGCTTCAACCTGGTCGTGGGTAACGTAAATCATTGTCGTTTTCAAGCGATCGTGGAGCTTAGCAAGTTCAGCTCGCATCTGAACACGAAGCTTCGCATCGAGGTTAGAAAGTGGCTCATCAAAGAGGAATACCTTTGGATGGCGAACGATGGCCCGACCAACAGCAACTCGTTGTCTCTGTCCACCAGAAAGCTGCTTCGGCTTCCGATAGAGGAGTTCCTGGATACCCAAAATCTCAGCCGCTTCCTTAACCCGTCGGTCAATCTCATCCTTGGGGAATTTTCTGAGTCGCAGCCCAAAAGCCATATTATCGTATACGTTCATGTGGGGGTAGAGAGCATAGTTCTGGAAAACCATAGCAATATCGCGGTCCTTAGGTGGTACATCATTCACCAGGACATCGTCAATATAAATTTCTCCCTCGTCCACCTCTTCAAGTCCAGCAATCATACGAAGTGTCGTAGTTTTTCCACATCCTGAAGGGCCGACAAGAACTACAAACTCCTGATCCTTAATCTCAAGACTCACGTTATTCACCGCGATAACGTCTCCAAACCGCTTCACAACATTCTTCAAAGTAACACTCGCCATTTATGTTCCCCCTTTTTCGCAAAAGTAAAATAAACCATGTTTTCTGAGAAAACATTTTAAAAGATTCCTTCCTTTCTGTAAACCCTAGGGGCTTGCCACCACACTAGAAAGCTGGTATATTGTGCTCAGTCTACAACCACCAGAGAAAGTGGGGACCAGACATGGCAAAGTGTGCAATTTGTGGAAAGAAAAGTTCTTTTGGGAACCAGATTAGTCACTCTCACCGGGTGAGCCGCAGGCTCTGGAAACCAAACGTCCAAAGAGTACGCGCTATTGTAGAAGGCAAAGTACAGCGGCTATACGTGTGTACCTCATGCCTTAAGGCGGGGAAAGTGCAGAAAGCATAGCCCGATAGAGCCTTCTGTCGGGCTACTAATCAGTACACTCGAATTGCCCTTGTGAGACGGCGCACCGTCTCACGAATGTCCGAAGCAGTAAACACCAAGGATCCTGCCACGATAATCGAGGCACCACAGGAAGCAAGAAATTCGATGTTCTCCTCTTTCACTCCCCCGTCAATCTCAACATCAACCTTGAGGCCTCTTTCTTGAATCGTTCTCCGGAGGGCACGGATTTTTTCTTCCATCCCTGGGATAAACCTTTGTCCCCCAAATCCTGGGTTTACAGTAAGAAGGAGCACAAGGGAAACCTTCTCGAGAACATGTTCGAGAACCGAAAGAGGGGTTCCAGGACACAAAGCAAGACCACCCTTCTTCCCCATTTTGGCAATTTCCCGAAGCGCTGCGTCAAAATCCGCTACAGCTTCCACATGGAAACTTATAAGGTCAGCTCCAGCCTGGGCAAAATCCCGAATAAAACGGCAGGGGTTATCCATCATAAGATGCACATCGATGAAAGCCTCAGGGAGTACTTTTCGAACAGCCTCAACAATAGGGGGCCCAAAGGTGAGGTTCGGAACGAAATGCCCATCCATCACATCCACATGAATAATCTCTGCCCCACCCTCCCAAGCAGCAAGGAGCTGCTCTCGAAACTGAGAGAAATCACAGGAAAGAATTGATGGAGCAAGCTTTGCCACGAATCTCCCCCCTATTCAAGCTTCTTTTCCCAATAATAGTACCCATTCAAGAAGATAATAACCTTCCCCTGACCTTGAGTAGAAGTTGAGACCTCAACAAGCTCTTCACCCCGGTGTTCCCGCTCGTACACCACCCGTTCTCCTAATGCATCTTGAACCACAACTTGCACAGTGATTGGATTCTGAGAAGAAGGAAGAACAAAGCGAAGATTAAGCGCCTTCTGTTTCTCTGTTTCTCTCTGGCGTTCTTCTCCACCCTTCGTAACCTGAAGACGAACACCACTCCCCTTAGAGACACGTTCCCCCGCCTCAGGATTCTGCCCAACAACAATCCCCCCAGGCCGTTCTTTGGAGAGAACTTCTTCAAGAGCCTCAACACTAAGGCCACTTTGGGCAAGTACTTCCTGAGCTTCTTCAAGGCGAAGACCCACAACGTCAGGGACTTGAACCTCCTCGGTTGCGTTTACCTTTCCTGCAGAAACCAGAAGGTGTACCAAACCACCCGGAGAGAGTCTTGCTTGTGGCGGGGGATTCTGAGAGATAACATAACCCCGAGGAAGGGTCTCGTGACGCACCTCAACCACTCTTCCAACACGCAAACCCTGAGCTTCAAGGATGCTTTGGGCTTCCTCAAGACTCTTGTTCCGAATGTCGGGAAGAATAACCTGACCCTGTACTGAGGAAAGTTCAGAAAGCGTACCCGAGAGAGCACCACCATTGACCACAACCCGCAATTGACTGTTTTTCTTTACCCTCACCCCAGGAGGGGGGTTTTGCTGGAGGACAACAAGAGAGGGAGAAGACGCATCCTGAACTATACTCTCTACCTCGAGGCGAAGGCCAAGGCGGGCTGACTGATTTAAGGCCTCAAGAAGGGTCATGTTCCGCACATCAGGAACAGAAACACTCTTTCCAGTGATATACTGTTCAAAAAAGACAAAGCCAACAAAAAAACTCACGAAGAGACCAAATCCAAAGAAGAACGCAGCTCCAAAGACTCTCCCCAGAAACTCTAAAAGACGCAACCTCACCTTGTTTTCCTCCAAGCAACAACAAAGAACCCATCACAGAAATACTCATGGGGCCAGAGAAAAACACACTCTCTTGCCTCTCCAGTAATATGTGCGTTGCCAAGTCGTATCCGTTCTACTTCCGTACCCCTCTCCTTTTCAAACGCGCTAGCGACCTCGATAGTTTCTTTACGCGTCAAAGTGCACACAGAGTATACCATGAGTCCTCCAGGCTTGACCACCTGGAAAAGGGAACGAAGAAGGCTAAGCTGCTTCTCTGCACACAATGCAACATCTTCCTCTCGTATCCTAAGAAGAATTTCTGGATTCCTGCGAATGGTCCCAAGATTTGAACAAGGAGCATCAAGAAGGACTCGATCTGCAATCCCCAGAAAACTCTCAGGAGGCTTAAGACAATCGCAAACCATAGGTTCCACGATAGTAACACCAGCACGCTTGAGCAATTTTTCCATAGTAGCAATGCGCCTTTGGTTTATGTCCCACGCAAAGATACGACCTCTATTTCCCATAAGTTGAGCAAGAAGGAGTGTCTTCCCACCAACCCCGCAGCAAGCATCGACGACAAGTTCCCCAGGCTTCGGACACACCAAATGCCCCACGATTTGAGAACCGAGATCCTGGGGATAGAATAACCCCTGGTTATACTCTGGAGTCTGGACAAGCGTTGAATAACTTGCTACTACTTCAAGAGCCCCCTCGATGAAAGCTTTTCTCGTTAGGATACCTCGCTTGGAAAGAAGATCCTGGAGTTCTTCCTCCCTCACCCGCAGAGTATTGACTCGGATGAAGAGAGGGGGAGGAAGAGCAAGAGAACGCAAAAGGACACAAAGCTTTGCTTCACCAATTGTTTCTTTCCACTCTTTTTCGAGCCAGGAAGGAATGTCTACCCCCCAATCATTTGCCTCTTTCCGATAGATTTCAAGGTCCCGAGTAACACCACGTAAAACCGCGTTGACAAGAGCGGCAAAAGCTGGATACCCAAAGCTTTTCACCACTTCAACCCATTCATAAACAGTAGCGAAGGCAGGTACATGGGTGTGGAAAAGGAGCTGGAATATCCCCAAACGAAGTACATTTTGTACCACACATGGGAGTTTTTCCCATCTGGGGAGGTACTTTCGTGCTAGAGTATCAATTTTGCATCGAAACTTCACTACCCCTCGCACCAGGCTCACGAGAAGGTCTCGCTCGTGAGATGTGTACCTTACAGAACATGCCGTATATGCCCGGTCGAGAAAATTAATCTTCCCCTCATCAAGACGGGTAAGAAGAGAAACTGCATCGCGCCGGTATCGGTCAACCAAAGCCTTATTCCCTACTTTCGCGCAAGAGGAAAAGACGTATAAGCTGCAGCGCAGCAACCGCAGTCGCCGCAACGTATGTTAAGGAAGCTGCACGAAGCATTTGCTGTACAAGGGGTCTTTCCTCGTTACTCACAAGACCTAGCCGCTCAAGGACATGCAGAGCTCTTCGACTAGCATCAAACTCAACTGGAAGTACTACAAGTTGAAAGAGTACCGCAAAACTGAAAAGCAGAATACCGATGTCCATAAGTGGTCGAAAGGCGAAGAGGAAACCAAGGAAAAAGAGGGGAAGGGCAAGTTGCGATCCAAAACCAGCCACGGGAACAAGAGTGCTCCGAAGCGCAAAGGGAGCATATCCTTCGCGTTTCTGAAGAACATGTCCTACTTCATGGGCAACAATAGCAAGATCTGCTATTGAGGTTCCACGAGCAACCGCCTGGGAAAGCCGCAAAACTTCCCGAGAAGGATCGTAATGATCGGTCAATGCCCCGGGAATCTCTTCAATGCGCACCCGAAGTCCAAGTTGCTCTACAAAATCCTTCGCAACTTGCCAGCCAGAAAGGCCCACTCGTGCTCTTTTCCGAGAAAGCACTGCATATGTTTGCGTCACCTTCGTATGAGCGTAGAGAGCAAGAAAAAGGGCAGGAATAAGGATGAGAAAGGTCGCATCGAAGAAAAACACCCAATTCACCTCCTAACAAAGCACGTGACCTTCACAAATACGGTACCCACAGACAAATTCCCATGCCGACATAGCTCGTCCTCCCTCCGGTTGCAATTTCTGGACAACCACCAATCCTTCTCCCGCACACACCACAATTCCTCCACGCTTCTCTATACGATAAATAGTTCCAGGAGGACACGAAGTTCCATCTCCTTCCTTACAGGAGGCTTCGAGAATCTTTAAGCGTTTCCCCCTAAAAAGGGTATAAGCCCCCGGAGAAGGAAAGAATGCCCGCACCTGGCGAGCAATATACCAGCAAGGGTCCTCCCAACGAATACGGGCTTTGTCCTTCCCAAGAAGAGGAGCATACGAAGGATCCCCCTCTTGAGGACGGGGCACAATCCGACCCTCCCTCCAGGCCGGAAGGACACCCCGAAGCAACTTCCCACCGGCGGTACCAAGTCGCTCTACAAGGGAAATATACGTATCATCTGGTGCAACAGGGATGGACTGCTGTGCAAGCACTGGACCCGTATCCACACCCTCATCCATAAGCATGATGGTAACCCCAGTTACCTCGTCCCCGTTGAGGATTGTCCAGCGAATGGGGTCAGGACCACGATATTTAGGCAGAAGCGAAGCATGAACATTGAGACAACCCAAGGGAGGAAGAGACAAAAGCTCTCTTTTGAGAATCTGCCCATACGCAGCAACTACAATGATATCACAGGCAAGAGATCGAAGAAACCCCACGAAATCCGGGTTATTCACTCGTTCAGGTTGCCACACAGGCAGCCCCAAACGCTCGGCTTCTTCTCGCACCGGAGGTGGGGAGGGACGCAATCCTCTCCCCGCAGGGCGATTTGGACGAGTTACGACTCCAAGAACAGTAAAGCGATTCTCCTCAGCAAGTTCACTAAGAACCCTTGCTCCAAAAAGAGATGTTCCCATGAAAATAATGCGCATCTTCACAGTGCCCCCTCACGGGCAATCTTTTTAAGCTTACTGCTTAAAAGGAGCCGTTTAGCAGGGTGCAGACGGTCCACAAAAAGAATACCATCAAGATGGTCGACCTCATGCTGGAAAATCCGTGCAAGAAGCCCTTGAGCCTCGATTTCTACTTCTCTCCCCTGAAGATTCACTCCTCGAACAACGATGAGTCGTGCTCGCTCAACCTTACCGTAGACCTCAGGAATACTCAAGCATCCTTCTTCCCCAAGCTCCTTTTCCGCACTCATAACCACGATTTCCGGATTAACAACAACGAGATTGTCTTTCGTCTCCGGATGCAGCACGGTAATAATCCGCAGAGGAATCCCTATCTGGTTTCCTGCAAGGCCTATCCCCGAAAAAGCATGCATCGTTTCCAGCATATCCTGAGCAAGGGCAACAATATCTCCAGTAATATTGGTTACTGGTTGTGCTTTCTCTCGAAGAACAGGGCTTCCGTACTTTTCAAGGGTTCGAAGCGCCACTTGGCATCCTCCTCAAAACAAAATGGGTTCGAAAGACCAATGCACCCCCGAAAGGGGAAAGACCTGTGAACACAGAGTAAAAACTTTCTCCACATCCGCATCGGAGTAACGGATAACAAGCTCCATGCTCCTTGCTCTTTCCCGGCGAGGACGCACACTTGGAAAGGGTCCTAGAATCTGAATCTCCCAAGTTGCAAAGAGCTCTTTCAAACGATTGAGAACCTGCAAGGCTACCGCTTTATTCCTACCTTGAACAACAATTCGAACAAGACGCACAAAGGGAGGGTGGAGAAGAGCCTTTCGCTTTTCGAGGGATGAAGCGTAAAAAGATGACCAAGGCTTGAGAAATCCAGAAAACTCTGAAAGACTTTGGCGACTTCCCTGAACGACAATTCGAGCTCCTTTAGGAAGGAGTCGCATAACCTTGTGCAAACGAAGATAGAATTCCTCCCGCGCACCAACCTCAGGAAGACTCAGCCACTCATCAAGAGAGTGGATGACAAAGAGAGAAACCCTACGAAGAACGCTTTCCCGAAGGAGGGCATTCGTCCCCACAAAGATAGAAGGAGCTTGCACTGCACCCTTCCATCCCTCTTCTTCATTCTCTAGGTCCACTCGCTCTTTCCGTACCCGTGGAAAAACTCTTTCAACCTCCTCAAAAACTTTCTCTGTCCCCTGCCCCCATTCTTCCCACCCTATACCTCCACAAAGTGGACAAGTACCTTCCGGGGCTCTCTGAAAATGGCACAAAGGACACACAAGGAGAACAGGATCTCGATGGTACCGAAGTGCTACACCGCAGGAAGGGCAAGTGTAGTAGAAACCGCACTCTTGGCACCCTAAAGCCGTAGCATAACCCGTTTTCTGAACCCAGATAAGAACGATCCCCCCTCGTCGCACTACCTCGTCTACGAAAAGCCTGGTGGGAGGCAAAAGCGCACACTTTCCCCATTCTTTCCGAACAACGACACCCCGAACGTCAACCTCAGAAGGAAGGGAAAACTTGTTCCCCATCTTTATCACGCCTTTTGTCCACTGGAAGTATGCTCGCAAAGAAGGTACGGTACCCACAATATCGAGATGTCCCCCAAAAAAACGTACTCGTTCCTCTAAAACCTCAGCAATATTGTATCGTGGGGCCCGGTCAGAGAAATAACCTTTCTCTTCGGGATCGAAAAGCACGCAAAAGCGGAGGCTTCGATACGGAAAAACAAAAGCAGCAAGTCGGGTTCCTACAACAACCGTAAAGTTTCCCTCCACAATTCGAAGAAATGCTTTAAGTCTTTCCCGCACACCTAAACGGCTGTCATAACGCACGATGGATGAAGATGGGAGAACTTCTCTGAGAAAACCGAGAAAGGCATCTTCTTGCTCAAAATCCGGGAAAAGGAAGAGAATCTTTTGTTCTGCATCTTGTGCCTTCTTAAGAATTTTAAGGATAAACGCTTTTCGTTCCTCCATACCAGGGATTTCCCAAAAAGAGAGTGTTCCGGGAGGTTGAGATGCCTCCTCAAAAGACCACTTTTCCAGCTCCACATGAATGACACCATCTTCAAGAAGTTTTTGCCACTCGCGCTTAGAGACACGAAATTCTTCTCGGAAGAGAAAACCATTCATTCCTTGAGAGGAGAGAGAACCAAACCTCTCACGAAACGTTGCCTTATCCTCTCCCTCGAAAACTCGAAAAGAGAGGTAATTTTTGTACGATTTACGGAGTGGTGGTACGACGGAGGCAATAACCTCCCCAAGAGGGGTAAGGTACAGCATCGAGAGCCGCCGCAAAAAAGCGAGGAAAGAAGGTGGCAAGGGGGGAAGCGGCTCTACTGTGCGGATCTCTTTAAGCCCCCGAACCTCTTCCCCCCCCTCTTCTACCACCCAACCGGTTACAACGCGGTTGTGGAAATCAACCTCAACAGTACTTCCTACCCGAATTGTATCAAGAAGTGCATCAGGCACTGCGTAGGAAAATGTCCGAAAAAGAGGCAAAGGAAGAGCAACCTGAACAATGAGCTTCATGAGAGAAAGTGCGATACCAAATGGGAAACAATGCGTTCTGCAACATCAACCTTTGGGAGAAGAGGCAAAACTACCTCATTACCTTTCCGATCAACAATCCACACTTTATTTGTTGGAGCAGTAAACCCCGTTTCTTCTTGCCCGACAAGATTTGCCACCATCATATCCACATTTTTCGCACGAAGTTTTCTCCACGCCTCTTCGAGTACATTTTCAGTTTCCGCACAAAAACCTACAACAATCTTTGTACCCTTTTTCTCTCCTATTTCCTTTAGAATATCAGGATTCGGTACAAGAGAGAGCGTAAAAGCGCTCTCTCCCCGCTTTATTTTCGAAGGAGAAAAGGAGGCGGGTCGAAAATCCGAGACCGCCGCGCACATAATAAGAACATCACACCAGCCAAAAGATCGGAAAACTGCTTCACGCATGGCAAGCGCTGTTTCAGCAACTTCCTGTACAACACCAAAGGGAACACGAACCGAAAGATTACCCGTAATAAGCTTCACTTCTCCACCCCAAGCTCGGCAGACACTAGCCAGAGCACACCCCATAAGACCACTAGAAGGATTAGAAATAAATCGGGAAGGATCAACCCATTCTCGAGTAGCCCCTGCAGTGACAAGGATTTTCTTTCCAGCAAGATCACGAGGCGTATGAAGCGCCTGAAAAGCTGCCTCAACGAGTTCTTCAACCTCTGGTAAACGACCTTCTCCCTCTTCTCCACAGGCTAGCTTTCCGGAAGACGGAGGAATAATGCGTACTCCCCGCTCTACGAGGATTTTCACATTCTCCTGTACCACTGGATTCCTCCACATACTCACATTCATAGCTGGTGCAAGGAGGACCTTCTGAGGCTCCACGAGAAGGAGCGTACTCAAAAGATCATCAGCGATACCGTGCGCCATTTTTCCAATGATATTTGCCGTTGCCGGAGCAATGAGGATAAGATCGTGACTTCGTGCAAGAGTAATATGCGCAAGGGAAGCTCCTTCTGCAAAAGAGTCAATATACACCCGTTCTCCAGTGACTGCCTCAAAGGAAGTACGCCCTACGATACGAAGAGCGTGACGGGTCATACAGGTAGTAACTCGGGCTCCCTTTTCGGTGAGGTACCGCGCGAGGCTCACCACCTTAACCGCCGCGATACCTCCTGTAACCCCAAGGAGGATCTTCTTACCCTGGAAGAAAGAGGAAGGATGGTAGACAACCATCACTCTTCAGCAAATTCAAACTGAATTTTATCCTCAAGAATTTCGCGAATCGCAATAAAAAGGGGCTTGTGGGGTTCTTTGAGTTCAACAAGAGGATGAGCACCCTCATTAAGCTGGCGAACACGCCGGGCCACAACAAGGGAAAGTATATAAGCGTTACCTGTCTTCTTTACCAGATCGTCGATGGAAAACACAGGATTTCACCTCTCTCGAATCCTACAACGCTCGGCAGTAATGATAGCACAAAGACACCGCACCGCTTCCTCAAAGACGTCATTGACCACAAGATAATTGTAGTCTTTAATACACTGCATCTCAAGGTTAGCGTTGGTCATCCGAAGGAGAATCTCATCCTCCTGATCAGTATTGCGTTTACGGAGCCGTTCTTCAAGGACCCGAAGAGAGGGAGGAGCTACGAAGATAAAAATTCCTTCTGGACAGTTCCTTTTAACCTGAAGTGCTCCTTGAACATCAATTTCAAGAATGACGTCAAAACCTTCCTTTCGCCACTCCTCTATGGGACGGCGCGGCGTACCGTAGTAGTTCCCGTGAACCTTTGCCCATTCTATAAATTCGCCTGCATCCCTCATTTTTTCGAAATCCTCAAGCGTCACAAAATAGTAGTCTACCCCATGTTCCTCTCCTGGACGGGGAGGACGAGTTGTACAAGAGATAGAGTACTTCAGTCCACTGCACTGCTTCATAACTTCCTTCCGCAACGTACTCTTGCCCACCCCTGATGGTCCCGAAATAACAAAAAGAAGGCCAGCCATGGCTACTCCACGTTTTGAACCTGTTCTCGCATCCGCTCAAGAATGGTTTTCATGTCCACCACAAGCGATGATATTTCACTGTCTAGCGATTTGGAACCAATAGTGTTTATCTCCCGGTGCATTTCTTGAAGGAGAAATTCAAATTCCCGCCCTATAACTCCATCCTGCTCCAAAAGACCCCGTGCTCTCCCAAGGTGAGCTTTAAGCCGAACTATTTCCTCATGAATATCGCTGCGATCCACATAAAAGAGAACCTCTTGAAGAAGGAGAGCCTCATCTACCCTTTCTTGAGGCACGACTTCTCTAACCTTTTTGAGGAGCTTCTCGAAGTAGTATTCTCGAACCTTTCCCGACTTTTCCTCAATACTCTGCAACTTTGCTTCTGCCTCGGCAAGCTGCAAACGCAAGTCAGCACAAAGCTTTTTACCCTCTTCCATCCGGTAAGCAAGAAACGACTGAAGGGCACTATGGAGAATGGGAGAAAATTTCTCCCATTCTTCAAGCCAGACACCCGTATCCTCTCGAATTTCTACAATATTTCCGATTTCAAGAAACCACTCAACGCGCGGCTCAAAAGGAAGGGAAAGAGCCTCAGAGAGCTCTTTCAAGGCTTTAAGGTATGCCCAAGCAAGAGAGGTATCAACTGTAACCGTGAATGCTCCTTCGGAGGGTTCAAAATCTATTCGAAGTTCAATCTTTCCCCGAGATGCATACTGACGCACTATCCCACTAATTTTCTCTTCCCAAAGGGAGAGTTCCCGAGGAAGACGAAGAGCAATATCCAGAAAACGGTGGTTCACACCTTTTACATATACGCGATATGCCCCCAAAGCGCCTTTCCCCTCCGCATACCCGAATCCAGTCATGCTCCGCATAGAGGGCGTACTCCTTTACGAAGAAAAAACTTGCCACTATATTATTGGAAATCACATAAAGGTGTCAACGAGGAACGATGAAAACACTGGAAGGCCTTGCCCTACACCGGCTAGTTCAAGAAATTGAGAAAGACATTATAGGCATGAAAATCCAGAAGGTAACATTTCCCACCGACTGGGAAGTGAGTATCGACCTTTTTGGCCCTTCAAAAGGCCAGAGTCTCCTTGTAAGCATGCATCCGGAGTGTAGCGCTATTGCCCTCCTCCCATCTGCAGAAAAGGGCAATCCCCCAAGAACTTCCTGGCAAAAGCTCCTTTACAAATACCTCATGGGAGGGAAAATCATATCCTTTAGGCAAATGGGCTGGGACCGGGTTATTGAGATGGTAATCTATAATCCAGGCCTCTGGGGGAAAGAAACAGAATTTATATGCCTGCTTGAACTCACCGGTCGAAACGTGAACTGCATCCTTACAAGGAACGATGCCCAGAGGACAATCCTCGGTGCCTTTCGCTCTGTTCCTCCGGAAGAAAATCGCTTCCGAAGCGTCCTTCCTGGTCTTCCCTATACCCCTCCACCACAGCGCGAAAGGCTTGACCCCCTTGAGTTCTCTAAAAAGCTTACCTTCCCCGAGACCTATGACCTTGCCCAATGGTGTCTCCGTAACCTCGATGGCTTTGGGCCCTTTCTTGCTGGAGCCTTCGCAGAACTTGCTGAACGCTTTGGCAAGGAGGATGCATTCCAAAGGATTGTAAAGCCACTCCTGGGAGAATGCTCCTTTTTGGTCTTTCTTGCTAGTGACGATAAACCCCTTGGGGTTTTCTGGGAATACCTATCATCCTTTTCCCCTTCTTCTCCTTATTCTTTTGCCTCCCTCAATGAAGCCATGGCGTTTCTCCTCCTTACTTTTCGGGAATACGTTTTAGAGAGAGCTCAGCAAAAACTTTGGGAAAAGAAACTCAAAGAGGATCTCGACTTTATTACCAGGGAAATTCAAAGAATTGAAGAGCTTATCCCCCAAGAAGAGAATGTAGAGCTTTTGCGCCTTAAAGGAGAACTCCTTAAGATGTTTCCTTACCTTGAAATCCTTGAGAAAACAGAAGAGGGAATACGTGTTCGGAACTTTCTAACTCCTTTCCCCGAGGAGGTCTTTATTGCACTTCCATCTTCTTGCTCCCTTAGCGAGGTCATGCAAGAGTATTTCAAACAGTACCGGAAAATGCGGGAGAGGAGAACAAGGCTTTTGGAGGCACGCGAAGAACTTAAGGCACGACTCGAGAAAATACAAGCCCTTCTTGAGAATCCTGAACAATCCCCCATCCTTCCTGAAGACGCAACACCTCAAAAAGCTCCAGGAGGCATTCTCCGCTTCAAGACACTCTCGGGAAATGAGATATGGGTGGGAAAAAACGCTCGAGCAAATCGTGTTCTTGTACGAATTGCCTCTCGAAATGATTATTGGCTCCATACCCGGGACTTTCCGGGAGCTCATGTCATCGTAAAGGTGTTTGCACCTCAAGCTTTCGATGAAGACATCGTAAAGGCAGCCCAACTTGCCGCATATTTTTCCTCAGGTCGCTTAGAAGGGAAAGTTGACGTTGTGTGTACCCAAGTGAAAAATCTTCGACTCCTTCCGGCAAAAGAAGGGGGAAAGACTATCTACCGCAACGAGGAGACGATTCGGGTCACCCCTCTGTATCCTCAGGACCTTTGGAAAACATGAGCAACAAATTCCCGCATATCCAAAGGAAGAGAAGCAGCAAAGGTCATCCACCTTCCTGAAGCTGGATGCCGAAAGGCAAGGGTAAAAGCATGTAAAGCACAACGAGGGAAGAGACTACGTCCTCTTTGACTTCCGTAGAGCACATCTCCAAGAATAGGAGTACCCAGAAGACTCAAATGGGCTCGTATCTGATGCGTTCGACCAGTTCTAGGTCGCACAAGAAGAAGAGAAAACCCATCCCGAACAGCAAGGGGAACGATTTCGGTTATCGCTGCCTTTCCCTCTTTTCGGGCCGTCATTCGCAAGGGATTTTTCCTATCACGCCCCAGAGAAAGAGAAATAGTCGATGCTTCCTGCACCTCCCCTTCCACAATTGCCAGGTACTCTTTGTAAACTTCCCGATTCTTAAAGGCTCGAACAAGCTCTACATAAGCAAGATCAGATTTTGCCACTACCATAATACCTGAGGTTTCTTTGTCGAGGCGGTGTACAATTCCTGGGCGTAAAGGAGCACCATACTGAGCAAGAGGAACACGAAGGTACAAAAGAGCGTTGACCAGAGTCCCAGTTTGAAAAGGGGAAACAGGATGCACTGCCATATGGGGTCTTTTGTTAAGAAGGAATACGTGATCGTCCTCGTAAATGCAATCAACAGGAAGCGGTTCCGGAGGAACAAAAAGATCGCTTTCCTGTGGCCAGAAGATTTCAAGAAGATCTCCTGGACGAACAACAGTACTTGGTTTTCGAAGAACAGCTTTGTTCAGACGGACACGCCCTTCCCGCACCATCCGGGCAAGAAAGGATCGAGAGAGCTGAGGAAAGTGTTGGTGCAACCACGCGTCGACTCGTTGAAACCCTTCATAAACAAGAATTTTCTCTCTCCTCATGGCACAAAAGGCCCCATATCATACTCACAACGCCGGCGACAATGAGGACATCGGCTACGTTGAAAGTCGCCCAAAAGGAAGGCTCGATAAAGTCAACAACATACCCTCGCCAAAGGCGATCCACAAGGTTTCCCCAGGCTCCAGCAAGGTAAAGGGAACCCCCCAGGTAGAGCACAAATGGTCTGCGAGCTCTTTTCAGAAAAAGGAAAAGAAACAACACCGTCACCCCAAAGGTTACAACCATATGTTGCGAGCGGTTAAGAAACTGCAATCCAAAAGCACTGGCAAAGTTCTGCCGCAGGTGAAGTCTCAGAATGCCCGGAACAAGAACAATGGCCCCATTTTTCAGGGAGTTTTCAGCCCACCACTTTGTGGCCTGGTCGAGGACGACACCAAGAAACCAGAAAAGGAGAAAGACAACTTTCCCCACTGCGTCACTTCCCAATCTTGCCCTCGTTGCGAAGGTCCTGGAAGGAGAAACGAACAACCTCGGTACTACCACCCTCTTCAGGCATCTCTTCTTTAAGGCCCTCCTTTTCCAGGCTCTCCATGAAAGTCTGCAAAAGAGACTTAAAGCGAATTTGGAATAATCGATACTTTTCAAAAAGACCCCGGTACGAAGCCTCAATTTCTCGCTTTCTCTCCAGTGCTTCATCCACAATCTTTTGAGCCTTGAGCTGAGCTTCCTTGATAATCATTTGCGACTCTCGTCGAGCAAGCTCCTTTTCGACTTCTGCCTGCCTTTTCCACTCCTCAAGCTGAGTCTGTATTTCTGCAAGCTTTCGGCGAAGTTCTCTATTTTCTTCAAGGATTGAAGCAACCTGTTCTGCCACTTCCTCAAGAAACTCCCGAACTTCTTCTTCGTTATACCCCCGGAACGATCGGCTAAACTCTGCCTCAGCAATATCTTCTGGCTTCAGCGGCAAACTACTCACCTCACTTTCTCAGAAAGCTCTGTAATTCTCCGATACGCCGCTTCTACACTCTCTATAAGGATGCCTCCAAAACCTGCCCTTTCAAGAACGTGAAGCCCAGCAATGGTCGTCCCTCCTGGAGAGGCAACGAGATTCTTCAAAACTCCAGGATGCATTCTCCTTTCCTTTAAAAGGAGCGCTGTTCCAAGAACCGTCTGTACCGCAAGGCGTAAACTCTTCTCCCAGGGAAGCCCAATCTTTACCCCTCCATCCATAAGCCCCTCGATGAAACGAGCAACAATCCCTGGGCCACTCCCACTCAGAGCAGTGAGAAGGCTGAGTTCTTCTTCCGCTGCTTCAAACACCCACCCCAAAGAAGCAAAAAGAAAAAGAAGTTCCTCACGATGCTCTTCCGGCACTTCCTGAGAAAAATGTACTGGAACAACACCCTCGCCAACCTCTACACAGAGATTGGGCATGACCCGCACAATTGGTGCAGAAAAGTACTCCTTGAGCTCCTTCACGGATAGACCAGCCACAACTGAAACGAGAATCCCTTCTCTCCAAGACGAAAGATACGAAGCCGCTTCCGGTACATCTTTAGGCTTAACGGCAAAGAAGACAAAATGAGGAGGATAGAGAAGAGGATCTTCAACCCAGGTTACGTTACACGAAGTGGCAAGATCTTGTGCCCGTTCCCTAACCTTATCAAAAAGGAGAAAATGGTATTTTCCATGCCATCCATCCCGGACAAGACCCCGAACTAAGGCACTACCCATATTGCCACATCCAAAAAAGAGAATGTTCTTCTTCATGGTGTTCTCCTCTCCCCAAAGATTGCTCGTCCAAGGCGAAGTATTGTCGCTCCCTCAAGAACTGCCAAATGGTAATCGTCACTCATACCCATGGAAAGCTCGGTAAGCACAATTCCAGGCACGGCCATATCATTCACCATGTCTCGAAGTTCCCGAAGCCGGCGAAACACTCGCCGAATTTCTCCTTCGCTTCCACCCAGAGGACCAATGGTCATAAGCCCCACAACACGAATCTCTGGAAGACCAGCAAGCTTTCGGAGAAGCTCTGGAAGTTCTTCCTCCTGTACCCCTCCCTGGGTTGCCTTTCCTGTCAGATTTACCTGCACAAGGACCGGATATGCTTTCTTCCCTAAGTTTCCCAGGTACGTTGCCATCACGCTCCCAAAGTCTTCCCGGTCAAGGGAATGTACAAAGTGAAAGTGGGTAACGATTTTTTTCAGTTTATTCCTCTGCATTCGACCGATGAAATGCCAGGTAACATCTCTCTTTGAAAAAAGTGACATCTTTGCTAAAGCTTCCTGAACCCGGTTTTCTCCAAAAGCACGTATTCCACACTCTAGTGCTTCTTCCATAAGCTCCGGAGAGACCCCCTTAGTAACGGCCACAATGTGTACTTCTTCTGGATTCCTTCTTGCTCTCTCACAGAAGGTAACAATGGTCTCCCGAACCCGTTCGATATTTTTCGCCACGCTGCCGAGAATTCGCAAGATGGACCACCTGCCATGGTTTTTGTCCCTCTCTCCAAGGAAGCCTTGGCCATTCATCCGCGTCCCGAAAAAGGCGTGCAAAAATCTTTCGCCAAGCAGGGAGAGAGAGAAACTTCTCTCCTTCAAGGAGCTCGGGAAGACAAGAAGCAAGGAGCCGATCTCCCCGGGCAAGGATAAGCTCGACCCATGCTCTGCGAGGGCTTTCCCCAGAGAAAGGAACTTTAAGCTTTCGGAGCTCCCTTTCAAAGATTTCCTTTTCCCTTTTCCATTCCCTAAAAGGCGTAACTTCAAGATTTTCAAGGGGGGTATGCGGTTTGGGCACGAGGAAACTATAGGAAACAAAGAGGCGATTTGGAGACTGGGTGCGTTCCACAAGGCGGCGGAGAAATGCAATGTCTGCTTCACAAGATGCACGATTAGGCTTCCCAAGCATAAAGTAGAGCTTAACTCTCGAAAAGCCTCGTTTAAGGCACTCCTCCACAAGGTCTATCCACTCATCGTTAGAGAGTCCTTTTCCAAGGAAGCGACGCAACACTTCGTCCCCTGTCTCCGGAGCAAGGGTGACCGTCTCAAGACCTCCCTGACGAAAAAGCACAAGAAAGTCTCCTTCCTGATACAAGTCCCTTCCCACAAGGGAAGCAAGCGTTACCTTTTTTCCAAGGCGTATAATCCAGCGAAGAATATCCTTAATTTCAGGATGGCTCAGAACATCTGAACCCACAAGACCAATTTTCTCCGGCTGCCAAGGGAGAACGTTTTCAATCATACCGAGGACAAAATCAAGTGGTCTATGACGAAGTGGTGCATAGATGCAGCGCCCGGCACAGAACCGGCAACGATACCGACATCCTCGGTTTAACTCAACAAGCGCCGTGCGCTGAAAATGAGATAAAGGGGTATAGACGAAGGTTCGGGTTTCAAAAGCACTGACATCTGTCCACTGGCGGTATACAGGAAGCGGCATTTCTGCGGCAAATTCTTTGATAACTCCACCCTTGTAAAGGGGTACAACAAGCTCAGGAACGTAAACACCAGGAATATGCGCAAGTGCCTGCCACATTTCCTCTCGAGAAGCTCCCCGAGACCGAAGAGTACTCCACGTTTGAAGAATCCGTGGAAGGACAGCCTCCGCTTCTCCAATAACTAAAGCATCAGCAAAAGGGGCTACAATCTCGGGATTCAGCGTAACAACTGGACCACCAAGGAGAACAAAAGGGTGCTCTCTTTTCCGATCTTTGGTGTAGAGTGGAATGCCCCCCTCTTTAAGCATTATTAGGAAGGGAAAGATATCAAGTTCAAAAGAAAGAGAGAAAGCAACAACGTGAAAGTTGCCAAGAGGCAAGCGAAACACTACAGATCGGGAACCGGTATCAGCAAAGAACCTGTCTCCCCACCATCCGGGAGTCTCGAAAAGCAAACGTATGAGCGACTGAAATCCAAGATGCGCCATGCCGAGACTGTAAGGCCCAGGAAAACACAGTGCAAGACCATATTGGCCACTTCGGGGAAGGGCAAGACCTTGCTCACAAACCACCAGCGTTCACTTCTCCCTCGTCTTTCGAAGGAATGCCGGAACATCGAGGTCCTCAAAAGGGAAGGTACTTGAAAGATCTGAAGACTCTCCATCCTTTGTCTCCTGAGGAGGAACATCAAAGCCTGTAGCGATGACGGTAATTGCAATTTCATCTCGAAGTGATTCATCAATAACCGCACCAAAGATAATATTCGTCCTCTCTGAGGCAGCATTTCCAATGATCTCTGCTACTTGACGCACTTCCCAGAGGGTAAGGTTTGGACTGCCAGTAACGTTAAAAAGAATGCCCTTCGCTTCGCAGAAGGGAACTTCAAGAAGTGGGCTTTCTACTGCCATTCGAGCAGCCTCTTTTGCCTTGTGTTCCCCTGAAGCTCGTCCAACCCCCATAAGAGATGTACCAGCATTCTCAAGAATTGCCCGCACATCGGCAAAATCGAGGTTTATGATCCCAGGAACAGTGATAAGATCCGTAATCCCCCGAACTCCCTGAAGCAGGACACTATCCACGATGCGAAAGGCTTCCTGAAGCGAGATAGAACTATTGGCAATACTGAGAAGGCGATCATTGGGAACAACTATGAGGGCGTCAACATACTGGCGTAAAAGGGCGATACCCTCCTCTGCCTGACGCATCCTCCGAGGCCCCTCAAAAGAAAAGGGCTTTGTCACCACTGCAACAGTGAGAATACCAAGCTCCTTAGCGATACGGGCAACTACCGGTGCTCCTCCTGTACCTGTTCCTCCACCCATACCGGCGGTGATAAAAACCATATCGGCCCCTTCAAGAACTTCAAAAATTTTGTCCTGGTCTTCTTCTGCTGCTTTTCTTCCAACCTCAGGATTCGCACCAGCTCCAAGCCCCCGGGTGAGTTTAGCTCCAATCTGAAGCTTAATGTCTGCCTGAGAGCGGCGAAGTACCTGAAGATCGGTGTTAATAGCCACAAAGGTGACCCCCTGGAGCCCTGCCTCAATCATTCGATTAATTGCGTTTCCGCCGCCTCCTCCCACACCAATAACCTCTATTTTAACCTCCCCGTTTACCGGCTGTTTGTGTCTTGAAGCCATTCTTCCCAACCCCCGTTCCCCTTCACTCTATCATAAAGTAATCCTTAAGGCGCTCTACAAACCACAACCTTGTCCGCTGAAAACTATCAAAAAGGCTAAGACGCTTCTTTGAAGTCGCCTCAAGAACAGCAAGTTGCAAAAGTCCACAAGCAGTAGAAAACATGGGATTTGCCACCGTCTGCACCATGCCAGTGTATCCTGTGCTTTCGGGATATCCAAGCCGTACAGGAACTTTCAAGAATGACGAGGCAAACTCTACAATACCGTCAAGAAGAGCCGTTCCCCCAGTGAGCACAACGCCTCCTCGAAGAAACCTTCCCCAACCTGATGCACGGAGCTCCTGAGCAAGAAGCTTAAAAATTTCTCGAATTCGGGCCTCAATAATTTCGCAAGCATACCCTCGACGCACTGTCTGAAGGGCATTTCCTCCGTGATCCCGCACCTCTATAACCTCATCCTCAGGAATATGCCTACTAAAAGCACACCCATAGTTTACCTTCACACGCTCTGCTTCATCCAGAGATGTTCGCAAGCCCACAGCAAGGTCATGAGTAATGTGCTCGCCCCCTACCGGGATAACCTTGGAAAAGCGCATGCTTCCTCCGTAAAACACGGCAACATCAGTTGTTCCCCCACCAATGTCGACCAGAGCAACACCGATTTCTTTCTCAGTAGGCGAAAGCACAGCTAAAGCAGAAGCAAGAGGCTGAAAGACCACTCGAGCAACGTCAATTCCCGCTTGTTGAAAACTCTTTACAAAATTATGAAGGTAATTTTCCTGTGCTGCAACAAGATGCGTTCGGACCCGAAGCTGCGTTGCTACCATGCCTACAGGGTCCGCTATACCCTTTTGCTCGTCAACGATGAACTCTTGAGGAAGGAGATGGAGAATCCTTTGAGACTTCAGATCTACTTTCGTTTTTGTACTTTCAATGGCATTCTCTGTATCCTTTTCGGTAATTTCCCGTCCTCCCTTTCCAAGAAAGACCTCTCCCTCAAGGTTACAAGAGGTAACACCATCCCCAGCTATGCCAGCATACACAACATTTGGAAGAACTTGGGCAACCTCAAGCGCTGCAAAAAAAGAATCCCGAAGAGCACGAGCTACCTTCCCAATGTCGATAATGCGACCTTTCCTAATACCCGAAGAACCGCTGAGACCAATCCCAAGGATCTCAATCGTGGTACCATGTTTTCTTCCAATAAGAGTGCAGATTTTACTTGTTCCAACGTCCACAGCCCCCACAAGAAGGGAACCTCTTTGGACCTGTGGCCAGCTTTTCAAAAACCCTCACCTTCACCTGGAGCAATAACCATATCCTCTCCTGGACGTAAATCAAACCCACGTACCTTCAAAGATTTTATCTGTACATCCCTCAAATAGGACTTAAGGAGTGCTGCTTTCTTCTTTACGTTAGCAACCCCTTCACATTTTATAACTATACCATTTTGGAGTTTCAAAATAAACAACCGCTCACTCAAGGCCTCGATCTCCATAAGGGGTACATTAAACTCTTTTCTCCAGAGAGCGACGAGGTCCAAAGCCTCAGAGAGCACTCCTCCCTCTTGAGAACGAAGCGTAACCCGAACGAGACTGTCCCCAGCAACTGAACATGGCACCTTCACTCCCTCCTGGTCGAGACAGAAAGGTTCACCTTTCCCTTCAACAAGGATTTCTGGCTTTCGTTCGATAATGGACACCCGAAGAGTGCCAGGAAAAACCTTCTCCACGTGGGCCTCTTTAATCTGGGGAATGCGCTCAAGACGCCGCTCTATCTCCCAGCTCCGAATAGCAAATATGGTAACCGTACCCTCTTGGATACCAAGCGCCTCTCGAACGCTTTCTGGACGAAGCACCTGACACCCCACAATTTCAATAGCGGTAATCCGAAAAAAGGGAGCTCGAAAAAGGAGTGTAAAGATGCTAAAAGATACAAAACCCACAAGGAGGTAAAAAAAAAGATTTCAAAAAAGGTGGGCACATCTCTCTGTATCATCGCCATAGCTCCACCTCGTTCTCAAGCCATATTCCTGTCTGGCGATAAACTTCCTTCCTAATCCACTCCATAAGGTACTCAACCTGCCACGCTCGCGCTCCACCAAGGTTCACAATAAAGTTTGAGTGCTTCAGAGAGACTTGCGCCTGGCCAAGACGGAGCCCTTTACATCCTACCTGCTCAATGAGGCGTGCCGCATAATCCCCTGGAGGGTTTCGAAAAACACTTCCTGCTGAGGGAAAATCGAGCGGCTGAGAGCTTTTCCGCAAAGCAAAAAAGTGGCGCATCTTCTCTACCGCCCGCTTGGGGTTCTCAGAGAAGAGCTGAAACACAACCCGAACCACTACCGCCGATGTTTCTTTTAAACTTGACCCCCGGTAAGAAAAAAAGATCTCGTGTTTCTCCCTCCAGCGGAGTTCCCCATTTCGTTCTCGCACCAGTACTCGCTCCACAAGCCGCTCTATTTCCCCACCAAAACACCCTGCGTTAAGTACCACCGCTCCTCCAACAGTACCAGGTATTCCTATAAGGAACTCACACCCTCCAAGACCATTGCGCACTGCAAACGAGATAAAACGGTTAAGAGTCGCCCCACCTCCAGCTTCCACTCGATTCCCAGGAAGAAGGTGACACTCAGCAAGGGAACCTAAAAGGCGAACCACAATCCCAGGGAAACCTTGATCGCTGACAAGGATATTCGACCCCCGACCAAGAACACGCCAGGGAATACCAAGACGATCACACTGAGAAAGGACAAAGACTAGCTCCTCCTCGTTAGTGACCTCAACAAGGGCAAGAGCTCTCCCTCCAATGCGCCAGGTCGTCAAAAGCGATAGGTCTGGATTCCTAAACCAGCGCACTTCGGAAAGACCATCAAAAAGCTCCTCTATTGCCTCTTGGTAAGCAATGCTCCAATTTTCCATACGTCTCCCGCACCCATGGTAATAAGCATATCCCCTTCTTGGAGTACTTCGAGGCACTTTTCTGCTGCTTCCTCAAAGGTGGCAACATAAATAACATTACGAAAGCCCATCTTGGTAAGTTCCCAGTAAACGAGTTCTGCCGAAACTCCAGGAATCGCTTCCTCACCTGCAGAGTAAATTGGAAGAAGAACCACATAATCCGCAAGACAAAGGGCTTGCGCCATGCTCTGGTACAACCTTCTCGTACGAGTGTACCGGTGAGGTTGAAAAACAACGACAACCCTTCCTGAGGTTTGCTGCCGTGCCGTTCTGAGGACTACCTGCATTTCTGTTGGATGGTGAGCATAGTCATCGATGACTAGAGCTCCAGAAACTCTTCCAATTCTCTCAAATCGACGCCTCACCCCCCGAAAGAGGGTCAAGGCCTTGGAAATTTTTTCAAGAGGAATACCAAGTTGCATCCCTACCACAATACATGCCAAGGCGTTGCTTACATTATGGTCACCGGGGACATGAATTGAAAAGGTCGCAATCGCCTTCCCTCGATGGAAAACTTCAAAGGAAGACCCTTCTTTCCCATGGGCAAGAATTCGTGCTGAGTACTCGGTATCCCGATTTCCCATACCATAGGTGATAAGATTGGGGAACGCATAACGCCTTATGATATCCCAAACGTTGGGATGGTCTCCACAAACCACCCGGAAACCTTCTTCTTGGATATTCCAGAGGAAAGAAGCAAAAGCTTCTTTCTCCTTTTCCATATCGCCATAAAACTCCAGATGGTCATCATCAATATTTGTAACCACGCCACAGAAAGGATGGAGTTTCAGAAAAGAACCATCGCTCTCATCGGTTTCGGCAACAAAAAACTCTCCTTCCCCTGTTTTGGCATTTCCCCCAATATCTTCAAGTTCTCCCCCAATAAGAACCGTAGGACTCCATCCTGCAACCTCAAGAAGAAGCGAAATCATAGAAGTAGTGGTCGTTTTCCCGTGAGTTCCAGCAACTGCAATGCCTTTCCTAGGATTAAAAAGGAAGGCAAGAACATCCCCTCGATGGATGATCGGAATCCCTAATCCTCGCGCTGCTACAAGTTCCTCGTTAGAAGGAGGAATCGCTGAAGAAACCACCACTGCTTCAGCACCAGCAATGTGCTCAAAGTGATGTCCTATGTACACCTGTATACCTCGGGCGCGAAGCCGCCGCGTTGCCTCATTCTCTACAAGGTCCGACCCACTTACCACGTATCCCAACTCATGAGCAATAAGCGCAAGACCACTCATACCAGTCCCACCAATGCCAATAAAGTGCAATCGGCGGGGCAGATTGTATCCTCCTATTACAACATCGTCACCCAAGTTCCTTCCTCCTTTTAGCTGCAAAGAATCTCCTGTACAATACGGGTCGAGGCCTTCTCAAGCCAGGCCTGAAGCTCAAAGTTATCTTGGGAAGAGGGGGGTCCGTTGAGTAGTTCTAAAATCTTTTGAGCAAGAAGTGGTGCCTGGAGCTCTTCTTCTCGTAAAACTACTGCGCGACCATGCTTGGCTAACCACTGGGCATTATACCATTGATGATTGTCTGTAGCTCCTCCATAAGGAACAAGAATACTAGGTAGGCCAAAAAAGAAAAGCTCAGTAACAGTACTTGCTCCAGCACGACACAACACTACGTCAGCCGCCGCGTATGCCACCCCTATAGACTCAAGAAAGGAGAAAACAAGGTAAGGTAGAGGCTTTACCTTCGCCTCCCTCGCAATCTCAGAATAATCTTCTTTTCCAGTGATGTGGATAACCTGAAGATGTTCCTGGGGCAAAAACGCAAGAGCTTCGAGAAAAACCCGATTGAGTACCCTGGATCCCCGACTCCCCCCAACAACGAGGATGGTTTTCCGATGTACCTCAAGCCCCAGGGAAAGGCGTGCCTTTTCCTTCTCCCCTTTCCAGGCTACAACCTCTTCTCTCAAGGGATTTCCAGTCACCTCTATTTTCCCAGGAGTCCTTAAGTATTTTTTCGTTTCCTCAAAGGCGAGAAAAACTTTTTTAGCCCATCGAGCGACAATTCGATTAGCAAGACCAGGATAAACATTTTGCTCATGAAGGTAAACAGGAATGCGAAAGATTTTTGCCCAGAGGGCTCCGAGAAGAGACAGATAACTCCCCATAGCAAGAAACGCTTGCGGACGGTAACGGAAAAAGTACCATCCCAAGGTGAAAAAGCCGACCAGGTTTTCCCCAATCACCCGAAAGGTGTAAAGCCGAAAGTGCCTATCCCAGCCTCGTGCCGAAACGTATAAAACCGGAAAACGTAGGGCTACAGTCTGTACCTCAAGACCTCTCTTGGTACCAAGAAAAAATATCTCGTGGTTACCAACCTTTTTGAATTCCATAGCAATCGAAAGGGAGGGAAACACATGCCCCCCCGTTCCTCCCGCAGCAATGAAAATCCGCACTACTCGCTCTCCCGCCTCCGCTTTCTAGCTATGTTAAAGAGCACCCCAATCTCTATAAGAGTGACAAAAAGTGAAGAACTCCCATAGCTCACAAGGGGTAACGTGATTCCCGTCACCGGAAGGAGTCGCAGCACTCCTCCCATGTTAATGAGCGCCTGGATAAGGATACTTGCTACAATACCCATGGCAAAAAGTCCTTCAAACTCGCTATTGCTTTGCAGGGCTATATGCAATCCCCGCCAAAGAATAATAGCAAAAAGAATTACAACAAGCGTGGTCCCCACAAAGCCAAGTTCTTCCCCAACAATGGCATAGATGAAATCAGTGTGGCGATCAGGAAGGAAAAAGAACTTCTGGCGGCTTTCCCCAAGACCTCTTCCCCAAAGTCCCCCCGATCCCAGGGCAACAAGCGATTGGAGGATGTGGAAACCCTTTCCTCGGGGATCGCTCCAGGGGTTGAAAAAAGCTATAATGCGGTTCATCCAATACCCTTTTCCAAAGAAAAGAAGAAATAAACCAACGGGAGCAAGAAGAGCAACCACAAGAGCAATATGAGCAATATTCCCTCCACCGAGAAAGATCATAACAAGGGCTAGAACAAGAAGAAGACTCGCCGTCCCAAAATCCGGCTCAAGGAGCACAAGAAGACAAATACTACCTACAATGATAAGGAAAGGTACTACACCTTTCCAAAAGTCCTGCACTCGCTCCCGGTACGTCGAAAGGGCATCAGCCATGTAAAGGATTATGACAAACTTTGCTAGCTCCGAAGGCTGAAAGTTAAAAGGTCCAAGGTCAATCCAGCGATACGCACCACCGCTTGCCCTCCCAATCCCGGGAATAAAGACAAAAAAAAGCAAGAAGAAGACAGAGAAAAGAAGGGTTTTACTCATCTTCCGAAGGCGTTCGAGGGAAAGGAAAGTGGCTACGGCACACCCTAGAATGCCAAGAAAAAGAGCAAAAAGATGTCGTTTGAGAAAGAAAAACACATCCCCATAAGCATAAAGAGCGGTAGTCATACTGGCGCTAAAAACCATGACTGTTCCCAAAAGCACAAGCACAAGAACCGCCCAGAAGAGGAAGGGGTCAATTTCCCACCACCACCTAACTTTCTGGAACCGGGTTCTGTAAGCCTCACGAAGGCTTTGAAGATGCACTCGTCCCAAGAAAGCGAACAAGCTCTTTAAAGTGCTCTCCTCGACTCTCAAAGTTCTCATACGCATCCCAGCTTGTACAGGCAGGAGAAAGAAGAATAGTGTCACCTCTTTGAGCCTTCCACCAAGCAACCTCTACAGCTTCCCTAAGAGATTCTACCGAGTACCTCTCCACCCAGGAAGGAATATACTGGGCTATTATTCCTCGGGAAGCACCGTAGAGGACAACACAACGAATTTTATCCTGGGTTAAAACCTCTGAAAGTCCACTAAAGTCCTCAAGCTTTGCTTTCCCACCAAGGATAACAATAAGCGGCCCTGGAAGAGCTTCAATGGCTGCCCGAGTCGAAGCGGGAGTGGTCGATTTTGAATCATTGTAGCACTTTATCCCCTGCCATTCCCCTACAAATTCCAAGCGGTGAGGAAGTCCCCGAAAAGACCGCACTGTTGCTTCTATCGTCTCTTTGGGAACACCAAGGATCCAGGACACTGCTACTGCCATAAGAATATTCCCCCGGTTGTGGTTTCCAAGGAGAGAACACCCTTCAAGAGAGAGAATAGCTCGAGATGGCACTCCTCCTTGCCAGACAGCATCCCCCAGAACGTACAATCCCTCAAAAAGGCGCGTATCCACCCCCAAGGGCAATACCTGGCCCCTGGCGGTGCGACACCATCGCGCCTGCCATGGAGATGCAGAGAAGAGAAAAAGTGACCAATCCTGAGACCTTTGGTTCAAAAATATACGACCTTTAGCACGGAAATACGCCTCCATGTTAGGGTGGTAGTCAAGATGATTCGGATAAAGGTTCAGTATCCCGGCGATACAAAAACGAGCCGTATACACCCGCTCAAGCTGAAAACTGCTCAGTTCGATCACACCTATTTCAGGAAGCTCCTCACTCATGAGGCTCTCAATAAGAGGAGTACCAAGATTCCCTCCGGTAAAAACCCTGTACCCTGCAGAGCGCAAAATCTCTCCAATGAGAGAAACCGTAGTGCTTTTCCCACAAGAGCCAGTAATGCCTATAAGAGGAAATGAGATATAGCGGGAAGCCAGCTCAATTTCACTAATCACTGGAATCCCCTGCTCCTCTAAGAAACGAAGAAGAGGATGAGTAGGGTGAATCCCTGGACTTACTATGCATTCCTTAACCGAAGGAAGGACTTTCTTCACCTCTTCTGGCGTAACAAAGGTCACCCGAGGATTCTTAGCAATATCTTCAGGAAGGCTTCGATGGTCGTCACTCGCATAGATCTGCCCCCCCATACGGAGAAGGAACCGGAGTACTGCACAACCAGTTTTCCCGAGTCCCATAACCAGATAGGCCATTACCTTCCAACCCCCACAAAAGCAAGAATAATTCCCAAGGCTTGAACAAGCACAAAACGTGCTGTAACCTGTGCTTCCTTCATACCTCGAAGTTCGAAGTGGTGGTGCAGAGGACTCATGAGGAAGACACGCCTTCCAAAGAGCTTGAAACTCATCACCTGAAGAATGACCGAAAGCGTATCAACTACAAAGACAAGACCAGCAAGAGGAAGAAAAAGAGAATACCCCGAGGCAAGGGCGAGAAATCCTATAAGGGCACCCACAGGGAGAGACCCTGAATCACCAAGAAAAATCCTCGCTGGCCAGCTATTAAACCAGAGAAAGGCAAGAAAAGCCCCTACAAAAGCAAAGGAGAGAGAAGACAGCGCAACCTGACCAAGGCACCCAAGGAGCACACCAAAGAAAAGAAGGGTGAGTATCCCGCATCCCCCTGCAAGACCGTCAAGACCATCAGTAATGTTGAAAGCATTACAAGTAGCAGTAAGAATAAAAACACCATAGAGAAAAAAGATTTCCGGGCTGAGGGTCAAAACCCTTCCAGTGAAGGGTACAATAAGAGTATGGGGAAACACACCCTTCCCCCACCACATCGCACCACATGCCAGTGATACTTCCACAAGGAAGCGGTACCTTGCCTTCCACCCCCAGGGGCGATGGAGCACACTCTTCCAGTAGTCGTCAAGAAACCCAAGAAGAAGAAATCCAAGAAGAGCAAGAACAACGGGAAAGTGCGGAACCGGAGGTCGAAGAAAAACCGACACAAAAGCAGCAAGGGCAACGATAATTCCACCCATACTAGGAGTATTTTCCTTGTGAAGGTGCATCGCTGGTCCCTCTTTTTTAATCTTTTGACCAAGAGATTTTGCCTTTTGCCAGCGGATGAACCAGGGAAAAAGAAACATTCCCAAACTCCAGGCAAGGAATGCCCTCAGTCCACCCTCCTGAAGCACCTCAAGCATAGAACTCTCTCCATTCCTCAAGCATCATGGCCTCAAGCCCCATACCCCGGGAACCCTTAAGGAGGACCACCCATGGCAAAGAAGAAGCGGCAAAGGATTTGAGAATGGCGTGTGCTTCCTCTGGGGTACGTACCAGAACAAATCGCCGGTCATCCCCCCCGATACTCTCAAAAGCTTTCTCAAAAAGTGAACCAAAAAGGATTACAAGGTCCACGGGGGAACGCTCAACATAAAGGAGAATACTACGGTGCGCATCTTCTGCCACTACCCCAAGCTCAAGCATATCTCCAAGAACAAGACACACCTTGTACCCTCCACGGGCGAATCGCGTTGCAAGATCCACCGCCTTTCTAACCGATAGAGGATTAGCATTATAGGTATCATCTATAACTATACCGTTCCCAAAACGGAAGAAACCACCTCTTCCTGGAAGTTCTCGGAAATCCGCAAGAACTTCCCGTACATCCTCAAAGGGCACACCCGCCTCGAGGGCAAAATGGATAGCCGGAAGAGCCGTAAGCACCACCTCAGGAGCAAGGATTGGGGCCTCAAGACTAAGACGATGTGTATCCCATACAATGGAGAAGGACGAGCGAAGACGTCGCACATCAAGCATAAAAGACTCAAGGCGAAGGAGGGCTTCTCTCCTCATCCCAAAAGGGATAACTACTGCACGCGGGGCTCGCAGACACACGTCTTCGGTTTTTGGAACGCCACGATCAACATTGAGATACACGCTTCTTGTATTCTCACACACAAGCTTAAGCTTTTCCTCTATAACTCCCTCAACCGAGCCTAATCCTTGAAGGTGTCCTTCTCCAAAAGCGGTGAAAACCGCAACTTCCGGGCGAATAATCGACGCAAGGGAATCCATCTCGCCCCTCTCGCTGATTCCTGCTTCCACAACAATAAAACAAACATCTTCTGGAAAATTGGCAAAACTCACCGATACGCCTAAAGAAGTGTTAAAGCTCTGCGGGGTCATAGCTGCAGAAAATCGTGTACTCAGAAGCTGGGTGAAAAGATGCTTACAGGTAGTCTTTCCCGCTGTTCCCGTAATGCCGATTTTTGTACCCTTAAGACGAAGCGAAGCATATTTCCCAAGGGAGACAAGGGCTTCATAGGTATTCGGCACAACAAACGTTGTTGCTTCAATATCTTTATCCATCCTTTCTACCAGAACTCCTGCCGCCCCACGCTGTAAAGCTTCACTGACGAAAGAATGCCCATCGACCCTTTTCCCCCGAAGTGCCACAAAAAGCTGATCTTTTTCGCACTTTCGGGAATCAATAGCTACACCATTAAAACAAACGTTTCTCTTTTTCACAAGGGTGGCTTGAGTAACTTTCTCAACCTCTTCAAGTGTGAACCACATCATGTCCTCCAGAAAGAATTCTCAGAGCAATCTCATAATCATTATGAGGAATAGCTCCTTGAGCACAAACCTGAAAACGCTCTGGACCCTTACCAGCAAGAAACACTATATCCCCCTCCCGAGCTAGAGATATTGCCAAGCGAATGGCTTCAACTCGGTCAAGGACCATAAACCACTCTACAGGTTTCTCCAAAGCGACTTCGCGAACCCCTGACGCTGCGTCTTCTGCTGTTTGAAGTGGATCCTCTCCCCGCGGATTATCAGTGGTCACAATGCAGATATCGCTCAAAGTTGCTACCACTCTTCCCATCTGGGGACGTTTGCTTCTGTCTCGCTCCCCACCACATCCAAAAACAGTGATAAGGCGGCGAGGGCCAAGATCCCGCGCCGCTGAAAGGGCGTGTTGAAGACCATGCCAATTGTGAGCAAAGTCAACAATAACGGTAAACCCCTGAGGAGCTCGAATAACTTCCCATCTTCCCGGAGCCTTCCGACATCGAGCAAGTCCTTCTCGAACAGCCTCCCGGTCAATCCCTAAGGCCAAGCTCAAGGCTAAAGCACCTAAAGCATTATAAACGTTGTGTCTTCCAGGAAGAGGGAGATAGACCTCAAAAACTCCCCATGGTGTACATACCTCAAAAACCGAGGAGGTATCGCTCTGTCGGACATTCTTTGCCTGGACTTCACACTCTTTTGTACACCCAAAACGCAGGAAAGGAAGGCCAGAAAGGCGCCCAATAACAAGGGTATTTGCATCCTCACCGTTCACCGCAAGAATTCTTGGAGAGTTCTTGACAAGGTTTTCAGCTACCATCATTGCAAGCTTCTTTTTGCTCTCAAAATAGTGTTCAAAGGTTTTGTGGAACTCAAGATGCTCAGGCACAATGTTGGTAAATACTGCAGCATCAAAGAGTATTCCCTCCACCCTTCCAAGAGCAAGCCCATGTGACGATACTTCAAGTACCGCATAGTGCAGACCAAGATTTTGCATCATTCGAAGTGACCGCGCAAGAAACAAGGACTCCATCGTGGTATTAGGAGGTTCCCACTCAAAGGGACCAATAATGTTTCGGGCCGTAGTCAAAAGCCCACAAGGGTATCCAGCATACTCTAAGATACTGTGCAAAAGAAAACACGTTGTTGTCTTGCCATTGGTCCCTGTAACCCCAATAACCTGCATGTATCGCGAAGGATATCCAAAAAAAGCCGAAGAAGCAAGAGCCAAAGCCTTACGAGTGCTTAAGGCAACAGCCCAGGAAACTCGACCTTCAAAAGGAGATACACTCTCCTCTCTCTCCACCACAAGAAGCCGTGCTCCTCGCGAAAAGGCTTCGTGAAGGAAGACATGCCCGTCATGGGAACTTCCCACAAGAGCAAAGAAAGCGTATCCCTGGCGAACATCCCGCGAGTCGTGAGCAACACCTATAATACGCTCCTTTGGGTCTTTTATCCACGCTTTAGTGAAAGGGAAGGAAGAAAGAAACTCGTGAACCGTCAAAAAGTCTCAACCTCCGACCCCTCTGAAATTACTCCCCGATATCGAAGAATATTCTCAGCCACTTCTTGGAACACTGGCGCGGCGATGTCTCCTCCATAGTATTCCCCTTCTGGCTCATCAAGAACCACAAGAACCCCAAAACGAGGTTCTGGAAGGGGGAAAAACCCCACAAAAGACGAGTAGTAAGCTCCAGGAGCATACTTGCCCCCTGGACCAGCTTTCTGTCCGGTTCCAGTCTTCCCCGCAATACGGTATCCCCTAACTTGGGCCTTTTTCCCAGTTCCCTTTTCTACCACTTTCTCCATCATAGAAAGGACAAGATTCGCGGTTTTTTCTGACACGACTCTTCGTACTGGATGAGGAGGAAATTCATGGACTACATTGCCATAACCATCGGTTATCTCTTTCACGAGACGAGGTTGCATAAGAACACCCTTATTAGCAATACTCGAAAGCGCACTGAGAAGCTGCATAGGAGTTACCATTATTTCCTGCCCTATAGGCACTGCACCAATAGAGAGAAGAGACCACCTTTCTGGCCGGCGCAGCAACCCCTTTTCTTCTCCGGGAAGAGAGAGACCAGTCTTTTCCCCAAACCCAAAGTCCTTCAAATACTTATATAACCTTTCTTTTCCCAATTTCTGGGCTATGGAGATAATACCAGTGTTACAGGAGTTAATCAACACATCCTCAAGGCTTTCCTGGCCGTGAGTCTTTATGCATCGTACCCAGTGGTTGTGAACCCGTATCCCTCCAGGACAGTACAGCGTGTCACCCAAAGAAACAGCCTTTTCTTCCAAGGCTGCGGCAAGAACAAGGGGCTTAACCGTGGATCCAGGCTCCATAACCATATGTACTGCATGGTTTCGCCAGCTCTCTGGAGGAAAGTCCTCAAAAAATTGGTTATTGAAGCTTGGATACGAAGCTATCGCAAGAATATCACCAGTTTTAGGATCGTTAACGATAATAACCCCCCGCTTTGCCTTGGTTCTCTCTATAGCCCGATTCAGCGCCTCTTCAGTAAAGAACTGGATGGTCGTGTCAATGGTTATATGGAGATTTTTCCCTTTTTCAGGAGGGTGTATGACGACTGTCGTAGGAATTTCTTGACCCAAAGCATCGCGTTCGAAGGTAATATATCCGCTTCTCCCTTCAAGAAAGTCATTAAACATATATTCAAGCCCTTCAAGACCCTTTCGATCTTTTCCTACAAAACCGAGAATCGAACTCCCAAGAGGAGCTTTGGGATAGAACCGTTGTGCTTCTCGAACCCAGTAAATACCATCTATTCGCATTTTCCTTAGCGCATCTCCAAGGACCGCAGGAAGGCGTGTTTGTAAAACGACGAAAGAAGCATCCAAAGTAAGACGCTTGCGGAGTTCTTCTGCATCAACCGAAAGAAGGGGGGCAAGCTGAACGGCCACCAAATCAGGATCCCGAATCAAGCGAGGACAAGCACATACGGTAAGCGTTTCGACGTCTCTTGCGAGTATTTCACCGTTGCGATCAACAATGTCTCCACGAAGAGCAAGAAGCTCGTCAAGTGTAAAACGACCAGCAACCTCATTGCGGTAGAATCCATGGTTAAGAACCTGAAGAGAAAAGAGGCGAAACCCAATAATTCCAAGAGTGGCAAGGAAAAGAAAACCCAAAAAAACCGCCCGTGCAACAAATTTCTGGGAGAGCACACCTACCTCTCTCCACTTTCAGGTTTTTGGTGCACAAGGTATGTTTCACCTTCGTTCTTTCCCAAAATCTCCTTTCCCACCACAGCGTACACAACACGTTCTGGAGGAACCATACCGAGACGCTCTGTAGCAATGGTCCTAATCCGCTCAAGGGAAGAAAGTTCGGCAACCTCAACAACGAGTTTTTCTCTCTGAGCGATAAGATCTTCAAGAATAGCTCTTTTCTGCGCCACAAGAAAACTCTTCTCAAGAACAAGGGCCTGTAAACCAAGGTACGCCAAAGCTATAACAAAGAAAAGGAGAAGCGACCCCCCAAAAAACAGTACCATCCGTCTCACGACACTACCTCCAAGCAAACTTTTTCTGCAGCACGCAAACGAGCACTTCGAGCTCGAGGATTCCGACACACCTCTTCTTGCGAGGGAAGAACAGGTTTCTTGGTAATACTTCGCAACACAGGACACTCCCGAAAAAATCTCTTCACAAGGCGGTCTTCGAGGGAATGGTAACTGAGAACGACTACCCTCCCTCCTTCCTCAAGGACATCGGGAAGCTCACGAAGTCCTTTTTCAAGTTCATCGAGCTCTTCGTTTACCGCAATCCGGAGAGCCAGGAAAATCCGCGTAGCAGGATGCATCCTTCTCCGAGGAATAACACGAGAAACAAGGGAAGCAAGTTCCGTCGTGGTAGTGATGGGCTTTTTTCTGCGGTATGCTACAATAGTACGAGCGACGTGGCGAGCATAACGTTCTTCTCCAAAACGAAAGAAAAGATCGGCAAGTTCCTCTTCAGAGAGGGAGTGGAGGAGATCGTAAGCCGTTTTCCCAGAGGAAGCATCCATCCTCATATCCAGAGGTCCTTCCTTAGAGAAACTGAACCCTCTTCGACCTTCCTCAAGTTGCCATGAGGAAACACCCAGGTCGAAGAAAATCCCTCGCACTTTTGGAATACCAAGGGAATCGAGAACTTTCCGCAACTCAGAAAAGCGCCCGTGTACGAGTAACACCCGTGGAGCGAAGGAGGAGAGGGTCTTTTGCGCCACTTCAAGGGCCTCTCTGTCTCGGTCGATGCCCACAAGAACCGAATTCTGGCCCAGCCGCTCAAGAAAAGCCCTTGCATGTCCCCCACCACCAATGGTAGCATCTACATAAACACCATCACCGCAAAGAAGGAAACGACAAACCTCTTCCACCATAACTGGTTCGTGGAAAAACTGGGTCATATCCCCGTATCCACAATGTGTTCACAGATTTCTGAGAATCGTTCTTCTGTAACGCTTGTATACTCCTTCCAAAGCTCCTCGTCCCAGATTTCAACCCTTGTTCCAACACCTATAAGGACAACACGTCTCCCAATACGCGCGTACTCTCGAAGGTACGCCGGAAGAGAAATACGACCCTGACTGTCAGGGGTAACTAAGGCAACGGTAGCAAGAAAAAGCCGAGCAAAATCCCGGGTTTCCTTTCGAGTTAAGGAGAGAGAGGTAATCTTTTCGTAAAGATGCTTCCAAGAGTCCTCAGGGTACAAAAAAATACACCGTTCAATCCCTCGGGAGAGGTAGAGAGTTCCTTGGAGCATGTCGCGAAAAGCGCTGGGCAGAATAATGCGGCCCTTCTCATCCACAGTATGGGCATATTGCCCAACGAACACAACCCTCCCCCTTCCTCCACTTTGCTCCCCTTGGCACCACTTTACCTTATACCACAAGGGAGGGAAATTGAACAGGTGTTTTACGTTTGCATATCCCGTCCCCGTTCACCAAAGAGAGCAAGGAGGAATTCATCCCAGGAACAAACAGGCATCTGAAAGAGGGTTACCCGTCGGCCAATCTCTGAAAGAGCATGAGCATCAGAAGAACTAAGAAAGCGATATCCAGAAAGGGCGAGATTCTTTGCAACTTCTTCAGGAGAAGCCCAAGGAGAGACTTCAAGTACCCTTACCGTAAGTCCAGGGGGAATAAAGCCAAGTTGAGAAAAAACACTCTGTGTTTTCCTGTCAATATGGGCAAGAACTGGGACCCCTTCAAAGCGCCATATTTCTTCAACCACTTCCTCAAGGGAAAGACAAAGAGAGACTGTAAGGAGGGTATTTTTTTCAGCAACCACGCTCCCGTCTTCACCAATAATCCATTCCTCTCCCCATACGGCCTTATTGAGGGACACAGAAGGGAGATACACATCCACTACGCGGTTAAATCTCAAAAGATGCTCATAGGTTGGAAAATACCCAAGAAGATGGACCTCCTCTTTCGTTTCTACCTCAATCCCAGGAACGACCCAAAGACCAAATCGTTCTCCCAGGCGAACTGCAAGTCCCACGTTCCCACAAGCATTGTGATCGGTGATGGCAATAATATCGATGCCTCTTTCAAGCGCCTCAAGGATAATACAATGAGGCAACATGTCCCTCTGCGCACAAGGGGAAAGAACTGTGTGGATATGGAGGTCGGCCACAAAACCTTTATGATTCACGCCGCTTCTTTCCTGGTATACCTAAGGACGCCAGGCGGGAAACAGCTTCAAAAGCACTCAAAGGGGTACGCAGAACCGTTATACCTTCATTTTGAGCGCGAGCAAGGGTCTGTTCATCAACATCGTAGTTATTGACTATGACCACACAGGGAATGCCTACAAGAACGGCTACAGCAATAATGTTAGGGTGCGATTGCACTGTAACCCAAACACTTCCTTCCACCGCATTGGCAATACAATCGCTGAGAAGATCACCACAGTACCCTCCATGGATTTCTCGCCCCATATCTCCAGGAACGAGAACCGTTGCTTCAAGAGGCTGCACAAGGTCCTGAATCCGAACCGCCAATATCCTCCCCCCTTTTGCGAGACATAGTTTGAGGAACTCTACTTGCTAAGGCATAAATTTCTCTTGCCAACTCAAGCATGTTGTCTCGAAGCAGAAATGGGCAATCCACTTCTTCAGCTTTTCCCTGCACCACATCTTCAGCCAGGGCTCTACACGTTGGAGATCCACAAGCCCCACAATCAAGACCTGGCAGACGCGAAAGGAGATGCTCTATTTGTTGATACTTTTCCATCGCCCTTTGGAAATCCCGATCCAGTCTCATAACCTCTTTCGCTTCGTAAGCCCTTTCGCGAATGAAAACACGGGCCTCCCGCCAAGCTTTCATCTCTTCTTCTCTCCAGGGACGAAAAACACTGTATTTCTTCATGAGGTGATTCACATTAACTTTGGCAATAAAAGGATTCTGAACAGCCAGCACTCCCCCAACACACCCTCCCACACAGGCTTGAGCTTCGCAGTATACAACACCCTTGAGCTCTCCCACCTCAATTTTCTCAAAAACCGAGATGACGTTATGAATACCATCAACAGCCATGTACTCTCCTTCACCAAGAGACTCTTGCTCTCCTCCGGAGCGAGCCCAACCAATGCCCTTAAACCCTGCAATCTGAAGATCCGGAATGTCCTCTACAAGATGCAGTTCGTTTGCAAGGCGCGTGTATACACTTGCCATGGAAATGGCTCCATCAATGCGTCCCAGCCCTTTGCCACTTTGGCGAGCTTCGGTGACTTTAGCTGGACAGGGAGTGATAAAAAACACCCCTACTTCCTCTGGTTGATACCCTTTTTTGAGGGCTTCGAGACGAGCGATTTTTGCCGCTACCCCCAGGGGTGAGTCCAAGGGGAGAAGGTTATCGAGAAGAGAGGGAAATTTTACCTCTACAAGTCGCACCACTGCAGGACAGGCAGAGGAAATAACTGGGAGGATAAGGTCTTTCCGTTCTAGAAAGCGGGTAATCTCTGCTGCAAGAATTTCAGCACCTCTTGCAACTTCAAATACTTCGTGAAATCCAAGACGCAAAAGCCCGTTGAGAACCTTTCCCAGAGGAATGGTAAACTTAAACTGTGCATAAAAAGCTGGAGCAGGAAGAGCAATTCGGTAAGCAAAACTCTGGATAGCTTCAAGGGAATCGGTCTGAGCGTATTTTGCATGATTCGGACAGGTTCTTACACACTCTCCACAATCAATGCATCGCTCTTCGTCAATGCGCGCTTTTCCATTCTTAACCCGGATAGCCTCCGTGGGGCAACGTCGGATACAGTGGGTACAACCCTTGCATTTCTCCTCATCAAGAAAAACAGAGTGGCAAACGTCCACTTTTCCCACCTTACACGTCGCGTACAAAGAAATCCATGGTAACCTTCGTTCCCTCACCGACACGAGTATCGATTTCGAGACGATCGGAACACTTTTTCATGTTTGAAAGTCCATACCCTGCCCCAAAGCCCATTTCCCGTATATGGGGAGGAGCTGTTGAGTATCCCTCTTGAAAGGCAAGCTCAAGATCTGGAATCCCTGGACCTTCATCGTCTACCTCAATATGGACGTAACGTGGAAATATCCAAGCTCGAAATACCCCCCGCCAGGCATGGATGACAACATTCATTTCTGCTTCATATGCAGCAATAACCACCCGGCGGCTAAAAGAAGGAGGAAAACCAATCTGTTGGAGAATCCTTTTAAGCTCACTGGAAACATCCCCAGCACTTTGAAAATCCCCTCCCTCAATCTTCCGCTCAAGCTCGATGAGGGGTTTTTCATCAGTCATTCCACTTCGCTGCAACCCCTAAGCCCCCGCATATAGAGCCTTCCACATGCTTCGTACATAGGAAGACGGGTTGCCAGGAGGGGGATCTTTTTCATAATGGCTAACTCAATCGTTGCAGGCTCTGGGCGCTTACCACGCACAAAGACAATCCCAATGAGGTCACTCATTTCAGCAGTACGAATCACCTGAGGATTAGTGAGGCCAGTAAGGAGCAAGGAATTTTCCCTAGTGAAGGCTAAAACATCACTCAAAAGATCACTCCCACAAGCTGACTTTGGCTCTCGATCAAGAAGCTCTTCACACGCTAGGACATCAGCTTCAAGAATCTCCTTAACTTCTCGAAGTGTCATCTTCTTTCTTCTCTCCCCTCATTTTCCCGCAAAGCACTCTATACCCTGAGAACGAAGTTTTGCCGCTGCCCTTTTGGCCTCCTCGAGTGAGGAAAATCCGTAAACCCGTACGCGATACATCCCTGAAACCCGCTCAATAACTGCATTATACCCAAATCGTCGGAGGGTATCTACCATAGCCTGTGCATTCCTCTCTTGAGAAAACGCCCCTGCCTGAAGAAAGACCCTCTCCTTTGGAGAGGGTTGAGGCTGCACACTTGGGGACGGTGCAACTGGTTGCTCCTTCGTTTTTCGCGGCATTGGTTTCTCCTCCGTCTTTTGTTGCACTTTCTGGGGCGAAGGCGACGGCGCGAGAGGCAAAGGAGAAACTTCGGAAAACTCTTGGGCCCATTGCTCAAGAGGCGATACAGGAACCACCTCTTCCTTTTCCACGATTTCCACAAGGGGTGGAATTTCTCGGGTCAAAAGAAATTCCACATATCGGTCAAGATCTCCCCGAGCAGTAAAGAACGAAAAAACCACCACAAGAACAGCCCCACAAAATATCACCACAATCTCAACTGGATCCCGTCGCCGCAAAAACCCAAAAAACCTCATCGGATACCCTCAAGAAGACGCTTAAGACGATCCAATTCTCTTTGAGTTTCCTGGTATTTCCTTCTCTCTTCTTCTACAACTTCTTCTGGAGCACGAGTCAGAAAATCAGGGTTATCTAATCTCCTTTGAGAGCGCTCAAGATCCTGCTCAAGTGCAAGGAGCTTTTTGGTAAGACGTTGCGCTTCCAAAGCCACATCAACAATACCCTCAACAAAGAGGTAGATGTCAACACCACGTGACCTTCCCAGTACAGCGCGTTCCGGACGAGGGAGGTGTTTTGCCACCCTCTCCACAGAACATTTGGTGAGTTGTTCAATGTATTTCTTGTGGGCAAGAATAGAGGCACAGAGACTGTCGTCTTCGCAGTGCAACCATACTGCGCTTTCGGTAGCAGGAGGCACACGAAGCTCCGCTCGAAGGTAGCGAATCTCCCGGATAACCTCCTGAAAGAGCGCAATATCACGTTCTGCACGGTCATCAATAAGGCGATCATCCTGAACTGGCCAGGAAGCAATCATAATGCTCTCACTTTCCCGATACGGAGAAGGAAGGTATTGCCAGATTTCCTCAGTAACAAAAGGTACGACAGGATGCAAAAGACGAAGCAGGCCACTGAGAACGAAAAGAAGGATATTCTGCGTTTTCTTTCGAATCCTTTCGTTCCCCTGGTAAAGGTCGTTTTTGCTCCACTCCACGTACCAATCACAGTACTCGCTCCAGGTAAAGTCGTAAAGGAGCTGGACAAACTCCCCAAATTCTAAAGTTTCAAGATGCTCTGTGGATTCCTTAAGGACTCTCTGAAAGCGAGACAGAATCCAGCGATCCTTAAGGTCAAGATTTGCTTCCTCAAGGGAAAGAGGGGAGAACCCATCGAGATTCATAAGGACAAACCGGGAAGCATTCCAGAGTTTATTCACAAAACTTCGTGCTGCCTCAATGCGCTGCATAGAAAGATGAATGTCTCGTCCCTGTACCGTAAGCCAGGCAAGAGCAAAACGCAACGCATCACTTCCGTATTTCTCCACAACTTCAATAGGGTCAATGGCGTTTCCCAAGGATTTGCTCATCTTTCGTCCCTGGGCATCTCGCACAAGAGGGGTAATATAGACCTTTCTAAAGGGAACCTCTCCCATAAACTTAAGCCCCATCATAATCATGCGAGCTACCCAGAAAAAGATGATGTCAAAACCAGTAACAAGGAGCGACGTGGGATAAAAACGGACAAGGTCCTCCGTTGCTTCAGGCCATCCCAGAGTTGAAAAAGGCCAAAGAGCCGAACTGAACCAAGTATCGAGGACATCTTCTTCCTGTACAACCTCTCCCCCACATTTTGGACATGCTGTAGGGTCTTCTCTAGAAGCAAAAACGTATCCACAACTCTTGCAAGAGAAAACAGGAATTCGGTGCCCCCACCAGATTTGCCGGGAAATACACCAATCCTTAATGTTCTCCATCCAGTCAAAGTACACCTTAGTCCATCGCTCGGGAACAAAAACGACTTTGCCTTCCGCAACAGCTTGAACCGCTGGACGGGCAAGCTCCTTCATGCGGACGAACCATTGCCGAGAAACAAGGGGTTCAATCACTGTCCCACATCGGTAACAATGCCCAACCGCGTGGACATGCTCCTCGGTCCTCTCAAGTAACCCTTCCTTTTTCAAAGCTTCAAAAACTTTAACCCGTGCCTCTTCCCGCGTAAGCCCCGAAAATGGCCCAGCTTCGTCACTCATAAAACCTCGGCTGTCAATAACCCGAACAAGGGGAAGATTGTGTCGTTTGCCAATCTCAAAATCATGTGGGTCATGAGCCGGGGTAACCTTAAGAACTCCAGTACCAAACTCCCGATCCACATATGTGTCGGCAATAACTGGTATTTCCCTACCAAGAAGGGGAAGACGGACCTTCTTTCCAAGGAATTTCCGGTAACGCAAATCCTCAGGATGTACCGCTAAGGCCACGTCCCCAAGCATGGTTTCTGGACGGGTGGTAGCAACAACAAGGAAACCATCTCCATCGACACAAGGATAGCGGATGAAGTAAAGTTTTCCTGGTACCTCCCGGTACTCAACCTCAATGTCAGCAAGAGCTGTTTCACAACGAGGGCACCAGTTGACAATGTATTCACCCTGGTAAATAAGGCCCTCTTCATAAAGCCGAACAAAAACCTCACGAACTGCTCGGGAAAGACCCGCATCCATGGTGAATCGCTCTCGTGTCCAATCGCAAGAAGCTCCCAGGCGTTTGAGTTGTACAACAATCCGCCTGTGATACTTTTCCTTCCATTCCCAAACCCGTTCCAGGAACTTCTCTCGCCCAAGGTCGTGGCGACTTAATCCTTCCTGGGCAAGTTGCCTTTCAACAACATTTTGCGTGGCTATACCTGCATGATCTGTGCCAGGAACCCACAATGTAGCATACCCTTGCATCCGTTTGGCCCGGACAACAATATCCTGGAGCGTAAGGTTCAACGCATGACCCATATGGAGATGCCCTGTTACATTGGGAGGGGGAATAACGATAGAAAAAGGAGGTCTTCGAGGGTCGGTAGAGGGAATGAAGTAGCCATTCCGTTCCCAGAACTCGTACCACTTTGCCTCAGCCGCTTTTGCGTCAAAGACTGGTGACAGAGAAGTTTTTCTCTCCATAATCCTTCACGCGAGCTTCTCCTCGCGAGCCTCCTTAAGGAAGAGGCAGTTCTCTCCCCGAACGAAGGCTTCATTAATGACTACTTTCTTAATGTCTTTTCGAGAAGGAATTTCAAACATGAGATCTGTCATGAGTCGCTCCATAATGGAGCGAAGACCCCGCGCTCCGGTACCTTTGGCAAGGGCTTCCCGAGCAATAAGCCGGAGTGCTCCTTCGGTGAAAATAAGTTCCACACCTTCCATCTCGAAAAGTTTCTGGTACTGTCGAACGAGACTATTCCGCGGCTCGGTAAGAATACGCACCAAGTCATCCTCAGTAAGGGGGTCAAGAGCACAGACAATTGGAACTCTTCCAATAAACTCGGGAATCATTCCAAACTTCAGAAGATCCTCTGGTTGTACTTCGTGGAGAATATTGCGGGAAAGCTCTTTTTCAGAAATGCTTTCCCGAGCACCAAAACCAATTTTTCTATCTTTCAAGCGGTTCTCAATAATGCGTTCAAGCCCTACAAAAGCCCCCCCACATATGAAAAGGATGTTTTCGGTATTGACCTGGATAAACTCTTGGTGGGGATGCTTACGCCCTCCCTGAGGAGGGACATTCGCAATGGTCCCTTCAAGAATCTTGAGAAGTGCCTGCTGGACACCCTCTCCCGAAACGTCCCGAGTGATAGAGGGGTTCTCCCCTTTGCGAGCAATTTTGTCTATTTCATCAATGTACACAATGCCTTTTTCGGCTCTTTTCACATCAAAATTAGCATTCTGAAGGAGACGAAGGAGAATGTTCTCTACGTCCTCTCCTACGTACCCCGCTTCGGTAAGCGTCGTAGCGTCAGCAATGGCAAAAGGAACATTAAGGAATCGAGCAAGGGTCTTGGCAAGAAGAGTCTTTCCAGATCCTGTAGGACCAAGAAGGAGAATGTTGCTCTTTTCAATTTCCACCTCCTGGGTATCCTTGGGCTGCATAATGCGTTTGTAGTGGTTATATACTGCAACAGAAAGAACGATCTTTGCTCGTTCCTGACCAATAACGTACTGATCGAGAAAGGCTTTGATTTCCTTAGGCGAAGGGAGATTCTCAAGAACAAATTCTCTACGGTTTCTCCTTGAGTCCTCTTTAAGAATCTCGTTGCAGAGCTCTACGCATTCATCGCAAATGTACACGCCTGGACCTGCAATGAGCTTCCTCACTTCCTGTTGCGTTTTGCCACAGAAAGAGCACCGCAACTTAATCTTCTCCTCCTCAAATCTCGACATTCTCCGCAGCTCCTTCTTTTTTCTTCTCCTCCGGATAGAGAACCCGGTCAATCAAACCATATTCCCGGGCTTCTTCCGGAGACATGAAGAAGTCTCGTTCCGTATCCTTTCGGATCTTCTCAATAGACTGACCTGTGTGACGGGCAAGGATTTCATTAAGTTTTTCGCGAATTTTTACCATTTCTCGAGCATGAATCTCAATGTCCGTAACCTGCCCCTGAGCACCACCAAGGGGTTGGTGGATCATGATCCGGGAGTTCGGAAGCGCCATTCGCTTTCCCTTTGTTCCCGCTGCAAGGATAACCGCTGCACCACTTGCTGCCTGTCCAATACAGATAGTGGCAACATCAGGCTTTATGTACTGAATGGTGTCATAGATTGCGAGAGTCGCCGAAACCGAACCTCCAGGGCTGTTAATGTAGAGATTGATGTCTTTCTCCTTATTCATCGCCTCAAGAAAAAGAAGCTGAGCAATGACAAGGTTGGCTACAGTGTCGTCGATTTCCGTACCGAGGAAGACGATGCGGTCCTGCAAGAGGCGAGAATAGATGTCATAAGCCCGTTCACCTCTTGGAGTCTGCTCCACCACAATAGGCACAAGGTAACTCAAACGTAACCCTTTCATCCTTGAATCATCTCCTCTTCAGGATCCTCCAAAGCCTTCCACTGGTCAAAGTTTAAAGGCTCTTCAATTTCTCGTATCGTAACCCTTCTCACCAGATCATCAAGAAGCTTGTTCGAAAGAAGGTGATTCGTCATAGCAAGGAGCGTTCTATTCCGAGAAAGTTCTCGAATAACCTCTTCGAAGGGCTTTCCAGTCTTTTCAGCAATCCCTTCCACAAGGCGGTGGATTTCCTCTTCAGTCACTTCAATACCATACACATCAGCGTATTTTGCAAGAACAAAGTACTTTTTGAGTCTCCAGTGAGCAACCTTTCGCATTTTTTCCTCAAAAGTAGCAAAGTCCTGTCCAGTAAGCTCAAGGTATTGGTCGAGAGAAAGGCCATTCTCTTCCTTGAGCTGTTTCGCAAAGAGTTCGATGACCTTCCGTGTCTCCTCATCAAGAAGAGGCGTAGGAATGGAGACCGAAGACGCTCGGCAGAGAGCAACCACTGCTTCGAGCCGCAAACGTTCCTCAACCATTTCTTTTGCCTGTTCCTCAAGGATGTGTCGAATACGTTCCCGGAAGGCCTCAATAGAGGCAAATTCCTCCCCAAACTTACTGATAAACTCTTCGTTCACTTCTGGAAGATGTTTCCGGTATATAGCATGGACAACAAGCTCTTGCTCTTCTTGCCCCTCAGGGCGAACACGCTTTGTTTCACCTTTTCGCATCCCCAGAACTTCCCGCGCAAGAAGGGAACCTGAGACATCTGCTTGTACAGTGAAACGCTTGTCTTTCACTGTTACGGTAACAACGTCTCCTGTCTCTATCGGACCTTCATACTCTCTCCATTCTCCGGCACGGTGCCGAAGTTGTTCAATGTATGCATCAACATCGCTCTCTCTAACTTCAAGGCGATATTTCCGCACCTCGAGATCTTCGGGAGAAGCAAGGATTACTTCCGGATTCTCCACAACAGTGAGACGAAAGCGAAGCGGTTCCCCCTCTTCCACAACAAGTACTTCAACATCTGGTTCACCTACAACCCGAATGCTCTCTTTCTTAAGTACCTCCTGAGCTGCTTCTGGAACAAGACGGCGCACAAGTTCATCGAGAAAGGCTTCTTTCCCCAAACGAGCTCGAAGAATCGCTTTTGGTACCGAGCCCTTCCGAAATCCTGGGATGGTTACGCTTCGATTAAAATCCCGATAAACACTTTCAAGAACCTCATCAACACGCTCTTTGGCAACTTCGACTTCAAGCTCCAAAACGTGCTTTTCTTTCTCTTCCTTCTTCACAACCTCTACCACCATCGAGACAATTCCACCTTTCCTTCAAAACTTCAAAGCATCGGAAGAATTATATGTTCCCCCAAAGGTAGTGTCAACTTTCACACCCTCCCCATCAATCCCTAAGAGGACGCTATTCTTCCACACCGCGGCAATCTCAGTGATATTACCCAAACCGTAATTGCTTGATTCCCTCTGGCCTCAGTTCTCTCCTCATAGAAATCTCTGTAAGGACTCCTATGGCTACCTCGCAAAGATAGAGGACCTTATTCCCAGGCTCAAGGTGCCCTCCGTAAGCCCCCTGGACGTTTGAAACCACCGCGTGAATGTGGGGTTCCCCATGAACAATAATCCCACTTAAAGAGAGGAGTTCAAAGGGACCTTCGTACTTTGCAAAATGCTCTACGGGAGGAAAATCCGTAGTTGTCACCCAGTGGAGATGAACCTCACTCAAGGTTCCAAAGCCAGAAAGGACAACCCCATGTTCAATGTGTTCTTTGCGAATCACGTCTTTAATGGTTTCAAGAAGGTACTCTCCTGGAAAAACACTCACCACAACAACTCGTTCCAATCTCCCCCAACCGCAATCCATAAGTACCTATCCTCCTAACGTTCGTAGTCACCTGACCTCTGCATTGCACCTCGTCTTTTGCGTTCCTCCTTTACCCACACCGCGTATTCTGCAACAGCCTCCTCTATAGAGTACCGCGGCACAAAGCCAAGGTCCTTTTGGGCTAGAGTAATGTCAAGCGTTTCCCCTCGAGGGAAGAGCTTTCCCGGGCCAAGGCATACCTCTTTTGGGACGTCACTGTACTTTTGAGCAAGGCGGGCAAGGTCAGGAAAGCTCGTAACCTCAGAGGTGGCGATATTGTATATCCGGTGTCGGGGATTTTCCTTCTCGTAAGCAAGTACCGTTCCCCAGGCAGTATCTTTCACATAAGTGAAGCCCAGTTTCTGATCTCTTCCCCGCTCAAGAGCAAGGTCCTCAAGGCCCTCGAGAGACCCAAGGAGAACCCGAAACACCGGGGTCATCTCAGACGGCAAAAGTCCAGGACCAAAGAAAAAGTATGGACGAACGATACGAACATCAATCCCGTAGTGGTTCCCATACTGCAAAGCAAGGTATTCAGCGCTTGCCTTGCTCGCTCCGTAAAGGTCTGCTGGATTGACAGGATGGGTGAGCTCTCCAGGATTGTCCTTAGTTTCCCCATAAACTGCTCCAGAACTCACGTAAAGGAACCTTGAAACCCTGAAAATACGAGCACACTCTAGGAGATTCAGTGTGCCCACCACGTTGAGAATGGTCGAAGGGTACGGGTCATTCCAGTATTTTGGAGAAGCCATGACTGCAGGGGTATGGATAATACCCTCGATATTCGGAAACCTTGAAAAAAGGGTCAGAAGATGAGACCACTCAAGGACGCTACCTCTACAGAATACAACACCTTCTCTACAATCATCAAGATACTCCTGCTCTACTTTCCGAAGATCAAAAGAAATAACCTTCCTACCTTTTTTCGCGAGGTAATACGTCACCCAGGAACCTAAGAGTCCACTTCCACCAGTAACAAGGACAAAAGACATGCTCTTCCACCTCGTTAGAACTTTGCTTCTGCCTTCCGTAAACGATCCATAATCGCCCGACCAAGACCAACTTCAGGTACTGGCTCGGCAAAAATAAGGTCAACTTTTTCTTCCAGGCGGTGGAGACAAGCAAAGAGATTTGCTGCCGCCTCCTTAAGGTCCCCAGAAGGTGAGAGGATTTCAACATGGGCAAAACGTTCCGGGTACTGTACTGAGGAAAAGGCAAGAAGTCCCACTCGAAGTCCCGGCGGAGGGGGTGTTTCTTGGGAAGTAATCCGAAGGGGCACAGAAGGAGCGTAGTGAAAAGGGAGCTGACCTGGCGAGCGAGGAATGCCCGAGAAAGAAGCCTTTTCCACCCTCCCGATAACCTTCTCTATTTCCTCAAGAGGAATTCCGCCAGGCCGCAAAAGAACCGGACCGTTGGTGAGCTCAAGAATGGTTGATTCTACTCCTACCGGACATTTCCCTCCATCGAGAATAAGTTCAATCCGATCCCCAATTTGCCGTGCAACATGCACAGCAAGAGTCGGACTTAAGCGCCCAAATCGGTTCGCGCTTGGAGCAGCTACAGGCACCTGAGCTTTTTGGATAAGTTGCAAGGCTACAGGATGGGCAGGCATGCGCACCGCAACGGTGGGAAGACCTGCGGTCACAATATCAGGGACAAGAGGCTTTTTAGGAAGAACAAGAGTCAGTGGCCCAGGCCAGAACCTTTCGGCAAGGCGCAGAGCCCTGGGATCTGAAAAATCACAGACTTCCCGTACCATGGCAAGGTCAGCAACATGAACAATGAGAGGGTCAAAAAACGGTCGTTCTTTAACCTCAAAAATCCTTGCTACTGCCTGAGAGTTCAATGCACAAGCCCCAAGACCGTAAACTGTCTCGGTAGGAAAGGCAACGAGTTTTCCATTCCTCAAGAGATTTGCCGCTTTCTGGATAGCTTCTTCAGTCGCTACGAGAATCTCGGCCATCGCTACAGATACTTCTCCTTACCCCTTTCTTTCAGGTACTGCAAAAGAGAACGCACTTTCTGATCCTTTTCTCGAGACATAAGGAAAATAACGTCCTCTTCTTCCACAAGAACCATGTCTTCTACCCCAAAGAGCACTACAGGTTTCTTTGTCCAAAGGATGCAACCCTTGCTTTCAAGAGTTACACACTCTCCCAAAGCAGCATTTCCGAAAGCGTCTTTAGGGAGAATGTTGCGAAAGCTCTCCCAAGAGCCCACGTCACTCCACCCAAACCCTCCAGAAACAACAAGAACATTTGGAGCTTTTTCCATAACAGCATAGTCAATCGAAATAGAGGGAAAAGCCTCAAAAACCCTCTCGAGGACCTCGGCTTCTTCCGAAGTCCCTAAAGCTTTCTCAATTTCCCGAAGTCCCACTGCAATTTCCGGAGCCCATTGCTCTATGGCCGCGAGGATTGCCGATGCAGTCCACACAAACATACCGCTGTTCCAAAGATATCCTCCAAGGCGGAGATACTCTTCGGCTTTTCTCCGGTCCGGCTTTTCAGTAAACCCCGCCCCGTGGTACACCCGACCTCTGGTATCCTCACGGAAAAGATTCCCACAACGAATGTACCCATAGCCAGGGTGTGGGTAATCAGGAACAATGCCAAAGGTCACAAGCCAATTACCACTTGCAGCAACCTCTATGGCAAGCTCTAAGGCTCTCTGAAAACGCTCTGTATTGAGAATCACGTGATCCGCAGGGAGGACAATCATGACTTCATGAGGCGAAAAAGCATGGGAAAGGAAGAGAGCAGCAAAACCAACACAAGGCGCAGTATTCTTCCCCATTGGTTCAAGAAGGAGATTCTCGGGCGAAAGAAAAGAAAGCTCCTCAAGAATCGGTGTCGCATACTCCCTCTGAGTGACGATGTAGATATTTTCAGCCCCCACCACAGGAAGAACACGTTCTACAGTGTGGGCAAGAAGACTTCTCCCCCAGAGCCGCATAAACTGCTTCGGCCTGTGTTTTCGGCTCAGTGGCCACAGACGCTCCCCTTTCCCACCGGCCATGATAACTGCAAAGGGCATGCCTTCACCTTCCTTTTAGGGTATTATACTGAATCCGGCACAATCCTGTGAAAACCAACTGCGTCTCCTTTCTCAAGCCGCCTCAGAGAACCCCTCCTACGCACTTGGTACAGATGGTCCTATTGCCCCTAAACTCAAAAACGCCAGAGTTTACAAGAAAGGCTTTCTGAACTCCAGGAGTCACAACCCTTGCCGTGGAAACCTGAGAAAGCGGAATGGAGAGGAAGATATGCTGAAGCGACCTCTCTCTTCTCCACTTCTGTCCACTTTTATAACTCCGGGAACTATTGCCTCAACCCTTCCAGGAACACATTGAACTCCAAAGACGGAGATGCGTCCTTCTTCCCAAAGTATCCGCTCAAAAATCCCAAGACCAAGCTCTTTTCCGTCTTCGCTAAAAAGTCCACAGACGACCCCTATCTCTTCCATTTGACGAGACAGGAAAACTTCCTCCCCAAGACTGGCGAATCGAACTCCTCCCTCCACTTCTTCCATCTTCCAGAGGAAAAACGAAGGGTAACAGGGAAGGGAAAAACGAAGGGCAGCTATTGGGAAATAGAGCTCTCTTCCAGAAGAAAAGTACCGCGAAAAGAGTCTTCTCCGGTGCCCTCGACGTATCTCGTAGCACTTCTCCGAAACCTCAGAAGGTACAGGAAGGACAAGAAGACGTTCCTTCAAAAAGGTTGCAAAAGGAGCAAACTCTTCTTTTTCTCCGATAGCGAGAACAATTTCTGGGTCAATGATGCGTATTTTCATAGTCTTCAGGTAATACCCAAGAGGTGAGTGAAAAAGCCCACAAGTGTCCACAAGGGTAACATCGCTTCGTTTCCTTACCACACGCACAAGGTCCCAAGCAAGCTGAGCAAAAGCGACAATATCTCTCTCTGGCGTTGTATCTCCAAAGAACCGAAAACACGGAGTAAAAAGGAGATCTCTAAAGTCTACAGGTCCCAAAAGCACAGAAGCTCCAAGCGTTGTAGGAGGACCTACATACGATTGACCCGGGTCTGTATCAACCCACCCAACCCGCTTGCCCCTTTTGAGGAACATCTGTACCAGAAGGCGCACAAGGGTTGTCTTTCCTCGGTCAGATGGGGCAATAGCTACAATTGTCCCACGAAAATCCTGGAGAGCCTCTTCGAGAAAGACCCACTCTTTTGGCCATAAAAGTCGCTCCATCACTATTCAAAAAGAGCAGAAACAGGAACAATTTCGTATCCTCTTCGCTTAAGTCCTCGAAGTATCTGGGGAAGTACTCGAACAGTACGAGGAAGAGGATGCAAAAGAACAATAGCCCCAGGTCGTATATTCTCAAGAACACGGGTAATCACTGCATCGTCGTCTTCTGCCTTCCAGTCTTCTGAGTCCACACTCCAGAGAACGATACTGTACCCTAACTTCCCACAAGCCCGTTGCACACTCTGGGTTACCAGTCCAGTAGGAGGCCGAAAGTACAAAGGTACACAACCAGTGGCTTCAAGAATAACCTTTTCGGCTTTGGCAATATCCTCTAGAATTGCCTCCTCTGTACAATTCCTCGTAAGAACATGTGAAAAAGAGTGGTTTCCAATTTCGTGTCCTGCAGCAACAATGGAACGGGCAAGCTCTGGATGACGTACTACCTGCGCTCCAATGAGGAAAAATGTCGCCCGCACCTCAAACTCTTTAAGTACTGCAAGGATTTCTCGGGTGTGCCCATTGGGCACGTCATCAAAGGTAAGGGCAATTTTTCTCCCTGCCCGAGCATTCTCTCGCAAAAGACGAGGAACATGCAGGGCGAACACCTTTTCTCCATGGAGTTCTATGGCTTCTGCCTCGTACATCCAGCCAAGAAAGCCAATGAAGAGGAAAAGAAAGAACAGGCTATGACTCGCCCAAAATTTTTCGCAGTCTCTCTTCAAGAGCCTTTTTGGACACATATCCTACAACTCGCTCGATCTCCTTCCCACCCTGGAAGAAAATCAACGTAGGAATAGCATGAACACCATACCTTATGGCTAAGGACGGAGCATCATCGGTATTAACCTTTCCTACTTTAATCCGACCAGCCCACTCTCGGGCAATCTCCTGGACAATTGGGGCTATCATTCGGCAAGGCATGCACCAGGTTGCCCAGAAATCCACAAGAACTGGAATGTGAGAATGAAGAACCTCTGCCTCAAAATTCGCTTCATTCAATTCCAAAATTCCCTCGCTCATTGCTTCCACGTCCTTTCTCACCAATTTTGAGCTCTTTTCCCTGAACAAGCCGGAAAATGTTATCTTTGTGCCTTATAAACACACAGACTGCTGCCAGTATTCCCCACCAAACAAATACCGAAGGTCGGTGAAAAAGGAAGAGGAGAATTGGCATGGCAGCTGCTCCACTCAGGGATCCAAGAGAAGAGTATCGTGTCAACCCCGCCACAAAAACCCAGACAAGGAAACAAAGCAAAGCCACCTGCCAGGAGAGGAAAAAAAGCACGCCAAGGGTTGTAGCCACTCCCTTACCGCCCCTGAACTTCAAAAAGCACGACCAGTCATGTCCCACAACAACAAGAAAGGCAGCAATCAGAAAAAGTGGAGACGTTCCCAAAAACCGAAAAGCAAGATATGCTCCGAGGAAACCCTTTAGCGCATCCCCCACGCCTGCAAGAAGAGCCGGAAAAAACCCTGCTACTCGGGAAACATTTGTTGCTCCAATGTTACCACTCCCGTACTTGCGAAGGTCTACACCTCGAAAGGCCCAGGCTACAACCAACCCACAGGGCAACGAACCAAGAAGGTAATTCACTGGAAAAACCAGAAACTCCACTGTATTCACCCCTTGTATTTTCCAAACACCAAAGTTCCATTGTGCCCTCCAAAACCGAAGGAGTTGGAGAGGGCGTTACGAATTTCAAGAGGACAGGCCTTCCACGGAGTGTAGTCAAGGTCACACTCAGGATCAGGCTCCTCGAGGTTGATGGTAGGATGCACTATACCATGGTAAATGGAAAGGACAGTAGCCGCAGCTTCGATGGCTCCTGCTGCTCCGAGAAGATGCCCAACCATAGATTTGGTGGAACTGATTTTAATCCGATACGCTCGCTCACCAAAAACTTTCTTGATAGCCAGAGTTTCGGTGCGATCGTTAAGGGGCGTTGAAGTACCATGAGCATTGATGTAATCTACCTCTTCTGGTGATACCCCACTATCCTCAAGAGCAAGGCGCATGGCTCGTGCTGCTCCCTCACCTTCTGGGTCAGGAGCAGTGATATGGTACGCATCACAGGTTGATGCATATCCTTTAAGCTCTGCATAGATTCGTGCGCCTCTCGCAAGGGCTACTTCCTCTGCTTCAAGAATAAGGGCACATGCCCCCTCAGCCATAACGAATCCGTCTCTATTCCGATCAAAGGGCCGGGAGGCTTTTTCAGGTGCATCGTTGCGAGTCGAGAGTGCCTTCATAGCACAGAAACCAGCAATAGCAAGAGGAGTGATGGAAGCCTCAGCACCAACTGCAATCATAAAATCTGCCTCACCACGTTGGATAATGCGTAGAGCTTCTCCCAGAGCATGTGTCGATGCTTCACAAGCAGTAGAGACGCAACTATTTGGCCCTTTCAAGCCAAGCTGAATAGCTACGTTTGCTGCTCCCATGTTGACAATCATCATGGGGATGAAAAGAGCGCTTACCTTTTGAGGTCCACGCTCAAGAAGCACTCGATATTGCTCCTCAAAGGTACGAATACCTCCAATGCCCGAGCCAAGGATAACCCCTGCTCGTTCCCGATTGACCCGGTTGAGGTCCAACTGTGCATCTTCCAGAGCCATAAGGGATGCACAGACGGCAAACTGCGAGAATCGATCCATGCGTCTGGCTTCCTTTTTAGGGAGAAAATCCTCTGGGTTAAAGTCCTTTACTTCTCCAGCAATTTTTGTCTCAAAAGGCGTAGGGTCAAAACTTTGGATGATACCAATTCCCGATTTCCCTTCAAGGAGCGATTGCCAGAACTTCTCTTTCCCCGTTCCCACAGGACTGATAACTCCAATACCAGTAACAACGACTCGTCGTGCCAACTGTCCAACCTCCTTTTACCACTCTATAAGTGCAGCTCCCCAGGTAAGGCCTGCACCAAAACCCACGAGGAGAACAATATCTCCCTCTCTGATACGCTGCTCCCTCAGGGCTTCATCAAGAGCGATGGGTATAGAAGCCGCAGAAGTGTTCCCATATCGGTCGACGTTAACAAAAACCTTTTCCTCAGGTATTCCAAGTCGCTTCGCCGCCGACTGAATGATTCGAATGTTTGCCTGGTGAGGAATGAAAAGACTCACATCATCAATAGTTTTTTGAGCCTTGGCAAGAACCTTTCGCGAAGCTTCCTCAACCACCCGTACAGCAAATTTGAAGACTTCATTACCATTCATCTTGATGTAGTGGAGTCTCTTTTCCACTGTCTCCAGGGAAGCCGGCATTCGAGAACCCCCAGCGGGTAACTCCAAAAGATGGGCACCGCCCCCATCAGCTCCAAGATAGGTTGCAATGATCCCTGGACGCTCATCAAGACCAAGGACTGCTGCTCCTGCCCCGTCGCCAAAGAGCACACATGTTGCTCTATCTTGCCAATCTACAATTTTAGAGAGAGTTTCTGCGCCAACCACAAGGGCTTTTCCCTTCCCCTCAGAAAGGAGATACTTTTCAGCCACAGCAAGGGCATATACAAACCCAGTACACCCTGCCTCAAGGTCAAAGGCAAAGGCATTCTTTGCCCCCAGAGCCTCCTGCAAAATACAAGCCGTAGAGGGAAAGAGCATATCTGGTGTGACGGTAGCAACTATGATGCAGTGAAGTTCATCTGGGTCCACATGAGCACTCTCAAGGGCCTTTCGAGAAGCCAAAAGAGCGAAGGTTGACGTCGCTTCCGAGGGAGCAGCAATACGTCGTTCCTTGATTCCAGTTCGCGTGGTAATCCACTCGTCACTTGTGTCTACCATGCGCTCAAGATCGAAGTTGGTTACTACTTTCTCCGGAACACTCGAGCCTGTTCCAAGAACACGAACCCACTGTGTCCTCAAGATACTTCCCCCTTATCTTCCCGAACAAGGGAAAATCCAAGCTCTGCCTCAGCCACAATATGTTCTCCAACTCTTGCCACACCCTTAAGTTTTCCCACTCTTCCCTTCATTTTGAGGAGAGTTACTTCCATAACAAGCTGGTCTCCCGGGACTACAGGACGACGGAAACGAACATTATCAAGAGAAGCAAAGTATGGAATGCATCCTCGAAATTCCTCCATGTACATCATCATGGTCGCCCCAACCTGAGCCATGCTCTCAAGAATGAGCACCCCAGGCATAATGGGTCTTCCAGGGAAATGCCCCTGAAAGAACCACTCGTTTGCAGTGACGTTCTTCACCCCTATAGCCTTTCCCTCCTCAAGAGCAACAATTCGATCCACAAGGAGGAATGGAAAACGATGAGGAAGAATCTCCTGAATTTTTCGAATATCCATCTCCATCCCTTGAACCTCCACTGATGCGCAATATTTCTAATACTCTATCGAAACTCCCCAAAATTGACAAGGCAAGACCACTCGAGTAGTATTGTAGCAAGAAATTTCCCGGAAAATGGGCTCACGAGGTGGAGACTGTATGATGAGGAAACTGCGCAAAAATCTTGATATTATCCTTATCATCGTTGTGGTTGCTTTCGCTGTCACCATCTACTATGGATACGGTTCGTATCGGCGGTCTGGTCGTGCAGGACAAGCCATAGCAGCAACAGTGAATAATACCGCTATCAGCTTCTATGCCCTTGACCAGGCTTTTCGAAATTTTTTAAGTCAGTATGATTCAAAAACGCTGAGTTCCTGGGACGAAAAGACTTTTGATCTTATTCGTCGCTTGGTCCTTGAGAATCTCATTAACAACGAACTCCTCTATCAGGAGGCCCAAGCCAGGAGAATCCGGGTTTCTTCGCGGGATATTGAAGCAGAAATCGAGAAAATCCGCGCCCAGTTTCCCTCAGAAAGCGAATTTCGAAGGTACCTTGAGTACCAGGGACTGACTATCTCTGCACTTCGGGAGTCCGTTCGCCGGGAGCTTATGATTCAAAAGCTTATCGAGAGCCTCGTCGCCGATCTCCCGATTCCCGATGCAGAAGTCGCAAAGTACTATGAGGAACATCGGGATCTTTTTACTACTCCCGCTCAGTACCATCTCCTCAGGATGACTTTTCTCACCAAAGAAGATGCTGAAAAAGCTTTACGTCGCTTGTATCTTGGAGAGGATTTTGCCAAAGTAGCTCGAGAGGTCTCTCTTGATGAGGCGGCACAAAAGGGCGGCGACATCGGCTGGGTTTCCGAGACATCGCTTCCCCAGGAAGTCCGCGAAACTCTGGAAAAGATTAAAGAAGACCCACGAAACGTAACTCCTCCAATCCAGGTAGAGAGTACCTACGTTGTGTACCGGGTCCTTGAGTGGAAACCTAGGGAAACCAAGCCTTTTGAAGAGGTTAAAGATACCATTCGTCAGTACCTCCTTGCAGAGCAAAGGAGGGTGAGGACCGATCACCTTCTTGCAGAGCTTCGGAAAAAGAGCACCATCACCATTTCCGAGGCTTTGCAACCTCCTACCCCAACTCCCTCAGGTACAGCCTCTGAGGGGGGTACGGAGTGAGAGGAAAAATCCTTTTTTGCATCATTTGCGCTTCCCTTGTCCTCGGGATATACCTTTTTTCCCTTATGGGTATGGGGAGCGTCACTTTCCAGCTTAAGGAAAATACTGTAACCGTAGCAAGGAGAGATCTCGCTGCCTTCCTTCAAGCTCTAGAAGAGCGCTGGAAAAGCACCCCTCTCACAATCGTTATTGACGGGAAAGCCCTTGAGGTTCCCAAAGAGGCCCTTGGAGTCCACTGGAACATTACAGCGATGAAACGTATGGCCAAAAGAGGGGAGCAAGTTACCCCTTGCGTTCGTTGGGACGAAAAGAACGTTCTTGCCTTCTTGCAGGACCTTAGAGAGAAAACCCTTCTTTTTCCTCAGAGCGCCTTCTGGAAGGAGGACCGTTTCATACCAGCCCAAATGGGGAGAGAGCTTAACATAGAGCAAACGCTTAAAGCCTTGGAAGACGCTTTCGCTACCTGGAGCGACACTATTACCGTGGATGCCTTTGATCCTATCCCTCCAGAAAGAGGCAACGAAGAAGTGCTGAAAGAACGCGGTATTGCCCATCTTCTCGCTTCTTTTGCTACCTCCCTTGAGGGACGAGATGAGGACGTCGTCTTTAACATCAATAAAGCCGCTTCCTCCATTTCTGGGACCTTCCTTCCCAGAGGAGCGATATTCTCCTTTAATGCTGTGGTTGGAAAAGCAGAAAAAGAGGACGGATACCGCAGAACGCAAATTCTATCCAATGGTCGCCTTGTCCCAGGGTATGGCGGTGGTGTATGCCAAGTTGCGACAACGCTTTACAACGCGCTCCTTAGAACAGAGGCTGAAATTCTTGAGCGTCACCCTCACTCAGGATACTCTCCCACCACAAACTACGTTCCTCCAGGGCTTGACGCTGCGGTGAGCTATGGCAGCAAAGACCTGCGTTTCCGCTTTGCCTCTCAGAATGTGGTGATACTTGCGTACATAAAGGGTAATTTGCTCGTCTGCGAAATCTGGGGAGAAAAAGAAAACGTAGTGACTACAAAGATACGTCAAAAGCTTCGAAAAATTGCACAATTAGGAGAAAACGAAGGAATTCTTACTGTGGAGACCTCCATCGCTCGTCGAGGAGCACAGAGCCTCTCTTTTACCGATACATACCTCATCCCATGGGATTTCGCCCAGGAAGTTACTCAAAGCTTCCCTGATTCGTGAGAACTTCGCACAGTGCAACAATGTTCTCGCAGGGAATATCTCGAGGAAGCGCATGAGAGGGCGCAGCAATGTATCCTCCACCACGCCCAAGCTCCTTAAGAATGCGTCGTGTCTCTTTTTGAACTTCTTCAGGCGTTCCAAAGGGGAGTAGCCTCTGGATACTCACACCACCCCAAAAAGCGAGCTTTCCATAGTACTCCCGCTTTAAAACGAAAATATCCATAACCTCAGGCTGAAAAGGATTAAACACGTGAAGACCAATTTCTACAAGATCCGGAAAAATCTCCTGGACCTTCCCACAACAGTGGAGAAACGCCTTTTTGCCTTTCTCCCGCACGAGGGCAATCATTTCTGCAAACCTTGGCTTTATATACTTTCGCCAGAGCCTGGGTCCCATAATGAGCCCACCCTGCCATCCCCAGTCATCTCCAAAGAGGACCCCATCGAGGCCAAAATCCAAAGCCCGGTCAATAACCTCGAGGTGAAAAGCGGTAATGGCATCAAGAAGGTCTTTCACAAAACTTTCATTGACGAGCATGTCACTCAAGAACTCTTCCATACCCCGCAAGCTCCAGGCTCGCTCAAAAAGCGTGTATGTCTCTCGAAGGAGTTTGAATGCATCCCGGTGCGCTTCTACAAAGGAAGGAATATGCTTGTACCGAGAAGGATCCGTAGGGTCCGGAAAGTGGTATCCCACAAGCGTCGGACGAGAAAGCACCGGCGTGGGATTTCCAATATCCGGATCAACAGTACGATTCCACACCACCCCCCATTCATCCTGGAAAAAACCTGGAGCAACCTCCTTAACACCATAAGGAGGAATAGCCTTCACATAGGCAAGGTGATTCCCAATCTTCTCTATGAAATGTGTATCCCCAAGGTAGGAAACCATCTTCTCTCGTGCCGGAATGGTAAAATCAACCTGGTATGGCACGATATCAGTTTCCTCAAAAGCCAAAGCCTTAAGGACCCGTTCCCTTCGAGTCACAATGCAGAACCACCCTCCCGGGCGACAACTTCAATGTCGATGGTTGGTCTTTCCTTGTAAATTTGGCCAAGGTTAAATTCTTGTTTCCACACTGTATTCCTCTCAAGAGACCCATCGATATAGCTTAGAATTTCCCCAGGCATGTACACTTTAAGAGTGAGCGTAATAGATCCAAGAAAGGGCTTGATCTTGTCTGCCCCAAGGGATCGTAGAGCACTTTCAAGTTCTTCCCCTCTGAGATGTGCTTCGATGATAACAAGGTCCTGCTCCTTGTAGAGTCGGGCTGATTTCCCCAAGAATTGCTCGGTAAATGCCCGAGCTTTCTCCTCATTTGGGAAACGCCACTCCCAGGCAACAACATAGGGTGAAACATCGTCTCGAGCTTGCAAGAGAACGTATCCCCGCTCCTCAGGAGGAAGCTTAGCGTATTCGGCCGAAGCTGCTTGCTTAAGTTGAGTAAAAACGGTGTAATCTTTAACATATACTGCAATCCTTGCGCGAGGAATAGTAGCATCCGAACTCACCTGAACGGCAAGTTCCACCCGAGCACAACCTTGAAGCATTAGGGCACAAAAAACAAGAAGAAGTATTCTCCAGAGCACCTTCGTACGCATTCCTATCCTCCCGGAAATAAAAAGTTTGCTTCCATGTTACAGTATCTTAAAGAAACATTCAATCCGAGGTGACAAAAATGGCCCGTGTTGAGCTCATTGCCCAGCGAGGAAGAGTCGAAGCACGTATTGGCGAGGACACCATCTTTTTCAGAAGTAGCGGTGCTGAGAGTGAGGTTGGTCACTGGCCCACAGAGTACATCCTTGCTGCTTTGGGAAGTTGCTTCGCAGGAACAGTATTTGCATATGCTAAAACGAAAAACTTTCCTCTTGAAAAGGTTACCATTTCCCTTGAGGGAGAATTGGCCTCTGCACCTTCTCGCATTGCCCGTATTACCATGGAGGTTGAGTTTACCGGAAACCTTACTCGCGAGGAGAAAGAACGACTCCTTACTGCCGGGGAGCGAGCTTGCACCGTTATGAATACCCTAAAAGGAGGGGTAGAGGACGTCAAGACCCTTCTTCGGGATTAGGAAGCTTGATTGAGGTATTTGGTGAGCGTCAGGGCGTTTTCTACAGCAAATCCGGCGTAGTCGTTATCGAAATAGCAGTATACTTCGTACCTTTCCCGCCACACCCTGATTTTCTGCGCCCAAAGGTAAAGCTCTTCTTCGCTATACCGGTGCGTATAGAGACTTTGAGACCCATGAAGACGAAGGTATACAAAAGAAGCCGTGACAACCTCAGCGTAGGGGAAGAAAGGGGTATCAGCGAAGCACAAAGCGATACTATGCCTTGTAAGGAGTTCGTACAGTTCCTCACAGAAAAAGCTTGGATGACGAAACTCAAAAACGTGCCGAAACGATGGAGAAAGCTTGCTAAGGAAAGACTGCAAGTTTTCCTTGTCGAAAGAGAAACGTGGAGGGAACTGAAAAAGAAGGGGCCCACACTTCTCCCGCAAGAATTCCACCCGCCTGTAGAAAAGACCAAGGACTTCCTCTACGTCTTTAAGCTTTTTCAGGTGGGTGATATACCGCGTGGCCTTCACCGCAAAAAGGAAGGAAGAGGGGGTTTCATGGTACCAACGCTCAAAAGTCTTCTCTTTGGGAAGATGGTAGAAAGAAGCGTTGATTTCGACAGTGTCGAAGATTCGAGCGTAAAAGGAAAGCCAGTTCCTCTTGGGAAGTTCCTTCGGGTATAAAACCTCTTGCCAGTGGTCGTACATCCACCCGGAGGTTCCAACCCAAACTTTCACCAGCATTGCCCACCTTCTTGAGGATTACGACCAGCCTTCAGAAAAAGAGGAGCAAGGTGGTTCGTTGGACCAAATCCGTGACCAAGGGGAAGTGCATGGGTAATAACCACCGTCATGTACTCCTTTGCTCGTGCAACGGCTTCTTCCACTTCATACCCCAAAGCAAGAAGCGCACATATGGCTGCCGAATACGTACAACCCGTGCCATGGGTGTGAGGAGTAACAATGCGAGGACCAGAAAAGTATGCAAAACGCTTACCATCGAAAAGCACATCAGTTACTTCCTCCCCAGGAAGATGCCCCCCTTTGACGAGAACATAGCGGGGACCCCTTTCCCATATTTTCCGAGCAGCACGCTCCATATCTCCAAGAGACCGTACTGAAAACCCAGCTAAAACCGAAGCCTCTTCAAGATTCGGGGTCACAAGAAAAGCAAGGGGCAGAAGTTTTGTAACCACTGCCTCCACCGCATCTCTTTCAAGGAGTAAAGCTCCGCTTTTTGCAACCATCACAGGATCTACGACAAGTTTATCCACTGGCCACTTCTTGAGCGTCGTAACCACTGCCTCAACAATAGGAGCGCTAAAAAGCATTCCAGTTTTTGCCGCGTCTACACCTATATCCACCATGACACTTTCTATTTGCTGCGCTACAAGGGAGGGAGGGAGCGGAAAGACAGCATCAACACCCTTTGTATTTTGCGCAGTTACTGCGGTGATAGCAGTCATGCCATACACCCCAAAGGCACAAAAAGTTTTGAGGTCTGCTTGAATACCTGCTCCGCCTCCTGAGTCTGACCCCGCAATGGTAAGCACTCTTCGCAACCTCTACCTCTCCTTTCGCACAAAGTGATCAAAACCAAGGGTACTAAGAGGAAGGAGTTTCCCGTCCTCTTCTATGAAGATTTTGCCTTCCTCAGGGATGATGTTCCCTATCCTTGAAACTGGAATCCCCAAACGACCAGGAATACTCCGAAGAATAATCTCCTCAAGGTGTGGCGGCGCGGTAAAAAGGAGCTCAAAATCCTCTCCCCCTCGGAACACAAAGTCCAAGGGGTCATAGTGCTTTTCCTTACAGAATTGAGCAAGGAGTGAAGATACAGGAAGAGCCTCTTTTTCAAGTACTGCTCCCACTTTACTTTCCTCAAGAATATGCCCAAGATCCTGCAAAAGACCATCAGAAACATCTATAAGGGCGATTCGTTCTCCAAGTGACCCTAAAAACCTACCAACACTAAGACGTGGTGAAGCGGTGAAAAATCGCTCTCGAAGCGGTTGGTATTCAGAACGCTCCTCGCCCTGTTCTACGAGGAGAAAACCTGCTTTTGCCTCTCCCAGATAACCTGTGACGAAAATACAATCTCCCGGACGAGCATTAGAACGAAGGAGAAGAGGGCGGTCATCTTCAACTTCTCCAAGGAGGACAAGGTCAAGAGTCACCGGACCAGCTGTCCGAGCAAGATTTCCCCCAACGACTGTAACCCCATAGCGAAGAGCTTCTTCCTGCAATCCTAAAAGGAATTCCTCAAACCAGGAAAAAGGAATGTCCTCCCGAAGGACAAAGGAAGTGAGTGCATATCTTGGGATACCACCCATCGCAGCAATGTCACTTAAGTTGGCAACAAGAAGCCGCCTACCAAGGGAGAAGGGGGGAATAAGGGAAAGTCGAAAATGTGTTCCCTCAACCTGGCTATCCACGGTGGCAAGGAGGAAAAAACCGCTACGTCCTGGCAGAACGGCACAGTCATCCCCAATCTCGGGGAAAAGCTTTCGAATATGGGCGATGAGACCAAACTCCCCAAAATCACGAAGTTCCACGGCTTCTCCTCAAAAACGCGTCAATCTTTTCTCGAAAAAGAGCGGTTGCTCCTCGCACCGAAGGCGCTCCTACGATAGCCGATACTACCGCCACCCCAGCAACACCTGTAGCGAGCACTGCCTCGACATTCTCAGGAGTAATACCTCCAATAGCTACAACCGGAATCGTCACAGACGACACGATTTCCCGAAGGCGTTCAAGACCAATCGGAGGCCCCGCGTCCCTCTTTGTCATCGTAGGAAAGACTGCCCCAACCCCAAGGTAATCGGCACCAAGACGTTCCGCTTCTTGCGCTTCCTCTTTGGTACTACAAGAGTACCCGATGACAAGATGAGGAGCAATACGCCGCGCATAGGAAAGAGGAAGGTCCTCAGGACCCAGGTGCACTCCATCGGCTCCACTAGCAAGCGCTATGTCTATCCGGTCATTCACGATAAAAAGCACCCCATAGCGCTTCGTGTACCTTCTGAGAAGAAGCGCCTCCTCAAAGAATTCACGTGTGGAAAGGGTCTTTTCCCGAAGCTGAATGACGGAGGCCCCACCAGCAATAGCTTCTTCTACAACCTCAAGGTTTGTTTTTTTCTGAACGTTCCGATCGGTAATCACATACAAGGAGAAATCCTTTCTCATTGGAACACCTCAAGGCAGAGTTTTTCGGCAAACTCGTCTTCTTGAAGTGTGTACATAGCATCAAAAAGATGCATTCGGAAACTCCCCGGACCCGTTGCAAAAGAGATAGCCCGCTCTGCGCACACTCCAAGAAAACCTAAGGCAGCCAATGAAGCAAGAAAGGGATCACCCACTGCCCCCACAAAGGCACCACAAAGAGAAGTTGCCACACACCCTGTACCTGTGACCCTGGTAAGCATAGGGTGTCCATTGTGCACTGCAACCACCCTTGTTCCATCGCTTACAAAATCCACCGCTCCAGTAACCACCGAAACCGTGGAGAATGTCCCTCCTGCTTCCCGAGCAATAGAGGCACGATTGGCCTCGTCTTCTTCTGACTCCACACCCCGCATACGAGAAGAAAGTCCAAGGAGAGCCTTGATCTCCCCGACGTTCCCCCGAAGGATGGTAACACGAATCCGATGAAGAAAAAAGAGGGCGCTCTCTGTTCGGAAACGGGTTGCTCCTGCACCTACTGGATCAAGAACTACAGGAATACCAAGATCATTTGCCCTTTTTCCTGCTTTAAGAGCACTCTCTACAAGATTAACCGTAAGAGTTCCAAGGTTTACAACGAGTGCCTGAGCCTGAGCGACCATTTCCTCTACTTCTTCCTGAGCAAAGGCCATAACCGGCAACGCCCCCAAGGCAAGCATAGCGTTTGCGCTGTCATTGGCCGCTACAATATTCGTTATGTGATGCACAAGGGGTTTTTTCTTTCGCACAAGAGAGAGCGCTTCTGCACACCGCCTTACAAGGTCCACTGTTTTCGCCTCCTTAAAAGAAGGTAGAGTGTCCCAGAGAGAAGAAAACTTGGGATAGATGCCCCAAGGGCAGGAAAGGTCCTAAGGAACAGAACATACACTCCCACACCAAAAGCCCAGGACACAACCGCTTCCCAGACAAGGGGAGGACACTGCTCGTAAAAGCTTACAACTTCGGCCTTTCTGCGACGGAGCACAAAGTAATCGGCAATAACCACACCAAAAAGGGGGGTAAATACTGCACCGATAAGAAAAAGAAAACTCTCATACCTCTCCATAGGAAAAACTAGGGCAAGAAGGGTTCCGAAGGCTCCAAAGAGGACAGTAGCAAGCTTTTCTTTCATCTTTGGGTAAACGTTAAGAAAGGAAACAGAAGCAGAATAGATATCAAGGAACGTCGTAGTAAAGGTGGAAAAAAGAACGATAAGCAGAGCCGCAAAGCCAAGACCAAGGGCCACCATAGCTGGAAGAGGGTCAGCCCGCCCTGTTGTTAGAGCACTCACAAGGCCCACGGTATACATCCAGGAGCTAGCTACAAAGTACCCCCACCATGTCCCCCAGAAAGCCTCCTTTGTGCTTCGGGCAAAGCGCGAGTAATCCGCCACAAGAGGAAGCCATGAAATGGGCATCGCCACAACAAGATCAAAACCAGCCCCCCAGGGGAGAGAACCATCCCCCCGGAGACGAAGGAGCTCCCCAAAAGAGACTCCTCGCAGCGCCACAAAGGTCATAACTCCAGAAAGGGCAGAAAGAGCAAGGACCGCAATCCGCTGCATCCACCGCCACCAGGAGGTTTCAATAAGCGCCCAGAAGGTACTCACCACACCTGCCACAACCAAAAGGAGCCTGAAACTTGAAACGCCAAAGAGGGATTGAAGAATTGCGTCCCCTGCCTTGGCGCAGATAATAATCATGACAGCCGTCCAGCCAACAAGCTGCAGAATATTTAAAAACGACGCAAGATACGAACCCCATTTTCCAAAAGCCAACCGGACAGAAACCATGGCTGGTACACCGAAATCGCTTCCAAGCACTCCCCCCAAGGCAAAAGGCGTGTTTCCCACCAGGTGTCCAACGAGAATAGCAAGCATCCCTCCTACGAAACCTAAGGGAGCAAGGAGGCTCCCTGCCCAGATTTCCGATACCGCCACTGCAGCACCGACCCAGAGGAGAAAGAGATCAAACCCCGAGAGATAGCGCTTCTCTTGAGGTACCGGACGAAGCGTTTCTAGCACCTAGAACACCTCCCTTCAAGAGAGAGTTCCTTATGCAATACACGTCGCAGAGCTTTCACGAGAAGAAAACCAAGAATGCTTCCCGGGATGCTGCTTGCCAGAAAAGCCGTCTGGAAAAAGAGAAGCGTCCCTCCCCTCCCCACAAGAGGAGCAACAAGGTAAGCACTCAACATTGCTCCAAAGACTCCTGTCCCCACAGGCTCAAAAAATCCTGCAAAATCCCTCTTGAGAAAGCGGTATGCAAGCCCAACACATATCACTCCAGGAATTCCTCCAGGAAACGCAAACACTGTCCCTGTGCCAAGGAGTATGCGAATGATCCCTGCAACAAAAGCGGCAAGAGCTCCATACCATGGGCCAACAGTAATCCCCGCAAGAACATTGATAGCGTGCTGGAAAGGAAAGACCTTCACAGGACCTACAGGGAAATGGAAGCTTGAGGCTACCACTGCAAGGGCGGCAAAAAGACCAGTATACCAAAGCCGATGCATCCTTCTCACCTCCAAAAAAAAGCCATCTGCCAGGACGGCAGATGGCCCAAAATAACCAAGCCAACTCCCTACGCTGGCATTAACCAGATCAGGTTCAAAGGGTCGAGAGCTTGCGCTCTCCTCTCAGCCCCGCGTTATGGAGCTCCCCTGGCCTCCAGTATTCACCTTTCGCCTTCCATTATACCAAGATTGTCAACCCTCGAGGTTCACCACAACTTTTATAGACTCGGCCTTATGTTCATGGGCGAAAAGAAGCGCTTCTTGAGTCTTCTCTAGGGGAAAGCGATGGGTTATAAGAGCACGGAGATTGACTCGACCACTATTTACAAGGTCAACACAACCCTTGTACATATTGGCGTATCGGAAAACCCCTAGGATATCAAGTTCCTTATCGAGAATCCTGATGAACCCGAAATCAAAATGGGTAACCGATGGAAGACCAACGAGCACAACCTTGCCACCTCTTTTGGCAAGCTCCACAGTAAGCTGCGCGGTTTGAACGCTTCCAGCAGTTTCAAAAACCACATCGGCTCCCTTCCCTTCAGTAATCGACAGCACCGCACCTTGCACATCTTCACGAACGGCATTTATCACATGTTTTGCTCCGAGTTCTTTCGCCTTTTCAAGGCGCATATCCACAATATCAACAGCAATAATCTCGGTCACTCCTCGGACAGAGAGTGCTTGAATGGTTACAAGTCCAATCGGACCACTACCAAGAACAAGGGCAACATCACCGGGCTTTGCCTGTGCCCGGTGCACCGCATACATTCCTACTGCAAAGGGCTCAACAAGCGCTGCTTCTTCAAAACTCACCTCTGGAGCAATAGGATAGGTGAAATGCGCTGGATGCACCACATACTCACAGAATGTCCCATGCACCGGAGGTGTAGCCCAAAAGACCACATGAGGACAGAGATTATACCGTCCCAAGCGGCAGAATTCGCACTTTCCACAGGGAATACCAGGCTCCATAGTCACCCGATCCCCAGGCTTAAGGTGCGTTACTCCTTTCCCTACTTCCACAACTTCTCCCGAGCATTCATGGCCCAGGATAAACGGAGGTTCAACTACGAAATCCCCAATACGTCCCTCAACAAAGTAGTGCACATCTGACCCACATACACCGACGCTGCGAATCCGGATAAGAACTTCGCCCTCCTTTGGAATAGGAGTGGGAAGTTCCTCAATTTCAATGTGTCGCAAGCCTTTCATAACTGCTGCTTTCATAGACAACCCCCTCTCACCCCAAAGCTTCTATAATTTTTTGCACAAGAAAAGCTTCAGGCACAGCCCCCTCAATGGCTACGGTCTCATTAATCACAATCTTGGGAACCGCTCGTACCCCGTATCGGTAAGCAAGATGAGGGAACTCAAGAATCTCTACCATGCTTGATGAAACTCGCTCTCCCTCAAGGGCCATTTTGTGGCCCAAAACGACTGCCTGTGGACAGAAGGGGCAAGTTGGTGTTACAAAAACCTGAATGTGCACATCCCTGTTAAGGGTCCCCAGAAAGGCTTTGGTACTCTCGGACAAGTCCGTCGTTCTCCGAGAGACAGAGACAAGGGTTTCTACAAACCCTGAAAATTCGTATCCTGAAGGAATGCCAAAAAAGCGGATGCCATAGTCCTTCTCCCCTTCTACAGTAAAAGCTGGAATCTTATCAATGCGAAATGCTGCAGCAACCTCTTTCTCCAAAAGAAAGTTATGTACCACAAGAGAAAGAAGTGGAGAAAGGGCAACTACTTCCTCAAGCAATGTTCGTACATCACTGCACGTGGCACACTCAAGTTCCTGGGTGAAAAAGCGAATGGTCACGGGATGCACAAGGTTTTCACGAAGATACGCCTCAAGGGCTTTACGATCCTTGTCTGCAAGAAACATCTTTCTAACCCCCTATCCAAAGAGACTTTCAAACTTTCGCTGAAAACCGGGGAGATTTTCAATATCTCCCCCAGGGCAACGCTCAGCAAAACGGAGCACTCCATGAGCATCGATAAGGAAAATAGCCCACTCGGCAAGGCCGTTATTCCCAAGAACACCAAAAGCTTTTGTCACTTCAAGGAAGATATCGCTGTAGAGAGGAAAAGGAAGGGGGAAGCGGTTCTGAAACTCCCGGTGGGTGAATATACTGTCTGTGCTGATCCCGATAAAAAGACCACCCTTTTCTTCCACTCGCTTTGCCCACTCATGGTACTTTGGAAGGAGGTTGATACCACGAGGACTGAAGCTGGAATCAAAAAAGAGAAGGAGGGAGGGCCTACCCCTTATGACTTGCGCAAGAGAGAGAACGTTACCTGTACTATCGACAAGCCAACCATCGGGATGCGGTTCATTAAGCCGGGGCCGGCTTCGCCAGAGAAAAGCAAGTACTTCTTGCATAAAATGAGGCAACTCGTTAGGTCCACGGGCGGTGATAATATTCCCATCAACAACTACCGGGGCATCGACAAACTCACCCCCTGCATTATTCACATCGTCTCGAAGAGAAATAAGCCCGGTGAGGCGTTTTCCCCGAACAATGTCTGCAGAAATGAGCACCCAAGGTCCCCGGGAAAGGGCCCCAATGAGCTTTCCCTGCTGGTACATCTCCCGTACGAGATTGGTCACCACTGGAAGCCGGCGAAGGTAATCAGGAGCAAAACCCCCCGGAATAATAACCCCGTCGAAATCCCGCGGAGATACCGAAGATGTAACCATTTCCGCCTTTGCAGGGAACCCATGACGACCAAGAAACGTTTCCTCAAGCCCAGGACCAACGAGTTTCGCCTCTATACCCTCCTCTTGAAGACGTAAGAGAGGATACCAAAGTTCAAGCTCTTGGTACTGGTTTTCTACAAGGATGATAATACGTCGACGGTTCATGCCTCAATCAACCCCCACGATTTCCTCTTTGAGAGCACTCAGTCGAATGAAGTGTCGCTTCTCCTCAGCTACAACCTCTTCAACCCACTTCCTTTTTTCTGGGGTCACAAAAGGAAGAAAACCCTGGTAAAACAGGATGCTTTCCTTTTCTACCTGGATACCAATATCAAGTGCCTCGGAAATCCCAAGAATTCCAGGGTGCACTTCTCCGCCAAGAACCTTGCGAAGCACTCCACTCTCTACGATAGCTCCAAGGTATCGAGATGCCTCTTCATCAGTGTCAAGAAAAGTTTCGGCAACGCTTCCAAGAAGTCCCAAGAAAATCTCAAGGTGTCGTCGCTCCTCATCGGCAAGGAAGCGGAAAATCTCTTTCCCTTTTTCATCAGAAGCCTTTTTTTCAAGCTCCTCGTAAAAAGCAATACCTCGCCGCTCAAGCTCCGTGGCCATGGTGAGAATTTCCTTTGGGGAGAAGCGAAAAGCCATAGAAAACATCACCTCCAAGGTATACTACCTTATTGTACCATTCTTGGTATAATGAAAGGGTGATCCTTATGGGAGAGGTGCGACCCCCACAGCCGGTAAAGCTCTTTGTTGCTACCCTGTACGAAGATGAAAAAGTCCTTGCCTCCGTTATTCCTCACCTTACCATGCGTTTTGGAGCCATTGAGTGGCAGAGTGACCCCATCCCCTTTATGTACACTGACTACTATCGTGAAATTGGCGAAAAACTCCTTCGCGTGTTCCTCGTGTTCCAGAACCTTGTAGATCCTGGGATTCTTCCTGACGTTAAACTCTTCACCAACGAGCTTGAAAAGGCTACTGCTGATGCAACCCACCCCCGTCGCATTAACCTTGACCCCGGTTACTTTGATGGAGGAAAAATTGTCCTCGCTACCACTAAGAACTTTTCTCACCGTGTATACATCGGAAAAGGAATCTACGCTGAAGCAACCATCAAATGGGAAAAAGGCGACTTTCGCCCTTTTCCATATACGTATCCAGATTACCAGAGCGAAGCGTACCGGCCAATACTCCGAAAAATTCGTGATCTCTATCGAGTTTCCCTTAAAGCTCTATCCTCAAACCCAAAAAGTGCCTGATAGAGTGGGTGAGAGGAAAGGAGCGCCTCATGTGTTCCTTCTCCTTGGACCCTACCATCCGCAACGATAACAATTCGATCGAGGTCTTTAACCATACGTAGAGAATGCGCAACAATGATAACTGTTTTATCTGCCTCAATCTGGGAAATAGTCTCGAGAATGTACCGTTCCGACTCAGGGTCAAGATTAGAGGTTGCTTCATCGAAAACGAGAATTGGGGGATTCTTAAGAAGAGCGCGGGCAATGGCAATGCGTTGCCTCTGCCCTCCTGAAAGGCGACACCCTCCTTCTCCCACATCGGTATCGTATCCGTGCTCAAGTTGCACAATAAACTCATGAGCTCGAGCTCTCAGAGAAGCTTCGAGCACCTCTCTTTCCGAAGCGTTAAGGTTTCCATAAAGGATGTTCTCTCGAACTGTTCCTCCAAGAACCAGGGCGTCTTGGAGCACCACGCCAATAAGGTTTCGCAGTGATGAAAGCTTAATATTTCGAATGTCCACGTCATCAATCTCGATGTTCCCCGAATCAGGGTCATAGAAGCGAAGAAGAAGGTTGATGATGGTGCTCTTCCCAGCTCCGCTTGGGCCAACGATACCAACCTTTTCACCTTTGCGAATTTCCAGGGAGAAATCTTTAAGAATCTTCTCGCCTCGATAGGAGAAGGATACATCGCGAAAACGGATAGAGTTCTTGAATTCAGTAATTTCTATCCCTTCCTCAAAGTCAGGAACGCGAGGCGCTGTATCAAGAAACTCAAAGATTCGTTCCAGAGACGCAAGACCTTGTTGGAGGAGCTGAAAAGCCGAGGAAAACCGGGATAGGGGAGAAGAAGCAATAACCAAATATCCCAAGAAGGCGATAAGTTCCCCAGGGGTAAGAATACCCCGGATGACTTCCCGTCCTCCATACCATATGACCGCAGTCACACCACAGGAAGCAACGAGCTCTACAAGGGGATTAAAAAGCGCTTTAGCCTTTGCCTGTTTCATAGCGAGGTAAAAATTCATTTCATTCTCTTGCTCAAATTTTTCCACCTCATATCGCCCACCCACATAGGATTGGATAACCTTAATACCGGTAACCGTACGCTCCACAAGGGAGGTTAAAGCAGCAACACGATTTTGAAGGAGGTGGGAAACATTTCGAATGCGCTTCCCAAGAACATCTACACAAAGACCCACCAGAGGGAAGACAATAACCGAAAGGAGAGCAAGCTTCCAGTGGATGAAAAAAAGGAACACAATAGAACCGACAAAAAGGAGAAGATCCATAAACATAGTGACAAAAGCGCTAGAAAAGAAGTTCTGCAAAACGGCTATATCGTTTGTCATTCGAGAGATAATCTCCCCCGGAGGATTTTCTTGAAAGAAAGCCACTGAAAGGTTGTGAAGATGCTGATAGAGTTCTGACCGAAGCCGGGTAATAACCCGAAACCCTGCAAGGGATACCCAGAAGCTCTGTACATATGATGTTACTCCCTTGACGAAAAAGATTCCAACAACTCCTAAGGCGATGAATACAAGGAGCCTCAGGTCCTTAGCAATGAGCGCTCGGTCAATAGTATTCTGGACAAGCCATGGAAGAGCGAGATTAAGCAAAGTCCCAAGAACCGCCAAAATAAGAGCCCCGAGAATGTACTTCCAGTAAGGGAAAAGATACCTCAAAAGTCGGGTAAAATACCCCTTACTCTTCTTCACCGAGTTCCTCCAAAACATAAGTAACAAGTCTTTCTACCGCACCCCCTGGGAAGTCTTCCAGGGGAAAGTCCAAAGCCTCGGTCTTAAGGAGCCGCACAACTGCTTCCACCACCTGGGAGACGGTAATATCCCCCCGAAGTTCGGGAAGAACGCCCTGTCCCAGAATCCTATTCGGGAGACTTAAAAACTCTTGAGAATCGATTATCCTTCTGACTACCTTTTCCTTTAGTATTCTACCCCAAAAGGGGACCTTTCCCAAAACTTCTAAAACCCCTGTGACCGGGACCTCAGAAAGGGCCTTTCCCCAGAGTGGTACAAGAACGAGGGCGCGCTTCTTCCGATATACAATTTCAAGATTATTTGACCCAGGAACGGTAACTATCACATCAGCAGCTTCAATGCATCGGGAGGCCTCTCCAAAAAAGAGGAGAAAAATCCTGGATATCTCCTGAAAGTATGGTATTTCATCTTTTCCCAGGAAGGCTGGCAAAGCAAGAAGGAAAATTCCTTGAGGAAAACGCTCTGAAAGCTTCTCCGCACATTGTCTAAAAAAGGGCAAAAGGTAACGATACGCAAAAGGACGACTTCCTGGGAGGAAGCAAAAACGTGGCGCACCAGGAGGAAGATCCAAGGCTTCAGGATGGCGATCCACAAAGGACTTGAGAAGGTCCCCAAGAAAAACCTTGTTCGGAAAGGAAATGGCGTAAAAATCCTTGCGGAAACGGGCAAAGTACCGGTCAACCCCAGAGAGGCGACGGGGATATCCATCGTACACCCACAAAGGGTACCGGCTCCGCTTTTTAAGAAGGCGAGCGTAAAAGAGATCCCCACCCATAAAGAGGACAAGGCCCCGAGAAGGGAAACATGCCGAACCCCTTCCCAGGCAAAAAGCCACAGTCTCTAAGGGGCCAAAAACTCTTTCCACAAGGGGTAAGCTGAAAGCAGCTCTCTCTTCCCACCCACTTCTGAACTGACACGGGGGAGTGAACACCCAGACCCGAGGAGGATAGGGAGTTTCAGAAAGCACCTCAAGGAATGGTGCAAGCCAGTAGGCAATCTCTCCAGGACTATTTGCCGTTACAAGGAGCAGGGGCCGCTCATTGCAGGTAATGGGAAATCACCTCAACAGTTTTCTCAAAGGTCTTTCCATCTCCAAGCTGCCTCTTGATTTCCTCTGCCCATACACGTGCCCTTTGGGAAATCTCTACATCAGAAAGGATGCGCTGTATTGCCCTAAAGAGTGTAGTAGGGGTTAATCCCCCCTGCACAAGCTCTGGAGCTATCTCTCTCCCAAGAAGGATATTGGGAAGACCGATATGTGAACCCCTAAAGAAGAGACGTCCAAGGAGAAAATTGGTCCAAGACGTCCGATACACGATAACTTGTGGAATTCCCCCAAGAGCTACCTCAAGGGTAACCGTCCCGGAAGTGGAGATGGCCAGTTTCGCTTCCCCAAGGAGGGGGTACAGCGCTTCCCAATCTACAATGGTAAGAGGAAGGGAACCCTTTTCTCTCTCGAGGAAAGGTTGCAAAGTCGAAGAAGCAGAAACAAGAACAAAACGGTACCCTGAAAAGTGCACTCCATAGTGGATGAAAAACTCTCGGAAGACAGGGAAAAACGCCGTAACTTCATGCTTTCGGCTTCCTGGGAGGACAAGGATTACTCGGGGATCAAGGCTCCTTGTAGGAACCTTCCCTTCCATAAGCACCCGCAAAGGATGCCCAACCCATATCGCCTGAGCCTTACCCCCGGCAAAGTACTTTCCCTCCCAGGGGAAAAAGTACAGAATAGAGTCAGCATAAGAGGCGAGAAACTTCCCCCGCCATCGCCCCCAGGCCCACACCTGAGGAGGAGCAAAGTATACTATGGGGATACCTCTACGAGCACAAAAACGCACCAGAGGTAGATTAAAACCCGGGCTATCGATAGCAAGGAACACCGCTGGTTGCTCCCTGGTAATAAATTCTCGTGCACGATTCCAGGTCCTTCTCCAAAAAGAAAACCCTCGAAGTACCTCCGAAAATCCAACAAGAGAGTGGGAAACGGTGTTCTCAAGAAGGTGAGCCCCACTTTTTGCGCTTTCTTCCCCCCCAAGGGCTACAACCGAAACTCTTGGAAGACGTTTCCGAAGAAGCTGGATGATATGTGATGCCCACCGATCCCCAGAAATATCGCCACATGAAAGGAAGACTACCTTTTGCATCGCGCCATTCCAACTACCGTCACTCCAAAGCGCTCAGAAAGGTCCCGAACTTCCTGCCGATCGACAAGAAGTGTCTTACTACTCTCAAGGGCTATGAGTCTCCCTTTTCCCTCTCCAATAAGACGAATAGTTTCTGCTCCAACCGTAGGGATATCCACAAGGAAGTTCTGGTCGCTCCGAGCAACTTTCACCACAATACCACCTTGGGCCAAGGAAAGGCCCCTCCGGATAGTCTCATCGGTTCCCTCTGCCCCCTCAAGGGCTACAATCGTACCCCGCTTCACCACAACGGTCTGACCAATTTCCTCATCGGCAAGGAACCGGGCAATGCGAAAACCATATGCAACATCCTGCCATTCCTCTTCGGTAGGAGGAGGACCAAAGAGGACGCCTTCCTGTGTGACCCATGTCTTAAGGAAAGTAAGGGGCGAGAGAATCTCAACACCTTGGTCCTTAAGAAGCCTGATGAAATCTTCTATGATATCTCGATCCCGCAAGCTTCGACAGAGGGCAAAAAACGAGGAGTTCTGGGAAGCAAACACATGAGCTTTGGGAACCTTCCCCACAAGACAGAGCGCTTCTGGCTTTTCCCTCTCAAGAACCCCGAAAAGCTCTTCAAGAGAAAGACACTCCAGGAGGTACTCAGGATTGAGCTGTGGGTGTAAGCGCAAAAAGCGGTAAGAAACCACCGTAACCTCAAAAGACTTTTCGGCTTCTTTCCTAACAAGAACTGGTACAATGCCTTCACCAGCCAGAAGGAGCATCTTCAAGGTTGCAGATCTCCTCTCTCACCCATCGGGTAATACCTCGCTTTGTCTGGCGCAGGAAAAGAAGGATTTCATCAACCACCTCGGGGTCAAAACCCTTCCCTTGAATTTCCTCCATTGCCTTCTGCAAAGGTCTGCCACTCCGGAAAAGGAAACGGTACACTCGGGCAATACTCTCCCGTTTCTCGGGAGAAATACCCCGGCGTCGCATACCTACCCTATTAAGCCCAAATATCCTTGCTGGATGTCCATCTGCAAGAGCATAGGGAGGAATATCCATGACAACCTTCGAAAGTCCTCCAACCATGGCGAGTTTTCCAATGCGTACGAACTGATGAACCCCAACAAACCCACTAAGCGTTGCCCAGTCTTCGATGGTAACGTATCCAGCAAGGCTTGCCCCATTGGCCATAACCACTTCGTTCCCCACAAAGCAGTTATGAGCAATGTGACAGTAGGCCATAATAAAGCAAGACTTTCCAATATGGGTAACTTTTCCCTCCCCAGTTGCCCGATGCACGGTAACAAATTCTCGAAGTACCGTGCCTTCTCCAATAACCACCCCACTCTCTTCGCCTCGAAAGGCAACATCTTGCGGGGGGGTTCCGATGACCGCATGGTGTCCAATAACGCAAGAGGGACCAACCTCTACATTTCCCTCAAGAACAGCAAAAGGACCAATTCGTGTCCCATCACCTATGGTAACCCTTCCCCGAATGACAACATAAGGTCCTATCTCGACATTCTCTCCAATTTGCGCTTCAGGATCTATAATTGCTGTTTTGTCGATCCCCATTTCCCATTTCCTCCCAAAGCATTCTCACCAGCTCGTGATTCAGCGCATGCCCTGAACGAAGTCCTAAAAACCCCCCTTGGATGCGCACTCCAAGAAGCATAAGGTCCCCAAGAAGGTCAAGAATCTTATGAGCACAAGCTTCGCAAGGCAGACGCAAAAGCCGATTTCCAAGACCAAAGGGGTCAAGGAGCAAAGCCGTATCTCGAACACCCATGCCAAGGCCTCGTTGTTCTAATTCCTCCCGTTCCCAGAAAAAGGCAAAAGTCCTGGCCCCGGCAACAGCCTCTGGGAACTCCCCTTCCCGAAGGGTCAGCACCTGAAAAAATTCTCCAAGAGCTGTTCCATCTAGAAGATACGTTACCGTGAATTCCGAAGCAGGAAAGGCAAAAAGATACCCCTCCCCAGATCCTACAGTAAAAACCCGATTGATGCAGAGGACTTTCCGCTCAATCCCTTGTTCCTGTATCCCTGCCTGGGAAAAAGCCCGCATCCAGTGCAATGCGCTTCCATCGCCTGCCGGGAGTTCCTCCCCCTCTACAATAACCTCAAGGTTATCAATTCCCGCCATCCAGCATGCTCCCAGAAAGTGCTCAACCGTTGCTACAGATGCTTCGCCATTTTGCAAGACACTCGAGCGAGGTCCCAAAACGGCGTACGGAAAGAGAGCAGGAATAGTTTTCTCCTTCCCACGCCACACGACGCGAAAAAGAATACCCTGATGTGGAGCCCCAGGACACAAAGTAACTTGGGTGAGTCTGCCACTGTGGAGACCACGCCCCACAAGGGTTACCGAGCGCTTAATAGTACACTGAGAAGTGATGGCACTCATTCTCCAAGAAGCTTCCGAACGAGTTTCTCAAGTTCCTTGACTCTCTGCCATATTTCTGGAAGTCTTCGAACAAGAGCTCGTTCTTTGAGCTCTTGATGATGTTCTTGGGCAGGGAATCCAGAAACCGTCTCCCCAGGAAATACTTCAGAAGTCACCCCAGCTCGAGCTGCAATTCGAGCTCCCTTACCCACCCGGCAATGATCGATAATTCCTGCTTGCCCCCCAATGATAACCCCGTCGCCAATCTCGCTGCTTCCCGCAATACCCGATTGGGCAACAATAATGGTATTTTCTCCTATACGAACATTATGGGCAATCATAACCAGGTTATCAATCTTCGTTCCCCGACCAACACGAGTATAGCCAAGAGTCGCTCGGTCAATAGTTGTATTGGCACCAACTTCAACATCGTCCTCAATAATAACCCTTCCAATCTGGGGAACTTTCTCATATCCCTTTTCAGCCCACTCGTATCCAAAGCCATCGGCTCCTACCACAACTCCACTGTGGAGGACTACCCGATTCCCTAAGACACAGTATTCCCGAACTACAACCTGTGGATAGAGAACACAGTCGCTGCCTATGCGTACCCCTCTGCCCACGTAGACTTGGGGAAAGATGCAGGTCCGGTCCCCAATGGAAGCATCCTCTTCAATGACTGCAAAGGGACCAATAGCTACATCATGGCCAAGCTTTGCCTTAGGATGCACGAAGGCAAGGGGATGGACCCCTCTAGGGGGGTAGAAAGGAACATAAAAAAGGGTAAGAACTCGTGCAAAGGCAAGCCGTGGGTTTGCAACCTCAAGAACAAATTTTCCTCCGAGTCTCTCCCGCATTCCTTTTCCAGCCACAACTGCCTTTGCTCGAGAAGCACAAACCTCTTCAAGGAAATGAGCATCGAAGAGAAAGACAAGGTCTTCCTCTCCTGCCTCGTGAGGTTCCCGAACACCTTGTACTACAAAGTCGGGGTCCCCAAAAAGCTCTCCCCCAAGATACGTTGCAAGGTCACTAAGTCGCAAAGCATTCACTTCTTTTCCTTTGCCGCCACAATGTTCTGGAGTTCCGCAATGACTGCCTCAGTAATGTCTGTGCCTCCATAGAGCACAAGAGGCATCTCAAGTACTTCTTTCTGATTTACTGGGATACGGAGTGTACTCCGGATAACCAACGCAAGCTGCATTGATTCAGCAACTTTTCGGATAGCAGCAATGATATCGTTGTATCGTTCTTCAATAAGGGCTTGCCGCTCCTTAAGCATTGCATCCCGCACTGGTGCCCATGCGGCGTTCATTTCTTCCTCAAGCTTCTGCACTTCTTCTCGAGTCTTCCCTTTCCCTTTCTCATTGAGTTCCTGCTGCCTTTTTTGGTATTCCTCGGCAATTTTCTTTTCTACCTCAGTGATCTTGGCAGTATTGGGATGAGCATCAAAAACCTTGTTGATGTCCACAATGCCAATAACTACAGATGGAGAAGGTGTGGCCTTTTTAGTCTGAGCAAAGGAAGGCACACTTGCGCAGATTACAAAGAACATCACACACAATGCATACACGATACTTCTCTTCATAGGTTTTTCTCCTTTCTCCACTAAAATGTCTGTCCAATACTCACGTATGTCTGGCTTCCTGACTCGCCAATACCATAGTCAAGACGAATCGGTCCAATGGGGGTATCAAAGCGAAGCCCAACACCGTAACCTATTTTCACGTCACTCAAGTTTACAGGTTCGTACAAGTCCCAAGCATATCCTGCGTCACCAAAGACCACAAGCTGGGTATTCTTCGCTACTTCGAAGCGATACTCAAGATTGGCCACAAGCATTTTGTCACCCTGAAACTCATAGAGGTCATACCCTCTCAAAGTACTTACCCCACCAACAGAGAACTTCTCAAAACTTGGAAGTTCCCGATCAGCGATACCTCCAAGGAGTCTCAGGGCAAGAACTGCATTCTCTCCAGCACTAATGTAATTCCTTGCATCCAGAATGTACTTCGTATAGTCATAATCACCTCCTAAGAAACCTCCGGCAAACTCGACTTGTAGGGTACAGTACCAGCCCTCATGGGGATTAAAAATATCGTCGCGGGTGTCGTAGATAATAGTTGGAGTGAGAGTATTGGTTTTTCCGTCCCCCTGAGGTGGTTCCCCCTCAAGAGGTGTAATGGTAATGTCTTCCGATTTATACTGAATACGCCACTGCCATTTACCCCCAAAGCGCCCGCCTAAAGCAATCTGTCCCCCTAGGCGCTCTTCTTCATATTCTCCCACAACCTCCTGGTCCACCCAGTTCTTTTTCTTCTCCACCTTGTCGTACAGAGCAACGCCAAAGAAAATAGGCTCACCAAAAAGCCAAGGCTCCTCAAAAGAGATTCGATAAAGCGTTCGGGCTCCAAACTCGTATCGGAGCTCGAGTTTCTGCGCATTTCCACCAAAGTTTGCTTCCTGATACCGAACAAATCCAAGCCAGCCCTTTTCACTGTTGTACCCAACTCCGATTCCCGCTTCACCCGTTGCTTTTTCCACAACTTTCACTTTCACAACCACATGGTCCCGGTCACTCCCGGGCTCGAGCTTCATGGTAATATCCTCAAAAAATCCCAGGTTGTATATAGCCCGCATGCTTTCCTTGATCTTGGCAAAGTCAAAAACAATCGGTGGGGTGAATGTAAGCTCCCGACGAAGGACATACTCTTTGGTTTTTTGCAGACCTTCAAAATCAACCCGTTCTATAATGCCCTCCTTAATGGTAAAATGAAGCACTCCTCTTTCGTCAAAAGAAATGTTTTCTACTGCGGTCATTAAGAAACCCCGGTTGCTATAGAGAGCCTTAATACGCTCAAGGTCTCGTTGAAAAATTTGCCAATTCATAACCTGCCCTGGAGCAACAATCATGGCCTGACGTATTTCCTCGGTCGTAAGTACCGTGTTCCCCTGAATATCTATCCCTTGAATAACCGGCAGCTCCTCCACTTTGTAAATAACCTCAATACCATCGGGGTATCGCTTCGTCTCTACCCAAACCTTGGAAAAATATCCAAGATCATAGATGCTCTTAACATCCTGTTCAATCTTTTGGGGGTTAAAGGGCTCCTTAAGGTTCAGGGAAATGGCAGAAAGAATGAGCTGTGTATTGATGTGTTCATTCCCTTCCACGCGTATCGCTACAACGGGAAGCGTAACACCTTGAGCCCAGACACAGAATCCCAAAAAGAGCACCCCTAAAAGTACCCCGACTCTCAGGAGCCACCGGAATTGCACCTGCACAGAAGTTCTCCTCCTTTCAAGCTCAAAACTTTGTGGCGAACTGAAACATCCATTCCAGCTCACCGTTTTCCCTCCGCTCGAAGCGGAAGGACCATTCCTTGCTCAGGTCAATATCTACCTCGAAGGCTGATTTACCGTTCAAGTTTTGAGTATACCCTATGGCTACATTCTTACCAAGTCTCTTTTCAAAAGTTATCCGGGAAAAATCCAAGGGATCAAAAGTTACCGCGTCAAAAAATGGTTCCAGACGCAGTGTCCAGCTCTTCTTCAAGAGGAAATGAGCAGCCTTCGCCAAAAGCGGCGCAAGATTAACTCGATCCAGAGCAACGTACGCATCCTTGTCACCAAGGAAAAGGAGCGAGAGCACTTCCTCTTTCAAGAGAGGAGGATCAGAGACAAGATCTATTCTGTAGTCAGGAAGAGAACCGCTAATGCGCACTTGGATGTCATATCCTTGAATATTTTTCCGACCCTCAAGATGCAGTTCCGGCATATACCCCCCAAAATCCGTAAAGGTAATATATCCCCCAAGAGGTATGGTACAAGCCACAAGATCGTACGTTCCCTCGACAACATCAAGCCTTCCAGTTAGGGAGAGCTTACCCTCTTCAAAACTCAAAGACACACCCCCAGAAAGCACAAGGCGAAGAAAATCAGTTCTTACAAGGAGTGTATCCTGAAGAGTAACGCAAAGTTTCACCGAGATAGGGAATCCTCCAAAAAGCTCAGAAAACAAAGTAAAGTTCGGCATTTCTTCCTTCGTGGCTTTTCGCGTATCGAGAAAAGCCTGAGAGACTACCAGATCCCCCTGAAGGGTATACCCTTTCCCCTTTGCCCCAGAGAGCACAAACTTCCCAGACCATCGACCCTGAAAAACTTCCCCAAATCCAGGGAATGACCCCTCTCCTTCAAGGTCCCCTGAAAGCATAAGACTATCAGGAGTTACTGTGCCCTCAACCCTTGTAAGCTTTCCCCCAAGAAGGGTACCTTTCCCACAAGAAAGGTAAAGCGTACTCCCGCAGACTTTCCCCTGAAGGTCCTCAAAAAGCACCAACTCCCTACCCATTGCAGAAATTCTCACCTCGTGCGCCCGGAGCAATCCCTCCCAGGATGGAAAGGTAAGGTCGCCAAAGACATGAAATTCTCCCTCGGCCTTAAGGTTGATGTCGTAACCCTCAAAGGGAAAAAGTGCTTTTACTTTCCCCGAAACCCAAAGATCAAGATTCTTAGCCACAATATCTACGTTTCCTTTTCCAGAAAGAGAAATCCCTTTCTCTCCCTCAAGCTTCACGCTTTCTAAGGTAAAACGCTGTCCATCGTACGTTCCTCGAACCTCTCCTTTAAAGTTCCCATACGGGGGAAAGGAAAAGGCAATGGTATCCGAAGAAAAACGCCACAGGTTCTTTTGCGGGTCTAAGACAAAATCCATATCGAAAGTTCCCAACGTCCTTGAGAAGAATTCCCCACCAAAAAGAGCAAGGTTGACCCCGCAAACAGTGATGAATCCTTCCTCAAGGAATTCTGGATGGAGCACCTCAAGTACCGGAGACTGGCTTTCAAGAACACGAGAAAGAGAAACTCTTCCCGCAAGTTGCAAGGTAACTTCCTTCCCCAGGGTTAGAGTGGCTGTCTCCAGCAGGGAACCTTTTCCTTTAAGAGTCCAGCGCACATTCTCCCAAGGGCCGGAAATGGAAAGATAGGCCCTCTCAATAACTCCGCTAACCTGAAAGTCATTCTCCGGTACACGGAGATTTTCGATTTCTCCCTCCAAATCGATCCTCTCCCCAGGGACAAGATTCCCACGTGCCTTGAGAAACCCTCCATCCCAGAGAAGTGAAAGATGCTCAAGACTAACCTCCCCATTCTGCAATCTTCCTACAGCGCGGAGGTCACGGCCCTCAAAAGTTCCAAAGGACCAGAGAGGTACCAAGAGGTCAAAACTCAGAAAACGCTCTACACCCCACCGGAAAGCCACGGTACCATGAAGGAGAAGCTGGGTTTTTCTCTCGCGCCAAGAGAACTCAAGGGGATAGGCCTCAAAAACTCCTTCTCCTTGGATGCCCAAAGCATCCTTCACAAGCGTTCCCAAAAACTTTCCTCCTCCCTGGACAAGGAGGAGATCTTTAAGGGCAACCATATCTCCCTCTGATTCCATCTCTCCAGAGACAATGTCCCCAAGGTCTATTCCCTCAAAAAAGAGATGTCCATCAATCAGGGAAAAGGAAACCTTAAAATTTCCCCACTCTCCTTCAAGAGAGAAATGTGTAGAAACAGTACCAGAAAGAGGCAAACCCTTTTCCGCCACAATACGCTCAATAGGAATTTCCTCAGCTTTCCCCCAAGCACAGAGTTTCCCTCTTTCATACTCTCCAGAGAGACTCACTAGCCCCCCCAAAAGTTTTCCCACACCAGAGAAGCTAACTCTTTGACCATCAAGACGCGCTACAAGTTCTCCCCCGTAAAATTCCCAACCTTCAATTTTCCCTCTCAAATCACAAAGTTTCATATCGCCTTGCCATGCTTCCTTTTGCCTTTTGAGCTTTCCAGAAAGAGTAAAGGAGAGGTTCTCCTCAAGAAGATCAACCGAGAAATCATGAAACTCCACGGTAAAGCCGTCTCGAAAACAACCCTCAAGAACTCCAGAAACACGATACCCCCGCCACACTGAATGAGGATGCACCGCAACACGGAAAGAGGCATCTGCAAAGTTCACCGTTGCATCTCCTGAAAGATTCTCACTTTGGAACTTCCCCTCAAAGACTGGGAAGGCAAGGTAACCTGAAAGGACAAGGGGTACCTCCATGTCAAAAACGCGCACCACTCCCGAAAGGTCAAAGCGAGTGTCCTTCTGGAGCACGCACTTTCCAGAAAATGTCCCACCCTGTGCCGCTACCAGGAAGGGAACAATCTGCCAGGCGTCTTCCTTCTGAGAGAGAACCCCCTCAAAATGAACCTCCCCAAATGTTCCAGAAAAAGCCCCAGTTCTCAGAGAAAAGGTCCCCTGGAGGGGAGAAGTGCGATAGGTCCCCGAAACGGTAACTCTCTCTCCTTCTACGTTTCCTGAAAGAGAAAGATCACCACTGGTTCCACTAAAACGAAAGAGGTTCCCAGATTTCTCCAACCATCCATCCCAGCGGAAGTCGGACAGCTCTGAAAAACGACCTCCTCGAACTTCAAGGAAGAAGGGTGGAAGAGACTCAAGAGGAACCGCAAGACCCTGAGAGAGGGAGAACTCTCCGTCAACAATCACGAGAGAAATGCCCTTCTTCCAGCTCAGACGAGCAAGGAGGCGAGAAGCTTGAAAGGAAAATCGTTCACCCTTGATAGAGACATCTTTACAGGAAAACCCGAGGAAAAGAGGCGTGATCTCCTTAACCTCAACCAAAATGTGGTAGCGAGCTTTGAGCTCCTCCATGAATTTTTGTGCAAAGTACCTCCCTCCTCCAAGGACAAGGAGGAAAAGGAGAAAAGCAACCACTCCAAAGGCCCAAAGAATTTTTTTCCCCCTTAGTTTACCCATACCTTTGCGGAAGCACTTCCCTCAAGAACAAAAGGAAGGAACACATGGGTTCTAAAAGAAGAAGCCCTTGTGGAAACCTCAAGATCAACTCCATCACTCTGAAAAGCGCTCAGCTTCTGCGTGACATACTCTTCAAAGGTTGAGGGGAAAAGGCTTTCTTGCACCTCTTCCCCACTCCCTCCTTTCCCTCGCACAATGACCTCTGCTTCTCCAGGGCTCCAATCAAGAGGAAGGGTGAAGTAAAGAGTAACATCTCGTATACCTTGACGGTAGAGGAAAACAGTCGCCTTCCCTTCAATCGTTTCTCCTCGTTTGACAATCCTCGGAAAATCACAAGAAATAACCCATCCTCGTTGTATTTCAGGAAACACTTCAATATCAATATCGATACTTTGGGCCTCAAGGGAACGATACGGGTTCTTGAAAAGAACTTCAAAAATCTTTCGCAGAGTATCTGAAGCAACGGTGGCAATATCCTGCTCACTGACCCAGAAAAACTCTCTCTCCACTTGCGTTTCACCACCCATCACCCGAAACCTTACATCCACGCTGCCTTGGGATTGGCGATCAATAGTGCGATCAATGGCATCAAGGATAAGTTCAGGAAGGAAATCCACAAGAATATCCTCCTCCTGAACCACAGAGAAATGAAATTCTCGTTTTACCGCCCTCTCCCGCACTCGCACCGTAACCTCAGTCGTCCTCGGGAGAACCCCAAAACGCCCAGCTATGCCCGTACTCCGATCCTCCTCAACCACACCCACAATTTCAAGGGGTGTACCAACCTTAAAGGGAAACTCATCACCCTTGAGGCTAAAGTTCACGTACACTGAGGAGAGAAAGTACTGTGCTTTTCCCCGATGCAGAAAGGGGTGACCAAGGGCAAGAAAGCGGTCCCCATCCCGAAGCGTCAGGGTACCAATGCTTACTATTTCTGCATCGCCAGTAACAAGTTGCACCCCAATAGCACTTCCCGGTTCAAGAGAGACACTTTTGCTTTGCTCTGCACCGGAGAAAAACCTTGGAAGGGTGAGAATCTTCCTGAGACCATACTTTTCTCTAAATCTCCCGTTGAGGCGTTCCCAAGCTCGCGATCCAAGCCCAAAGCACAAAACCACTGATTCTTGTCCCTTTTCAAGTGGAGCAAGAACCTCTTCTTCTTTCCATATTTTGAGCATGGCCTCAATTGGCGTCACTACACCCACAAGGTGATCTCTCGTTTCGAAACTGTGGGAGAGTGCTCCTGCGATCTTCCCTCGAACGTACACCGGACTCCCACTCATTCCGGCGAGAATGCCACCAAGACTCTGGATTTTCTCGTCAGTCACGAGAACCACAAAATAGCTGTCGGTAATGTCTTTGGCTCGAACCACATCAATGATTTCGAGGGAAAATTCCTCCACTTGGGTTCCATAGAGGACAGTCTTTCCTATCGCTTTCATCCCTTTGCGAAGAGCAGAGAAAGGAAAAAAGGAAATTCCCCCACCCAGTACAGAGGAAGAAATGCTCAAAAGAACACAGATTACAATGCAGGGAAAAACAATCTTACGCCACCGCAAAAACTATACATTCCTCCCTCTAGTGTAGAGAAAACCATTCCGGAGGAACCTCAGGTAATCGAGGACCTTTCCAGCTCCAAGTGCAACGCACGATACTGGATCTTCTGCAACGTACACCGGAACCCCCAAAGCTTTCGCAAGCATCTCATCAATGCCTCGAAGGAGCGAGCCCCCACCAGTAAGGCAGATTCCCTTTTCCCCAATATCAGCAGCAAGCTCGGGAGGAGTGTGTTCCAGAACCGCCCGTGCCGCCTCTACAATATATGAGAGCGGCTCCAAAAGGCACCTGTACACCTCGGAAGCACTGAGAGTGATTTCCCTTGGGAGTCCCGAAACAAGGTCTCGTCCTTTGACCCGAATGACCTTTTCCTCTGGCGGAGGAACAGCCCAACCAATTTCAATCTTGATTGCTTCCGCAGTCTTCTCACCAATCAATAAGTTAAATTTTTTGCGAAGGTGGCGCACAATAGCTTCGTCCATCTTGTCCCCCGCCACTCGAACGGATTGGCTTACCACAATACCACCAAGAGAGAGTACCGCAACATCTGTTGTACCGCCACCAATATCGATAACCATGTTCCCCGTTGGTTCAGTAATCTCAAGACCAGCCCCCAAAGCGGCTGCCATCGGTTCCTCGATAAGATAGGCCTTCCGAGCCCCCGCATGGTATGCCGCATCAAGAACAGCTCGCTTCTCGACTTCCGTTCCTCCTGAAGGGACACAGATAACCACATCGGGTTTAAAGAGGCTCCGTCCACAAACACGCTGGATGAAGTAAGTGAGCATTTTCCGAGTAATCTCATAGCTACTAACGACACCATCGCGCAAGGGGCGGTGTGCCACGATATGTTCTGGAGTCTTGCCAACCATTTCCCACGCTTCTTTCCCAACGGCAAGAATCTGATTCGAATCTTTAGCAATGGCTACAACCGATGGTTCGTTCAGGACAATCCCCCGCCCATGAAGGTAAATGAGAGTTGTTGCCGTTCCCAGGTCAATACCAAGCCGCTTATTCCACATGCGCATTCCTCCTGCTATTCACGCACTCGCTCAATAGATGCACCAAGAGACCGAAGCTTTACCTCAAGGTCTTCGTATCCCCGATCAATGTGGCGCACCCCATACACCTCGGTCACTCCCTCTGCAGCAAGGCCGGCAAGAACAAGAGCTGCACCAGCCCGAAGATCTGTCGCAGTGACCTGCGTTCCATTGAGTTTCTCCACACCCACAACCACAGCACTCCGTCCCTCAACCTGAATCTTTGCCCCCATCCGCTCAAGTTCTCCTACATGGGCGAAGCGACTCTCAAAAACAGTCTCGGTAATGACACTCACCCCTTCAGCAAGGCAAAGGAGGGACATAAACTGTGCCTGCATATCCGTTGGAAAGCCAGGATAGGGCATAGTCTTAATATTTGTCGGCTTTGGCCGGCAGGGCATAGTCACGCGAACAACATCTTCAGCCATTCTTTCAACCTTTGCACCAACCTCTTCGAGTTTTGTTACCACAGACCGAAGAAGCGATACCTCTATACCCTGGACCACCACATCACCCCGGGTTATAGCTGCAGCCACACAGAATGTACCTGCTTCTATGCGATCATTCATAATGGTATACTCACACCCTTTGAGGTTCTTCCTTCCTCGCACAACAACGGTATCTGTTCCTGCCCCCTCAATCGAAGCCCCCATGAGGGTAAGAAAACGGGCAAGATCGACAACCTCAGGTTCTCGGGCAGCATTGGCAATAATTGTTTCGTCCTCGATAGTCGCAGCAAGCATCATGACGTTTTCCGTCGCTCCAACGCTGGGAAAATCAAAGTACACTTCTCCCCCCTGGAGCCTTTCCGCCCAAGCCTCAATATACCCAGAACGCATGGAAACGCGAACCCCAAGATGGGTAAACCCCTTAAGATGCAAATCAATGGGGCGGGATCCAATCGCACACCCTCCAGGAAGCGGAACCTGAGCTCTTCCAAGACGAGAGATCAAAGGACCGGTAACAAGAAAAGAGGCCCGCATTTTTCGGATGAGCTCATAAGGTGGCTCAGATCCAGAAAGAGTAGCTGGCATGATACGGTACGAGTGCCGCCCAACCCGCTCAACCTGCACTCCAAGGCTCTCAAGAACCATGACCATAGTTTGGACATCAAGAAGGTCTGGAACATTGTGAATGAGTGAGGGTTCATCACTCAAAAGAGTAGCAGCAAGGATAGGTAAAGCGGCATTTTTCGACCCCCCCACAGTAACGTTCCCCACGAGAGGCCGCATGCCCACGATACGGAAGTACTCTTTCACTTCGCTTTGGCTTTTTGGTTCTTCCATACCAAGCTAATTATACTCAATCTGCACCATCCTCGCCATTCTCTCTCCCACTTTCCCGAACCCGGGACGGTACACTGCCAAAGGAAAACTCTATTTTTCCATTTTCGGAAAGGACAAGGATAGCGGAGAACTTTTTCCCTTTTTTGGAACGGAATCCCGAGATTTTTCCTGTCTTTCCTGTGGCCAAAAGCCTCTGCACATGCTGACGAGAAATCTTCTTCCCCGAAATAGTTTTCCAAATAGTGAAGGGGCACCCTTCCTTCCATCGGGAGCAACTGAAAGCTCTTTTGCTCTCATACACTGGTGCCCCACAGAGAGGACACATTCCCACAGGACTTTCTAAACCCATCATGCGGCCTTTAGCTCCTCGGATATCTTCAAGATTCTGGGACCTTACTTTTTCCACTATGTCACGGGTGAACACTTTTATACCCTCCATAAAAAGTTCCCGAGTAAATTGTCCCTTCTGGATAAGATTGAGTTTCTTTTCCCATTCCCCGGTAAGCTGCGGAGATGCAAGCTCTGGTATAGGTATGCTCTCCACAAGGCGAATGAGTTCCATGCCCTTTGGGGTAGGAATAAGGGTTTTCCCAACCCGCTCTACGTACCCAACCTCAATAAGGCGCTCAATAATTGCCGCTCGTGTTGCCGGTGTTCCAATGCCACTCTCTTTGAGAATTTCCCGAAGTTCCTCATCTTCAACAAAGCGCCCAGCACCTTCCATAGCAGCAAGAAGGGTTGCTTCTGTATACCTTGGAGGAGCCTTAGTCTCTTTTTCCTCGCTCCAAGCCTCCACAGTGTCCACCGTTTCTCCCCGTGGGACCACGGGAAGGAACTCTTCCTCCTCCCGGGGGTAGAGCGCCCTCCATCCCCCTTCAGCAAGGACCCTAGCCTTACTCACAAAAACTTCGCCGGCAACTTCTGTTCGAATTGTCCGGTGTATCCAGATAGCTGCAGGATAAAAAACGGCAAGGAAACGGCGCACCACAAGGTCCATAACTTTACGCTCGCTCTCTTTCAGCACTTCCCAGCGAATGTCTTCCCCAGTAGGAATAATGGCATGGTGGTCAGTAACCTTACTACGGTCAAAAACTCGTTTATCGAGAAGCGCCTCCTTTGGAGAAAGACCTTTGGTAAACTCTGCAAAACCACATCGAGTAAGCATAGCGATACTTTTCTCTACCTGCCCAAGAAGATCCTCAGAAAGATACCGAGAATCAGTACGGGGGTAGGTGATGAGCTTATAGTGCTCATAGAGACGCTGAGCAATATCGAGGGTCTGTTGTGCTGAGTATCCAAAGAGCTTATTGGCATCCCGTTGGAGCTCCGTGAGGTCGTAAAGTAAGGGATGGGCTTCCTGGGTTTTAGATTCGGAAAATTCAACGACCTTTCCTTGTTTCTTGCGTACTTTCTCAAGAAGGGCTTCTGCTTTTTCCTTCTCAAAGAGACGCCCCTCTTCTCCTTGCCACTTTCCTACATATTCAAGGTCTCCATATCGAAAACGGGCAAATACCTCCCAATAGGGAGTAGGTCGGAAATTTTGGATTTCTCGTTCTCGATGCACAAGAATAGCAAGGGTTGGTGTCTGTACCCTTCCCACCGAGAGCAAAAGACGATATCGGGTCGTAAAAGCTCGACTTCCATTGATTCCTACAAGCCAGTCTCCTTCAGAACGACACTTTGCCGCTTGAGCAAGGAGATCGTACTCAGAAGCTTCCTTAAGTTGGGCAAAGGCTTCCTGGATTGCCTCTCTGGTCATCGAGGAAAGCCAGAGGCGAAATACAGGTTTTTGCAAACCCAGGAATTCGTAAATATACCGAAAAATGAGCTCTCCTTCTCGCCCCGCATCACAAGCATTGATCAAAGCCTCGGTATCTTCTGCCTCAGCCAGGGTTTTAATGACCTCGAGACGTTTCTCCGCCTTTTCAAGAGGTTTCAATCGAAAAACTTCGGGAATAATCGGCAAGAGCTCAAGGTCCCACTTTTTGAACCGCTCATCGTAATCTTCTGGCTCGGCAAGACCAACAAGGTGTCCAACCGCCCAGGTAATCCGATACTCCTCATTTTCCAGGTACTCCTTCCAATCGGTGAACTTTCCTAACGCTCGAGCAATATCCCTTGCCACACTCGGCTTTTCAGTGATGATAAGTTTTTTCCCCATCCCCTCACCCTTTCACTCTTTCGCCGCTGGTCTTCGATACGGACGGTATGGCAGAGGCACGTATTCAACAGTAGGACGTTGCTGTGGAGGTTGTGGATAAAGCTCCATAAGCTCATAGATCTCCTCTGGAAGCCCTTCTTGAACCGGAAGACCAAGTTCTTTCGCTATTGAAGGTGTAATGGGGAAGTCATGCGTCCATCGCCCTTCAGAGAGAATCTGAGCAACCTCCTTTGCTTTCTCCTCAGGCATTTTATCCCGAACAAGGTCAAACACTACCTGGTACACCTGGCGTATAGCCTTTCGAGCTATGTCCCCAAGAATAAGGGTTTCATCACTTCGATTCGGATTTGGCTCTTCAAGCGCACGTAAAATAGAAGCAGCCGGATACTGACCATGAACCGTGGAAATCTGGGGATCCACAGGACCAAGAACAGCATTAGGATCCATAACAATCTCGTCGGCAGCAAGGGCGATAAGCGTCCCTCCTGACATGGCATAATGAGGAACAAAAACGGTTACTTTTGCCGGATGCCGCTTAATAGCCCAGGCAATCTGTTCGGCAGCAAGTACAAGACCCCCAGGAGTGTGGAGGATAAGGTCAATAGGCATATCAGGAGGGGTTAAACGAATCGCTCGAAGGACTCGCTCAGAATCCTCAATACTGATGTATCGAGCGATAGGTAACCCAAGGAAACTTACCGATTCCTGGCGGTGGATAAGAACGATAACCCGGGAACGGCGTTTTCTCTCAAACTCCCGTATGATAATGATGCGACGCTGCTCAAGGATTTTTTGCTGTAATGCCGGAAAGTATACGCTGAGAAAGAGGATGAGAAAGAGTATTTCCCAAAACACGATTCTTATCCCTCCTTTTGGGAAGCTTCCCAATGGTACAAAAAGATCTTTCGATACCGGATTTTCCCCTCCTCAAAGAGATCTCCCCCAAAGGCATCATAGGCCACAAGAAGAGGAAAATCCTTCACTACAAGCCGAAAGAGGGCTTGAGCTCCGAGATCCTCATAGGCGATAATTTCCCAGGACACCACAAACGTCGCCAGATATGCCCCTGCACCACCACAGGCGATAAAGTACACTGCTTTGTGCTTTTCGAGGAGTTTTTTTACCTCTTCCTCCCGTTCTCCCTTTCCGATTGTGGCCCGAAGCCCCCGCTCGAGGAAGAACGCAAGGTAGGAATCCATACGTCGACTCGTTGTTGGCCCGATGGACCCCACAGGTGCGTAAGGTGGAGGAGGCGTTGGGCCAGCATAGTATAACACTGAACCGTAAACAGGGAAAGGAAGCTCCTTTCCCTGCGCTACCTCGCTAAGCATTTTTTTGTGGGTTGCGTCCCGCGCAACATATATCTCTCCATTGAGAAATACCCTATCCCCAATGCGCAGGGCAAGTATATCCTCGACACTTAAAGGGGTTTTCAAAATGAATTCTCGACTCATTTCCTCCTTACCACCGTAGTGTTTTTCTTCGAAAGACATGACAACTACACACTATTCCGACTGGAAAACTCGCAATGTGACAGGGATACGTTTCAATGCGGACCTCAAGACACGTTACCCGACCCCCCACCCCCTGTGGACCAATACCAAGACGGTTGATGTCTTCGCACCACTTCTTTTCAAGCTCCCGATACCGAGGGTCAGGATGCACAGAGCCTAAGGGACGACTCAAGGCCTTAGAGGCAAGAAACAGTGCATATGCTCCATTTCCCCCAATACCCACACCCACTATAAGAGGGGGACAGGCAAGGGAAGCTTTTTTATCGAGTTCTCGCAAAAGAAAACGCTCTACATCATCAGGGGTGCTTCCCGGCTCAAGCATGCCAAGGGTTGTAATGTTATCACATCCTCCTCCTTTGACCAGAAGATCAATCTCAAGGCTATCCCCCTCCTCAAGAGTGAAAAAGTATATTCCTGGTGTGTTGTCCTGGGTATTCTTTCCAAAGAAAGGGTCAGAAATTACTGACTTTCGGAAGTACCCTTCCCGATATGCTCTTCGGATGCCTTCATCAAGGGCTTTTCGCAGACTCCCACCCCGAATACAGACCTCGCTCCCCACGCGGACTTCTGCCGTGACCATCCCTGTATCTTGACAGAGGGGAAGTCTTTGCTCCTCTGCGACCACGTAATTCTCAAGAATCTGGGTAAGCATTTCCTTCCCTGCTTCGCTTTCTTCACGTACAAGAGCATCAAGCATTTTCTGGCGGAGAAGGTCATCGCTTCGAATGTTTATTTCAAGAAGGGCTTCGGTAACCTTCTCAACAATATCATAAACCCAGATCTCTTTCACTCTTTCTCACCCTCTGGGGGAAGGAGAATAGTGCCACTCCGTATCCCTTCTTCTACCATCCTCCTCGTTCGGAGAATAAGAGTTCTAGCCTCCTCTTCAATCTCTTCAAGGGTACACCTTTTCTGTGCAAGGCCTTCTTCCATCGCCACTTTGGCTACCGCCTTTGCCTCTTCCACATATACTTCCCACTCATCCATGGTGGGGATAATGTACTCCTCATGGAGACCCTGTTTCTTCGCAAAATGGTACAAGGCAAAGGCAGCCGCCAAACACATACTATCTGTGATTTTTCGAGCCTGAACGCTCAGAACACCCCGGAAAAGACCAGGAAAACCCAAAGAATTGTTAATCTGGTTTGGAAAATCGGAGCGACCAGTAGCAACAATTCGAGCCCCATTGGCTTTTGCTTCCCACGGCCAAATCTCAGGTACAGGGTTTGCGCAAGCAAAGACAATGGGATCTTTGTTCATTCGGCGAATCCACTCTGGCTCAATAACCCCAGGACCAGGGGTAGAAAGGGCAATAAGCACATCGCGCCCCTCGATAGCCTCACGTTTTCCACCCTTGAGATTTTCCCCATTCGTCTTGAGGCAGAATTGCCACTTCCAGGGATTATCTCGAGCAAGGTCTTCTCGATCTCGGTTAAGAATACCTTTCGTGTCGCAAAGCACGATATTCTCTCCTCGCACCCCAGCTTTCATAAGTAAATCAGCAATGCGTAAGTTCGACGCCCCCGCTCCAATAAGAGCAACCCGAATCTCCTCTTTGTTCTTTCCCACAATATCTAAAGCTCCAAGGAGCCCAGCAAGCACCACAAGAGCAGTACCTTGCTGGTCATCGTGCCATACCGGAATCTCAAGTTCCTCTTGGAGCCTCTCAAGAACGAAGAAACAGGCTGGTTGCGCTATGTCCTCAAGGTTGATACCCCCAAAACTGGGCTCGAGCATCTTCACTGCTTCGACAAGCTCTTCAGGATTTTTTACCCTGAGGCATAGAGGAAAAGCATCAACACCACCAAGGTAGCGAAAAAGAAGCGCTTTTCCCTCCATAACCGGAAGAGCAGCTTCTGGACCAATATTCCCAAGACCAAGAACTCGAGAACCATCGGAAACAATAGCAACTGTATTCCAGCGATTCGTGTACTGAAGCGAAAGAAGATGGTTCTTGGCAATCTCGCGGCAAACAGCAGCCACTCCAGGGGTGTACCAGACGGCGAAGTCGTCGTAACTGGTGACCGGGCACTTAAGAGTTATCTCTACTTTTCCCCGATAGAATGCATGCCAACTCAAGGCTTTACGGTACGGTCTTTCAAGGTCTTTTGCGCCCTTCCTTTCCATCAAAGCTTTCTTTCCTCCCTTATCTCAAGTTCTCGACAATTGTACCATACCTCTTTGCATCTCCCGAGAGAAGCCTTACAATACAGCTGTGAACCAAATGGTCCTTTTTCTTTACACCCCTAAAAACCGGACGAGCATAAATGCCCTTCTTGGGGCTTTGGCCTCCGTTCCCCTCTGGCACAAAGTCAGGGTGGTACTCTCCCAAAACGAAAGAGAGGCTCTCGACGTCCTCTCCAAAACCTCCGACAGATGTCTTGTATGCTTTTCAAGTATGACATACGACCGAAAGAAGCGCCAGGACTTTCTGCACAGTCTCCCAAGTAATCCTCATCTTTGCATTTGCGGAGGAGGACCTCATGTAACTGCCATCCCCGAAGATTTTACTTCCCCGCGAACTCTTCTTGTCCGCGGGGAGGGAGAAAGAATCTTTCTCTCCATTATAGAAAAGTTTATTGGAGGGGATTTTGTTCCAGGAGTTCTGGAAGCCTCGCCGGTCACCATAGATTGTTTCCCCTCTTTCCCCTATCACCTTGGATTCTTTGGCCCTATTGAAATCAGCCGTGGGTGTCCTTTCGGGTGCGCTTACTGCCAGACTCCAGTGCTCTTTGGACGAACTATGCGTCATCGGAGCATTGATTCTATTGTGGAACATGTCCTGGGGATGAAGCGCTACCGAAAACGTGTGGATGTTCGTTTCATAACCCCAAATGCCTTGGCCTATGGATCGGAAGACGGAACAAAGCCAAATCCTGCGGCTATTGACGCTCTTCTTGTCACTCTTCGTAAACTCCTAGGAAAAGAGGGAAGGATCTTCTTTGGTTCTTTTCCTTCTGAAATTCGTCCAGAATTTGTTTCCGACGAGATTTTAGCCATACTTCGAGGTACCGTAGATAACCGCATACTGGTCATTGGAGCCCAGTCAGGAAGTAAAGAACTTCTGCGACGCATGCGAAGAGGCCATACCCCCGAAGACGTCCTTCTGGCCTGTGAAACTATCCAACGATGGGGGTTTCAGGCTGTTGTGGATCTCATCTTTGGGTGCCCAGAAGAGACGGAAGAAGACCTCCTTGAAACTCTACATCTTGTAGAAAGACTTGTCTCTCTTGGAGCCACTATCCGCGCACATACCTTTTTACCTCTCCCTGGGACCCCATGGGGAGAGAAAAAACCAACACCAATTCCTCAGTGGGTGAAGAAGTTTCTAAGTTCCCTCGCCCGAGAGGGAAAACTCAAAGGGCAATGGCAAACTCAAGAGGCAATGCTCAGCGGGGAGGAGTAAAGCGGAAGTACACTATGTCTCCATCTTGAATTTCGTAATCTTTCCCCTCAAAGCGCACTTTTCCTTCTTCTCTAGCCCGCTCAAGAGACCCGCAGGCAACGAGGTCATTAAAGTGGACAACCTCAGCTCGTATAAACCCCTTCTCCATGTCGGTATGGACTTTTGAAGCTGCTCGAGGAGCCTTGGTTCCACGCAGAACCTCCCAAGCTCGGAGTTCTTTATCACCATAGGTATAGAAAGTGATGAGACCAAGAAGTCGGTATGCTTCTTCGACAACACGAAGAAACCCAAAACCAGAGACACCAAATTCCTGAAGAAACGCTTGGCGTTCCTCTTCTTCAAGCTCAGCGAGTTCCCCCTCAAGCTTTGCCCAGACGGGAATAAGGACAAGGTTTTTTTCTCGAAACTCCTTCTCCACCCTCTCAAAAAGTTTACGAGAGAGTTCCCCTTCGTCAAGATTAGCAACGTAAAGAATAGGTTTTGCGGTGATAAACTGATAGGGCTTAAGAAGGTCCCGTTCTTTTGGGGAAAAGTCGACATCCCGAAGGGGAATACCTCGAGAAAGATGCTCCACACATCGCTCAAGAACCTCTCTCTCCTCGACGAGTTTTTCGTTCTTTGTTTTGCGCAAAAGATCGGAAAGCTTTTCCAAGCGTCTTTCAGCTACCTCAAGATCGGCAAGAAGAAGCTCAGTGTCCACAATGTCTTTATCCCGGACTGGATGAATTTCCCCTGTAACGTGAGGAACGTTTACATCCATAAAGAAACGAAGGACTTCTACAACCGCATCGACAGCTCGAATATGACTCAGGAACTGATTTCCCAATCCTTCTCCCTTACTTGCTCCTTCCACGAGTCCGGCAACATCGACAAACTCTACAGTTGCCTGCACAATTCGGGGGGGACGAAGTATCTGGGCAAGAATCTCAAGGCGTTTGTCCGGGACTTCGACAACACCCCGATTTGGAGTAATGGTGGAGAAAGGATGTCCCGCCACTTCGGCACAAGATTTGGTGAGGAGGTTAAAGAGCGTCGTCTTTCCCGAGTTTGGAAGCCCAACAATTCCAACCTGGAGACCCATTCTCTATACCTCGATAATGCACTCTTTTGGCTTTAAGAGACGACCTTGCCGGCAAATTTCTCGAACCTTCCCTTCGAGTTTTCTCCGGGGAATCATAACAAAGCGTCCACAACCCAGGCACTTAATACCAATGTCTACTCCAAGGCGCGTGACACGCCACTTCTGACTCCCACAAGGATGCGTCTTTTTAAGAGTCAGGATGTCATCCACCTCAAGATGGAGTATGCCCACTTCTCACCACCGTCACTCAGTAAAAACTTCCTCACAGTAAATCTTTTCAAGCGGTCGACGAGTTGTTGCCTGAGGAATCTTGACCGGATACCCCAGAGGAGTCACGGCAACCACTCGGACTTCCGGAGGAATCTGGCAAATTTCCTTAACCCTTTCCTCGTCAAAAGCTCCTATCCAACACGTCCCAAGACCCTTTGCCCAAGCCGCAAGCATAAGATGGGTCATAGCAATGGCCACATCTATCGGCCAGCTTTCCATGTACCCTCCAATCCATCCTCCTCGCCCTGTAGCGCAAGCCACAATCACCACTGGTGCTTCACCGATAAACTCCTGGCCCAAGCAAGCTTGAGCAATAAGACGGCGTTTCTTCTCGTTTCGCACAACAATGAATTTCCAGGGCTGGAGATTATTTGCCGAGGGCGCAAGACGAGCGGCTTCAAGAATATCTCTCACATCTTCCTCGGTAACATCCTCGGCCCGAAACTTTCGAATACTCCGGCGCGTGGTAATAACCTCAGCAAGATCCATAAACATTCCTCCTTCACTTTGCAAAAGTACTTTCTGGGATACGAGGAATACGGATCTCAACATAGGGCTGTAATCTCTCAGGGTCTGGGATTTTGTCCCGATTCGCCTCCCAAATGACTGTCCATTTTCGTCCATCCCGATAGTACCGGCGAGCGATTTTCCAAAGATTATCCCAAGGGAGGATCACATAAGAAGTAAACTTCTTGGTCTCTTCGAGCTGCAAGGTGAGTTCCTCATTCCTTTGCTGCAAATTTGCAATTTGAGCATCCTTGGCTTCAAGGGCGCTCTGCAGTTCTTCAATCTCTCTTTCCGCTTCCTTCTTAGCTTCTTCGAGCTTCTGAATCTGCTCTATCGAACCTTTTTCAGCCTGGAGTTGAGCAAGATTTTTCTCAATATCGGCAAGCTCTCGCTTTCGCCGCTCAAGTTCACTCTCAAGGCCCATACGCTCCCTGGCCAACCCTTCAATCTCAAGACGCAAGATTTCTTTCTGCTTGAGAAGCGACTCCACATCCTTTTCAACCTCTTCTTTCTTCTCCTTACCCTCGATAAGCTCGTAGATTTCCTGTACCCTTCGCTCTAAAGAGGCCTTACTCTCTTCAAGACCCTTAAGGAGTTCAAGAACATTTTGCCAATTTGCCGACGAAACTCGAGATTCCTCAGCGATTCTACCAACCTCTGTACGCAAGGTAGCTATAACCCCCTCAAGAGACTGCATCCTCGTCTCGAGGTCCTTTTTGAGGACATCCTTGCTAAATTTTTCAATTTCTGCTAAGCGATTCTCAAGAATTCCAAGAACTTCTTTGAGAGGAACAAGAGCACCAAGTTCCTCAAAACGCTTTCCAAGACCCTCAAGCCGCTCAAAGAGAACTTGTACATCCTGAGCGATACCGCTAAGCATTGTCTCCATCTCTTTGTCTTTGGCCTGCAAGGTTTCTCGAAGAACCCGAATTTCTTCTTCTGTCCTGCGTAAGGCCCCCTCAAGGTCCTTCTGCGCACTTACAAATGTTTCAAGCTGTTTTCGAAGGTTTTCAAGCTCAGGACCCGTGGTCTTTTGCATCTCCTCTCGAAGAAGAGCGACATCCTTTTCTCTCTCCCTGATCTCCTTGACAATACGCTCATGCTCAGCAAGGGCCTCCTGAAGCCTTAAACGAAGGTCCTCCCGCTCGGCAAAAAGCGCATCAAGCTCTTTGCGAATTTCCTCAAGGTCTTGAGATGTAGGTAAAGCTTCAATCTCTTTCCGGAATGATTGCAGCATATCCTCTCTCCAAACACCCACGTTCTCTTCCAGAGACAAAAGCTGTCCCTTAAGTATGCTCAGTTGTTCTACTACAGTTCTGAGGGCTTCTTGGGTTTTTTGAAAGGCTGCTTCGAAAGAAGTAAGAGAGACTGAGAGTTCTCCAACTTTTCCTTCAAGGACAACTACTCTTTCTTTCTCAAACTTCCCAAGGCGCTGCTCGAAATCCTCCCCACTTTTTCGTATCTCTTCTTCAACGGTCCTAAGCTTTTCCTCAAGAGTCTGAAGGGCTTCCTCAAGATCTCCCTTGGTAACTGCATGCACCTGGATTTCCTCAAAAGCGCTCCAAAGCTCTTTAAGTTTTCCCTCAAGGTACTCAAGAAGAGCCGAAAGGCGCTCATCGACACCGAGATTCCGAATTTCTTTCTCTACCTCCTGGAACTTTCTTTGAAGGGCTTGTACCTCCTCCTCAAGGGTAAGGAGCATTTCCTCTCGAAGGTTTTCCACCTGGTCTTTTGAGTTCTCAATAGTCTTCTCAAATTCCTTTACTTTCTCGTCAACATACTTTCGAAGAAGAGCTACAGAATCCTCTATCTCCTTTTTCAACCCCTCTAAGGCCTCGCGTCGAGCTTTTTCGGTTTCAAGCTCCTTTTTAAGAAGAAGAAGTTCCTGGAACACTCCCTGAAGTTGCGTCTGCACCTTCTCTTCCAGACGAGTTTCTAAATCTTGCAATCTTTCCTGTAACTCCCCGATTTTTCTATCAACATACTGCAAAAGGGCCAAGAAGCGCTCATTAATACCAAGCTTTTCTAAAGCCTCAAGGCGTGCCCTTTCGTTTTGCAACTCTTCTTCAAGTCGAGCCAATTGCCCAGTAAACTCCTGGGAGAGGCCACGGGTTCTTTCTTCCAGCATGAAGGAAATTTCCTCCCGAAGATTCTTAAGCTCACTGAGAAGATTCTCAACAGTTGCGATTCTCCCTTGCAAATCTGCGACTTTTCCGTCAACACGTTGCAGATTTTTGTCCATTCCACCGACACTCTGTACAAGACCCTCAAATTCCTTTTGAAGACCCTCAAGAGCTTCAAGGCGCGCTTGGGCTTCCCCCAAAGATACAGAGAGCGCATTAAGTTTTCCAAAACTCTCCTCAAGTTTGGCTACTTTCTCCTCAAGGAGAGCTACACTTCCAGGAAGCGCTTTCTCCATACCTGTCACCTTATCTGAAATACCACGCACGTCGCGAGTGAGGTTCCCCAAAGACACCACAAAAATAAGTGAAACGACAAGGGCAACAATAGCAACGACAAGAGAAAGCCAGTTCTTCAAAATAGCGACCCCCCCTCAACTTCGGGTTTCTTTTGAATTATAGCACACTCAAGGGGGCATAAAGGCCGAGAAGGAAAAAGAAGACAAAAAGACCAAGAAGGACAAAGAGAATGGTAAGAAACCAAAACCAGCTTTTACAGCGTCGCGAGTACAAATCCCGCACGCTTCAGTCCTCGTCCATGATACGAGCGTAAACCATTCGGGCAAAATCCTTCTTGGTGACCCGGTCAACAAATTTCAGCGCTCGCAGAAGCTCGTACTCCTCCTCCTGGAGATTCCCTTGGCGAAAGTGGCGGTCAAGCTCGGGAACCTGGAAATGTGTGAGGCTCATCGTGGCTATAAGGAAATCTCGTCCTTCTCGTGTTTTTACCCGAGCCTCAAGTTTCTCAACCACTGAAACATCCCCAGAGCGGTATCGCTCAATAATTTCGTCTGGAGAGTAACCAGGAAGATTTTTGAAAACCGTATGGATGACAATGTCTCCGAGTTCCTTGCCCGATTTTACCTCCTCCTTCACCTCCCAAAGGAGTGGTGAAAAATGCACTACATCTTCGCTGAAGACAGGTTTCATGGTACTAAAGTCAACCCCAAGGTCCTCGAGTTTCCGCAAGGCTCGTTCAAGAATAACCTGCTTTGGTTCCCCTTTTCGCACCTCGGCAACAGGAATGCTCTCAACCTCCTCAGGGGGAAGCGGCTCAACCTTCTCTTCTCCGTATTCTTCTACCCCTTTCTGCCGGATTATGCGCGGCTTTTCTCCAAACCCCACGGTTTCCTCTTCTTCCCTTTTCTTCCCCTTGGGAGAGGGTACCTTTCGGATTGGTCGCTTCTCCAGTTCCTCTTCCTCTTCATACTCCTCCCGCCACAACCGCCTTTCTCGAGCACTTTCCCGAAGGATGAGAATGATGCTTATGAGAATGGCTACAATGAGTATTGCAAGGATAAGCCCAATAATATCCTGGATACGCAATCCAAATTGCATACCTCCACCCCTTACTCTTTCCGATCAAAATAGATGTTCTTCCCCCAGGCTGAAAGGGGGATACCCATCACCACGTCATCGGACACCATTCCCTCTTTTCGCGCTACAACCCCTATACGGTACATGATGCGATTATCCACGTTCAGAAGTGAGGCTATCTTCACCGCTGAACCCAAGGCAATCCCAAGATCCAGAAGCCGCATAACACATTGAGGCCCCTTGAATTCCCTCCGTTCCTGTGGCACCAGGTCACTGCATCGCTCAAACCCACATGCTCCACAGTCGAGCCCCGCAGGTTGTGCGTCTTTCAATCCTATGAGGACCACAACTTCAGAGTTAAGCACATTCTTTCCATCCCGAATGAATCCCCGAATATTCTGTTCTTCTCCGTACCGCACCATGGCCTCTCCGAGCCGACGAACGTCTTCTCCCTCAAGAATCCGTATCGTTACGAAATCTTTCCCCACTGCTTTTGGAGCTGTTTTTGCTGCCACCGCCATAAGCCTTGCAACTTCAAGAATAGCCTCCCGCACCACCACTCCTCCCTTCACTGAAGAATGAAATTGTGCAAACCCAGGGATTTCCCATACTCCAATACGTCCTGATACACCCGGTCACTCACAAAACGTGCAATTTCTGGAAAGTCCTGCGCCCGGTACACGGGACGGTACTGTCGAAGAAGGGTCACATAGACGTCCCGGGAAATCTCGGTAGCAAGAAACCGAAGACTTTCTTTAGCCTCTCTCTCAAGAGAAGGTATGATGAGAATACGGACAATGAGCCCGCGACGGGCAACACCCTCTCTGTCCAAAACAACGTTCCCCACTTGAGCAAACATCTCGCGAATAGCCTCGCGACAAACCTCAGGATATCGTGGAGCCTGGGAATACCGTATGGCACTCTCCTCAAGAGAGTATCGCATATCTGGGAGGTAAATGTCCACAAGACCCCGAAGAGACCGAAGTACTTCAATATCCTCATATCCACTCGTATTGTACACAAGGGGAATAGAAAGGCCTCTCTTGCGAGCTAAAGCAAGGGCATCAAAAATCTGGGGAGTGAAGTGCGTTGGTGTCACAAGATTAATGTTGTGACAGCCCCTTTTCTCGAGGGTAAGCATAATCTCTGCAAGGTCCTCCACCGTGATTTCCATCCCCTCGCGGAAATGGCTGATAGTGTAGTTCTGGCAGTACACGCAAGCCATATTGCATCCTGAGAAGAAAATAGTTCCTGAGCCTCGAAAACCACTGAGAATGTCCTCCTCCCCAAAATGAGGATGGAAACTCGCTACCCGGGGCAACATGCCACCGCCACAGAATCCCCGTTCCCCCCGAGTCCGGTCAACTCCACACCGCCGTGGACACAAAGAACAACTCTGTAAACGCTTATAGAGCTCGCTCAACACGACACTTTATCTTCCGGAAGATACGGAACTTTTACAAAAATTCCTCGCAAGGGGACATCAAGAGCACAAAGGTCATGACGTTCCCCAGGTTCTACCCGAAGAGCCATCCCCGCCTCTACAGGAATCTCTTTGTCGTTGAGCTTGAGAATTCCCCTGCCTTCAAGGATAAAGAACGTTTCCTCAACTTCCCTATGGTAGTGTGCTCCCATATTCGTCCCCGGCTTGAGGTACACGACACCACAGTCAAGTTTGGGACCCCGAAAGAGGTACTTAATTCCCCAATCACCCTCGCGGAATGCCTTATCTTTCTCATGAACAACTTCCATATTCTCCCTCCTACCAGGCTTCTTCAAGAAGCGCGACGAGGTCTGCAACACGCATCGGACGTTGGTTTTCAAGAATGCTACGTCCGATACGGTCCTCTCGCACAACCCTCGTAAGAGCCTCCCTTAGCACACCAAAATCCCTGAGCCTTGTTCGCAAGCCTACCTGAGCTACAAACTCCAAAAAGGCTGAGGCAAGTGTTTCTGCAAAGCTCTGTCCCTCTTTCTTTTCAAGACCTATGCATCGGGCAACATCCCGATACCGTTCCTCGAGAACTTGACCGTTAAAGCGAATGACCGGGGGTAAAAGAATCCCACAGGCTTCACCATGGGGGATATCAAACTCTGGGCCAATCATGTGGGCAAGACCATGGCATGGACCAGAAGAAGCGTTGGCAAAAGCCATGGCACTGAACATACTCCCCTTTGCCACCTGCTTCCGGAAAAAGGGGTTCTTCCCTTCCCGAACCGCTTGAGGCAGGTATTCCCAAAGAAGACCTATAGCTTCACGGGCCAAGACATCGGTAATGGGATTCGCATGGGGACTGGTATAAGCCTCAATAGCCTGTACCAAAGCATCCACACCGCTTACAGCCGTATGGTACGGAGGAAGAGAATAGGTATATGTGGGGTCAATGAGAGCTACCCGAGCAACAAGAGAAGGACTGCGAAGGCTTTTTTTAAGTTTTCGCGAGGCATCAGTCAAAACAGCATTATTGGTCATTTCTGACCCTGTTCCTGCTGTGGTGGGTAAGGCAATCCAGGGAAGGGGAGGGTGCAGAAGCGGTGCTCCTTCAAAATATGGAACCACGCTTTCTCCATTGGGAGCAACACCAGCAATAGCCTTCCCACAGTCAAGGACACTCCCGCCACCTAAAGCTACAACGCTATCACAGCAAGCTTCCCGCGCCATTTTTACTCCCTCATCAACAACTTCAAGGGTAGGTTCAGGAGGGACACCCTTGAAAACAACCGCTTCGCAAGATGCAGAAGCGAGGGAATGAAGTACCTCATCAAGAATTCCTGACTCTTGAGCAAAGCGCCTCCCAACTACCACAAGAGGTCGTTTACCAAAACGCCTGAGGTGCTCTCCAACACGCTTTCCCTCTCCCGGACCAAAGTAGATTTCCTGAGGCAGACGAAAGACAAAGGACTCTCCCACCGTTACTCCCCCACAATTTGGACAACAATAGTCCGTAAGCGCGGACGGTTATCAAAATCAACGAGAACAATATCTTGCCAGGTTCCAAGAAGCAGCTTTCCCTCCACAAAGGGGACAACTAAAGAGGGACCAGATACCTGAGCACGGACATGAGCATAGCCATTACCATCCTGCCAGCGAGCGTTGTGCTCGTAGAATTGAGTAACTGGAGCAATCCTTTCCCAAAAATCCTTAATGTCCTTCACGAGACCAGGCTCAAACTCAGTTGTGGTAAGGATTGCTGTTGTCCCCGGGAGGAAAAGACAAAGAATACCCGAAGAAAGCCCAGACTCTTTAAGGACTTCCACCACCTGTTCGGTAAGCGGAACGATATCCGTGTGTCCCTTAGTTTCTACCTGGATTTTCCGTGTAACTACCATTAGAGTCTCCTCCAAACTCCTGCGACTCTTCCTACAACATCACCCATCACTTTCCCCTCCTCATCCCAAAAAGACATTCGCTCAATAAATACCCTCCCCTGGCTTACAAGAAAAAGAAGAACTTCTCCTTCGAAGCGGTTTCCTCGTTCAATAAGGAGGTAATCTCCCTCAAGAATGTGCCAGCGGCTGAAAGTCCCATTCTGCACTAAAAAAACAAAATACTCCCCATCACCAATCAAGTGCTTGGGGAAAGGGAAGAAAGTACGAGTGAAGGTTAAGTGCACCCCATCTTTGGTCTGCACCACTCCTTGCAATAAAGGAAGAAACACAACGTTCTCTGAGGAAGCACCCTCCTCGCTCACTGAGACAAGCTCAATAGCCCGTGGCTTCGCGGGCTTGCGTCTAATAAGACCCTTTTCTTCAAGTTTCCGAAGGTGGTAATGAACACTGCAAGAAGAATGCAGACCAACCGCCTTTCCGATTTCCCGTACTGTGGGAGGGTACCCTACCTCCTGGCAGTACCGGTTTATGAAGGAGAGGATTTCTTCCTCTATAGGAGAAATAGGGTTTCCTCGTTTCATGGTCTCAGGGAATGACTGGACAGGTCAGTGTCCTTTTGACTCCGTTCATGGAATGAATCTCCTTGAGAACAACTTCCCCAATTTCTCGATTGCTTTCAACCTCAACAAGAGCGATAATGTCAAATGGTCCCATAATACGATCCACACGAAGAAAGTAGGGAAGTTGACTCAATTCTTTTTTAATTCCCTGAGCCTTTCCAGCTTGGACCTGAATGAGGATATAGGCCTGAACTGCCAACCATCTGCACCCCTATAGTACATCCCGGGAGGTTACCCGGATAATTTCCTCAATGTACTGTCTCAGTGCTTGTGGCAAGCCAGGAAGATCGAGATTCAAAAAACCTTGGGTTAAAAGGGAAAGGGCCTCCTCCTTTTTCAACCCCCGCGCTCTAAGGTAATTTACCGCTTCCTCTTCGAAAGGACCCACCGCAGCCTCGTGCGAAAGACGCGCCTTCGGAGCCCCATGCACTTCAAGTTCAGGAATGGAAACAATCTGCGCCCTATCAGAAAAGAGAATCCCTTTGCATTCAAGATGTGCCTGAACATCGTCATGGAAAGCTATAAGTCTTCCCCGAGCAAAGACTTGAGCTGCATCCATAGCACAGACCCGAGAGATAGAGCTTCCCCGACACCCCTTGTTCTTGAGAAGGAGTGTCGACCCAAGATCGATATACGAATCCCCCTTGGCAAAAACGATATTTTGAAATGTTGCCTGCGCTTCCTCGCCCTCCAAGATAACCTGGGGGAAGGCCTGAATAGAAGCGAGAGGCTTCAAAAGGACATAGGTACTGCTAAAGAAGGCGTTCTTACCAAGTTTTGCAACCGTTCGGGGGCGTACGTGGAACGACTCACCCCAGTTGTGCACCATGGTGAAAGTGAGACGAGCATTATTTCCGATGTAGAATTCGCTTATTCCAATGTGAACGCCACTTTCCGCCCCTCGAACCGAGGCACATCCTGTAATGAGGTTGATTTCGGCACCCTCTTCAAGAATCACGACATTGTGAACACTCTGTACTCGTGCTGTCTCAGAGACAAGAAGACACGCTTGAAGCGGGAGATCAACTTTAACGTGAGGGAAAACCCGGATAAAGTACCCCTCCGTAGGACAGAGCTCGGCAAAGGCAGTATACTTGTCAGCATCGACTGGGACAAGGCTCCACCAGTACTCGATAAGTTCCGGATACTTCTCAAGTGCTTTTCGAGAACTCATAATTTCAAGCTTTCCCTCAAAGGCCTTTTGCACCTTCTCATATACCGCAGAGCGGTCAACCTGAAGGTAGGTAGCTGCTTTTTCACTCTCAAGCTCTACCCCAGCATAAAGTGCCGCTTCCTTAAGCTTGTCTCCTACCTCCCGAATATCTCCAATCCGCTCCTGGGGAGAACAGAGGTAAAACTCTGAGAGATCGATATCCGGACCAAAGGAAGCCTTTTTGGTTAGAGCTTTCTCCGCTTTTTCCCGTAAACCCCTAAAGTATTCTTCCTGGATTTTCATCGTTCACACCTCGCACATTCCCCATATCCCTTTTCCCTGATGTCAGCGAAAAGGTCCCGGGGATTCCCACTGCACACGATTCGACCATTCACAAGAACATGGCCTTGATCGGCGTTGAGGTACTCAAGAATATACCCTGTGTGGGTTATAACCAAACCAGCACGCTTTTTGGTGCGCACCTGGTCCCGCTCGAAGAGTTCTCGAAGGGCTCGACCCACGAGAGCAATACTATCGAGATCCACTCCTGACTCTGGCTCATCAACCATAGAGAAAAGGGGGCGCTGCAAAAGGAGCTGGAAAAGCTCTGCTCGTTTCATCTCCCCTCCAGAGAACCCTTTGCCCACATCCCGGTCAAGGAGGTACAAACAATTCACCCGTTCAGCAATTTCTTCAAGAGAGTCGGCTATCCCTCGCTTCTCAAGGATGATACGCCCAAGAGATCGCAGAGTAATACCACTTATGGTGGGGACTTTTTGAAAGGCCATGCCGATACCAAGGCGTGCCCGTTCCTCTACGTCAAGATAGGTGATGTCCTTACCTTGGAAGAAAATTCGACCCCCCACGATACGGTACCCAGGCATCCCCATAATAGCCATAAGAAGGGTTGTTTTCCCCGCACCATTGGGGCCAAGGAGGACGTGAACTTCACCCTCTCCAATTTCAAGGTCTACACCATCAAGAATCAGCGAATCACCGACTGCAACCCGAAGCTGTTCAACGTAAAGCATGGCTTCCTCCTCTGTCCCATTATACCATGACTACCTGTGGTTTATCGAACCCGTTGAAGTTTGTAGCTGAGGCCCAGGAATAGGCTCCAATATCAGGAACCACAATGAGGTCATCAACCTCAAGGGGTGGGAGGAGAACGTCTTCAGCTACAACATCAAGAGAATCACAGGTTGGCCCAGCAAGGGTTGCAGGAATCTCCCCATCGCTTTCCTTAAGCGCGTAAAAGGAAAAATGCGCCTTATCAAAGGGAATGGCAGAAAAAGTTCCATACAGTCCATCGTCAAGATAGTACCAGATTTTTCCTGAACGCCAGGCCTTTCCGATGACCCTGGTAATTAAAATCCCCGCATTCCCAACAATGCTCCGTCCTGGTTCGGCAAGAACTCGAAACCCTCGAGAAAGGAAAGCTCCAAGAAGAGGGCGAAGAATCTCACTCACTGCTTCAAGACTCCCTTCTCCTTCCACAGCATAGGTGTGAAGCGGAAAACCTCCACCGATATCAATGAGAGTGAGAAAAAGGCCACGTTCCTGAGCCTTTTCAAGAACGTCCTCCACAATATGTAAGGCTGTCGCATACGTCTTCGGATTGTGACAGGGCGAACCCACATGGAAGCTTAGGCCGACAGGACGAAGCCCCATATCTTGGGCACGCTGCAAAAGCTCCAGAGCCTCTTGAGGATCAGCACCAAACTTGTACGAAAGGTCAATCCGGCTTCCATTCGAGGGAGTCTTAAGGCGCAAGATAAGTTGAGCTTCAGGATAAAAACGGGCAATTTTTTTGAGCTCTTCCTCATTGTCATAGGTCATTAGGGAAACCCCAACCTGCCGGGCATACAGGATACCTTCACGCCTTTTGATAGTGTTCGCAAAAATCATTCGCTCCGGCGAAACACCAAAGCTTGCCACAAGAGCAATTTCTTGCTTTGAAGCTACATCAAACGAAGACCCCAAAGAAGCCAGAAGCCCAACCACCAGAGGATGAGGATTAGCCTTTACCGCATAGAATACCTCAACTCCCGGAAGGAAACGCTGAAAGGCACGGTAATTTGCTATAATGCGTTCCCGCAAAAGAACCAAAAGAGGAGTACCGAATTGCGAAACAAGCTCGAAAATCTGTTCCTCACCAAGCGGAAACAATTGTCTTTCAAGAACCCGCAATCTCCCCATGTACGCACAATCACCCGGTTCTTCACGTAAAGTACCCCTTTATGAGGTCTGCATGAAGTATAGTAAGGTTATCCCCCTTTTGCAATACACTCTGTCACCGAATGACGAAAAAAATGCAGGCGAAAACAGAGAAAAGATAGAAAGCGGGATGCAAAGATTTCCCCCTTCGGAGAATAAGAGAAAGAGCCGTATAGGTCAAAATTCCAAGAGCACAACCCTCAGCAAGCGACAAGGTAGCAACCGTTACTCCAAGAGCACAAAACGCAGGAATACCCTCAAGGGCGTCCTTAAACTCAACACGGCTTAGGGATTCTGCCACGGAAAAGCCCCCAACGCAAAGAGCAGGAACAGCCACAAAAGCTGGAAGAGGTGGAAAATATCGAAGGAAAAAGAAGGAAGCCAAGAGGCACCCCCCACATACCACTCCTGCAAGGCCTCTCTTTCCTCGTTCCCCAAGGGCCAAAGCACTCTCTGGTGCAGGAAGAAGCCCAGGAACCCCAAAGAGCAAACCAGGAATTGTGCTTAAGACTCCAAAGCAGAGTCCTCGGCGAAACCTTGCAAAGTCCTCGTTCAACCGGGTGAGCAAACCTCCAAGAAGCCCTAAAGTCTCAAAAAAGGCAAAAAGGGCTACAGTACACGCAGCACCAAAAATGCCGTATTCGAAAACCCCAGAAATATCAATTGGAGAAAGGGAAAGGTGAAAACTCTCCCCCATTGTCTCCTCAAAAGACCAGAGACCTTTTGCATAGGCAAAGAGAAGGGTTACAAGGATTCCAAAAAGCGCTGCTCCCTTCAAACGAATACCAAAAAGCACAAAGGCGACGAGAATTCCCAAAAGTACCGCCAGAGCCCGAGGATGCAGGAAATCCCCAGGTTCAAGCCACCCAGACGTACCACTAACGAGAAGACGCCCTTCAAGGAGACCCCGCACAAGAAGGAGCAATCCAAGGCTTCCTGAAAAGGTAAAACGAAGATTTACCGGAAACGCGCGAAAGAGGCGGTTCCAGCCTGGCCAGAGGAAGACAAGGAAAGCCAGACTACCCCCAAGAAAAAACGTCCCCAGAGCAACCCGAAGAGGAAGATGCAGCTCCTCAGAGAGAAAAGAAAAAAACACGCCAAGAGGTAGGTACGGAAGCACCACAAAGGGGAGGTCACCAAAAAAGCCTACCATGAGCGTTCCCAAGGAAGCAGCAAGAAAAAACACGGGGTTCTTCTGTGCACAGAGGAGAGGAAAAACCCCAAAAAACATTACCAAACCTGCAAGTACTTCCTGCCTCCACTGCTTATCCCTTTTCACGACTCTTTCTCCCTGGGTACAACTGGCAACAAAAGGGCAATCGCATAACGTGCTTCAACGAGTTACCTATGCTCCTTGCGGAGCCTTTCTCCCAAGATTGTACACTGTGTTTGCAGGAACTGAAGAAGGGGAGGGATATTCCCTCCCCTTTAAGGTTACGGTGATACGGTACCAGTAATCATCGAGGGAGTAACACAAGGATTCCCGGCCGCATCGGTTACCGTAAGAGGAAGAGCAGGTACAAAGATAACCGTAACAAGGTCTCCAGCGACAAGTTGGTCACTCAGAGCATTTCCCGTTATAGTTACCGTCTTTTTGTCAGGACCAAGCTGAATATTCGTAGGGTTAAAAACCGACGTTCCGCCCACACTAACAGTCCAGAAACCGGCAGGAAGAGTAAAAAGGGTCATATCGCTTACCACGATGGGTTCGCTAAAAGTAACGACAACCTGCGGGGGTGTTCCCAACGGAGCATCGGCTCTGGCAACAATGCCTGCAAGGGATGGTCCTGTCCCGTCGACAACCAGAGTGAAGGGTACAGGGTCGCTTTCTGGAAGGGCTGGATCTTTTGCCCGGAATTCAAGAGTGAACGTCCCTTCCGTGGTTCCTGAGTTCCAGGTGAAAGTAAAGTCTCCTGCTACACCAGTTGTAGTTGTTCCAATAAGGTTTCCTCCAAGGTACACCCGAATCTGCACGCTTGCTGGACCCTGACCGCTGAAGACAACGTTTTGTCCTGTCTGTACTGCATCACCACTAGTCAGCTCCCTTGTTCCAACCGTCACTGAAAGAATCTGCGGAGCCTGGGTTTTTCCAGGGGAAGGGGAAGGAGATACCCCTGGTCCTCCACCACTTGGACCACATCCCCAAAGCCCGAAAACCGCAGAAACCAAAAGAATCCCCACAAGAACTCCTCGAAGAAGCACCTTCCCACTCCCTTTCTTGTACAGGATGTCCTCATTATACCACTTTATGCCGATGCTTTTTCCTTCTTTTTCTTTTTTCGTGGTCGCGACTTTCCGTACGTTCCCATGAAGATTTTTCCCCGGCGTGTGCGATGGTCTCCCTTTCCCATGGTTCATCCCCTTTCCTGTTTTTTGCCCTTTAGTATACCCAAAAAACTCCCTTGACGGGAAGCGTCCAGAAAAAGGGCACAAGAAGACAAAAGGAGGGCACCAAAACCCAAAGGACAGAATCACTCCTGCACAATGAGATTCTGATCGTCACAGGCTCGACATTCAAGCTGAATGGTACTGTGGTGAATACCAAATTCCTGGCGGAGTACTGCAGCAATGTTTTCGCGAAGGGTGTCTCCCTCTTCAAGGGTCGCACATTGTGCTACCACATGCAATTCTGCATAGTGCTCGTGTTCATTCAGCGACCAAAGATGGAGGTGATGGATATTTTCCACCCCCGGGATACCTTCCAAGCGTTCTTTGATACGCTCTGGCCTCAGATGGAGGGGAGCTCCCTGCATGAGGATGCGAACTGTCTCTTGGAAAAGGGGAACCGTCTCGCGCAGAATAAAGGCTGCAATGCCAAGACCAAGAAGCGAATCAAAGACAGTAAAACCGGAAAATCGCGCCACTACAATTCCCAAGACTACGACACATGACGAGAGGGTATCAGAAAGAAGATGAAGAAAGGCACTTCGGACGCCAAGACTTTTACGCGACGAAGGAAAAAGGAGGATTACCGAGGCAAGATTTCCTAAAAGCCCGAATAAAGCTACAACAAGGGCCGTACCAAGCTCAAGAGGTGCAGGGCGCAAAAGGCGCTCCAGAGCCTCACGCACAAGATATGCACTCACACCAAAAAGAAAAAGCGCGTTGACAAAAGCAGCTAAAACCTCGGCTCTCTGGTACCCATATGTCCTTCTGGGGGTCTGACCTCGCTGGGCTAGGCGAATGGCCCAAAAAGCCATAAAAAGAGACAAGGTATCCGTGAGGTTATGAAAGGCATCAGAGAGAAGAGCAAGGCTTCCGGAGAGGATTCCTCCCAAAACCTCAAGGAGGAAAATACCAAGATTCAGAAGAATGCTCACCAGGAGTACCGAAGCACTTGCGCCGCGATGGTGGTCACCATGCATTGGCCCTACGCCTTCAAAGCCCCCGGATATCCGGGGGCTTCCTTCATGTGACCGTAACGGACTTTTCATTCCTCCACAGACCATGGATGTTACAGTACGATGCGGCATAGAGCACTCCAGAACGGTCCAGTTTCACCGCAAAGGTAGCATAGGGCTGGGTATACACAGGACCCTGATTTGCTCCAGCAACACTCTCACCGTGGGCCGTAAATTCTACTTTTCCAAGTTCGTAAGGGAATTTCTCTCCCTCGGGGGCAAAATAGAGGGCAATCCAGCGAATGTGGTGTTCCGTCGTATTGGGGTGAGGAATCTCCTTTCCCACCGTTACCTGAAAGAGAGCAACCTCTCCCTTTTTCACTGTCTCTGGTCCTTCGATAACCGGAACATGCTTTTCCTGCTTCCAATCTGCCGATTGAAAAAGGTCAGCAAAAGCCATAGGCACCTCCTCAAAAACTCTTAAACGATTGCTTTGGAGTCCCACAAATAGGACAGAAGTCCGGAACCTCACCCTCCACCGTGTAGCCACACACTGGGCATATCGAAACCACCCCAAGCTCAAGGTCCTTTCCCTGCAGGGCGGCTTCCTTAGCCCTCTGGTACATCTGAGCGTGGATTTTCTCTGCTTCAAGAGCATAATGGGTACTTTGCACCGATTCCTTCTCGCCCTGGAATTTTGCCACTTCATTGTACACCGGGTACATCTCCTCAACCTCAAAGGTTTCCCCAGCGATAGCCATGTCAAGATTTGCCACCGTATCGTTTATGTTACCTAAAGCGCGGTAGTGGTTTGTAGCGTGAACCTGCTCTGCGTACGCTATAGCCCGGAAAAGGCGAGCAATATTTGGCCTTCCCTCTTTTTCTGCTACTTCAGCAAAGATAAGGTACCGCATGTGTGCCTGGGATTCCCCAGCATATGCGTTTTCCATGTTTGCCTGGGTCATTTTGTGAGGGATTTTTGCCATACATACAACCCCCTTTCGTACTTATTTTTGATAAAAAACCAGGAATTCTACAATCCTATTCCCCAAGACCCTAAATTTTCACACTTTTGTGCCGAACAATAGGAATGGAAGAAAGGAGGAAGCAGAATGGCGCTCAAAATCCAGGGAAACCAGAAGGACCGCAAAAGCTACCAGGATATCATTGCCTACATTCTTGAAGAAAGAAGAGAAAACCTCCCTCGAAACCACAGAAAGGTTACATCCGAAAAGTCCCCGACGAAAAAAAATGAGGTACAATAGGTGGAGAAACCCGAGGGGGGTGAGGTCATGAAGGTTATAGAACTTCACGGGGCAAGGGTTCCAGCCATTGGACTTGGAACATGGGACCTGCGGGGTGAAGAAGGATACCAAGCGGTTCTCAGTGCTTTATCCTTAGGGTACCGCCACATTGATACTGCTGAATTCTACGACAACGAAAGAGAGGTTGGAAAGGCTGTAAAAGACTCTGGAGTTCCTAGAGACGTGGTGTTTCTCACCACTAAGGTTTGGTACACCCACCTTCACTTTCAGGACCTCATCCGCTCTTGCGAGGAGAGTCTTCGAAAGCTTGGGACTGATTACATAGATCTTTACCTTATTCACTGGCCAAATGAAGCCGTTCCCCTCGAGGAAAGCCTTAGCGCCATGGAAAAGCTCCAAAAGGAAGGCAAAGTCCGCTTTGTTGGAGTGAGTAACTTCGATGTTGACCTTCTTGATAAAGCTCGAAACATAGCACCCTTCCCCATCCTCACCGATCAGGTAGAGTACCACCCTTACCTCTCCCAAAAGCCCCTTCTTGAGTACTGTCAGAAACACAAAGTCATTCTTACCGCTTACTCTCCCCTTGCCCGCGGAAGGCTCTCGCAAGACCCTCTGCTTTGTAGTATCGCGGAAAAGTATGGAAAAACCGTTTCCCAGGTTGTGCTTCGCTGGCTCATTGAGCAGGACATGGTTGTAGCCATTCCTAAAGCAAAGGATCCAAAGCACCAGAGGGAAAACCTCGAAATCTTTGATTTCTCCCTTAGTGAGGACGAAAAAGAGGCTATTTCTCGCCTCGATCGAGGAGAAAAAGTAGCTACCCGACTGTGATGCGGCGCGTTTTCCTTGCCCTTTTTCTCATTCTTCTCTGGGTAGTCCCGTCGTTCCCTTCTCCTCGGTACGTCTTCCTCTTTATCGGGGATGGGCTAGGACAGGAACTTATTGACCTTTTTACCGAGATGACACAACACTCTTCCTTTTCTGAGTTTCCAGTCCACGTTTTCCTTGGGACACAAACCCGAGATGGCAAAATACCTGACTCAGCCTCTTCTGCGACAAGCATTGCCTGCGGCGTCAAGGTCAAAGAGGGGGTCCTGGCGCAAGACGCTTCGGGCCGTCCTCTTGAGACCATAGCAGAAAAGGCCAAAAAGAGGGGTTTCCGAGTTGGCATTGTCACCAACGTTGCCCTGAATGACGCCACCCCTGCTGCTTTCTACGCTCATACC